>CP065001.1:3600000-4200000 GCA_016700155.1 Ignavibacteriales bacterium
AAATACCCAACTGCTATTTACCCCAGATTCCGTAATCGGTTTTTGTGATAATCTTTTTGTACTGCATTGGCCACAACACAAGCGCATAAACTGTGCAAACACACGTTGCAAGAATTACTCCGGCAGAACCTAAACCAAGAGTTTTTGCAAAATATATTGAGAGAGGAATATTTATTAATGCTGCGCCAACAGACATATACAATTGAAGTTTGATTTTGCCGACACCATTAATAAACAAACAGAAAATCGTCTCCCAGATTTTTATAATAATATATAAACCCATAAAAAGTGAAATCATTATCGGCACATGTACTTTTCCCTGAAGCCATGTATCAAACACAAATGTTGAGGATGCAACCATTATGATTGTGATGCCTATAAATCCCGACATTATATACATCAGTTTTTTCATTGTGCTTTTTATCCAGTCAATCTCACCTTTGTAATACGCTTCCGTAAAGCCTGACCAGAACGGAGTTGCCACGATCATAAAAACCATGTTCAGCATTTCAAAATATTTGTATGATATGCTGTAAGGTGTTACTTCTGCCGGTCCTAGTGTTTGTGTAATTATCATATTATCGGTCGAGTAGATTACAACACCTGCTATCTGGATAATAAAAAATTTTACTCCGAGTGAGGTAAGATCGCGAGCATACTTAAGTTCTATAAATTTGATTGAAGGAATAAACTCAGGATATTTTTTCACGAACAAATAAATTGTGGCAACAAGTGTGATTACAACGGGAACAAAACTAAAACTGATACCGAGTAAAAGCAGAGAGCTTTCTGTTGTCTGGATGAGAATAATCGTAATAACAATTGTAAGAATACTTGCACATAGATTTATCAAATCATTTATCGCGGGCTTTTGATCAGCCATTAAAATTGGTTTTATCAATTGAAGTATAAAACCAAGAGCGAATGAAGCCATCACGTACAAAACTAAAATTTCCACATCAGCAGCAAATGCGGGTGGAGCCTGAAGTATTGCGACCCAGTTTAAAAACGGATTTATGATTAGGAATAGTAATGTCCACACCAGCACTATTGCAATGATCATTGCGTAAGTTGTGCTTACATAAATCCTGGCAAGTGTTTTATCATTCTTTGCTAAAGCTTCTGCAAATTTATTTCTGAGTCCGTGTCCTAGTCCAACATCAAAAAAAGCAAACCAGTTTATAATTGAACCAAGCGTTATCCAGACACCATATTGTGTGTTGTTAAGATAAGTAAGTGTAAGCGGTAACTGAACAAGACTTATTGCAATAGCAATTCCTCTATAAACAAAAGAAGAGGCAATGTTCTTTTTTATGTTTATGGTTCTTTCATGTCCTTTATTAAAAAAGGTCAGGAAAGAGAGTGATTTAATTCTGTTTAACAAATTTGGTTTTTAGGAAATATAATTAACGTGAAGTGTATTCAATTGTTTTTTTCAATCCTTCAAGGAAAGAAACTTTCGGTTCAAAATTAAGTTTAGACTTGATCAGTTCAATATCGGCAAATGAATGTTTGATATCTCCCGGACGCTCTTTGTCATAAACCGGTTTAATGTTCTTACCAATAATTTTATTTATTTCATCTACCAATTGATTAAGAGTAATTTGTCCATGACATGCGCAATTAGCAACGAGTGATTTTTCATTTTTATAATTCGCTGCGAGTACGTTTCCTTCAATTACATTTTCTATAAAAGTAAAATCGCGGCTTTGTTCACCGTCACCGTAAATAACAGGACGTTCATCTTTCAACATTGCTTTTATAAACTTTGGGATAACTGCTGAGTACTGTGAGTTAGGATCCTGCTTAGGTCCGAACACATTGAAATAACGGAGACAAACTGTTTCGAGTCCGTAAAGATTTGAAAACACCTGGCAGTATTTTTCTCCGGTTAATTTTGTAACAGCGTAAGGTGATAATGGATTTGGAATCATTCCTTCATGTTTTGGCAGAACAGGATTATCACCGTAAACAGAGGATGAAGAAGCGAACACAACTTTTCTAACTCCATTTTCTTTTGCGGCATAAAGAATATTTAAAGTCCCCTGAATGTTTGCCTGGTCTGATGAGATAGGGTCCGCGACTGATCTTGGCACTGATGGAAGCGCAGCCTGATGCAAAATCACTTCAACATTCTTAACAGCTTTTTCTACAAGATGAAAATTCCTGATATCTCCTTCAAAGAGGTCAATGTCTTTTTCAAATGGTTTTATGTTTTCTCTTTTACCTGTTGAAAAGTTATCCATTACTCTAACGGAGAAACCTTTCTTCAATAAAGATTCAACAATGTTTGAACCGATAAATCCGCCGCCGCCGGTAACTAAAAAATCTATTTTGCTCATTCTTATTTTGTTTTCCTTATTTAGCGATAACTGTTTTATTAAAGACGATCATCAATTATATCTTTAGCAAGAAATCCTTTAACATCATAGATAACCGTATCGTTATTCTTAAATGATTTGAAATCAATTTCATTAAATGCTTTATGCGAAACTGCGAGTACGAGCCCGGAGTAATTTTTATTTTTTAGTTCATCAGTCGAAGTAAAGATATCAATACCATATTCATGTTTAACTTCCTGCTTGTCAGCCCATGGATCAAACACGTCAACACTACATCCGAATTCTTTTAGTTCATTGATTATGTCAATCACTCTTGAGTTTCGTATGTCAGGACAATTTTCTTTGAACGTAATTCCCATCACCAGTATTTTTGAGCCATTGATCTTGTGATCATTCTTTATCATTAACTTGACGAGATTCTTTGCAACGTAAGCACCCATGCCATCATTTATTCTTCGACCAGCTAAAATTATTGCGGGGTTATAACCAAGATGCATCGCTTTATGTGTAAGATAATACGGATCAACGCCAATACAGTGTCCGCCAACCAGTCCCGGTTTAAATGGAAGGAAATTCCATTTTGTTCCTGCAGCTTCAAGTACATCAAGAGTATCAATTCCCATAAGATCAAATAACATTGCAAGTTCATTAACAAATGCGATGTTAATATCACGCTGAGCATTCTCGATAACTTTCGCTGCTTCAGCAACTTTTATTGATGAAGCTAAATGTGTACCCACAGTAATTATGGAACCATAAAGTTCATTTAGTAATTGTGCTGATTCAGGAGTGCTGCCACTTACTACTTTTTTTATTGTGTGAACTCGATGTTCTTTATCACCGGGGTTTATTCGTTCAGGGCTGTAGCCGCAATAAAATTCCTTGTTGAATTTTAATCCGCTGAATCTTTCAAGAACGGGAACACAATCATCTTCAGTGCAGCCTGGATATACTGTTGATTCATAAACGACGATATCCCCTTTCTTTAAAACTTTACCAACGGTCTCACTTGCTTTAATTAGCGGAGTAAGATCGGGTCTCTTAAAATCATCGACCGGAGTTGGAACGGTGACAATAAAAATGTTTGCGTTTTTTAATTCATTCAGATCGGCTGTGTAAGAAAGATTACCTGCTGATTTAAGTTCTTCCGCTGATACTTCTAAAGTTTTATCGACACCATTTTTTAATTCATTAATTCTAATAGTGTTGATATCGAATCCAATGACTTTATATTTTTTACTAAACTCGACGGCGAGAGGTAACCCTACATAACCTAATCCGATAACACCAAGTTTTAATTCAGAAATTGAACTCATAAAATTTCTTTCATGTATTGTGACTCGATAGTGGGGAAATTGCTTACTGTATTTTAAATGGCTTCGCCCCGTCAGTTACACTAATAACTGAAATCAGCCAAAGACTGACCTTTACGGGGGAGGAAATCAGAAATTCTATTTAGAAGATGCACTCACAAAGAATATTCTAATGTTATATTCAATGAGTTAAGTGCAATTTTAATTCGAATAGTTAAATAAATTGTTTGTAACTTAATAAAAACTTAAATATTTAATTATTATATTTTTGTAACTACTTCAGGTTCAGGGTCAAATATTAATTTTTATTTTTCAATTAATAATTCGGTGTATAATTTTACGATCGCAAAACATAATTTCAATAGATATGCCAAGATAAGCAATTGAAATATAATGACTTATAAATTAAATACCGAACATTTCGAGTTTCAAGATGAGAAAGCCTGATACGTAGTACTTATGTATTCAGCTCAATATGATTAGTAGCGGACAAAGACAAGACACGTAATTCATGATTCGCGAAATTTATACAGTGTTCAGCACGATCATAAAGACGATTACATAAAAAAATTTGTGGCAATAATTACAACTTTCGGACATTATGGATTTGTAAAACTTACCACTAAACAAAGAAGACTCAACAAATAAATAATTGGTTACTATAAACCAAAGTTGTAAATTTAGATACATTACCAAATAAGAAATTTTTTTACACTCACTATTAAGAAGAATTTTAATTCACCTTTTAAGTACATTATGGCATAGTAATTGTCAAAATCTGTTTCTGGGAAATAATTTGACTAACTAAGGAGAGATGATGAATATGAAAAAAACCTTCTATCTAATTGCTTTGATAATTCTTTATGCAATAAATGTATCTGCGACAAACTATTACATTGACGCTACGAATGGTAATGATTCGAACAACGGAAGGTCACCCTCCCTTGCCTGGAAAACACTTCAAAAAGTTCAAACTTCATGGAGTACTTTCGTCGCCGGTGACAGTATACTATTTAAACGTGGTGAAATTTGGGCCCCGACTTCTGGTGGTGGATCCGAATCCCTGCTACAACCAAATGTTCACTTGACAGGAACTGCGACAAATTATATCGTTTTCGGTGCTTATGGATCCGGTAACTTGCCTGTGATAAGTTGTGCTAATCAAACTAATAAATATGCGATCTATACTATTAGTTCAAGATGGCAATATGTTATTCTTCAGGATATTGAATTCAGGGGTTTATTATCCCTTTGGTCTTACAATGGCGCAATGCATCATGTCAAAGTTTTAAGATGCGTTGTGGATGGAACAGGAGCTGTAGGTTCAGGAATTGATTTCTTTAGAAATCCCTCAAATGAACCGGCACCGGAAACCTGGACATTTGAAGGCGGTGGTGATATATATGATATAGAAATTGGATATTGCACAGTTTTAAATTCAGACTACGATGCAATTTTTGTTTCTGCAAGCAGAAATGTTTGGGTTCATCATAATGAAATTTATAATGCAGGTGAAGATGGAATTGACTTACAGGGTAGCAACAACTTGATGGAATATAACCTTGTCTCAAAAACAAATGCGACAGGTATAAAGAACATGCCTCACTATGGTGGTGGAGCCAACAATGTCATTCGTGGTAATCTGGTATTAGCATCAGGTTATGCTGCTGGTATAAACGTGCCGAATGCTAGAAACACAAAAATTTATAATAACACAGTTGGGTATACAGATTTTAGTGCCATACTTGGTTGGCAGGAACTTAATCCACTGGCTTATACTACCGGCGGAACAACCGGATTTAATGATAATCAAATTTACAATAACATCTTTGTTGGAATCGTTTATATATATACAGCCCAAAATTATAACTTCACTTACAAAAATGGTTCAACATTAACAGGTTATCATCAGGATTCACTTTGGTTGGATAATGAATGGAAAAATAATTTATATCATAACGATATAAGCTCTCGTTTATATTTCAGGTACTATTCCGGTTCAGCTTATTGGACAGGACCAAATACAATTCACTACGCATTTAACAGCAGTTTTAATGCACTTGAAATTGGAAACAGCAATTTCAGTTACTGGACTAACAAAGTTAATGTTGATAATGAAAGAAGTTTAAATCCTCAGTTTGTTAGTAATACCTGGACTCAGTCTATGCGCAAAGCCCAGTTGATTGCAAACTTTAGTCTTCAGGAAAGTTCCCCAGGCAGAAACTCCGGTGTCATCATCCCTGAATATTTATTTGATATTAACGGCAATCCTATACCACCCGGTGTAACCCCGGATTTAGGTGCAATTCAACATTCAACCGGTGCAGGCGGAACCCCAATAGCTAACATCAAAATATTTCTTGAAGCACCTTTCCTTAGCGGTTCGATGAATACTAATTTAAGAAACCAGGGTTATGTACCTTTGACTCAACCATATAATGTTGCGCCGTGGAGTTACTCAGGAAACGAAAGTGTTGCTTCAATTCCTGCCGGAGTTGTTGATTGGATATTGTTGGAATTCAGAACAGGTACATCATCATCGACTGTTGCTGCGAGAAGAGCCGCATTCTTAAAGAGTGATGGTTCTATTACTGATCTCGATGGTAGCAGCACAATTACTTTAAACGGACTTGCAGCAGGTTATTACTATCTTGTAATCAAACACAGGAATCATCTTCCTATAATGAGTGCGACACCAGTAGCCCTAACTGAATCATCTGCTCTTTATGATTTTTCGGATTCACAAGGCAAGGCATATGGTTCAAATTCCATGGTTAGTTTAGGAAGCGGGCTATACGGATTATTTTCCGGGGATGGGGATCTGAATGGTTCAATAAACGTAATTGATTATGGTTCTGTTGGAAATAATCTTTTCCAAACCGGATACCGGCTTGGTGACATTGATATGAATGGAACAATCAATGTCCTTGATTATAGCAAGATAGGATCTAACCTATTTAAATCTTCTCAAGTACCAAATTAATTTTATCACTTATCTTTAACTTATGCCCGGAATTATCCGGGCATTTTTTTAAAATTATTTTCATTCTACACCTTTATTTTATTATTTTGCCCGCGAAAAATTAACCTCAATTTGGGTAATCTTTCACCGGGGAAATTAGTTGTCATCTTTATTAATTTTTTTTGAAGACGGATACCTGTCTGCGTGGGAGTTATTACACCATGTTCAAACTTGTCAAAAGATATACTTTTGTATCTTTCATTACATTAGTATGGATCTTTTGGGGAGATCTATCAGCACAATCAGATTATTTAATTAGTCTTGCCAACGGACAGAAAACAGATGATAATACTTTTGAGTTTGATGTTCTATTAAGAAGTTCTCTTACGCCATTTTTATTAACCTCCTATCAATGTGCATTTTCATTTAATCAGGCTTTGCTTAACAACGGCGAGTGTACTTTTTCAGTCATCCCCGGCAGTTCTGAACTTACTGAATTGAGACCCTCTGAATCGATTGGAATTATGGCTGAGAATAATCAGCATTATATGACTTTCGCTTCATTGGCAGGCGAAGAAATTATTAACAGCAGCCTAAAAAAAATTGGTCGTTTCAAATTGTACAACAGTGTACCCTTTAATGAGGGTAATCTGAATATCAAATGGGGATTTTTAGGTAATGCCCGGTCAATAATTACAGGGACAGGTTTTAACGATATAACAAACCAATTGAACCATATTTATTCGATAAGCAGTAATGGAACTATTCACTATCCAGTTATTAATGCTTTTGCTTCATCAGCGGATTTCAATTCATCTGCTTATGATGCGGTTGACGGTTTTGGATTTCAAGAATCCGAGTTGAATCCCGGCTGGGTAGTTGAAACGCTGCCTCAATGGATTGTATTTGACCTTGGTGCTGTTCGTTCAGTCCACCTGTTAAAATTATCGTTTATGAATTTTCAGGATGGAATTACTTATGCTCACAATATCAGTTTTTCTAATGACGCTGAAAACTGGTCCGGAGCAATATCTGAAGCAGCATCATCTCACGAAGAATGGACAGAACACTATTTCGACAATGTTGACAGCAGATATATAAAGCTGGAAATACTATATCCTTCAAATGGACAGGGAAATCCTGCAGGTATTTGGGAAGCTGAAATTTGGGGAAGTACTGTAGTATCATCATCTGACGATCCTGAAATTTTACCGGAGAGTTTTTCTTTAACTCAAAATTATCCCAATCCATTTAATCCCTCAACACAAATACAGTTTTCAATTAAGGAAAAAAGTTTAGCTAATTTGGCTATCTATAATTTACTTGGGGAAAAGGTAAGGATTCTGTTCGACGGCGAAGTTGAAGCAGGAAATCACACCGTATTATTCAATGCAGATGAGTTACCCAGCGGGGTTTACTTTTATAAGTTGATTGTTCCAGATAAGTTTTCTGATGTAAAAAAGATGTTATTAATTAAGTAGCTGCAGGTTGCCACACCTAATATCACAATAAAGAACGGGGAAATGAACTGCGCTAAACTATCTGAAATATCATCCGATAATAAGATAGTGTCAAAATCTTTTTGTATTCATTCTTAGCATTAACTCTATTTCCTGTAAGTATTACCGGGAATGAAAAATTACTTTACAAAAAGCTCTTTTACTTAATAAATAACAAGATTTTTTTTAGCATAATTATTGAAACGATGATATGAGCAAAAATATGTTGACTAACTATAGAAACCGAGGACTTATGAAGACTACCATTACTAAAGCATTCCTTTTCGTGCTTCTTGGGTTTACCCTTTCCTATGCGCAGGTAGATTATCTGATGACACTTTCAAACTGGGAAATGACTAACGCCACTACTTATGAATTTGATATCTTTATTAAAAGCCGAAGCACTGATTTTGGCTTAACATCTTATCAATGTGCATTCGGATTTAATCAAAATATAGTAAACAGCGGAAATCTAACCTTCACATATATTAATGGGTCATCGCAATTTACATCCATACCTCCGGAAGTTGGAATAAGTGTAACTAATACTGATGGTTTATATGAGCTATCTTTTGCGTCAATGCCCGGATTAGAAAATATATCAGGAACAGAAGTCAAAGTGGGAAGATTCAGACTTGTGAACACAGCTAATTTCACAACCGCCGATCCATCATTCAAATGGAATTTTAACGGCATCGTTTCCACAATACTTACAGGTTCCAATTTTTCAAATATCACAGTACCAGCAAACCACATTGATGGTGCTTTGGCTATGATGCAGGTATCCAATGTTTGGGCTTCGGCAACAACGGACTTGAATACATCCCCACAAGGTACAACTGATGGATTAGGTTACTATAGCGGAAATAATAACTCCAGGTGGGCTGCGAATCCTATGCCTCAATGGATTACCTGGGATCTTGGACAGGTAACGAATATCAGTCAGACCAAAATATCTTTTTATGATTTTCTTGGTGGTAGAATTTATGTTTATTCTGTTCTGGTGGGAACAGATACAGTTAACTGGACAACGGCTGTTAATAACGCATCATCCGTTGCTGACGAATGGACAGTTAATCAATTCTCACCGATACAAGGCAGATATGTTAGATTAGTTTGTCATAGCAACAGCGCCAATGACTGGGCTAATGTTTGGGAAGTTGAAATCTGGGGCTCAGATCAGACAACAGGAGTTGATCTGAGTGCATTAACTGCAGCAGTATCCAACAACAATGTAACACTCAGCTGGAGTACTTCATCTGAATCGAACAATAATGGATTTGAGATTCAACGACGCTCAGACGGAAATTTTGAAACGATAGCTTTTATCGCCGGCAATGGTACAACAACAACTGCACATAACTATACCTATACAGATGTTCAACCAATCATTGCACATTACGTTTACAGATTAAAGCAAATTGATTTTGACGGAACTTTCAGCTATTCAAATGAAGTTGAAGTAAATCTGCTTCCTGAATCCTATGAATTATTCCAGAACTATCCTAATCCTTTTAACCCGAGCACAAAAGTAAAATTCAACCTGCCGGTAGCTGAAAGAGCAGCAATATATGTTTACGATATGCTTGGACAAAAAGTTATGGAAGTTGTTAACAAAGAATTTACTGCAGGCACTCACGAAGTTGAGATAGATGCAAGTAATTTATCAAGCGGTGTATATGTTTATCAACTCAATGTTGGTAATAATTTTTCTGCCATAAAAAAAATGATGGTTATGAAATAATAACCGCTCCGCCAAGGCAATAATCATTTTCATAAAAAACAGCAAACTGACCAGGGGCAATACCCTGGTCAGCTTCTTTTAAACGGACTATCCCCTCTTCTTTTTCAATCTCAAGAGAACAATCATAAAATCTCGCTCCGTGTCTTATCTTCACTCTAAGATTTTTTCCGGAAGGTTTATCAGCTATCCAGTTAAACTTTCCAACATCAAAAATTTTACGTTCACGCATAGCTTTGTTTTCGCGGGAGATGTATATAAGATTTTCTTTCACATCTTTATTAACCACATACCAGGGACCACCTGATAGTCCAAGTCCTGAACGCTGCCCAATTGTGAAATAATAATAGCCGTGATGCTTTCCAAGAATTTTTCCTGAGTCAACATCAATTATATCTCCGGGTATTTCTCCAAGATGATGTTTTACAAATTCATTAAACTTTATCTGACCAAGGAAACAAATTCCCTGGCTGTCCCTTCTATGCATCGTGGGAAGACTATATTTCTCAGCCAGCTCACGAACATCTTTTTTCATGTACTTATTTAGCGGGAATAATGCTCGTGATATTTGTGCCTGAGTAAGATAAGCGAGAAAGTAAGTTTGATCTTTTACAGGATCGGGTGAACATTTCAATTTGTATAAATCATTTTCATTGATGACACCCGCATAGTGACCGCTTGCAACTTTATCAAAAGATGAATCGATTTTTTCATAGAACTGTCCGAACTTAATTAAACTGTTACAGTAAATATCCGGATTAGGAGTCCTTCCTTCTTTTATTTCATCAATTGTATAAGAAACAACAGAAGCCCAATACTCTTCCTGCAACGGAAGCACTTTTAATTCAACATCAGCCTGATCACAAACGTCGCGGGCATATTTAAGATCTTCTTCCCACGGACAATCACCAAGAAAAGAGAACTCATCCTGCAGCCATATTTTCAGGTAGTACGCAGTAAGGTCATGCCCTTCTTCCTTAAGAAGGCGAAGTGCAACGGAACTGTCAACACCACCGGATAATAATACTGCAATTTTCATTTTTATTTTGATTTGAGTGGAACTGAGTTGATTTTTTTTAGCTTCCCGATTTTCGAGATCGCTTCATCATAAACTGCTTTGTTTACCTTACTAAGAATAGCAGTGAGAAGGACATTAAAATTTTTTATTCTGTCCGAAATAACCATTTGCCTGTTTTGCTTTTCATCAATCAGCATTATCATACCGCTGATTTTGCCGTCGAAGATACCGCCGCTCAAACCTGTAATCTCGCTGAACAAAATCTCATTTGATTTAGAGGAAAGAAAATATTTTACCGCAATTATTCTATCATCTTTAACTGAAATTTCAAGCGGAAGATTTTTGTAAAGTTTAATAAACTTCCGGTTCAATAATAGCAGCAGTGAAATACCCAGCAGTAAAAATACAATATGCAGCGTATCAAATTGTGATGTTAAAAATATCTGAACGATATAGAAAATCAGCAATAGCGAAAACGGTAAACTGCCAAGCGTATAAAACAACCTGTAGACTAATGGATAAACAAATTTTTCCGGCATAATTACTCAATTTTGATATCTAAAATTAACCAGATTTTTTCTAACTAAATAATAAAGCCGCACTCGAGGCGGCTTAGAAAAATTTTTTGTTATAACCTTAATTAAAACTGTACTGAAACTTTCCTGTTCATTTCAATTCTGATACCTGGAATATCTTTTAGAATTTCTTTCGCTTCCTCAAAACTCTGGGGATTAGTATCCTTTAATAATTTAAGTTTATCCTCATGCTTCAGCAGCTCTCCGAAATTAACATCGAACAATGTAATTTGATTACCATCAACGTAAGATGCATCTGTGCTTTTTATTCCATCATTAAACTGCATAGCAATCGAAATCCTCATATCCTTAAAAAACTGTTTAGCTTTTTGAAGATCTCCGAAATCGTTTTTCTCCTGTCCTTCAGACTCTGTCTTTTCTCCCTTCTCTTTTTTAAAATCTTTTTCCGGAAGCACAATTGTAAGCTTAGAAGGATTTCCCTTTTGAAATGCGAAAGTCAGCAATTCAGCTTTATCACCTTCTGCATTTTCCCCTTCCGACATAGGAATTTTATCATCTGGAGACTGATTAATTTTTAATTTTCGTATATCCTTAAAACTGAATGTAGCAACGTATCCTTCCCTGCCTGCTTTCTTTAATGGTTTGGCAGAGACGAATTTAACCCCCTCACCCATTTTTAGAGCACTCTCTTTTATTTTTGCTTCATCCATAATAGAAAACTTTTGTGTTCCGGAATCGGGCATAGATTCGGCAAATTGCTTTATCATTTGAACAACTTCAGAACTGAACAACAATGTTTCCTCAACCGTTCCTGAGCCGTCTTTATTGACCTTAACGAGTGTATTTACTTCAAGGCATCCGGTTGATATTATTGAAATAATTGTTGTGAACAACAGGATAAAATATTTCTTCATAAATCTTTCCTCTGATTATTATAAAAGATTGCTGGCAAGTTCAGCGAGTTCTGATCGCTCTCCCTTTTCCAGATTAATATGAGCATAAAGTTTTTGACCTTTAAATCTGTCAATAAGAAATGATAACCCATTTGACTGACCATCGAGATACGGATGATCTATTTGGTAAATGTCTCCGGTAAAAACAATCTTCGAACCTTCACCAGCGCGGGTGATAATCGTTTTGATTTCATGCGGCGTAAGATTCTGCGCTTCATCGACAATAAAAAATATCCGTTGAAGACTCCTTCCGCGAATATAACTCAAAGGTTCGATCACTAATTTTTCATCTTTCAACATTGTATCTATTAGCTGATGCTGTTTGTCCGATTCCGGAAACTGATCCTGTATTACTTTTAGGTTATCCCATAGCGGCTGCATGTACGGCGCAAGTTTACTTTCAACATCCCCTGGTAGAAATCCAATATCTTTATTGCTCAAAGGAACAATCGGTCTTGCTATAAAAATTTGTCTGTAGGATTTTCTTACCTGCAATGCGCTGGCGAGAGCAAGCAATGTTTTGCCTGTTCCCGCTTTTCCCGTTAGTGAAACAAGCTGCACTTCGTGGTTACAAAGAGCGTCAACAGCAAAAGTCTGTTCGGCATTACGCGGCTTGATTCCGTAGGTTAGATTTTTTTCAACCTTCCGGAACTTACCCATATCCTGATCCAGATAAGCCAGAACCGATCTTGCTGTATTACGAAGTATATAATATTTATTCGGGTAAGCTTCTGCTTTAGTCTTCTTAAGAATAAGTTTTGCCGGTACCTCAAACGGAGATTGAAAAATATTAAGTATTAATTCATCATCTATTTCTTCAATGATTTCTTTGCCACTGTAAAGCTCTTCAATGCTTGCGACTCTGTCTGTAGTATAATCCTCAGCAAGAATACCGAGAGACTTTGCTTTCATTCTCAGGTTAACATCTTTGGTAACAAGTATGATGTTTGCCCTGTTCTCGTATTTTTCTTTCCATTCGTGTGCAATGCTAAGTATGCGGTGATCAGGTGTATCTTCCCTGAAGATGTCCCTTATCAATGGACTGATACCGCGTGATATTGCAATGCGCAATTTACCTCTTCCCTTACCCATCGAAATGCCGCCGTTAAAAAGAGCCGTGCCTGTTATCGAATCAAGAGTACGTGCAAATTCTCTTGCATTAAGGTTTATTACCTGGCTGCCTCTTTTGAAATGGTCAAGTTCTTCAATTACTGTTAGTGGAATTACAACATCATTTTCCTGGAATTGGCTTATTGATGTTGCATCGTGTAAAATTACATTTGTATCAAGAATAAAAATCTTAGGGAGCTTTTTAGGAGTTTTATTTTTTTTCATAAAATGGAAATGAATTTGGGTTTGATAAAAAAAATCTGGAGTTAACGCCGGTTAATTTGCCCCGGACTAAGAATTTCAGAACAGGATTTTCAAATATTTGAATAATTTTTTTCTCTGGCGATGAATAAGTTGGGTTTAATTTCGTTAATAGAAAATTAAATATCAAATAAGTGAATGTTAAATTGATATTATTAGTTGATTACCTTATCTTTAAGCCAATCAAATGCAAAAGAATTTTAACGGAAATATTCATAAGAAGATAAAACCATTGATTGTGACTTTTTTTATTTTTTAATAGCCGCTCATTGAGTGGCTATTTTTTTATGTGGAAGAAACTCTGTTAAAACATGTTTTCAATTTTTCCGAATAGTATAAGCAGCATTAAATGATTCAACATCAAAAAAAGAAAGCTAAACTCATTCTTCAGGATGGAAGTATGTTCGAAGGGATTTCATTTGGATATGAAGGCAACACAAATGGTGAAGTTGTTTTCAACACCGGAATGGTTGGCTATCCTGAAACAATGACTGACCCCTCTTATCGCGGACAAATACTCGTCTGCACATACCCATTGATCGGCAATTATGGAATTCCATCTGATGCAAAAGAAAATGGTATGTATAAGTTTTTTGAATCAGACTCCATTCACGTAAGAGCTTTGGTTGTTTCAGAGTATTCAGAAAATTACTCGCACTGGAGTGCAAAAAAATCTTTATCAGACTGGATGGTTGAACAAAAAATTCCCGGCATTTCTGGTATTGATACCCGGATGCTGACAAGGAAACTCCGCGAGATCGGAACAATGCTTGGCCAAATTATCATTGACGAAAAAAATGAAATTAATTTTGCTGATCCAAATAAAACTGATCTTGTTGGTGAAGTAAGCATTAAAACACCGGTTGAATATAAAGCCGGTAAACAAAAAGTGGTTCTTGTTGATTGCGGAACCAAGAACAATATCATCCGTGCATTCCTTGGTAGAAATATTTCTGTTGTTCGTGTTCCTTATGACTATGATTTCACTGAGATCGAATCAAACGGAATTGTAATTTCAAATGGTCCCGGCGACCCTAGGATGAACAAGGCAACAATTGAAAATGCAAAACGAGCAATGGAGTTGAGCAAACCTATTCTTGGAATTTGTCTCGGCTCACAGATACTTGCACTTGCTGCCGGTGCCGATACTTATAAACTGAAATATGGTCATCGCGGTCATAATCAGCCGTGTAATGAATTCGGAACAAAGAGATGTTACATAACATCGCAGAATCATGGTTACGCTGTAAATTCCTCAACGCTGCCGGTTGACTGGCGTGAATGGTTTATAAATGATAACGATGGAACAAACGAAGGAATCATTCATATATCAAAACCGTTCTTCGCATCACAGTTTCACCCGGAAGCATCACCAGGACCCGATGACAGCGAATTCATTTTTGATATGTTTGTCAGAGCACTGAACTGATGTTAAATGTCATTCCGAACTAGGTTCGGAATCTCCTACATAAATTAAAGATGCTGAATGGCATTGCCATCAGCATGACAAAAAGAAAAATGTTATGATAAAAAAAGGTAAACCAAAAAAAGTTTTGATATTAGGAAGCGGTGCGCTTCAAATAGGTCAGGCTGGTGAATTCGATTACTCCGGCAGCCAGGCAATAAAAGCACTTAAAGAAGACGGTATAACTTCTGTCCTTATCAATCCAAACATTGCGACAATACAAACATCCGAAAACTTTGCTGATAAAGTTTACTTCCTTCCCATCAAAACTGAATTTGTTGAACGAATAATTCAAAAAGAATCACCCGATAGTATTCTTCTTCAGTTCGGCGGACAAACAGCATTAAACGTTGGTGTAGATCTTTATGAAAAAGGAATCCTTGCAAAGTATAACATAAGAGTTCTAGGTACACCTGTCGAAGCCATCAAAGCTACTGAAGACCGGTTAGAATTTGCTAACAAAGTAAATGAAGTCGGATTAAAAGTTGCCGTAAGTAAAACCGCCACAACAGTTGAAGAAGCAATTGCCGCAGCAAATGAAATTAAGTTTCCTGTTATGGTCCGTATTGCTTATGCGCTTGGCGGACTTGGCTCAGGTATAGTAAACAATGAAAATGAACTCAAAGAAAAAGCGAGAAGAGCATTTGCGTTTACCAATCAGATATTGATTGAAGAATCACTTTACGGCTGGAAAGAAGTAGAGTACGAAATAGTCCGCGACCGTTATGATAATTGTATCACAATCTGCTCAATGGAAAACGTTGATCCGATGGGAATACACACCGGCGATAGTGTTGTGATTGCGCCGGTGCAGACTTTATCAGCACAGGAAAATTTTAAACTTCGCTCAATAGGAATAAAACTTATACGTCACCTTGTGGTTGTTGGTGAGTGCAATATTCAGTATGCGCTAAGTCCGTTTTCAGACGATTACAGAATAATTGAAGTCAACGCTAGACTAAGCAGAAGTTCAGCACTTGCATCTAAGGCAACAGGATATCCGCTTGCGTTCATCGCCACAAAACTTGCATTAGGTTACGCACTTAATGAAGTTGAAAATATTATCACGAAAGAAACATCTGCATGCTTTGAGCCTGCACTTGATTATGTCGCATTAAAATTTCCGAGATGGGATCTTCAAAAATTCAGACAGGTTAGTACACAACTTGGTTCCGAAATGAAATCAGTCGGTGAAGTAATGTCTCTCGGAAAAAGTTTTGAAGAGGTTTTACAGAAAGCTATCCGGATGCTTGATGTTGGTTTACCCGGATTTACAGGTCACGATCTTTCTTTCACTGACCTGGATAAAGATCTTTCTGAACCGACCGATAAAAGAATTTTTGCAATCGCAATTGCTTTACAGAAAGGATACACTGTTGAAAAGATACATCAACTTACAAAGATAACACCGTGGTTTCTTTTTAAGATGAAAAATATTGTTGATACCGAAAAGAAACTTAACAGCGATAAGCTGACTAATATTAATTCATCTTTAATTCGGGAAGCCAAGATGAATGGCTTCTCGGATTTTCAAATTGCACAACTGACATCCTCAAAGGAACTTGAAGTAAGAAACTATAGAAAAAAATTCAACATCGTTCCTGTTGTAAAACAGATTGATACACTCGCTGCCGAATTTCCTGCACAGACAAATTATCTTTATATGACTTATCACGGTTTAACTGATGATATTATTTTCGGTGAACCAAACCAGGTTGTTGTACTTGGCAGCGGGGCTTACCGTATCGGTTCATCAGTAGAGTTTGACTGGTGCTGCGTTAATGCTGTCCTTTCTCTCGGCAGGATGAACTACAAAACAATAATGATAAATTGTAATCCCGAAACCGTAAGTACCGACTATGACATTTGCGATAAATTATATTTTGAGCAATTAACATTTGAAAGAGTTTTAGATATTTATGAAAAAGAAAATCCTGAAGGTGTAATTGTCTCAATGGGCGGTCAAGTTCCCAACAACCTTGCAATGAAACTTCATAACGCAGGGATAAAAATACTTGGCACTTCACCCGAACAAATTGATAACGCTGAAAGCCGACATAAATTTTCGCAGATACTTGATTCAATACAAGTCGACCAGCCTGAATGGACTGAAGTAACATCGCTGGCAGATGCGAAAAGATTTTCAAATGAAGTTGGATATCCTGTGCTAATCCGTCCGAGTTATGTTTTAAGCGGCGCGGCAATGAGTATAGTTTTAACAGAAGATGAGCTTGATACATATCTAAAAAAAGCAACTGAGCTAAACAAGGAACATCCTGTAGTTATTAGTAAGTTTATTACTGATGCACGTGAAATTGAAGTTGATGCTGTCGCGGATAATGGTAATGTATTCTGTTATGCAATTGCCGAACACGTTGAAAACGCGGGAGTTCACTCTGGTGATGCAACAATAGTTCTGCCGCCACAGCGAACTTATTTGGAGACGATGCGTAAGGTAAAAATGATAACCAAAAAAATTGCAAAAAAACTTGAGATCACAGGGCCATTTAACATTCAATACATCGCTAAGGATAACGAAGTGAAAGTAATTGAATGTAATCTTCGTGCATCGAGAAGTTTTCCGTTTGTATCAAAAACTTTGAAGATCAATTTTATAGAGTACGCAACGAAATTAATTATGGGAGAAAAAGTTCCTAACATAGATAAGTCATCTTTCGATCTTGATTATGTCGGGGTAAAAGCATCCCAGTTTTCGTTTACAAGATTGAAAGGTTCAGACCCCGTAACCGGTGTTGAAATGGCTTCAACGGGAGAAGTAGCATGTCTCGGTGATGATTTTAACGAAGCATTTCTAAAAAGCACATTGGCGATAGGACAGAAAATTCCGACAAAAGGAGTATTACTTTCCACAGGCACATTGAAAAATAAAGCTGAACTGATCGACGAGCTTAAAGTAATGCGAAGTATGGGATTAAAATTTTACGGGACGAAAGGCACCGCAGATTTTTATAAGGAAAACGGAATCGACGTAGAAGTGCTATTCAGACCATTTGATAATGCTGAACCATCAATACTTACTTACCTATCAGAAAATAAAATTGATTTAGTCATAAACATTCCCAAGACCGCAGAAAAAGTAGAACTCGACAGCGATTACATTATCCGAAGAAAAGCAGTTGATCTGAATATTCCATTGTTCACCAACATACAGGTAGCAAAACGATTTGTAAAATCGTTGAAACATTACTCCCCTTCTACACTCACCATAAAAAGCTGGGATGAGTATAATTGAGATTCAATAGAAATTGGCTCTAAAAATTTAGTTGTTTTCTCAATTGCAGGTAACGGTATTATTTAATACGTTATAACTGAAAATTCGGGAGAATAGTTATGGGCACAATAGTCAGAACTACTGCATTAGCCTTTCTAATGATTTTCCAGATTAACACCTTAGCTGAAGTTAACACAACGGGATCTGCTGTTGATAATAACGGCAACATAGTTGTGATCGGTTATTGTCTTGGCAATGTTAGAATTGCCGGTCAGGAATATACAATAACTCAACCCTCCGTTTATATTTTAAAGTTAGATCCGAACGGTGAAATGATTTGGGTTAAGTTTGCAAACAGCAACGGCTCAGTTAAAGCCAATGCAGTTGCTGTGGATAGCTCCGGGAATATTTATATTACCGGTGAATTTTCAGGCACTGCTAATTTTGACACTTACTCTCTTACAGCCCCAACAACTGATGCCTTTATAGCAAAATACAATCATGCAGGAGAAGTAAGCTGGGTAAAACACGGAGCTTCTCCAGGTACAGCAAGAGGAAATGATATTTTTATTAAGAGTAATTTAGTTTTTGTTTGCGGGTTTGCTGAAACAATTACTTTTGATTCCCTTTCCACACCCGGTGGAGGATTTGTTATAATATATAATTCAAACGGCAGCATTATTAATCTTTATACTACAAGAGATTATGCCTATAAATTTACTGTAGATAAAGATAGTAGTCTTATTCTTTACACCGGTGAACTAATTAGTCAAAGTTATTGGCCTTCGCTTTCAAAATATCTTTTTTCCGGTGAAAATTTATGGATAGAATATATTAATGCTCATCATGATCAAACTTTGTGCACTGATACCAGTGATAACATTTTTTCAGTCAGTGGTTTTATTAATAATCCTTTATTTTTTAAAAAATTTGATTCGAGTGGAAATTTAATAAACTCAGTAGGTTTTGGTCCCGGTGGTTCAGGGAAAGATATGATTCTTCATTCTCAAAACGATTTGATTTTGTGTGGATTATATACTAACACTTTTAGTTTTGGAAATACTACAATACAAAGTGTTGGTCTAAAAGATTTCTTTATTGCAATGATTGATACAAGTTTTAATCCTATATGGACTAAACATGGTGGCGGATCTTATGACGATGAGTTGATTAACATATCCCTGACTAATGATGGTAATATTATTTGCAATGGAAATTTTACAGGTGCAGTCACAGTTGATACAATTCAAATAACCGGGGGTATTTCTGCTACGGATAAATGGGTTGGTATTACAAAATTTGATCCGGATGGAAATCTTATCTGGCTAAAAAAAATAGTTGAACAATTCACCCCACCTTCAACAGCAAATTGGTTTCCTTTAGAAGTAGGGAATAAGTTTCAGTACTTTAAGATATATAACAGTTATTCAAGTGTTGGATATGGCGATTACTCGATAAAATTGTTTCAGGTAACTGATTCAGTGCGTATTAATAATAAAAAATACTTTTCTGTAGATGGATTTTATTGGTTCAGTACCGGAACAAAAATAAGGTATGAGCAAGAATCGCAACAAATATTTGTACTTTATAATAATCAGGAATATCTATTCATGGATTTCTCGAAAGTACCCGGAGAAGTTTTCTCACAGATTCAGTATAATGGCTCATTCCGAAATACTAGTATATTAACTACAAATCTTTTTATTCTGGATGATTCAGTATCAACAAAAGGATTCTATAACATCGTCCGGGTTGGTGGTGGTGGTTGGCCTCCTATGCCTTATGCGGATATAGCGACCTGGTGTTATTTCGCACCAGAAGTAGGATGGGTTTTCCAGGATGAAGAATCTTACATATCAACATTTCCAACTACTGATTTATTTATAATTGAATATTTAATTAATAAAGATGGACAGCCCATTCATAAAAAACATACAGAATCCGCTACATTAAATTTTAATCCTGTTCTCTTTATCCCCTATGGGGATTCTTTACATCAAAATTTTGTAGTACTTCATCCGTTTTCAAAGCAAAATGTTCCTGCGAGTCATGGTTACTTTTCATATATGAATGCTTATCTCCAATCATTTTATTTTAATGGCTCTGATACTTTATGGAATCCTGAATTTCAAATTCAACAGACAACAGAAAAAGATTTTACATTAAACTACCAGTTCGACACCACGAAGTACAACGAGGATTATCACCTTTACTACCGTATCGCTGCTGTGGATAAAGGTATTGTTGCTGATACTTTCTATTCACCTCCAACTGGTTTTTATAAATTATTCTGGAGAGACAGTACTACTTCTGTTAATCAGCTAAGCCCTGATGTGTTTGATTATTCTCTTTCGCAGAATTATCCTAATCCCTTTAACCCAAGTACCAAGATTAGTTTCTCATTACCTGGAAGAGAGTTTGTTACTCTTAAAGTGTTTGATATTCTTGGTAAAGAGATTACCACACTCGTTAATGAAGAACTTGACGCTGGTAAATATGAAGTGGATTTTGATGGTTCTGATCTTTCAAGTGGCATATACATTTATCAATTTAAATCAGGAGTCTACTTTAGCACAAAGAAAATGCTCCTCATAAAATAGAAGGCAAATAGATTTTGCTAAATCAAACCGGTTTCTTTAAGTACAAATAATCCTAACGTCATTGTAACAACGGAACCGAGTGTTGTGACTAAAAGAATATTTGCGGCTAATTTACCATTAGATCCCATCGCTTCAGCCATTATAAAACTTGCAATTGCTGTAGGACATCCGAATAAGATAAAAATAATTCCAAGGTCCGTCCCCCTGAATCCAAGTAAATAAGCCGCGTATGTTACTATCAACGGAGTCAGCACAAGTTTAATAAATGAGGAAATCATAGTAAGATTAAGTCCGTTCCTTGCTTCGTTAAAACTCATAAATCCGCCAATACCAATAAGTGCCAGAGGTATTGACAGATCAGCAAGATAATCTACAGTACTTAATAGAACAGGATGTATTGCAATGTTAAAGTATGAAAATGGTGTTGAACAAATTACTGCAAGGATTAATGGATTGGTAACAACTTTTTTAAGAAGATCGGAATTGCCGGAACTTCTCTCTTTTCTTAAAGGAACAGTTAATGCAATAACAGACAATAAATTATATAGTGGAATTGTGAACGCAAGCACCAGTGCGGCTTTACCAAGTATCCCCTGTCCAAACAGATTCGCGATAATCGCAAGACCTATAATCGCAAAGTTTCCACGGAATGCGCCCTGAATAAATACTGTACGATCCCTTAAGACTTTTACAAGTGGAACAGATACCAGCCAGCTGAATGCAAAAACGAAAAGTGTACCCGAATAAACAAAAGTGATAATCGAAAAATTAAATATCTGACTGATATCCAGCAGAGCGATCTCCTTAAAAATTAATGCGGGTAATGATACATTAAATACAACAGCCGATGATCGCTTTACAAAATTTTCATCAATCAATTTTATTTTTCGTAAAAAATAACCGAGAGCGACAATTAAAAAGACAGGCGCTACAAGACTGGTTATGAAAATCAGATTTTCCATATATCTAAAATAGTATTATAGATGCAGCATAAAAAAAATAATTAGATAAATATTAATTGAATGAATAAAGATTTTGAGTTATGTTAAACACAGATTTTTCCGATCCCGATTTCCTCTGGTTAAACCCGGAAAGAAATACTGCCTGATAAAATAAATATTTATTTATGGCTGGTATCAGGCGAAACCCCAAAGTGAAACTATAAAATAATTCATTAGGAAAATAAATGAGACCATTTATACTTTTTTCTTTCATACTTATAATTTGTAATACTGCTATTGCGATTATCCCGCCTAAACACGGCGTAACCCCGCCGCCTGCATTCTTTGAATTTCATAATAAGGTCAGGGATAGTTATCAATCAGGTTACTATGCGGAAAAATTTGAATACAGGAAGGAACTAAGAGAAAAAATATCGATGGGATTATTAACCGATGCTGTACTGGCTGATGATACGGTTAATGCACTAACACTTATGGGACAGTACACAAATCTTGCCGGATTTTTTTCGCAGCAGCAGATGCAAAATAATCTGTTCGACGGACCAAACCCTACGGGTACAATTACAGACTATTACACCGAGGTATCCTACAATCAACTATTATTTACGGGAGACTGTAAAGGCTGGTATGATATGCCCCACACTCTGGAATATTACGAAGGCGGAAACAGCGGACTTGGTGCAAACGGAGGTCCCAGGTTTGTGCTTGATCTGATTCAGGCTGCTGATCCTTCTCTTAACTTTGCTGATTATATCCAATATTATGACGGTCAGGGGAAACCACATATCGGGTTTGTTGCCGTTATTCACTCAGGCGCTGATGCAGCAGCAGGTGCATTTAACATCTGGTCACATCGCTGGACTTTTGGCGTAATTACAAACGGACAGCCATATATAACAAATGATATCGATCCTATATCCGGTCAAGCTGTAATTATTGATGGCGATTACGCGATACAACCCGAGCGCAGCGGTTCAAATAACAACGGTGGTTCTATAACAACTATAGGAGTTTTCACTCATGAGTTTGGTCATATCTTTGGATTACCGGATTTGTACGATACCGATAATTCATCAGAAGGATTAGGTAACTGGTGTCTGATGGCTGGTGGTACTTACGGCGGTAACGGATCTAGTTCACATACACCTGTTCATATGAGTGCATGGTGTAAAGTTGAACTTGGGTGGGCAACACCAACAAATATTACCACAGCAATGGATAACCTCTCGGTTATTAATGTCGAACAGAACCCCGTCATATACAAAATGTGGAAGAACGGATTAAGCACAACACAATATTTTTTAGTGGAGAACAGACAAAAAACCGGATTTGATATTAATCTTTATGATTCAGGCTTCCTGATATATCATGTTGATGAAACAAGACAAGGAAATACCAATGAAGATCATTACCTGGTTGACTTAGAACAGGCTGATGGAATGAGGCACCTGAATCATGGACAAGGGAGAGGAGATGCTGGTGATCCATTCCCGGGCTCAAGCAATAATCTCAACTTTGATATGGTAAGTAACCCAAATAGTAAAGATTACAATCTTGCGAATACCTATGTAAGTGTAAGAAACATTCAAAGAGACGGTGCTAACATGATTGCTGACTTTGATATTGGTACTCAGCCATTCATAGCGCTCGATTCTATTTTTATTTCAGAAACTAATATTGAAAACGGAAGGCTGGAAGCAGGAGAAACAGGCACAGTAAGCTTTAAACTTTCTAATCTAAATCCGGTGAATTCATCAAATACGACGATAAGATTTTTCATTGATGCACCCGATATTCAGGTCAATCAAAATGAATTTTCATCTTCACTAAGCGGCTTGACAACTCAAACGTTTTCAATTAATTCTGCAATCACTGTTATGCAAAATTTTCGGAGCAGGGAAATAAACTTACGTTATGAAGTTGAAGGTGAAAACAACTCAATAGTTGATAGCGTTTACATTACAATCGGTATTCCGCCATTACTTATCTTATCAAAAGCTGACATCAAATCACTAAGCAGTTATTATAAAAGCTCCTTACTTGAGCTAAATAATTATTATGAAGAGGTATATCTGACACAACCAGCATTTTTGTCACAACGCTCTGCTATAATAATTATATCCGGCAAATCCGAGGTTGATTTGTTTACGCAATCAGAAATCGACTCCCTTACAAATTATATCAACAATGGCGGAAAAGTATTTTTCTCGGGTCAAAATATCGCCGAGTATCTTCAATCAAATTATCCGGATTTTTTAAATTCCGTAATAGGTATTACCTGGCTGCAAAATATAAGTCCGCTTGTTAAAAGAGCTTATGGCATAAACGGGGACATTTTAGGAACTCAATTAAGTGAAATAAAATTCAATGGAACAGAAGGCGCCAACAACCAGACAAGAGCTGATGTCATCCAGTCAAATGGAGTTTTTAATTTATCTTTGACTTACAATTCCAACGGAACCAATCCAGCAGGCGGGTGGATTACAAATCAAATTGGTGGAAAGATTTTCTTCCTTGGTTTTGGATTTGAAGCGATTAACAATAATGAATCTACTATTTCAAGAACTCAATTTCTATATACCATCCTTAACTGGTTTGGCGTTCCAACTAATGTGGATGATAATAAATCTCTTCCTGTTAGTGATTATACCCTCTTCCAAAACTACCCGAACCCATTCAATCCCACTACAAAGATCAGCTTCACTCTTCCGGAAACGAATATTGTTTCACTTAAAGTCTATAATATTCTTGGTGAACAAATTTCTTTGATCAGCAACCAGGAGCGAGCTGCAGGAATGCATTCTGTTGAGTTTGATGCACGCAGTTTATCTAGTGGAATATATTTTTACAGACTTGAAGCAGGCAGTTTTGTTGAAACGAAAAAGATGCTGCTGATAAAATAAACTGCTAATGTTTATGCAATTAAGGCTGTGATTTCACAGCCTTTTTTATTTCTGATCGATTGATTTTTATTTTTTGACAACCGAATAAATTCACTCCTTCTCCAAACTTTTCTTAAATTTGCATTCGTTTTTAAAATGAGGAATTTATGCAAATAGGAATTGTTGGACTGCCGTACTGCGGTAAATCAACTTTATTTCAGACAATAACTAAAACACATTTTGATGCTTCCACTCAAACCAAAAGCGAATCGCATCAGGCTGTAGTAAAAGTACCTGACAAAAGATTGGATATGATGACATCAATGTTCAATCCTAAAAAAACTGTTCACGCAACAATTGAGTTTGTTGATGTTGTCGGCTTACAGAAAGGCGATACCGGCTCGACTCAGTTCACCAGCAACTTTTTATCAAAAGTAAAAACCAATGATGCATTGATCCAGGTCGTACGGTTATTTAATAATGAAACCGTTCCTCATCCGGAAGGTTCAATTGATCTGAAGCGAGATTTATATTCTTTTGAGGCTGAATTTATTTTATCCGATTTGGCAATTGTTGAAAAAAGACTTGAAAATATCCGTAAGCAAATTCAAAAATCTCAGGATGAAAATCTGAAAAGAGAATTACCTGTTCTTGAAAAGTGTAATGAAATACTTCAAAGTGAAAAACCATTGCGCGAAGGTACCTTTAGCAAAGATGAATTGATGGTTTTAAAAACATACCAGCTGCTTTCAATAAAGCCTATGCTGATAGCTTTAAATCTTGATGAAACTCAGATAAGTGATGCTGAAAAATATTTATCACAAGTTCCCATAACCGGAAAAAATTCAAAAGCACTTTTCTTCTTTGGAAAAATTGAAAGCGAAATGGCTGAACTTGGCAGTGATGATGCGACAGTATTTATGAGTGAATACGGAATTAAGGAATCCGCACTCGATACCATAATCAGAGAAGCATACGATCTGCTTGGGTTGCAATCTTTCTTGACCGTTGGTGAAGATGAATGCCGTGCATGGACGATTAAAAAAGGAATGAATGCACAGGAATCAGCGGGAGAAATTCACTCAGATTTTTATAACAAATTTATACGTGCTGAAGTTGTCGGATATGATGACTTCATTAATTGCGGAACTTTTGCCAAAGCTAAAGAGCAAGGATTATGGAGATTAGAAGGTAAAGAATATGTTGTTAAGGATGGAGATATTATTTCAATCAGGCACAGCTAATTTGAATAGTCCCGAAGGGACGAAATCTACCTGCACAGGACGAAGTCCTGTGTGGCTGTATAGTTATGTAACCTGTATGATGATATAAAACAAATCCACATAAGCCCCGAAGGGGTGAAATCAATCAGCTAATCCCAGACATACCGTTCATCAAATTCAACATTATATTTTTTCAGAAATATTCTGTATTCCTCCTGGAATGTTTTTCTTCTGTGATGTGTTTTCTGATTTGCAATGTAAGCAACTACCCTATCAACCTGAGATGGATTAACAGAAAAAGCGCCATATCCATTCTGCCAATAAAAATTCTTTAATGAATCATCTTTCGTCTTGACCCATTTTGATGAATGAGCTTTTACTTCTTCCAGCAATTTCATTAAGGGAATTTTTTTTGACAGCATACAAAGAATATGAACATGATCAACATAACCCCCTACTTTTATTGGTTGACATTCCATCTCCTTGCAAATGCCGCCGAGATATGCGAATAATTCATCTTCAATAGATTCCTTAATCATTGGCTGGCGGTGTTTTGTGCTGAATACAATGTGCAGATAATTTTTTACTAATGATTGTCCCATAGCTGGCATATCCCGCCCCGATGGGGCTAATATTATTGATTGTGAATTGGTTTAATCGATGGTCTTCGACCATCGGTGATGGATTACGTCCCGTTGGGACTTTGACTGCCTGTAATTTAATCGAGTTTAATTATTATTCATAATTATAAACTCAGATACTTTTGTTGTTCCATTCTCTAAATGTTCTTCAATAATTCTGTTTCTGTATGAATCATAATAATTCTGATCCAGAATTAATTTTTTTATCAGCACAGGTAATTTGTTTATATCTCTTTCAAAGATTCCAAATTTTTTATCAACAATAAACTCAACATTACCCTTTTCCTGTTCCCACAAGTAATCGTTTATCACCGGGACTTTTTTTATTGACAATATTTCAAATATTGTTGAGGCGCCGCATTTGGTAATCACAACATCTGAAACATTAATTAGCTCATAAATAAAATCCACAAATCCAAACACCCTAAGATTTTCAAATCGTTTCGCCAGAACGTTTGCATTGTGAAGCAGTTCTTCATTTTTTCCGCAAACTATATTAATGTTGACATCAATATCAGCGTTTAATAACGCGCGTAATATCCTTGTCCCTTTCGGTATTCCATCTCCACCGC
Source organism: Ignavibacteriales bacterium (assembly GCA_016700155.1). Classification (NCBI taxonomy): domain Bacteria; kingdom Pseudomonadati; phylum Ignavibacteriota; class Ignavibacteria; order Ignavibacteriales; species Ignavibacteriales bacterium. The sequence goes on from CP065001.1 coordinate 3,627,313, forward strand.
CAACTATCAGAATATTTTTTTTATCAGAATTTATTTTGTGAAGCTGTTTAAATTTTATTTTTTCTTCTTCATTCATTTCTGTTGAAAATTTTTCTGCGATAATGAATGGGAAAACATTAATGTTTTTGTCACTTATTCCTTTTTTAACAGCATGTTTTTTCATCCGTTCACTAAAGACGATCATATTCAGATCTTTTCTCAAGAACCATAAAGGATGTGCTGTATATGGATCTGTTACTATTGTAAAAACAGGTATTGTTTTACCAAGCTGCTTCAAAGTATCATAAACAGATTTGATAAGAAAAAAATGAAGTATGATGATCTTATCAGGCTGCTCTTTTTCAATTAACCGGCTTAGTTTAGGTTTAACAAATCGTGTAATCAAAACATTCAACGACTCAGCCATAAACGGAATTTTGTTAACAGCATAAATAATTGTGTACAGCCATTTCGCCCTTATTTGAAGCTGCCGGTAGCCATCTTCAATAGTTGAGCGGACTAAACCTGCAACATTTGTAAATCCGTCCGCGACTATTGTTTCTATTTCTTCAGGATGATGTTTCTGAATGTAAGATGAAATTGATTTTGCAGGAGCTAAATGTCCCCCGCCGGTTTTCAAATAAAGGAAAAGATATTTTTGTTTTGGTTTCAATTAATCACCTTAATACTGGTGAACTTTCGCGAACCATTTTTCCAGTCTCAAGCACTTCAAGAATTTTATATGTACCAAGCTTTCTTACTTTTAAAAATCCCGACCATGCAGCGTCTGCCAATCTTCCTTTGTTAATCATATCAAACAACCATTGATCAGCATATTCAGGATTGAGTTGTTTAAATCCAGCCTGCACTTCAAGCAGCCATCTTTTATTAAACAACTCCTGTGAGCCGATGGCAGGTGCCATTACAATTGGAATTCCTAGTCCAGTATAAAATGATAACTCACTTGGCTTGGTCCAGAGTATGTCGGTCACTCTCATCAGATCATTAAACTTTTTAAAATATTCCTGCTGATTTGTTGTGTGCATAATTGTCAGGTTTTCACATCCGGCAAAATGTTCTTTCTGAAGTTGAAGGAAATAGTCATTGACCATTTCCTTGGTTCCTGCTATTAGAATTAAGTGGACATCACCTTTAAGAATTTTTTCTTTAAGGCTTATGGCAATTTTTCTTCCAATTTCTTTTTGTGCACCTGCACCACCGACAGCAAATGTAATGGTAAGCTTTCTTTCTTTTTTAAACACACAATTTTCTTCACCAAGAAAATGCTCGACATTTTTACTGTGTCTTTCCCAGAATCTTTTATGCGGATCGAGATAAAAAAGTCTCTGAGCTAAATCTGATTTTAGTAAATGAAGGTCTTTTCCTCCGAGTAATTCAACGGAAAGCGGAAAACCGGTAAGATGAATTCTTTCATCAGGTACACCGTACGCGCGAAGTCGTTGCGCAGCTTTTCCGCAGGGCGCAAAATATTCTATGCGGCTGTCCCAGGGATCTTTTGCAACCCAGACTCTGTTCATATCTGCGTCACAGATTATACTGTAAATTTTATCAAGCCCGTTAAGATCAGCAGCAATTGCAGGCGCATAAAATGAGGTTATAAACGGAAGATGTTTTGATTTTACTTTTTCAAGAATACCTCCGCAAAGTCCGTTCTTTATGCTTCTGTCAAGCAGGTTAACCTGGAAAGTAATACTTGATAAATTCCTCATCGGGTAAAATGAAGGAATGTGCATGAATGTATCGAGAATATTAAAAAGCGCTTTTCCTATTAAAGGTATACTACGTGCACGGGAAAGTAATTCATAAGCTCCAAGCACTCTCGACCATAATTTTTTTTCTGAATCCGGAGTTGAATCATTATCACCAACAGTTAGTATTCCGCCTTCAGCAATACTCTGCAATGGATACACAGCGCGCTGATGCCCGTATCCCATATCGGCAGAGATAACCCATGCTTTTTTATCTGTTTGAAGTTCATTCATAAACTTTAAGAAATATAATTCCCAAAATCATTTTCTGTTGTTAAATAATTATTATTACTTCACTTTAACATCAATTACAATAGCATCGCTCTCACCATCAGACAATCTGAAACCCGGAGGAATATTGAGTCTTCCGGGAACCATCACAGAAGCGTTAACAAGATTCAGATCAACAGGCTGTGTAAATATTTTTTTTGTTGATGGAATTTCGCTCTGAGGAATCAACATTTTTACTTTAGATGGTTCCGGTGAAATTGAAACAAGCTTCAATTTACCGGGAAGAAGTCCGGTAGTTTTCACTTCAATCTGTAAAGTTACTTCTACTAATTCCTGCAATTGAATTTTCAGAGCCGATGGTTCAACATTAAACAAACTAATATTTGAAGGAAGGTTAAGATTGTTTTCTGTTATGATAAATGATGATGTTCCTTTTTTCTTATTCTCAAGATCGATTGAAATCAAAATTGAATTAGGATCAAACGCGCGAAATGACTGCTCCGATGCTGCAAGCGTAATACGCGTTTCAAGCGGAACGGGTTCTTTCATTACTAAGTTTGAATGAAGATTCCTGAATTGAATCGGAACAACAAATGATCTGTAAACAACATCGGACTGGTACGCGAATAAAAACCACAGCGTCACCGCAATAGCAAATGATGCGGCTGCTCTGAGTATTCTTCTTTTTATAAACCACGTTGATCTTGAATTTTTATTCGGTTCATTTGTATTACTAAGGAATGAGTCCAGCCTGTTCTTTAATTCACTTGACGATCTTACAACAGAAATTTTTCCACCGTTAGCAATGCTTATCGTTCCTCTTTCCTCTGAGACAACAATGATCATCGCATCACATTGTTCTGATAAACCTAAAGCTGCTGCGTGTCTTGTTCCGCCATCAATGTTGGAGAGGTTTGTTGATAAAGAAAGATGTGCCCCGTATTTAACTATCTTATCGCCTTCAATTAAAACCGCGCCGTCGTGTCCCGGCGAACTTGTGTTAAAAATGCTGAACAATAACGGTTGACTGATCAAGCCTTCTAACGGAATGCCGCCTGTCACAGGTCTGTCCCATGGTTCTCTTCCTTTAATTGCTATCAGCGCACCGATTTTTTTATCAGCCATTTTAGAGACTGCCTGAATTATAGTGTCGATAGTAGGTGTTGATGGTTTTATGCCGGGAATTCTTCTTAATAAAATCCAATCGCCGACAAGGTCAACCATTCTTCTTATATCAGATTGAAAGACAATGAGCGACGCAAGAATAACCAGGACTATTATTGTCCGTATAACGATTTCTGTCAGGTACAAATTGAAAAGAGATGACGCAACATAAATTACAATGAATGCTGAGAAGGCGGCGATAATTCTTTTTGAAGCACTTCTTTTAAGCCAGGTTAGTACAATGTAAAGAAAGCAGGTAACGATTATTACATCGATAACATCTGCGAATCTTATGTTACCTAAAAAAGAAAATATTGAACCGGACATTTAACTTTCGGATTATTTGAATTCAAATTTACTGATTAAAATTTTCCTGTTCTAATTTTCCGGAATTCATTTTGTAGAAAGAAAAACCATCATATCGTTTGTCTAAACAAAATAGTTGACAGCTATTAAAGATTAGCCTGGCTAAAAGAAATTTCCATTCACCTAAACACCACAGAAAGCCCATTCTCACAATCAAGAATACACTTTATCTCACACGGAATTCATTTTCAAAAATGGCAATTATTCTTACTGTAAACTGTGAAAACAGCCGGAAATCGCTTGGTATAATATTTGGCTTTTTAGGGTCTCAAAATTATCCGTGATTTTTAATTATTCAACAAATGGTAGAGAAATGGAACGAAAGAAAGTAACAATTGATGGTAATGAAGCTGCGGCGTATGTAGCGTATCATACTAATGAAGTAATAGCGATTTATCCAATCACTCCTTCATCAAATATGGGTGAATGGTGTGATGCCTGGTCTGCAGTAAATATGAAAAATATCTGGGGCGAAGTTCCCAGCGTAAGTGAATTACAAAGTGAAGGCGGTGCTTCAGGAAGTGTACACGGCGCATTACAAACAGGCGCATTGACAACTACATTTACTGCGTCACAAGGTTTGCTGCTGATGATCCCGAATATGTTTAAGATAGCAGGTGAATTAACATCAACAGTCTTTCACGTTTCTGCAAGATCAATTGCAGCACAGGCATTATCGATCTTCGGTGATCACAGCGATGTTATGGCAACACGCTCAACAGGCTTTGCACTTCTTTCTTCCAACTCAGTTCAGGAAGTAATGGATCTTGCACTTGTAGCACAGGCTGCTGCCCTTGAAGCAAGAGTACCATTTGTACATTTCTTTGACGGATTCAGGACTTCACACGAAGTAATGAAAATTGAACAGCTTACAATTGAAGATATGAAAGCAATGATGGATGATGAACTTATCATTGCTCATCGTAATCGTGCTTTAACTCCTGACAGACCGGTTATGCGCGGTACAGCACAGAATCCCGATGTTTATTTCCAGGGACGCGAAACGGTAAATCCATTTTATAATAATTGTCCTGACATCGTTCAAAAACAGATGGACAAGTTTGCAAAGTTAGTCGGAAGACAATATCACCTGTTTGATTATGTAGGCGCAAAAGATGCTGAACGTGTTATAGTTATGATGGGCTCAGGTTCAGAAGCTGTTGAAGAAACAGTAAACTACTTAGTCGCTAAAGGAGAAAAAGTTGGTCTGATTAAAGTTAGATTGTACAGACCATTCTCAATCGATCATTTCATAAAAGCAATTCCAAATTCAGTTAAGGTTATAACTGTTCTTGACAGAACAAAAGAACCAGGCGCAAGTGGTGAACCATTATACCTTGATATAGTAAACGCAATTTCAGAAAAACATATTTCAGGAGAACTTGGATTTAATTATCCAAAGATAACCGGCGGACGTTACGGTTTATCATCAAAAGAATTTACGCCTGCGATGATAAAATCTGTTTACGATGAAATGAAAAATGCTAAACCTAAAAATCACTTCACCATTGGTATTGTTGAAGACGTTACAAACTCAAGTCTTGATTTCGATCATTCATTTTCAGTTGAAGCTCCCGAAACATTCAAAGGTAAGTTTTATGGTTTAGGCGCTGACGGAACTGTTGGGGCAAATAAAAATTCAATTAAGATTATCGGTGAAGGAACTGATTATTTTGCCCAGGGTTATTTTGTTTATGATTCAAAGAAATCAGGTTCAACAACCGTATCGCATTTAAGATTCGGACCAAAAGAAATAAAAGCCACGTACCTTATCAACAGGGCTAATTTTATTGCATGTCATCAGCAGGTGTTTTTAGAAAAGATGGATATGCTTAAAGACGCTGTTGAAGGCGCTACATTCCTGCTTAACACAAAAGTTTCAAAAGATGAAGTATGGGATTCACTTCCTGAAAAAGTCCAGAAAGATCTTATTGATAAGAAAATGAAATTGTTTATCATCGACGCATACAAAGTCGGTGATGAAACCGGAATGGGTGTACGTATTAATACAATTATGCAGACCTGCTTCTTTGCTATTTCAAATATCTTTCCTAAAGAAGAAGCAATCGGGTTGATTAAAAATTCAATCAAGAAAACTTACGGCGCAAAAGGCGATAAGATTGTTCAGATGAACTTTAACGCTGTTGACAAAACACTAGCAAACTTATTTGAAGTTGAAGTTCCGAATAAGATGACAAGCAAAATTCAGTTACAGCCTGCAGTATCAGGCAATGCACCAAAATTTGTTCACGAAGTTACCGCAAGAATTATTGCCGGTGACGGTGATAACATTCCTGTAAGTAAAATGCCTATCGACGGTACTTACCCAGTTGCAACATCTCAATGGGAAAAAAGAAATATTGCACTCGAAGTTCCTGTATGGGATATGGATGTTTGTATTCAGTGTAACAAGTGCGTTATAGTTTGTCCGCATGCTACAATCCGCGCAAAAGTATTTGATGAAAAATTAGCAGCTAACGCACCTTCAACATTCAAGTATACAAAGTTCAAATCTAAAGACTACGGCGATGGAATGGCTTACTCATTACAAGTCGCAGTTGAAGATTGTACCGGCTGTGCACTTTGTGTTGATGTATGTCCGGCTAAGAATAAACAGGAAACAAGACTCAAAGCGATTAACATGGCTGAACAGTTACCATTACGCGAAACCGAAAGAGCCAATTGGGACTTCTTCCTTACACTTCCTGAACTCGATAGAAAATCAGTTAACGTGACCAAGATAAAAGATTCACAGTTCCTTCAGCCTTTATTTGAATTTTCGGGAGCATGCTCAGGCTGCGGTGAAACACCTTATGTAAAATTAGTAAGCCAGTTATTCGGCGACAGAACAATTGTAGCAAACGCAACAGGCTGTTCATCTATTTACGGCGGTAATTTACCAACAACACCATGGGCAGTTAATAATGAAGGAAGAGGACCGGCATGGTCTAACTCACTTTTTGAAGATAACGCTGAATTCGGATTGGGATTCAGATTAGCAATTGATAAACACAATTTACAGGCAAAGAATTTACTCGTTAAATATGCCGGAGATTTCGGCGGAAAATTAGTTGATGAACTTCTTAGTTCTGAACAAAAAGATGAGTCCGGGATCTATGAACAAAGACAGAGAGTCGATTCTCTCAAATCTAAATTAAATGATTTACTAAAAGCTGGCGCTAATGGTAAATCAGCTGACTATAAACATTTACTAAGCCTTGCAGATTACCTCGTTAAAAAATCTGTATGGATAATGGGCGGTGATGGATGGGCTTATGATATCGGGTACGGCGGGTTAGACCACGTCTTGGCATCAGGGAAGAATGTAAACGTGCTCGTTCTTGATACTGAAGTTTACTCGAACACCGGCGGACAGATGTCAAAAGCCACTCCTCGCGCGGCTGTAGCAAAATTTGCTGCAGCAGGAAAACCTATGGCAAAGAAAGACCTTGGATTAATGGCAATGTCTTACGGAAACGTTTACGTCGCTAAAGTTGCTATGGGTGCAAATGATCAGCATACACTTAGAGCTTTTCTTGAAGCTGAAGCTTATGACGGACCATCATTAATCATTGCTTACAGCCATTGTATCGCTCACGGAATTGAAATGAGTACAGCGATGAAAAATCAGAAAGCTGCTGTTGACTCTGGTCACTGGCAGTTATACCGCTTTAACCCGGATGATGCAGCACAGGGTAAAAATCCATTCAAACTTGAATCGAAAGGATTAAAGATTCCATTTAAAGATTATGCTTACATGGAAACAAGATATAAGATGCTTACAAAATCACATCCGCAGCAGGCTGAAGAATTAATTAAATCAGCCCAGGAAGATGTTGTTGAAAGATGGAAGATGTATGAAAAACTTGCATCAGGTAACGGTGCCGAAGGTACAAAAGAATAATTAACGGAATAAAGAATAAAATTATAAAAGGTTTAAAATGGATCTCAGAACATCATATTTAGGTTTACAGCTTAACAGCCCTATTGTTCCTTCTGCTGGACCTTTGTCAGAAGACCTGGCAAATATTAAAGCGATGGAAGATGCAGGTGCCGGTGCTGTTGTTCTTTATTCATTATTTGAAGAACAGATAGAACATGAATCGCTTGAACTTCATCATCATACTACCACACACAGTGAAAGTTATGCTGAAGCTACGAGCTATTTTCCTGAACCGTTTGAATTTAAAGTCGGCCCTGAAAAATATCTTGAACATATTCGCAAAGCAAAAGAGTCGGTATCTATTCCTGTTATTGCAAGCCTTAACGGCAAATCATCAGGCGGATGGATAGACTATTCTAAAAAAATTCAGGAAGCCGGTGCGGATGCACTTGAACTGAATATTTATCTTCTTGCAACTGAGTTAAATAAATCAGGCACAGATGTTGAAAAAAATTATCTTGAAATAGTTAAAGCAGTTAAATCAGCAGTTGATATTCCGTTTGCTGTAAAATTAAGTCCTTACTTCAGTTCTGTGAGCAATATGGCTTCGCAGCTTGATAAATCAGGCGCGGATGGTTTAGTATTATTCAACAGATTTTATCAGCCAGATATTGATCTCGATAAACTTGAAGTTACTCCGAACGTTTTACTCAGCACGCCGATGGCAATGAGATTACCTCTACGCTGGGTTGCAATTCTTTATGACCGTATTGAAGCTGATCTTGCCGCAACAAGTGGAATCTATACCGAGAAGGATGTTATAAAGATGATCATGGCTGGTGCAAAAGTAACACAAATGCTTTCAGCACTTTTGAAATTCGGAATAGGACACATTGCTGATACAATAAGTAAAATGAAATTATGGATGGAAGTAAATGAGTATGAATCAGTCGAACAGATGAGGGGAAGTATGAGCTATATGAACGTAGCCGATCCTTCACAGTTCGAACGCGCTAACTATATGAAGGTGCTTCACTCATATAAATAACAGAGTCTCACATCAAACGGCCGCGAGCGTTTTTTAATACGGAAATGACTCGATTCTAATGCGCCCTCCTAAAAAATTAGAGTCGAATTATTTTCAAAGGACGCTGGCGGCCTCTCTCTTTTAAACAAAAAGATAATTCGTATTTTAAGCCTCGATATTTTTTACTAATTCTTAAAGTCATAACAAATTGATTTTGACTTTAGAGGTATGTTGCATAGCTAATAAATGTCACTCTGAACTCGTTTCAGAGTCCCTATTAAATACATTTTACAACCTTTGATTCTGAAATAAACCTGCCTGACGCTAAGGCAGGTTCAGAATGACACCTATGCGACGAACTCTTTAATCAACAATAAAAGTTTTTAACTACTTTCTGGCTTCAGCCACATTTATAGGATTTTATGTTTTTCTTTTTCACAATTTTCTTTACGATTTACGCAACCATCAACTTTTATATTTTTATCAGGGGCTGGCAGGCGCTTAACAGCATCCCCGCATTGAAGCCGTTTTATCTTGTATTATTTTTAATTGCCGCTTCATCTTATATACTCGCAAAAGTATTATCAACATCACTCCCAAAAGTAGTCTATGATGTGATGCTGTGGGTCGGATCGTTCTGGTTCGCTTATATACTGTATTTGTTTTTAGCTATAGTCTTTATTGATGCTATAAGGCTTGTAAACTGGAAGTTTGATATTTATCCCCTGTTCGTAAAACAAAACTTCGAACTGACAAAAAGAATTATTTTCTTTTCTGTATTTGGTTTATCAACCGCAATAATTTTTTTCGGGTTTTTGAACACTCGTAACCTGAAGATAAAAACACTTGAAATTGAAATTCCCAAAGGCAATAGTGAATTAGCTGAACTTAATATTGTATCGGTTTCGGATATTCATCTCTCGCCAATGAATGGAGAAAATTTATTGAGTGATATAGTCAATAGCATAAATTCACTTAATCCCGATGTTGTTCTGATGCCGGGGGATATTGTTGATGACAAGGCAGTCATATTAAAAGAACGAAACATCGGGGGTGCATTAAAAAGCCTGAAAGCAAAATACGGTGTGTTTGCAAGCAACGGTAATCACGAGTTCATTAGCGGGATAGGGGGTGCCGCGCCTTATTTAAGAGAAAATAATATTCACCTTCTTGAGGATTCGGTTTATAAAGTTGAAAATAGTTTTTATGTAATCGGAAGAGATGACAGAAGTAAATCAAACTTTGCGGGTAAATCAAGAAAAGCTCTGCAGGAAATAATAACTGCAATAGATAAAGATCTGCCGATGATACTTCTCGATCATACCCCGCTCAATCTTGAAGAAGCTGAACAAAACAATATTGCACTCCAGTTATCAGGACATACACATCACGGACAAATGTTTCCGGCAAGTCTTATAACAAAAATGATATACGAAGTAAGCTGGGGTTATAAGAAAAAAGGTTCAACAAATTTTTATGTAAGCTGCGGGGTTGGAACGTGGGGACCACCTGTCAGGATTGGAAGTGATTCAGAAATAGTTCAGATTAAAGTGAAGTTGAAATAAAAGTATTTGTAAATATTAAGATTAAAATAAAAATGTCAGACTTCGACGGGCTCAGTCTGACATTTTTAGTGTTACACGAATTATAATGTAAACGTAACTCCAAACTTAAACTGATCATAAGAAACCGGGGCTTCTGATTTAAATGGCCAGTTCATCTTTTCTTTTCTTAATTCATAAACACCGAATGAGAGTGCATTCTTCAAAAGAAAATTAACAACCGGCACTGCCATAGGAGTTGATTTCATGATTTCTTTTATGAAAGAATCAACAGCCCACTGTCCGCACGCTTCGAGTAAAGCACTGCCAGCCCATTTCCAGAATAAATGTCTTTGAAATACTGCTGAACGTTCATAACCGGCTTCAACAGTTATTTGCGGGATGATACTAATCCTTATTCCGCCTTCACTGCTTGTACCAAACCTGAATGATTCGTGATACATATTTACTTTATTAAATTCATCAGGATCAGCCGGACCTTCTTTAAATTCAATTCTTGACCAATCCATTGAGTAAGCATAATAAGGGATAATTGCTGAATGACCGAGTTGATATCCGTAACCGCTTGCTCTTCCAAAACCAAAACGCCACATATTGGTTTCAATTTCAGGTGAAGTTTCTGAAACATTTGCTAGTTCAGTTGAGATGTTGCTCAGATATAAATACCTGTAAGAGTAATTGATTATATCTTCACACTTCTTTGAATTTTTTTGTGTTGTGTATCCCAGTTTCAATTCCAGCAATCTTGGATCAGCAAACTTTGAATCAAATTTATCGATTGACATTTTTGCTAAGCCATAATTCAGTGTTATTGTAGGTGAGCCGCGGAAAGTATAATCGAACATTTTGTCTTCCCAGTTGTCCCAATTCCAGGTCGTGTCTTCCTCTGAATCCCAATCCCACTCCCATTCCCAGTCATCGGCTGGTTTGGTTGAGTCGGGTTCCTGCTGTGCCTGAAGAAAGGGTACAGAGAGAAATGAAATAAATATGAATAAGGGTAGTAATCTTTTTAACATTTGATCCTCCATAAAATTATTTATTTAACCCGGCTGCTCAGTCAATCGTTGTGCCATCTATTTGTTTTTAATTTTTTCTGAAACCCTGCAGTAAAAACTCTTGCTGCATATTCAGCTATACACAAAAGTTTTAATTAATAAACAAAGCATCCGAATTACTGATACAATTTTAATAAAGAACTTTTAGCTGGTGTATGTTTTATACTTGAACAGTATATAACAATGAGCAACGGCGTTTATATAAGATTTAGGTGCAGGAATGGTTATACGCGATTGTTCAATTTCCATCTGATAAATTCATCTATATAAAAATGAAACTTCTGCGGAAGGTTTTTGTATTTAGAATTTAGTGCGCCCTTTGCCGTTTCAAAATCCTTAAGTGACACAGCCGATAGATCTTTTTCAATGTTGCTGATCAGCAGCTTCATTTTTGAATTTACACGCTCAACGACTTCCTGTTCATCTGTTCCGGCAAGCAGTTGTGCGGTCAAATCCTGGTTGTAATTAGTTTCACTCAAAGTTTTAAAAACCAGTCCTCTGAAATTTTCTGCAATAACAGTTCTGCCAATTCCACCAAGTTCTTTTGCAGTTTCAGTTACAGCACTGTGTGAAAACTTTTTTACACGAAGTGATTCAATAACCACATCTTCAAATAAAAGCCTGCTTTCTTTTACTATTTCCTTCGGCAGGTCGGCAAGCTGAATGATTTTTCTTGAATCAGATCTTGCAAAAATCGCGGCGTGTTTGATAACCGCTTCAAGCTCACGCACATTTCCTCTCCAGTCGTAATTCTGAAATGCGCTTGAAACTGATTTTGATAATTTCAATCCCGGGTAATCAGTCGAAAGGATTTTTTGCGCAATGGCAAGTATGTCTTCCTTCCTTTCACGTAAAGGCGGAAGATTAATTCTTATTACGTTCAGCCTGTAGAACAGGTCTTCCCGGAACTTATTTTCTTTTACCGCTTGTTCAATATTTACATTTGTCGCAGCAATAATTCTTACATCTGCGTGTGAACTTATTGACGAACCAACTTTTTCAAAATCACCTGTCTGGATCACTCTTAATAATTTTACCTGGAAGTTTTCATTTGTCTCTGCAATTTCATCAAGAAATATTGTGCCCTTATCCGCCGCCTCGAACCTGCCCAGCTTATCATTCACAGCGCCTGTAAACGCCCCTTTAACGTGACCAAACAATTCACTTTCAAGAAGTGTTTCTGATAGTGCCCCGCAATTTACCGCGACAAACGCTTCCCTGTTTCTTTTACTAAGCGAGTGGATTGCTCTGGCGACAAGTTCTTTTCCTGTCCCGCTTTCACCAAGGATTAAAACTGTGGCATCTTCGGGGGCAACTTTTTTTGTAATGTCGACAATTTTACTCATCACTTTTGATGTATAAACAATACCTTCAAAAGAGTGAACTTCTGTTGAAGATAAGTCAACAGGTTCCATTTCCGATTCATCTGCCGAACGAAGTTTTTGTATATCTGATTTTAAACCTTCAATTTTTTTAACAAGCAAAGAAGATTGTTCACCCGATTTTCGTTCAAGCTCAAATTGAATGTTTTTTAATTCGTCTTCTTTTTTTGCCAAAAGATTTTTTAAGAGAGTGCTTTCATCAACGGCACCTTTAAGCTGATCTTTTTTATCGATGTAAAAAATGATTAGCTCATAAACCATCAGAATTGAAAATGAAACAACAATAAAAAGTGCGTTTACCTTTATGTAAAAGAAGCTGAATAAGATGAATGATATAACCAATCCGGTAGTGAAATAAACAATGAGTGAAAAAAGTCTTTTGTTGTTATCAGAATTTCTAACAAGAAAAACAATTGACAATAAAACAACGAACAAAAGTATAGTTGACATCAAATGATAAGTACTGTTTATCCATCTGTCGTTTACCAGGTTATCAACTGCAAATGCATGAAAAGCTACGCCCGGCAGGGTTTCATCAAATGTAGTTTGAACTGATACGGCGATTAAAGGATCAGTAACGCCGATTATCACTGTCTTGTTTTTTAATGAAGACAAAGCCGGATCATCATTTTCAACCAGTTCAAAAAATTCAAGTAAACTGAAATTTCGAAAACTCTTCCAGCTCGAAAATGTATTGACTTCAATTTCTGTTTCTGTGAATTGATTCTTGTCAGAAAGTTGAAGTGCAAAAGCATTTTCAGTTTCACGTCCGGTATTTATTTTGAGCGGAATTTTTAACTCATCCTTGCCAATAAAATTAAGATGCCCGGTAAGAATTTTTTCATTCAAAAGTTTTGGACTAGGATAACTTAAAGAATCTGTCGTGAATAAACTTCCGTTATCTGCAAGGCTTCCGGCAACAGATGATAAAACTACATTCCCCGCTTTATTAATTTCTTTTACAAGAAGGTTGTCATATATAGTTTGAGTAACAACTCTTGAGCTAAGAAAGATCTCAATGCCGATTTTTTTTACTTCGTACTTTGTGAGATTATTAATTAGCAGTGCATAGTAACTTCGTTTGAGCGGCCACGGTCCTATGGCTGAAAGATCTTCTTCTGAAATATCAATGATCACAACATTAGTATCGGGAGTTATTTCCCCTCTTACTGAATAAAAGATCTTATCAATTGAATTGTTGGTTGATGAAAAGTTAGGTCCCCAAAAAAGAAAAGTCAGCAAAACCAAAAGCAGTAGAATTACTTTGACGAGCAGCGGTTTATTTATCAATTCTGACTGCAATAGTTTGACCAGTTTGATTTTTAATTACTGAAAGATAATAAATTCCTTTATTCAAACTTTGAAAGAATAATTCAAACCAACCAGGAGATTATAAAATAAATTTACTCAGGTCACGGTTCTTTACAATCGAATCCAATCTCTTCTTAACTTCTGCCGCCGTTATTTTAACTTTAGCATCGGGAAGAATATCGGGCACATTAAAAAGTATTTCATCAAGCAGAGTTGTTAAAATTGTGTGAAGTCTCCTTGCCCCAATATTTTCAACCTGTTCATTTACCTCTGTAGCTATGCGTGCAATTTCTTTTATACCATCTTTGGAGAATTCAAGATTCACACCTTCAGTTTCAAGCAAGGCCGAGTACTGTTTCAGCAAAGCATTTTCCGGAGTTGTAAGTATTTTGATGAAGTCCTCCTCGGTAAGACTTTTTAGTTCAACGCGTATCGGAAATCTTCCCTGGAGTTCGGGAATAAGATCCGATGGTTTGGAAACATGAAACGCACCCGATGCAATAAATAATATATGTTCTGTTTTTACAACACCATATTTTGTGTTAACATTTGACCCCTCAACAATAGGTAGAAGGTCACGCTGCACACCTTCTCTCGATACATCGGGACCTTGTGATTTACCGCCGCCTGCTACTTTATCAATCTCATCAATAAAAACTATTCCTGTATTTTCAACACGCTCAATTGCTTCTTTCTGAACCGCATCCATATCAATTAATTTTTGCGCTTCTTCCTGAGCAATTATTGTACGAGCTTCAGCAATCGAAGTTTTCCGTTTCTTTTTCTTCTTAGGCATAATGCTGCCCATAATTTCCTGAATGTTTATTCCCATATCATCCATACCGAACGGACCGAGCACCTGCATTCCAACATTAGGCTGGGAAGATGAATCGAACTCTATCATCTTTTCATCAAGTTCATTGTTCTTAAGCTTCATCCTCATCCATTCACGTGTTCGCTGATTCTGAAGCGCTTCATTATTTTCTTCTGTCTCGTTATTGTCGTTTGTCTGTACAGCTTTTTTAACCGGAGGAATGAGTATATCAAGAATTTTTTCGTCAGCAAGATCCTGTGCTTTTGATTTTACTTCGAGAGTTTTTTCAGACTTCACCATGTTAACAGCAAAGTCAGTTAAGTCACGTATCATTGATTCAACATCACGACCAACATAACCAACTTCAGTAAATTTAGATGCTTCAACTTTTACAAAAGGTGCGTCGGCAAGTTTTGCGAGTCGTCTTGCAATTTCAGTTTTACCAACTCCTGTGGGGCCAATTAAAATGATATTGTTCGGAAGTATTTCTTCACGAAGATAATTTTTGATCTGCTGTCTTCTCCACCTGTTCCTCAATGCAATTGCAACAGCTCTTTTCGCATCAGTCTGTCCGATAATATATTTATCAAGTTCATGTACTATTTGAGCCGGTGTCAGTTCTTTCTTTGATTTTTCAAACATTATTATTCCAAAATTTTATTCTATAAACTTTCAACATTAATTTTATCATTAGTGTAAATACATATCTCCGAAGCAGTCATTAAAGATTCTCGTACAATTTCCTCTGCTGAAAGATTGCTGTATTTCTTTAACATCTTTGCTGCGGAAAGAGCATACATTCCGCCTGAACCTATTGCGACAATATTATCATCGGGTTCTATCACATCACCATTACCTGAAATTACGAGAGCCTTTTCTTTGGTAACAACTGCGAGCATAGCTTCAAGTTTTCTAAGGAATTTATCTGTCCGCCAGTCCTTCGCAAGTTCAACTGCAGCTCTGAAAACATTTCCACGGTATTGTTTTAATTTATCTTCAAATCTTTCCATCAAAGTAAAAGCGTCAGCGGAAGCTCCTGCAAATCCGCACAAAACTTTTCCGTCATCAAGTTTTCTGATCTTCATTGCGTTATGTTTCATAACAGTATTGCCGAGAGATACCTGTCCATCACCGCCAATTGCGGCTTTACCATTGTGAACTATACCTAATATTGTTGTCGCTTTAAATTGTTCCATTAAAATTTTTAACTCCGTCTGTTGTCATTATAAATTATTTCATTCGACCTAAGCCTGTACATTGTAAGGATGAAATATTTTCAAAGGAAATATTGAAGGAACATGTTTTTTATATTCTTCATATTCTTTCCCGAACACTTCAACTAATTTTTTTTCTTCATAAAAAGAACCGATGTAAAAATACAAAATAATACAAACGAGTGCAGTTGCATAGAATAAGTCCATGACCGGTCGAAAAACCAAAAATACGATAGAAAAAAAATATAAAGGGTGTCTTGAAAACCTGTAAGGTCCTTCAATCCGCAATGTTAATTGTTCATCAAGTTCTTCGTAGTCATAATTTTTTTTATACCACCTTATTAGTTGATTAATCCCGAGAAATTCTTTTGCTGAAAAAAATTTTAGTGTCCAGATAAATCCTGCCAGTGCCGCAAGCTGTGGAATTAGGATTAGAATGTCGAAAGGAGATTTAAGATCATATACTATTACATTTGGTCTCGGCGCGTATTCAAAAATCATCCACAAAGAAACAAGAGAAACTACATTATAGAACAGCCTGTAAAACGGAAGAAGTTCTTTAAAATGATAGATAAAGATTTTTTTTGTTTTAATTGATGCAAGGTATGTATGTGAAATTCCGAATAAAGCGAACAGGAGTAATATTATAACAACATCAAACGCATAACTCATATTAACTCTTTACGTAATCTTGCAACGGGAAGTCTTAATTGTTCCCTGTACTTCGCAACTGTTCTTCGTGCGATGTGTATTCCCTCTTCGTTCAGCATCTCGGCAAGTTTATCATCGCTGTAAGGCGCGTTTTTATCTTCCGCTTCTATAATTTCTTTTAATCTTTCTTTGATATGTTTGTTTGAAACTTCCTCACCAAAATCTGTTGTTAATCCTTCACTGAAAAAGTATTTAAGTTCATGAATTCCCATCGGGCTTTGAACATACTTACCATTAACAACACGGCTGATTGTCGATATATCCATATTGATTTCTTCTGCAATGTCTTTATAGATCATCGGCTTTAACAACTTTGGTCCCTTTTCAAAAAACTGGTACTGCCTCTCAAGTATTGCTTTCATGATCTTCATCAGTGTTTCGCGTCTCTGTTGAATGCAAGCTATAAACCATTTTGCAGATTCAAACTTTTCTCTTAAAAATTTATAAGTCTCTTTTTCTCTTGGATTGGATTTTCTTTTTTTCTTATTCGAATCAAACATCTCAAGATAAGTTTTGCTTACAGTTACTGAAGGCATACTCTTATCATTAAGAGTTATCACAAAATCATTATTAACTTTTTCAATGAGGAAGTCCGGAGAAATCTGGTTCATCTCCATTGCTTCAATATTGCCTTCACCGGGTTTTGGATTTAATCCCTGAATAAGTTCAACTGTAGCTTTAAGGCTTTCATCCGTTAAATTCATTTTCTGTTTGATGATATCGAAACGGCGTTTTGTAAAATCATCATAAAAATTCTGAAGCATTTGTTCAGCGAGGTATTTGTAATAAGGATCAAACTTCAAATTCTGTAACTGAACAAGAAGGCATTCCTGCAGGCTTCGCGATGCTATTCCAATCGGATCAAACTTTTGAATTTTTTTCAGTAAAGATTCTGCGGCTTCAGAAGAAATTTTTATGTGCTCAAACATTTCCAGTTCGTTCAGTATTTCATCAAGTCCGCGTTTTAAATATCCATCCTGATCCAGATTACCTATTATTTCTTCGCCGAGATAGAAGAGGTCTTCGTCAAGATTCAATAATCTTAATTGTTTCTCAAGGTTTTCGGTGAGGCTTTCACGAGCCGGAGCGAGAGGCTGATAAATTTCATCATCTTTACTTCTGTTAACCCTGTCATTCTCAAAGTTTTCATCGTTCATGAAATCTTCAAGTTCAAATTCCTCTTTGGAATAATCTTCAAAATCTTCTTCAACTTCATCATCATTTTCTTTTGAATCTTTTTCCTGGTTCAGATCAATTTCCTCTTCCATTACTTCTTCGAGTATTGGATTCATTTCAAGTTCAGTTTTTATTCTCTGTTCAAGAGCAAGAGTATTTAACTGAAGAAGTTTCTGATATTGAATTTGCTGAGGAGAAAGTTTCTGCTGTTGTGATAATTTCTGTGTTAACGAAAGCATGATTTATCCGATGTTTTCCTTTAATGATGAATACCAGTTTTTTCCATATAAACGTGTCAGAGAATCTTCGCAAAACTCTGCGATGGTTTTATTATTTAATTTTCCCTTTTCAAGAGCCGGCGCACATTCCGAAAATTTTTCATATCTCAGAACATCACTTCCAAAATTTGAAATCCTTATCGGGAACAAATGACAGCTTATCGGTTTTTTGAAATCAACCTTTCCGTCATTGTAAGCTTTTTCAATTGCACACTTTGCTACGTTACCTTCATAATAAACGAATACACAATCTTTATCATCTATACTTGATGTCATTGGTTCATTTTGTATAACATTGTAAAAACCATTTACATCAATTTCTTTTCGGTTTCTTTCGGAAAGGTATTCTTTAACTATATCAAGAATTTCACTTATTTTACCAATTTCATCATAACGAAGCGGGGCGCCGTACTCACTTTCCATTGTGCAGCAGGCTCCTTTGCATTTTTGAAGATCGCACTCGAATTTTGTGTTAAGAACTTCAATCCTTACAAGCACTTCTTCTATCGATATTACGTTACTTTGAAACATTGGAATAATTTTTGTGCCAAAATAATGATTTGTCTTTTAATACAAAAATTTAAAGAGATGTTTTCATAGCAAACACCGAACCATGCGGTAAAATCAGTTCTTTCTATTCAGAAATTGGTTCTAAACAGCATAGCGTACCCTCGTATAATTATTAATTTCTGATTCTGACAAATGATAAAACAATTCAAAAAAATAAAATTTCCCTACCCTTTAAAGCCTCATTTTATTAGATTTGATAAGCAATTTTATAAATACTCGACACATAATTTTCGATAATAGTTTATAGAATTAATTATCACTAAATCACAAAACGTGATAAAATATTTAGAACGATGGTAACATCAATTAAAAATAAAAACGGTAAGAATTTCCTCATTAGTTCTGCCAGAAGAGTTAATCAGCTCCAGCTTATACCTTACCAGATAGCTTTCAAATAGTCTTCCTTTTCTTCCTCATACTAAAAACGAATTTTAAATTTTAATTATTTATTAAAAACAGGAGAATTATTTATGTCCCGCAAAAATGTATTAATCATGGGCGCAGCCGGTCGTGATTTCCATAACTTCAATGTTTATTTCAGAGATAACAAAGATTATAATGTTGTTGCCTTCACCGCAACTCAAATCCCGAATATTGAAGGAAGAGTTTATCCAAAAGAATTAGCCGGAAGTTTGTATCCTGACGGAATAAAAATTTATGAAGAAGCACAGCTTGAAGAGTTGATCAAAAAATTTAATGTTCAAGAAGTTGTTTTTTCTTACTCAGATGTTCCATTCAATTATGTTATGACAAAAGCTTCGATAGTAAATTCTTTGGGTATATCATTCCGTTTAATGGGCGGCGCTGAAACAATGGTTAAAAGTACAAAACCTGTTGTTGCGGTTCTTGCAGTCAGAACAGGATGCGGTAAATCCCAGACATCAAGAAAAATTGTTGAGTTGCTAACTGCAGCAGGAAAAAAAGTTGTTGCAATCCGTCACCCGATGCCTTACGGTGACCTTGTAAAACAAAAAGTTCAGCGCTTCGGTACTTATGATGATTTAAAGAAACACGAGTGTACAATAGAGGAGATCGAAGAATACGAACCGCACGTAGCACGCGGCGGCGTTATTTATGCCGGAGTAGACTATGAGGCAATTTTACGTGAAGCAGAAAAAGAAGCTGATGTAATTTTATGGGATGGCGGAAATAATGATATGTCATTCTACAATGCTGATGTTACTTTTACAGTTGTTGATCCGCACAGACCGGGTCACGAATTAACTTACTATCCGGGCAATACTTCGTTAAGAATGGCTGACGCTGCTGTAATAAATAAAATTGATTCAGCTTCACCTGAAAATATTTTAGCTGTAAGAAATAATATTTCTGCTGTAAATCCTAAAGCCGCAATTATTGAAGCTGCCTCACCGGTTACAGTTGATAAACCGGAACTGATAAGAGGCAAGAGAGTTCTTGTTGTTGAAGACGGACCCACACTTACACACGGTGAAATGAAATTCGGTGCCGGAGTTGTAGCAGCTCAGAAACTCGGAGCAAAAGAAATCGTTGATCCTCGCCCGTTCACAGTTGGCTCAATAACAGATACATATAAAAAATATCCGAACATCGGTATTCTGCTTCCTGCAATGGGATATGGCGAACAGCAGATGAAAGATCTTGAAACCACAATCAATAATACTGAATGTGATTCCGTTATTATCGGAACACCAATTGATCTTGGAAGATTGTTGAAGATCAACAAGCCGTCAACAAGAGTTAAATATGATCTGCAGGAAATCGGCGATCCAACTCTGGAAACAATTCTGAAAGAGAAAGGATTGTTGTGAAAAAAACTGCAGTTGTCGCATTCGGCGGCAATGCTCTTTTAAGAGGCAATCAGGTTGGAACGATTGAGCAGCAGGAACAGAACACTTATAATACCTGCATCAACTTAATTGAGTTGATGACAAATGGAAATCATCTTGTTATCACTCACGGTAACGGTCCGCAGGTTGGCAATATTTTATTGAGAAACCTTGCAGGTTATGATCAATATAAAATACCAAGAATGCCGCTTGATATTTGTGTAGCCGATTCGCAAGGCGGTATCGGCTATATGATCGAAAGGCAGCTAAGGAATGTCATTGCTGATCATTCAATAAATAAAAACGTTGCGACTGTTATCACACAGGTTGTTGTTGATATAAATGATTCAGCTTTTCAGAATCCGACTAAACCTGTCGGCGCGTTTTACCTTAAAGAAGAAGCTGAACTGCTTGCAAAATCCAATGGATGGATATTCAGAGAAGACCCGAGAAAAAGAGGATGGAGAAGAGTTGTTGCTTCTCCTTCTCCTGTTGAAGTACTTAATAAGAAAACCGTGACTGATCTTTTGGAAAAAGATAATATAGTAATTGCTGTCGGCGGAGGAGGAATTCCTGTTTATAAAGATGAGCAAAATAAACTCCGCGGAGTTGAAGCAGTTATTGATAAAGACCTGGCATCTGCTGTTCTTGCTAAAGAAATTTCGGCTGAATCATTTTATATTCTGACTGACGTTTCAAAAGTTTATATAAACTTTAACAAACCTGACCAGCAGGCGATTGATAAAATTTCTGTAAAAGAAATAAAAGAGTTTTATCAAAAAGGTGAATTTGCTGCAGGCAGTATGGGACCAAAAATTCTTGCGGCAATAAATTTTCTTGAAGACGGCGGTAAAGAAGTGATTATAACAGAAGCGTCTAAACTCGCTGATCAGAACTATGGAACAAAAATTTTTAAATGATAATTAAATGAGGACTTTATGGCAGTTAATATGAAAAGAAGAAGCCTGGTATCAATCAATGATCTGACCATTGAAGAGATTTACCAGATCTTTGACGTGAGCAAAACATTAAAAGAAAAACTATACATCGGTGAACCGCACCGCGTACTTGAAGGTAAAACACTCGGGATGATTTTTACAAAACCTTCAACAAGGACAAGGGTTTCATTTGAAACCGGTATTTACCAGCTTGGCGGTATTGGCATGTACTTTGGCCCGAATGATCTTCAATTAAAAAAGAGTGAAAGTATTCAGGATACAGCCAAAGTTTTATCAAGATATTTAAGCGGAATAATGATCCGAACTTTCGATCACCAGGATGTTGTTGAACTTGCGAAGTATTCTACAATTCCTGTTATCAATGGATTGACAGATCTTCTTCATCCCTGCCAGGTACTTACCGATCTGTTTACAGTTCTTGAAAAGAAAAGAATCTTAAAAGGATTGAAACTCGCTTATATCGGTGATGGAAATAACATGGCGCACAGCTTACTTAACGGCTGTTCAAAAGTCGGGATGGATATTGCGATTGCATCTCCGTCAGGATTCAAACCTAATGAAGACATTGTTAAGAATGCAAAAGTAAATGCAAAGTATATGGGAAGTAAAGTTGAAATTCTTGACGACCCGACAGCCGCGGTTAAAGATGCTGATGTAGTTTACACTGATGTATGGGCAAGTATGGGACAGGAAGCCGAAGCTGAAGAACGAAAGAAAAAATTCATGAAGTACCAGGTAAATCCTGAACTGGTTAAGAACGCTAAAGAAGATTATTTATTCATGCATTGCCTGCCCGCACACAGAGGTGATGAAGTGGTTAACGAAGTTGCTGATTCACCAAACTCAGTAATTTTTGATGAAGCAGAAAACAGGCTGCATGTTCAAAAAGCTATAATGGCATTGACGATGTAGAATCTTAATGGTACACTGATTGAACTGATTATTATGATCAGTTAAGATCATAAGAAATCTTAAGTAATCAGTGTACCATTGTTTTTTAATTGTCCCAACAACCACTCATTCGATTCCAGAATTTATTAATTTGCATTACAATTTTGGAATACGATCAAATGAAACTCAAATCAATAAACATCCTTCTCACGGGTGCATCAAGTGGGATTGGTTATGCACTCGCAAAAAGACTTGCTGCTGAAGGCGCTAATCTTGCTCTTGCTTCCAGGAGTAAAGACACACTTGATAAGCTTGCAAATGAGTTATCGTCATCAACAAATAAAATTGCTGTGCACTATTGTGATGTGAGTGATAAATCTTCGATAGTGGATTGTGTTAAAAATGTTACAAATGATTTTGGTACAATTGACATTGCAATTCTAAATTCAGGAGTAAGTATCCGTTCACAATCATCAGAAACAAAATCAGGAATTGCAGAAAATATTTTTGCTGTTAACACATTAAGCATCCATCATTTTAATGAAGCGCTGCTTCCTGTTTTCAAAAAGAATAAAGAAAGTATGCTTGTCGGTGTTACAAGTCTTGCTGATGTAAGGGGTTTTCCCGGAAGCGGACTTTACTCTGCAAGTAAAGCCGCGGCTTCAACTTTACTTGAGTGTATGAGAATTGAATTGAAGAAGTTGAACATCAAAGTGATAATTGTTAAACCCGGATTTGTTAAAACTCCAATGACTGACAAGAATGAATTTCTTATGCCGTTTATGTTAACTGCTGATAAAGCTGCACACATAATTGTCAAAGGTATAAAACGCGAGAAGAAAATTATTTCATTTCCCTTCCCTATTGTCTGGTCAACAAAAATTTTAAGAGTTATGCCGGACTGGTTATTTGATTTTCTTTTATCCTGTAAACTTCCGGCAAAAAAGTAAAAGCTTCAACTTGAATGGTTGAACTCTGATTCTTGTCAACAAGCTTCGATCCCGAACCGAGTTCGGGATGACTGATGAGAAATTATATCGCTAACGGTTGAATTATTCATTTCATTCTCTTATGTTGACGTCAAGTCAATCACACCATTTAAATTATCAGTTGAAAAAATATTTTATAACAGCAGCACTGTTTTGTTTTTCATCTCTTGTAATTGCACAAGCCGATACTTCAGTAATAATTTCTGAAATTATGTTTAACCCAACCTCGGGCAATAATGAATTCATTGAGATTTACAATACAAGTGAAACCGAATCAATTGACATAAATAATTACAGGCTTAAGTACTCAACCTCAACTGCTGATGTAATCATAGGCGTTGGATTTGGTACAACACTTCCACCAAATTCTTATGCGATAGTGTTGGAGGGCGATTATGATATTGTCTCAGGTATTTATAACAATCTGATTCCACCAAGTGCACTTATACTAAAAATTTCTGATAACTCTTTCGGCGCATCAGGAATGGCCAATACTGCGGACAGACCCGTATGGTTTATCAACCCTGTAGACGATACTCTTGATGTCCGTACTTACTCTGCAAATAACACGACTGCAATTTCTGATGAGAAAATAATTCTCAATAAAGACTCAACTTCAAGTAACTGGGCTAACTCATTAAATACAAACGGAACACCAGGATTCAGGAATTCAGTTGCACTTACTAATTATGATTTAAGATTAAGTTCAATAAATATTTCACCTCTCATTCCTGTTCAGGGAAATGATCTGCAGATCAATGCCGTTGTAAAAAATTCAGGGATCCAAAATGCTGACAGTTACACAATCGAAATCTTTAATGATACTAATTTTGATTCGGTTGCGGTTCCTTCTGAATTAATCTTTTCTAAGAATTATTTTAATCTTGTATCCGGGGATTCAATTAGTGCATCAACGTCAATTACAAATGTGCTGGCTGGTAATTATAACATCATTGCAAAAATTCTATTTGCGCAGGACGAAGACACAACTAACAACAGACTGTTAAAACGGATTACAGTTTTCCCTCCGGGCAATAACTACAATGATGTTGTGATAAACGAAATTATGTATTCGCCATCAACAGGTGAGCCTGAGTGGGTTGAGATTTATAATAGAACAACCTCGACAATAAATCTTAAGAAATGGACTTTGTCTGATCTTTCATCAACCGTTATAATTACAAACTCGGATAAGATTATTTTGCCGAATAGTTTTGTAGTGCTTAGCAGGGACTCAAGCATATTAAATTTTTATAATGTGCCGGTTGAAATAATAACATTCAGTTTACCCACATTAAACAATACCGGCGACGCTGTTGTGATAAAAGATTCAATAGGTATCGTGCTTGACAGTATTAATTTCTTATCATCCTGGGGCGGCAACACCAGTGGAAAATCTCTTGAAAGAATTGATGTTAACACCGCCACAAATCAACAAGCGAATTGGGGAAGTTCACAAAGTTTATCAAAGGCAACTCCCGGAAGAGTAAATTCACTCACACCAAAAGAAAATGATCTATCCGTTTCTTCATTTAAACCTGTTACTGAATTCGGAATTTTAGGAGAATATATTTATTTCGATTTGATTGTTAAGAATCGTGGAGTTATAACTTCGCCAAGTTACTCCGTTTCATTTTTTAATGATGTAAACGCAGATTCAATTCCGCAGCAAAGTGAGCTGCTGTCAACATTAAATCAGCTTCCTCTTTTATCAAATGACAGTATCACGATTACATACAATACAAATTCATTTATTGAAGGGCATAACCATTTCATTGCATTGATAAACGTTACGCCCGACGATGACTCAACAAACAACATTGCTTTTACAAAATTGATTGGTGTTGAAGTTAATGAGTTAAGGAATGATCTGGTCATAAACGAATTGATGTATGCCCCTAATTCACCCGAACCTGAGTGGATTGAGATTTATAACCGAAGTAACAAGATAATCGATCTTAAAAATTATCAGTTAGCTGACAATTCTGATACTGTCACAATAAACGATAATTCTTTTCTGATAAATCCAGGAGAATTCGTTGTAGTTGCCACTGATATATCTATCAATAACTACTACAACATTCCATCGCAGGTTATTGTTCATACATTTCCTGCGCTAAATAATTCGGGAGATAAATTAATTCTTCTTGATTCACTTTCACGTGTGATTGATTCTCTTCAATATTTATCAGGCTGGGGTGGGAGTGCAGGAAAATCATTAGAAAGAATTTCACCTGAAATTAATTCTGTTGATTCACTCAACTGGAAAACTTCAACAAGCAGATATAAAGCAACTCCGGGTTATATTAATTCAGTAACACCAAAACAATTTGATGTTGAAGCAGCCGAAATAATTTCTAATCCCCTCTTCCCGCTTTACGGAAGCGATGTTTCATTAACCGCAAAGATAAAAAACAACGGAAGCAACAATGTTGTTATTGATATTCAGTTGTTTGAAGATACTAACCTCGATTCTATACCGGATGTTTTGGTTGAAACAATTCAGGGCGTGCCAATAAACTTTAAAGATTCAACTGTTGTTCCATTTAGTTATTCACTGAGCAATATTCAAATGGCTCGCGGAATGTTTATAAATGTTTTGTTCAACTCAGACCAGGATACAAGCAATAATTATTTTTATAAAACTATTTCACCCGGATATCCTCCTTCAACAATTGTCATCGACGAAATAATGTACACACCAGCCGGAGGTGAACCGGAATGGATTGAATTGTTCAATACTTCTCCGCATTCCATAAACTTAAACGACTGGAGCCTAAGCGATGTTGTAACTACTCCTGTTATGGCAAAAATTAATTCCGATGTATTTATTCCCTCGAATGGATTTCTTGTTGTTGCAAGAGACTCTTCAATATTAAATTATCACAGACTCATTCCATCAAAGCTTGTTGTGATAAATTTACCGTCATTCAATAATGATGCTGATGGAGTTGTGCTGAGAGATAATCGTGGTTCGACAATCGATTCAGTACGTTACAGCAGTGACTGGGGCGGAACAGGCGGATATTCCCTTGAAAGAATTTCTGTATCAATAAATTCAAATATTCAATCTAACTGGGGTTCTTCAATTGATATTGAACAAAGCACCCCCGGAAGAGTTAACAGCATTACCACAAAACAAAACGACCTTTTGATTTCCAATGTAGGTTTCAACCCCCGTTTTCCGGTAGCAGGTGATGATGTATTTATTTCGGCAACAATAAAAAATAATGGAACTTTACCTGCTTCAAATTTCATAACTGAATTTTATATTGACACTGATTCAAATAACATTCCTGATTTGTTGTTAAGCAGTGTAACATCATCAACACTGCTGCAGTCGGATTCGATAAGCATTAATTCACAATCAGCTATTAGTAGTATTCAATCAAAAATTTTAGCTGCTGTAAGAGTGGTTAACATGAATGACGAAGATACTCTGAACAATTATGTTGAAAAATCCGTTGAACCCGGTTTTCCGCAAAATTCACTTTTGATTAATGAGATTATGCATTCTCCATCACAGGGTGAACCAGAATGGATTGAGATTGTCAATGCTTCCAATGATAATTTTAATATTAAGAACTGGAGTATCAGCGACATTCTTACAACTCCGACTAAGAATATTATTATTCCGTTTGATTACCTGATTTCTCCAAATGAATATTTTGTGATTGCGAAAGACACTTCATTTTATTCATATCACAACAACATTAACTATAAAGTTTTTCTTGTGAACTTCGGAACACTCAGCAGCAGTGACGGAGTAATGTTATATGATTTCAGGGACGGAATTATCGACAGTGTTCTTTACAAGTCTGATTGGGGAGGTTCAAACGGTTATTCGATTGAAAGATTATCATTCACAAAATCAGGTTATGACAGCAGTAACTGGAACACATCATTAAGCCCGGACAAAAGTACTCCCGGAAAAGTAAACTCGTTAAACTCAATTCCTTCGTCAGCGAGAAATGATTTTGTAATAAATGAAATTATGTTCGATCCCGATATTGATAACTGCGAGTTCATTGAATTTATTAATCTTAGCTCAGATACAATCAACACAGGTGGTTGGAAGATTGAAGATGAAAAAGGAAACACAAACAAACTTGCTGATATTAGCTTGCTGGTACCGCCATCTGAATATTTTATTCTTGCGGCTGATTCTTCGATCATTAAAAAGTATTCATTGCAGGAACATCAATCAATCAGCATTATAAATGAAACCGACTTAGGATTGATCAATACCGGCGAATTAATTCTGCTAAAAGATCTACACGGCAATGTAATCGATTCGATTTGGTATTCTGATAAATGGCACAACAGGAATTACGTCAACACAAAGAACCGTTCACTTGAAAGAATAAATCCTGATCTTAACGGAAACGACAATTCAAACTGGAGCAGTTCTGTTTCTTCCTCTGGCGCAACGCCGGGTTTGCGGAATAGTATTTTCACAAACCTTTCTCAGCGTGAACAAAAGATTTCAGTTTCACCAAATCCCTTCTCTCCAGACAATGATGGTTATGAAGATTTCACTATCATCAATTATAACCTTACACAAATTACTGCACAGATAAGAATTAAAATATTTGACAGCAAAGGAAGGCTTGTCCGGACTTTAGCAAATAATTCCGGCAGCGGAAATTCGGGTTCAATAATATTTGACGGGCTTGATGATTCGGGAAATGCACTTCGTATCGGGATTTATATTATTTACATGGAAGCGTTAAACGAATCTTCAGGAGTTGTTGAAACACAAAAAACCACAGTTGTGGTTGCAAGAAGGCTTAACTAATTTTGCTTATCTAAAACTTTGAAAGAATGAAAATGTCAAATAATCATTCCGCTTTATTACTCAACAAAATAAATGATAATCTCGGTCATTTAAAATCCCTGACGGAAGAAGAATTTAACTCCTGTCCTGACGGGATGGATTGGACACGCAAAGAGATACTTGGGCACCTCATTGATTCTGCCTCAAACAATCATCACCGGTTTATAAAAATTCAGTTTGAAGAATTACCTTATCGAATTATTTCTTATCAACAGGATGAGTGGGTCGCAACTAATCATTATAAAGATGAGAACAAAGATGACCTCGTCAGCCTTTGGTATGCCTATAATACTCACCTTGTGCATGTGATAAAAAACATTCCGCAAAATCATTTACCCAATAAATGCCTGCTTAAAGATGATTCCATTGTTACACTTGAGTTTCTGGTAAAGGATTATATAGAACACATGATCCACCATCTTGAGCAAATATTTTCGTCTTCAAGTACAAAATAAAATTATTCTCCGGCTGATTATTATTTAAAGTAGTAAATTAGGGATGCAAAGATGTATTCATTTATTCAGGTGTGATATGAAAAAATTTAATGTTTTGTATTTGATCCTGTTCACTTCACTGATTGCCTTGAACTGCGGAGGGGAGAAAGAAGATCCTGCCTTAGTAATAAGAGATAATATTAAGTTCGCCAATCAGAAAGATCTTGATTCCTACATGTCAACAATTCATAGTGAGAATCCCGGTTACGAAAATATTCATCAGTATATGGGTGAAGTTTTTTTCAAATACGATATCAGGTACGAACTGGTTGAAACTGAAATTATAAGTGACGAAGATGATGAAGTAAAAGTCCGGTTCATACAGATAACATCCAAGAAGGACGGTGACAATATCAAAAAAAACCAGGTGAATGGTATTTACACTCTCCGAAAAGATGCAGGTTTCTGGAAGATATATAACACCGATGTAACGGATTCCAAATTTATCCGTGAATAACCAAATCATTCTATCTTAAAGAAAAACTGCTATGGAAATAGTTGTTGATAATGAAATCTATCTCTCACAAGTAAACAAGGTCGACATTGAAAGACTTTGCCTGCTTTTGAACGATAAAGATATTTACGACAAGACGCTGATGATTCCATATCCATACACAGTTAAGGATGCAGAATGGTGGGTCTTATTCGTTGAAGAAAGTAAGTTCAATAATGGCAGGCTAACCAACTGGGCTATCAGGGACAGAAACTCTATGCTTATCGGTGGAATCGGGTTTCACATTAAATACGGGATTGATTCACACCGGGATGAAATAGGTTATTGGCTCGGCAGACCGTACTGGAACAAAGGTATAATGACGAAGGTGGTCAGAAAAGTTTGCGAGATTGGTTTTGAAGATTTCAATTTAATGCGCATTGAAGCTGTGGTCTTTGAATCAAACACACCATCCTGTAAGGTTTTGGAAAAATCCGGATTTGGCTATGAAGGACTTCTAAAAAAGTATGTATTAAAAGATTCACGATACATTGACGGAAAACTATTCGCTATCACCCGCTAAGGAGATTTTTTTATCCTGTCCTGATTTTAGTATTGAAAAAGTAATCCCCTGTTTTTATTTTTGAAACGACTTGAATGATAATGGAGTGTATACGATGAAGACAGGTAATATTACCGGTGAGATGAAAATTAAGCAATCTGAAAGTCAGATCTACACATTACTACTCGTAATATTGATATTCGCATTATTCCTCTTTAAATAATCAGAAACCGCGGGTGACCGCGGTTTTTTTATTTCCTTTTGAAGGTGGGAACCCAGCCAGGTATACCATAAGAAAAAAAAATTTTTATTGACTTGAATCTTTAACCATGATTACTTTAACAAATAATATTTAATCCACTTTTGCTAAAGTAAAAACCCTGACACTGACTGAACAAGTAATAATTAATAAAGTTATAATTTCATTCAGGAAAGAGTATGAGCGATACAAATATGAGAGAATGTCCATATTGTTCTTATAAAGCCGAGATCAGAGAATTTTCATCCTGGAAAGGAAACGGGAAAAGCGGAATGCTTGGCAAAACCGACGAAGGATTTGTTATGCTGCTTTGCCCAAGTTGTGAAAGTTCTTTAAAGTTTGATCCTCTTATAAATAACTTTTTAAAGAATGAACGTAAATCCAGTAATGGTATTGTTGTCAGCCTTACTTTTGCTGCGATACTTGCACTGCTGATCTTTTTTCTTCTTTATAAAGTGATTTAATTATCAAGACGGATACTTCTTTCGGGCTATAAAACAACGGTATCTCCTTCCACACAAAAAATCTTATCTCTTTTAAATTTTCCGGGAACTGATTTAACCGGATTTGTGTTTTATACATTGATCAAATGCATGCTGATCAATTAATAACAACACCAAAATCTAAATCAATAAGGAAACCAAAGGAGGTTTTAATGTTAAAGTTAAAATCAGTGATCTTATTAATTATCATATCAACAGTCGTATTTATTGGCTGCAGCAAAGATGAAGACCCTGTAGTACCGACACAATCAATATCCAAAGTCATGGTAGTCCATTCTTCTCCGGATGCACCGGCGGTTGATCTTCTCGTTGATAACCAGGTGGCAGGTACAAATCTTAGCTTTCCATCCAACACTTCATATTTAGAAGTAAACTCGGGTACAAGAAATTTTAAAGTTAATGTAGCCGGTACTAACACAACAGTTATTGATGTAAGTCCATCCCTGACTATGAATACATCATACTCAGTATTTGCGGTGAATTCTGTTGCATCAATTGAACCTCTTTTGCTGACAGATGATCTTTCAACACCTGCATCAGGGAAGGCACATGTCCGCTTTATTCACTTATCGCCAGACGCACCCGCTGTTGATATTACTCTGACAGATGGAACTATTGTTTTTGGCAACCGTGCTTTTAAGGAGTTCACACCATTTACACCACTTGATGCAGGAACTTATAATCTTCAGGTACGTGTAGCTGGTACTTCAACTGTAGCACTTGATTTACCCGGTATAACACTTCAGGCAGGAAAAATATATACTGTTTTTGCCAAAGGTTTTTTGGCAGGCTCAGGTGCCCAGGTTCTCGGTGCACAGATAATTGCCAATAATTAATTTATTCACGGCTGTCCGAAAAATTCATCGTACAATTGAATTTATTTTAATCATCATATAAAAAATTACGATTCGGACAGCCGCATTCCGCTATCAGAACAAACTAATTTGATTTTACCTATCTTTGCGATACAAAATTAATTGTTTTGATGAAAGATGATTGAAATAAATAATCTCAGGAAGTCTTTTGGTAAAAAGAATGTTCTTAATGGTGTAAACCTGAACATCAACAATGGAGAAACACTTGTAATTATAGGCAGAAGCGGCTGCGGTAAAAGCGTACTTATAAAACACATAGTTGGTTTGCTTGAACCGGATGAGGGTTATATAAAAGTAGAAAACAAAATTGTCAGTGACTTGAAAGAGAAAGAATTATTTGAGCTTAGAAGAAAATTCGGATTTCTGTTCCAGGGAGCCGCTTTATTTGATTCAATGACAGTTGAAGAAAACGTTTCTCTGCCGCTTATCGAATCAACCAACGGCGCTGATAAAAAGAATATACTCCCGGTCGTAAATGAAAAACTTGAGCTTGTAGGTCTTAGCGGTTCAAATAATTTAAAGCCATCTGAACTATCCGGCGGAATGAAAAAAAGGGTTGGACTTGCGAGAGCACTTGTTACTAACCCGCAGTATATTCTTTATGATGAACCAACAACCGGACTTGATCCGATTATGTCTGATTCAATTGATAATCTTATCGCAGAGCTTTCAAGCAAACTAAAAGTTACATCAATCGTAGTAACTCATGATATGTACAGCGTAAAAAATGTTGCTGATCGTGTGGCAATGATGCATGAGGGAAAGATTTATTTTACCGGAACACAGCAGGAACTTCTCAACTCAAGCGATAAAGTGATTATCGATTTTATAAAACGTACAGGCGCATAAAAAATGAGTAACTCAGTATCAATTGTTGAAGTTATACAACTAATGCTTGCACCCGGAATCATGATCTCCGCATGCGGATTATTATTACTCGGAATGAATAATAAATATTCTCTGGTTGTAAACAGGATAAGACTCTTAAATGAAGAACGAAGAAGGTTTGTCGCAAAGGTAAGTGAACGGGATTTTACTTACGAAGAAACAATAAGGCTTGAAAGTATATCCAGGCAAATCGCTGCTCTTGTTTACAGGGTTAAGCTTGTCAGAGGAGCTGTCTTCTCTTATACAATTGCCGTTGCATCATTTGTATTAACTTCATTATTTATCGGCGCACAATATTTAGCTGGCTGGGGCAAACTTGATTATATAATTACCATTTTATTTCTGCTTGGAATGATCAGTGTTTTAACAGGTGTGATCTTTGCAGCTTACGAGACACTGAAAGGATATTTGATCATTCAAATGGAAGTAAAAATTGATGAATAGATAATTATGTTCAATGAGCAAATCCGACTACAATCAAAACCAGTTTCTTGAACCTGGAAATATGATAAGATTGTATGCCAGCGGTGCTTTCCCGATGGCTGATTCACGCACTGGAAAAATAAACTGGTATATGCCTGATATCAGAACTGTCATCCCTCTTAATGATTATAACATCCCAAGATCTTTTAAACGTATTATCAGCGAATTAAATTTTACAATAAGATTTGATACAAGTTTTATTGATGTTGTAAATGGTTGCGCTGACAGAGAATCAACCTGGATTTCTGATGAGCTTATAGACGCTTATAAAAGGCTGTACAAAAGAGGCTTTATTCATACAGTAGAAACATGGAGGGATGATAAACTTGTCGGGGGACTTTATGGTATTACATTCCGGGGTGCATTTTTCGGTGAGTCAATGTTTTCAAAAGTAAGCCAGGCATCCAAAGCGGCATTAACAGCGTTGATCATCCATCTGAATAAAAAAGATTTTGTTCTGCTTGATGTGCAATACAAAACTCCTCACCTTGAAATGTTCGGCGCAAAGGAAATCACTTTTGAAGAATATCAATCTCTCCTGTATAAAGCTTATGAACGTGGTTGTGAGTTTTAGTATAAAATATTTTCCATCCTATTCAGAACTAATTAGATAAGAATCAATTCCTTCTGCGGTTTTGAAATAAACTCGCAGCCATTTTTAGTTATAACAACCTCTTCCTCAAGTGTTGATACACCATAACCTTGCACCGGTAATCTTGGTTCAATAGTAAATATCTGTCCTTCTTCCAAAGGAATGTATGGTGCGTTGCCGTAACGTTCCCATTCAGGAAATAGTCCAGCCCCGCCATCATGAACCTGTCTGCCAACCTGGTGACCAAGTCCGTGAGGATATTCTGGATAACCATTTGAAGTAATATAATCACGAGCAATTTCATCCATATCACAGCCCCTTACACCCGGCTTTATTTTATCCGCTACCATTTGAATTGCGTCGCGAATTATTCCAAATCCTTTCTGCACATCAGCCGGAGCTTTAACTTCACCATCATTTAATACATACCATGTTTCTTTGAAGATCGGAACAATAACCATTCAACTTAATCCCGAAATCAATATTTATCATATGACCTTTTTCAACTTTCCTGTCTGTGGGTCCGGAATGTGCCCCGAGAGGATCCGGTCCTGTAAACACTGCAGGGCAATGGTCAGCTTCCCACGCAAGTTCAAATCCCTTTTCTTCAACAATTTTATTTATGAATGACGCGATATCCTTTTCACTAACACCTGGTTTGATAAATTGAGTTACTTTGTCAAATATTTTCAGAGTTTCATCAACAGCATCTTTCATTATACTTAATTCTGTTGAAGATTTTCTTCCTCTAAGCGCTGAAATAATTTCTTCAGAGCTTACGATTCTGTTTTCAAATCCCAAATCTTTCAGATGCTCTAATAAAATGTTATACATGCCGAAAGTAAGACCATCAGCAAGAGTAGAATTTTTAGAAAAGTTTAGAGCGATTGTTTTAGGATTTTTTTTCTTTAAATACTCCTGAAGCGGTTCTTTAATTGATTTCAGATAACCAATCACATCTTTGTACAGACCCGGATTCTTAAAGTTATCAAGTTCCAAAGAACCGACTACCGCCGTTGTATCACCGTCCTTAGAAATCATAAAAGCTGATTGCCAGGTAGCGTTTGACCCTATTATCATTTCAATTGCAGGGTCTTTTATGATCGAACTTTCACGGATAAATGTCAGCCACATATCAATATTTTTTTCTTTAAGAATTTCAATTGCCTGACCTATTTTTTCTTTAAGAATAACCTGTTTCATCAGTACCTCTTTACTTCATTAATAATTAAGGTTCTATTGGTTTCAAATGTATAAAATAAAGGGACTAATTACTAAAAATATTTGTTTTTTAAGCTGAAAAGGCAGGATTAACAGATAATTTGTCTGTATAAATTATTGAGGTTTTGAGATAATATTTCACTAAGTTTGAGTTAGTAAAATTTATGTTTTACTGCTGACTGACTGTTAAATTCTTCGCAGCCGGTTAGTCTGTTAAGTGGAACTTATGAAAATAGTTTGCACAATAATTAATTGTATGGGTTATTTTGTAAATCTTAATCTTTTTTTAATAAACGTTTTTACGTTTTTATTCCTGTTAGTTAAACGACCGTTCAACCTCCAATTGATGCAGGTAAACTTTAATAATACACTTCCCTTTTTCCACACGAAGATTAATTTTCATTCATTAACTAATGTCCCCTGAAACAGAGGACAGCAATCTAAAAATATTAAGAGGTCTTTATGTCCGAGTACGTAAATAATCTGATAGCAAAAGTTAAAACATTAAATCCGGGAGAACTGGAATTTCACCAGGCAGTTCAGGAGGTTGTTGAATCTCTTGAGTTGGTACTTGCCCGACATCCTGAATATCGTTCAGCAAAAATTCTTGAGAGAATGGTTGAACCTGAAAGAACGATAACCTTCCGTGTTCCATGGATGGATGACCAGGGAGAAATTCATGTTAACCGCGGATTCAGAATTGAAATGAACAGTGCGATTGGTCCTTACAAAGGCGGTTTAAGATTCCACCCATCCGTAAACATAAGCATATTAAAATTTCTTGCGTTTGAACAGGTATTCAAAAATAGTTTAACAACACTACCAATGGGAGGCGGTAAAGGCGGTTCCGATTTTGATCCGAAGGGAAAAAGTGACAATGAAGTTATGAGGTTCTGCCAGAGTTTTATGACAGAACTTTTCCGTCATATTGGTCCTAACACAGACGTACCTGCCGGTGATATTGGTGTTGGCGGAAGAGAAATCGGCTTTTTGTTCGGACAGTATAAAAGATTAAGAAATGAATTCACCGGAGTTTTAACCGGCAAAGGTTTAAACTGGGGAGGATCACTTATACGCCCTGAAGCAACAGGCTACGGCGCAGTTTACTTTGCTCAGGAAATGTTAAAAACCAAAGGAATGGATGTAGAAGGAAAAGTATTTTCAGTATCAGGATTCGGAAATGTTGCATGGGGTGCTGTGCAAAAAATATCACAACTCGGCGGTAAGGTCGTTACATTGTCCGGTCCAGACGGATTTGTTTATGATAAAGACGGAATTAGCGGTGAGAAGATCGACTATATGCTGAAGCTTAGAGCAAGCAACAAAGATGCTGTTGAAGATTATGCAAAAGAATATAAAGTTGAATTTCATAAAGGAAAACGTCCGTGGGGAATTAAAGTCGATGTCGCAATGCCTTGCGCAACCCAGAATGAAATTTTTGAAGATGATGCAAAAGAACTCGTTAAGAACGGCTGCGTTTGTGTTTGTGAAGGTGCAAATATGCCTACAACAATTGAAGGTTATAAAGTATTCACAAATGCGGGAATACTCTATGCACCAGGAAAAGCTTCTAATGCCGGCGGAGTTGCCACGTCAGGACTTGAAATGTCGCAGAACAGTATGCGTCTTCCCTGGATGAGAGATGAAGTAGACAGAAGACTTCACGAAATTATGATAAGAATACATGATACATGTGTTACCACCGCAGAAAGATTCGGAACACCCGGGAATTATGTTAACGGTGCAAACATTGCCGGATTCCTTAAAGTTGCGGATGCTATGCTGGACCAGGGTCTTGTATAATTATTCTGAAAATTAATTTTCTGTTTTATATCTTTAACCCGGAGTTAGATAAAACTAATTCCGGGTTTTTATTTTGTTCAAAATCTTCTAACAAAAACTGAACACTATATGGATAAGTTCAAACAATTCAGCCAGGAAGATCTTTTCAGCAGCCGGGTCAAACGATTCCAAAAACTTATGCGCCACAAGATACGGGAGATACTTCTCGTATCAAGTTTATATGATTATTACCTGTTTGAAGAAGACGGAAGATTGTATGAACTCATCCGGCAGGAGTACCAGACTCTTAATCTTAGCCAGGCACCGGAAATAACTCATGTTACAACCGGTGAAGAAGCGCTTGAACTTGCAAACAGCGATACACACTTCGATCTTATCATTACCACACTTCATATTGAAGACATGCACGTTGTTAAGTTTGCTCAGATGTTCCGCAAAGCAGGTAATGATGCACCTATAATTTTACTCGCTTATGATAACAGGGAAAGAAAAGAATTAGTATCGAATTATGATACTTCAATCTTTGAACGGATTTTTATCTGGCAGGGTGATTACCGGCTACTGATAGGAATTATTAAATATGCCGAAGACAGACTTAATGTGGAAAATGATTCAAGCAGTGTTGGTGTTCAATCAATAATCCTTGTTGAGGACAATGTAAAATTTTATTCTTCCTACCTCCCGCTGATATACACGGAAATATTCAATCAGTCTCAAAGACTTATATCTGAAGGGGTCAATCTCACTCATAAGTTTTTAAGAATGAGAGCACGTCCCAAAATTTTATTGTGTACAAACTATGAAGAGGCATGGAGCTATTTTGAAAAGTATGAAGAGTTTGTTCTTGGAATTATCACAGATATAAATTTTAAATACCAGGGTGTTAAAGATCCTGAAGCGGGAATCAAGTTTGCTATGAATGTAAAAGCCAAACAAAAAGATATCCCGATTCTGCTTCAATCAAGTAACCCTGAATTTGCTGAACGGGCGCACCAGGTCGGAGCTTCATTCATTGTGAAAGGCTCACCGAGGTTATTGCATGAACTTAGAAATTTTATGGTGAATAATTTCGGGTTCGGTGATTTTGTGTTCCAGACACCCGGTGGACAGATTGTCGGAAGAGCACAGAATTTAAGAGAGCTTGAAGAACAGCTCAGGATTGTTCCCGATGAAAGTATTCTTTACCATGCGGAAGGAAATCATTTTTCAAAATGGCTGAAGGCAAGAACTGAATTCTGGCTTGCTCATAAACTCAGACCAAGCAAGGTAACAGATTTTCAATCTATCACTCACCTTCGAAACGAACTGATAAATGCTCTTAAAAGTTATAAGGGATACAGGCAGCGCGGCATCATTACAGATTTTAATAAAGAAACCTTTGATCCGAAAAATAGTTTCGCTCGTATCGGGTCCGGTTCGTTAGGCGGAAAAGCTCGCGGACTTGGATTTATTAATACACTTATTAATAACAATAAAGTACGTCATCGCTTCGAGGATGTTGAGATTGTTGTTCCCTCTGCAATTGTTATCGCGACAGATATGTTTGATCAGTTCCTTGCGGAAAATAAACTGGATGTATTCGCACTGCACGAAACTGATGACGATATTATAACACAAAGATTTATAGAAGCGGATAAAATTCCTTCCACACTTATTGATAAGCTTATTGAATATCTCGAAGTTATCAAAGATCCACTCGCCGTTCGTTCTTCAAGTTTATTAGAAGACTCCCAGTTCCAGCCTTTTGCCGGTGTGTATGAAACTTATATGATACCGAATAACAACCCCGATATTAAAGTACGCTTCGCAGAACTTATCCAGTGCATCAAATGTGTTTATGCATCAACCTTTTACCGCAAAGCAAAAGACTACATGAAAGCTACTGCCTACAGACTTGAAGAAGAAAAGATGGCAGTGATTGTTCAGCGTTTAGTGGGTGCACCGCGTGAGGAAAGATTTTATCCGGATTTTGCCGGTGTCGCAAAGTCGTATAATTTTTATCCTGTTCCACCACAAAAATCTACAGATGGTATTGCACAGGTTGCGCTTGGACTCGGCTGGACAGTTGTAGCAGGCGGCAACACAGTAAGATTTTGTCCAAGGTATCCCAAACATCTTCTTCAATTCTTTTCAACGAAAGAAACAATTAAAAATGCTCAACAGGATTTTTACGCGTTGAACTTAAGCCGTGAAACTCCGCATAATCTTAGCAAGCCGCTTGACGTTCTTGTTCAGCGGTATGATCTTGAAATTGCTGAAGGTGATCAGACACTTAATTATGTAGGTTCAACTTATTCTGCTGAAAATGATGCGGTGTATGATGGTATTTCACGACATGGCAACAGGGTTGTAACTTTCGCACCGATACTTAAACATAAAGCTTTTCCTTTAGCAGAAATTCTTGACCTTCTGCTTGAACTGGGAACGTGGGGAATGGGAGTTCCAATTGAAATTGAATTTGCCGTTAACTTGAAAGTTGAAATCGATAAACCAAAAGAGTTTGCACTTCTCCAGATGCGCCCGCTTGTTATCAGTCATGAATCAGAAGAACTTGACGTTGATTCAGATTCAGCAGATGAACTATTATGCCATAGCCAGCAGGTTCTCGGCAACGGCATCATTGGCGGACTATATGATGTTGTTGTTGTTGACTACCAGAAATTTGAGAGGGCAAAAAGCAGAGAGGCTGCAAATGAAGTCAGTCACATTAATACAAGACTTGTCAATGAGAAGAGACCTTATTTATTAATTGGTGTCGGACGCTGGGGAAGCCTTGATCCGTGGCTTGGTATTCCTGTTACCTGGGATCAGATTGCTGGCGCCGCAGCGATTGTTGAATCCGGCTTCAAAGATTTAAATGTAACACCATCACAAGGCTCACATTTTTTTCAGAATATAACTTCATTCCGTATTGGATACTTTACTGTCAATGCTGCTTTCGATATGGGATTTATTGATTGGGATTGGCTTCGTGATCAGAATGCTGAAGAAGAACTTGAATTCACAAGGCACATTCGTTTTGATAAACCGATAACAGTTAAAATAAACGGACATAAAAACCGTGGAATTATTTTGAAACCCGGTTCTAATGGAACAACATAAAATTGAAGTTTGTTCGATTAATTCCGGTTAAGTAAAAATT
Organism: Ignavibacteriales bacterium; assembly: GCA_016700155.1. Lineage (NCBI taxonomy): Bacteria > Pseudomonadati > Ignavibacteriota > Ignavibacteria > Ignavibacteriales > Ignavibacteriales bacterium. Next base: position 3,666,544 of record CP065001.1, read on the forward strand.
TTGGTGTACGAATTTCATATTTATAATATGAGATGAATAAGTCACTGATGACAGCAACGTCAGGTTGACAAATTGTGAAAGCAGTACACACTAAAAAATAAATAGAGTTTCGAGTTTTTGATTCCCGAGGTGATTTCCTGTGCAGAAAAAATTCCTCACTGAAGAACTATTCAATGCAATCGATGATGCCGTTTGCCTGATCGGCGTGAACAGAAATATCATATTCTCCAACCAGTCATTCTCAAAATTTTTTAACGATGATGAGCCCGCTGATAAAAACTTCATAAAATATTTTGTTCCTGAGCAGAGATCCGAGGTTCAAAAACTTTTGGATAATTGTGTGGAAACTGATAAACCTCTCCGAACGGAAAAAGAAATTCTTCTAAGGGACAAGCGAAAAATCTGGGTTGAGTTTACATTAAGCAGAATTGATTCATCTGAAGAAAAATTATTTCTGGTCAACCTAAGAGAAATTACGAAGCGTAAACAATATGAACTGGAACTGCTCAGAAGTGAAAGTAAATACCGTAATGTTTTCAACCAGGCGAATGATCCAATGTTTGTATGCTATCTCAACTACGGTGAAACAATAAGTAACTTTATTGATGTTAATGAAGTTGCATGCAGAAATCTTGGTTATTCAAAAGAAGAATTACTTGGGATGAATCCTTCATCTTTGATGTTCAACAATAATGAAAATGAGCAGACAAGAATAGTCGAACGACTCTGGAATGATAAACATTTTATTTTTACTTCAACTTGCATTACAAATGATAAAAGAAAAATTCCGAATGAAATAAGCGCGCATTTGTTTGATTTGAATGACAGACCTGCCGTTCTTTTTATCGCGAGAGATTTAAGTCAGCGTGAAGAAGCAGAAAACAAGATCATCGAAGTTTCTGAAAAACTCAGGAACCTTGCACTTCATTTACAGAATGTACGTGAAGAAGAACGAGCAATGATTGCAAGGGAAATTCATGATGAACTTGGACAGATGCTGACCTATCTGAAGATCCAGGTTACGCTTGCGGGTAAAAAAATTCATGATGATCCTGAACTGTCAAAAAATAAAATTGATTCATCATTAAAACTTATTGATGATTCAGTTGAAGCTGTACAAAGGATAACATCGCAGCTTCGCCCCACACTGCTTGATGAGCTTGGATTGGCAGCGGCAATAGACTGGCAGGTTAAAGATTTCAGCGCAAGGACAGGTATTCAATACTCAATACAACTTCCAAAAGATGAACCAATATTGGCAAAAGAAAAATTAACTGCTGTTTTCAGGATATTCCAGGAAGCACTTACAAATGTTGCGCGTCACGCAAACGCAAGTAAAATTTTTGTGACAATGAATGAGTTCAAAAATAATCTTATACTTGAAATAAGAGATAACGGTAAAGGTATAACACAAAGCCAGGTCAACAGCCCAAATTCACTTGGTGTTCTTGGAATGAAAGAACGCGCTCTTGTATTTGGCGGAGATGTTGTAATCAAAAGTTCTATGAAGAGCGGAACTACAGTTCTTGTTGAAGTTCCGATGGAATAATAAAATTATTGAAAGCAGAAATGATTAACATACTTATAGCAGACGATCACGCGATTGTGAGAGAAGGTTTAAAACAAATTGTAGCTGAAGAACCCGATATGAAGGTTACAGGCGAAGCATCGAATGCGGATGAAGTGATTTCAAAAATGAATGATAAAGTTTTTGATGTGGTTGTACTTGATATAAATATGCCCGGCAAATCAGGTCTTGATGTATTAAAAGATTTGCGGATTCAGCATCCTGAAATTCCCGTGTTAATATTAAGTATGTATGCTGAAGAACAGTATGGAATAAGGGCACTTAAAGCCGGTGCTTCCGGTTATCTGAAAAAAGTCAGCGCACCCGATGAACTTGTATCGGCAATCAGAAAAATTGTCGCCGGCGGAAAATATGTCAGCGCATCACTAGCTGAAAATCTTGCAAAATCTGTTGATGAAAATTACAGTAAACTTCCTCATGAAAATTTATCGGACAGAGAATTTGAAGTAATGTGCAGAATTGCTTCCGGTGAAACAGCGGAAAATATTTCAGATATATTATCTATCAGCATTCATACCTTCTATTCATACCGGAACAGGATTCTCGAAAAAATGAAAATGAAATCAAATGTAGAACTAACCCAGTACGTTTTAAACAACAAACTGATACAATAACTGCTTTCCCGCTATCAACTATTCATACAGGCTGTAATAATTTTTATTACAGCACATTCATAATTCCTTCTGCTTCGTAAAAAACTTTCCAGGTTTATATTCATAACGAAAACTATTTGATCATAAATGATCTTAACAATTCCAAATAACATTTCATCCTACTAACCGGAGGTTTATAATGTCCAATTACGTAAAAGACCTGATGGCAGAAGTAAAAGCAAAAAATCCTGCCGAACCTGAATTTCACCAGGCAGTTCTTGAAGTTGCAGAATCACTGGCTCTTGTACTTGAGCGACACCCGGAATACCGTGCTGCAAAAATCCTTGAAAGAATTATCGAACCGGAACGCGTATTAATGTTCCGTGTACCATGGGTTGATGACCAGGGCGAAGTGCATATTAACAGAGGTTTCAGAATTGAAATGAACAGTGCAATCGGTCCATACAAAGGCGGACTTCGTTTTCACCCTTCTGTTAATCTTGGCATTTTAAAATTCCTTGCTTTCGAACAGGTTTTCAAAAACAGTTTGACAACACTACCTATGGGCGGCGGTAAAGGCGGTTCTGATTTCGATCCTAAAGGAAAAAGCGATTTAAAGATCATGCGTTTCTGCCAGGCTTTCATGAGTGAACTGTTCAGACATATTGGACCCGATACAGATGTACCTGCCGGTGATATTGGTGTCGGCGGACGCGAGATCGGTTATCTCTTTGGTCAATACAAAAAATTAAGAAATGAATTTACCGGTGTACTTACAGGAAAAGGTTTGAACTGGGGCGGTTCACTTATTCGTCCTGAAGCAACAGGTTACGGCGCAGTTTATTTTGCTGCTGAAATGCTTTCAACGCGCAATCAAACTCTTGAAGGAAAAAATTGTCTTGTATCAGGTAGCGGAAATGTTGCTCAATACACAATTGAAAAAATAAATGAACTTGGCGGTAAAGCTGTTACAGTTTCAGATTCCAACGGATACATTTATGATGAAAAAGGTATAACACCTCAAAAACTTGCGTACATAATGGAACTGAAAAATGTAAGACGCGGAAGAATTAAAGAGTACGCGGATAAATTCAAAGAAGCAGTCTATACTGAACTAAATCCGAATGCAGATCACAACCCGTTGTGGAGCCATAAAGCTCATTGCGCATTCCCGAGTGCAACACAAAATGAAATAAACGGAAAAGACGCACAGAATCTCATCAATGGTGGTGTATATGTTGTAAGTGAAGGCGCAAACATGCCGACACATATCGATGGTGTAAAAATATTCTTAGACAACAAGATACTTTACGGACCTGGCAAAGCTGCTAACGCTGGCGGTGTTGCAACGTCAGGACTTGAAATGTCACAGAACAGTATGCGCTTACCATGGACACGCGAAGAAGTTGACAACAGGTTAAGAATGATCATGAAGAGTATTCACAAAACCTGTGTCGATGTTGCTGATAGATTCGGAACACCCGGCAACTATGTTAACGGCGCAAACATAGGCGGATTCTTAAAGGTCGCAGATGCAATGATCGATCAGGGCGTTGTATAAGTTCTTTCTTTTTTGAGGCTCATTCCGATGGGATGAGCCTCACTTAACGCAAAAAAAATTATCTGATATTCGTTCTTTTAAATCTTAAATTTAAGCGAGTTAAATATTGATTTGCTCATGATGAATACAGAAAATTCTCCAACCCGGTTTGAGGAAATACGGAACACATTTGACGACCTGCTTGTTGAGCATGGTTACGGAAACCGCTTCCAGGGATTTCAAAATCTCATGCGTTTGCGCATCCGGGATGTTCTTCTCGTATCAAGTCTGTACGACCTTTACCTGTTTGAAGAAGACGGAAGATTGTATGAGCTGATCAGAAACGAATACCAGGGTTTAAGTTTAAGTCACTCACCGGAATTAACAAGAGTTTCAAGCGGTCACGATGCAATAAATCTTGCACGCGATGAAAAACGTTTCGACCTGATAATTACAACACTTCACATTGAAGACATGCACGCTTTGCAGTTTGCCAAGCTGGTTAAGGAATCGGGTTTAAAAATTCCTGTTGTACTACTTTCGCACGATAATAAAGAACTCACCAACCTGATAATGAATTACGACACCTCGATGTTCGATAAAATTTTTATCTGGCAGGGTGATTTCAGAATTATCATTGCTATAATAAAATTCCTTGAAGATAAACTTAATGTTGATCACGATACAAGAATGGTTGGCGTTCAAAGTATAATTGTTATCGAAGACAACGTACGATACTATTCTTCATTCATGCCGATCATTTACACGGAAATTTTAAAACAATCACAGAGATTAATTTCTGAAGGGATTAATCTTACTCACAAATTTTTAAGAATGCGTGCCCGCCCGAAAATTCTTCTTTGTTCAAACTACGAAGAAGCGATGAAGTACTACCAGAGGTATAAAGAATTTTTACTCGGGATAATTTCTGATATAGATTTTCCAAGAGCCGGGCGGCAGGATTCTGAAGCAGGAATTCATTTTGCTAATGAAGTAAAGAAGGAACATCCCGATATCCCTATACTACTGCTTTCAAATAATGCTTCTAACGAAAAACTTGCTGATGATGTAAACTCCTCTTTCATTTTAAAAGATTCCCATCTTCTTCTTAACGAGTTACGGCAGTTCATGAACCAGTATTTCAGTTTTGGTGATTTTATTTTCAGAACAGATGAAGGAATTGAAGTAGGTCGTGCGAATGATCTCCGAAGCCTGGAAGACCAGCTAAAAATAGTACCGGAAGAGAGTATAATATATCACGCATCCAGGAATCATTTTTCAAACTGGTTGAAAGCAAGAACTGAATTCTGGCTTGCGCATCGTTTACGACCAAGAAAAGTAACAGACTATATTTCAACCGAAGAACTCCGCCAGGATCTTATTTTTTCTCTTAGAAACTACCGGCACATGCGACAGCGCGGCATCATTACGGATTTTTCAAAAGAAACATTTGACCCCAGAAGCAGCTTTGCAAGGATCGGCGGCGGGTCGCTTGGCGGTAAAGCACGCGGACTCGGATTCGTTAACACACTCATCAACAACTACAATGTCCGCAACCAGTTTCCCGGTACAAAGATTTTTGTTCCGTCTGCTGTTGTGCTTGGTACAGATGTATTTGATCAGTTCATTGATGATAACAATCTCAGGAAGTTTGCATTAAACACAAACGATGATGAAGAGATAACAAAAAGATTTATTGAAGCAGAAAAATTTCCGGCTGAAGTTCTGGGTGAACTTTCCGCGTTCCTTGAAATTATACGTGAGCCGCTTGCTGTGCGTTCATCAAGTCTTCTTGAAGATTCTCAGTACCACCCCTTTGCCGGTGTATATGAAACTTATATGCTGCCAAACAGTCATGGCAATCCGCTCATTCGTTTAAATGATTTGCTGAACACAATTAAACGTGTTTATGCTTCTACATTTTACCAGAGCGCAAAAGATTATATAAAGGTTACATCGTACAGACTTGAAGAAGAAAAGATGGCTGTGATTGTTCAGAAGATGATTGGTGTAACTCATGCAGATCGTTTTTATCCCGATATATCAGGGGTCGCGCGATCATATAACTTTTATCCGCTTCCGCCGCAAAAGTCTGTTGACGGTGTTGTGTCTGTCGCGTTAGGTTTAGGCAAAACAGTTGTTGATGGCGGAAATACAATAAGGTTCTGTCCAAAGTATCCGACTGACCTTATCCAGTTTTATTCAAATGATGAATCGATAAATTCAACACAGCATGATTTTTATGCTCTTGATCTGACAGGTAAATCAGATTTCGGATTTGCAACACACGATCTTCTTCAGAAAAAATTTCTTCTTGATGTTGCTGAAAAAGACGGAACACTTCACTATGTCGGTTCAGTATATTCACCTGAGAATGATAGAATATCGGATGGACTATCACGACCCGGTACACGCATTGTTACATTCGGACCGATACTAAGAAATAAGTTGTTCCCACTTCCTGAAATAATTGATCTTCTGCTTGATATGGGAACATGGGGAATGGGCACTCCGGTTGAAATTGAATTCGCCGTTAATATGTCTGTTGAAAAAGATATGCCGCGCGAATTCGGTTTACTTCAGATGAGACCGCTTGTAATCAGCCGTGAATCCGAAGAGTTAAACATTGAAGAACTTGATCAGAAAGATATGATCTGTGTAAGCAACCAGGTGCTTGGCAACGGAATCATCAGAGAAATATATGATGTTGTTTATGTTGATTATCATTCGTTTGACCGCGCACGCAGCCGGGATGTTGCAAGAGAAGTAAGCGCGTTCAATCAAAAATTAATTTCAGAAAATCGACCTTACCTGCTGATTGGCGTTGGCAGATGGGGCACTCTTGATCCGTGGCTTGGAATACCCGTTAACTGGGAACAGATAGCAGGAGCCAAAGCAATTATTGAAACAGGTTTTAAAGAAATGTCTGTTGAACCTTCACAAGGCTCGCACTTCTTTCAGAATATAACTTCATTTATGATCGGTTACTTTACAGTCAATGAACACAAACACCAGGGATTTATTAATTGGGATTGGCTGCTCAGTCAAACGCCTGTTGAAAGTAAAGAATTCACAAGAGTGCTGCGATTTGAAAAACCAATAACAATAAAAATGAATGCACATCAGAACAAAGGAATTATTTATAAACCGTAAGGTTGAACCGGAAAAATATTTAAGTTAATAACAGAAAATATTTGTAACGAAAATGCCAGAAGAAAAATTAGATACAGCAAAATATGATTCGTGTCCGCACTGCGGGCAAAAACTAAGTCCGTGGCAGCAGGTACTTCTTAGTGTAGATCGTGCCATCACCTGCAAGAACTGCTGGTACAGAATAATTCTCGAACCTCCCGCAAAAAGCGAGGATGATAATAAAACGGATGAAGCAAAATCAAAGTTTGAGGAATAAAAATGCAGTCATACAATTCTTTCAGAGTTGCACAGCAGCAGATAATTGAAGCGGCAAAATTATTGAATCTTGATGAAGCAACAATCGCTCTGCTTTCACTTCCGCAAAAGGAATGCAGTTTTACAATACACGTAAGAATGGACAGCGGTAAAACAAAAATCTTCCAGGCATACAGGATTCAGTATAACTATTCACGCGGACCCGCAAAGGGAGGGATACGTTTTCATCCTGCTGAAACTATTGATACCATACGCGCACTTGCCTGCTGGATGACATGGAAAACCGCTGTGCTGGATCTTCCACTTGGCGGTGCTAAGGGCGGCGTGTGCTGTGATCCTAAAAAAATGTCAGAGCGTGAACTTGAAAATGTTTCTAGAGAATATGTAAGAGCAATCGCACCCATGATAGGGGTTGATATCGATGTTCCCGCACCTGATGTTTATACCAACCCGCAAACAATGGCATGGATGATGGATGAATATGAAACGATTATCGGGCATCATCATCCCGGAGCTTTTACAGATAAGCCGACACAAATCGGCGGAACAGAAGGGCGTAGAGACGCGACTGCAAGAGGCGGAGTTATAACCGTAAGAGAAGCATGCAACAAACTTGGAGTGGATCCCTCAGGAAAATTTGCGATACAGGGATTTGGCAATGCCGGACAGCGTGCGGCGCTTCTTCACCAGGAAATTTTAGGCGGAGGAAAATTAGTTGCCGTCAGTGATTCACGCGGCGCAATATTTAATTCAGATGGATTCGATGCCCTGGAACTTGTTCAGCATAAACTTAAAACAGGTTCGGTTCTGAATTTTCCCGGCGCAAAGGTAATTCCGCACGAACAATTATTGGAACTTGATGTGGATATACTTTATCCTGCGGCACTTGAAAATGCTATCCACGAAGGCAACGCATCAAAAATAAAAGCAAAGATTATTTGTGAACTGGCAAACGGTCCAACGACACCTGAAGCTGATATTGTTTTAAGCAAAAGAGGAATTCATGTTATACCAGATATTCTTGCCAGCGCGGGCGGAGTAACAGTATCATACCTTGAAATGGTTCAGGATAAATATTCATTCTTCTGGGATGAAGCATACATTCACAAAATCGTTGATGAAAAACTTACCAAAGCGTATCACCGTGTTGATGAAGCGGTAAAAGAAAAACATGTTCATCCCCGTTTAGGCGCAATGGTAGTTGGTGTTGCCCGTGTTGCAGAAGCTTGTAAGCTAAGGGGATGGGTGTGAGGAATTAACTACATTCTTAACATTCATTACAGATTTATTGCCGTTAAAAAATGTTGCAATTATGTTCTATTTAATTCTTTGTTTAGACTATAAAAATTAATGTCAAATATTTCTTCACCGTTTTTGATTGAATATAAATCAATAACATATAAACCGTCTTTAAATATTGCGCTCGATTTTTCTTCATTCGTCATGAAATCTTCTTCAACTTTTTCTCCATTCCTTGAATCAGCAACAATAACATTGTATAAGTTGGGATCTGAAGTTGAATTAACCGCTACCAGTTCCTTTATCAATTCACTGATTAAAACCTGATCCTTCATATCCATAATAAAAAGCTGACCGTCTTTGCCAGCAGAAGCAGCTTTGATACAAAGGCAAACAGCCTGGTTAATAGTCATAAAATATCTTTTCATATATCTGCCCGTAAGTGTAACCGGTAAATCATTCTTTATCTGATACGTGAAAATTTCAGATGCACTTCCACGGCTTCCTATAATGTTACCCAACCTTACTATTATATATTCTGTAGAATAAGAAACACCAATCAGATTTATTAATATCTCTGCTTTCTTTTTGGACTTACCCATTACCGAAACAGGATTTACAGCTTTGTCTGTTGAGATAAACACAAATTTTTCTGCTTTATATTCACCTGCTAACTTAACCATGTTGTATGTCCCAAGTATATTAACCCTCGAGGCTTGTTCCGGAAATACTTCCAGGACAGGAATATGTTTATATGCAGCTGCATGAAAAATGATGTCGGGTTTAAATGATTCAAATACTTTTTTTAATTCAGATTCAATTGATATATCTGTAAGAAAAATATTTACCGGAAATGTTGTTATGTTTTCAATTACATATTTCAACATCACCAATCCGCTCTCGTTAATATCAAGTAATCCAAGTCCTGAAATATTTAATTTTGAAACCTCTTTAACCAATCCGGAACCAATTGATCCGGCAGCCCCGGTAATTAAAACTTTTTTATTGGAGAAAAAAGTGAGCTCTTCATTTGTTAAAAAAGTTTCAGAATAATTATGACCCGTTAACTTTTTTAGAATATCAGAATACTGCTCCAATATGTACCTCCCTAAGTATTAACAAACTTCCCTGATTAGTATGAAGGCTTCTGCCGCATTACAATGAATGACCGAGCCCCATTTTTTTGAATTAATTATAATATTATCCACCGAGCGCGGGTGAGGTGATTCTCTGGTTTCGTTTTTGTAAAAAGAGAGAAGGTAAATTTTCTTTTCTAAAAAATCCGATATGTTTACAAAATAATTTGGGAAAAAACCCTGATAGCCCCATTCAGTAGAAGAAGGAATTTCCGCGCTTAGTATTTTAGACGGATAATTATTCTGAGCTGGTCTGAACGCGTTTAATACTGCTGTGAACGTGATCCTGTGATCTTCATTAACATCGTAGTTTGAATGAGTGTAAACTATGTCCGGACGAATTTTTTTTGAAAAACTCTCTATTGATTTTGTGATGCTGATGAGAGGATAAGTATCAAGCATTTGATCATCATAATTATCAATCAATAAATCTTTGACTGCAAGAACCTTACTCACTTCTTGTGCGGCAGCTTTTCTTCTTTCAATTGCATTCCCGAATTCTTTAGAACCCGAAACTTCATTTAACCTTGATGATTCGCCGTTTGTGAGTATGTGAACAAAAATGTTATCTCCATTTGACTGATGCTTTAATAATGCCCCGCCCATCCCTAAAACTTCATCATCCGGATGTGCTACAACAACAAGAATTTTCATTTTTTCCCTGCTAAATATTATATCATTTCAACAAAATCATTTTTTTCATATCTGAAAATGTTGGGATTTGTCCTTCGCCTATTACTTCTATCCTGTATAAATAAATTCCGCTGGCTACATTACCATAGTAACCTGTTTCAAACTCTACATATCCTTCTGCTTTTTTTCTTTCTGTTTTATTAGGACTGAACTCTACTTCATAATATCCGGCACTTTGATATTGATTTACCAACACTCTTACAAGCTCTCCTTTTATATCATAAACCATCACCTTTACATAGCCGCCTTCTTTTAATCTGTATGGAATTGTTGTTGACGGGTTAAATGGATTTGGATAATTCTGAAGCAGCCTGAAATGCTCAACCACAACCGGAGGAGCCTCCGGTATGCCTGTTATTGTTACGTGTACTTCTTCACTTGCTGCTGACTGGTTCACTGCTGTGTCTATTGCTGTAAGCTTGTAATAATAATTTCCCGAGTTTATCCTGTCAGGTACATCATCATAATAAAATGTATCTGCAACAACAGCTATTAATTTTGTAGGGTCATAAATGAAATCAGGAACAGTATCCCTGTAAACTCTGTAACGGAATAAATCCGCTTCTGTGTTTTTATTCCATTTAAGATGAACAAGTCCAGAGTCGAGTGAAGCGGTTAGATTGCGTGGAGGTTTAGGCGCAAGATCCATATAGGTGTATTTCTGTCCCAGAGGTCCACCGAAAATTCCTATGTCGCTTCTGCTTCCGTCAACATCTAAGATGTTTGGGTTTCCTTTGTCTATTGCTGGAGAATATTTCTGAAGATGATAATCGAAATCAAGTTGTGAATTTGGTATGGTATCATTCACAAACATTGGGTCAGCTACAATATTGCTGTCGCCTAAAAATGTCTGCCCTCTCATTAATTCCTCTACCTGCCAGAACTGATTATAGTCTGAACGAACGTGGGTAGAGTTGTATCTATGAATTCCTGTGGTACTATTAGTTAGAATATTATTTTGTATTGTCGACTGGCTTCCTGTGCCTGTCATTATGGCTCCGCCGTCAAATCCATTGTCAATAATATTTGTGACTATATTGTTTATTGCCTGCTGGCTGCCTCCCGGCATAGATGACAAATCCATTCCAGTATGCCTGTAACCAGAAATGATATTGTTTGTTAACGTTAGTCCTTTGGTGTAAGTATCAACCCCGGTCCAGGTAGTTGTTCCTTCCTCAATCACAATGTTATTTGTAAAGGTGGGGTAGCCACCAAAAGAAAAGTACATAGCTATAGAAGCATTTTTAGAAAGCAGTATGTTATTTTTATATACCGATTGACAGCTATCATTTCCACACTCATCACGAATATTTACTTCGCTACAATTTTTAATGATGCAATTTTCGACAAGAGAAGTGGACAGAGTAATATCTATTCCATATTCAATATTACTAATCCGACAATTTTTGATTACTATATTTGCGTTAAATGTTCCTATCCCAATAACAGCAGCAGAATTATTTCCTATTACATTAAAATTTTCTATGCTACCATCTACAGGAAAATGAACGACATAGTAAGGCACTGCATTCATACCATCAATTATGGTACTATCCATACTCATTCCTATTAGAGATATGGATGTATTAACAGTTATCTGTTCAACATAAATACCATTAGCGACGATAATTGTATCATCAATCCAACTCACATCAATAGCTTTCTGTATGCTGTCCGCCGCGGTCTCCCAACTCGTGTAAGGTGGTGTGCTGCTGCCGGTTTTGCTTACGTAGCGCACTTCGGCGTGGGTAATGTATAATGTACAATTTACAATGTACAGGGAGAGGAAAAGAAGAAGAAACTTATTTGGTTTCATAAAGTTACCCGTCGGTTTATAACCACTGGTTGTAACTTAATCTTTTATAAATTGATTTGCGAGAGGGAAATAAAAAAGTGATACGAGAGTGAGGTTCATCTTAACAATGTTATAACACGTTGAGATGAGCCTCACTTTGCAAGAATTATAGAGCACTTCAACGCAAACACCGTCAGTCTTCGACAGGCTCAGACTGACATAGAGTTGTTTTAATAAACTACATCATTATAAATACTATCAACAAAACAAGAAGAAAAATTATAACGCCTACCATTATCTTAACAAGCGGCGGTTTTTTGTCAGCATTATCTGAGCCTGAACGGACTCTTGCTTTTGCTTCTTCAAGAATTCTTTTCTGCTCAAGTTTCTTTTTCATTTCTTCTTTATCAACAACTTTTACTTCCCTGCCTGAATCATCGCCAAAGTGCCGTACGACACCTTTCACTTCTATCTCTGTTGTATTCTTAATCCGCAGTTCATCCAATGCTGTTTTTACTGATTGCCAGAGATCATTAGCGGGATTTATTTTTTTCTGTAACGATACAAACTTAGTCCGGAAAAATTTTTCGGCATATTCAAAGTCCTCTTCCGTGTTGCCCGCACGTTTGTTGAAATCAACAATAACCAATCCTTTTGCAACATTAAGAAGATCATTAGCGTCCTCATAACTAATATTAAGTATGCCGGCAATATCCATTACAGAACATCCGCCAAGTTCATTCAGTACAAATGCTATTCTTTCATTCAGCGGAAGTGCGTGAATTGATTCCTCAAGTGCGACATTCCCGACAAACCTCTTTCCGCTTCGCTGTTCATCCGGTTCTTCTACTATCGTTAAACCTTTACGATTAATTTTCAGCTCATTGTTTTCAACTTTATTCAAAACGGTGCGGATAACATTCTGTGTAAGCCAGAGTGAATAAATATCATCATCCTGGATTTTTGAAACTGTGTGAAGCGAGTTAATTAATATTTCGCGGGTAAGGTTTTCAGCGTCCTTATCATTCGGAAGAATACGCAGAAGTAAAGCGTACACACGATCGACACTAACTGTATATAACTGCTGAAGCGCAGCTTTGTTCCCTGTTTTAGCAGTCTCTACGACTGACCTGATAAGTTTGTTGTCTTGTTCCAATCATCACCGATAGCATTTTTTTATTCCCACCTACTCCGGCTGCAAATATAATATTTTTTTCTTTTTTCAAGGTGCCTGTTCAAGAAGACTGATTAATTTTCCGGGTGAGTCAGCAGGAATTTCACAAACATAATTTTTGCACACATAGGCAAATGTTTTGTTTTCATCCTTGTGAAAATATTTAAGATACGGCATCAGGCTTTCCGCTTTACCTGAATGTTTTACTATAACTTTATTGGGAATATACTTTTGTATTAGAACACGAAGCATCTCAGAAAACTTTTCCTCATCCGGTGCGGAAATCACAATCTCATAAGCCGGACCGAATGCAAAATCAAGCCCTGTTAGTGTGAAGGCAAATGATGCCGGATTTGAATCGATCAATTGTGAGAATGAATGAGTCAACTGGTTTGCTTTTTCCTCATACTCAGATTTTGAAGTTAATCTTGCAAGTCGAAGCAGGTTTAAAACGAAAACTGAATTACCCGAAGGTATTGCGCCGTCATAAAATTCTTTTTGTCTAAGTAATAATTTTTCCGCTTCATCTGATGTAAAGAAAAATCCGCCGGAGGATTCATCCCAGAAATGTTTAAGTGAATAATCCGTAAGTCTTATCGTTTCTGACAAATAATTAAACTCAAACCCGGTTTCATACAGATCAATCAATGCGTTGATGAGAAATGAGTAATCATCAAGCATCGCGCTGATTGCTGATTCACCCAGCCTGTAACGATGAAGAAGATTTCCGTTTTTGTCTTTCAGATTTTTCAGCAAAAAGTCAGCGGCAGCTTTAGCTACTTTGTAATATTCTTTGTTGTCAAAAACCTGTGATGCTTTTGCGAATGCGGAAATCATCAACCCGTTCCAGTCAGTAAGTATTTTATCGTCTTTGTGAGGATGAATTCTTTTCTCGCGGTGATCAAACAATCTTTTTCTTACTTCTTCAGCAATTTCTTTTTCTTCTTCCCCAAGTTCGGATTTCAGGTGAAGAATATTTGTTCCGTTCAACCCGCCGTGTACCTGGTCGATCCAGTTTCCGTTTTCAGAAACATGACATGCTTTAACCGCCAATTCATATTCTTCTTCACTTAGCAGCGATTTTAATTCATCCGCTTTCCATAAATAAAATTTACCTTCTTCACCTTCACTGTCAGCATCTTCGGCGGAATAAAATCCGCCTTCGGGTGAAAGCATATCTCTTTGAACATACTCAAGAATTTCTTCAGCGGTTTTTCTGTAAGCTTCATTTTTTGTCAACTGGTACGTTTCAGTATAAGCAATAACAAGCATTGCCTGGTCATATAACATCTTTTCAAAATGCGGAACAAGCCATGCACTGTCAGTTGAGTATCTGCTGAATCCGAAACCGATATGATCGTAAATTCCTCCGAGCCTCATTGCTGCCAGAGTCTTTTCAACAATTTGAAGTGCTTTTTCAGTTTTATTTCTTTTGTAATATCTTAAAAGAAAAAGAAGTGTGTGCGGTGAAGGAAACTTTGGCGCTGTTCCGAATCCGCCGTTCTCTTCATCAAAACTTTTAGCAAGATCATAATATGCTTTTGTAAGAATCTCTTCCGTTAATGTTTCTTTTTTTCTAGATGAACTTACATTTGTAAGGACAGAAAAAATCTCTGTTGTTGACCGGTTAATTTCTACCCTGTTGTTTGTCCACAAATCCGAAATTCTTTGAATGATCTCCTGCAAGCCGGGTCTTCCGTACCTGCTGCTTCGTGGAAAATATGTTCCTGCAAAAAAAGGTTTTTTGTCCGGGGTCATCATTATAGTCAAAGGCCAGCCGCCGCCGCCTGTAAGCATCTGGCAGACTGTCATATAAATAGAATCAATATCAGGGCGTTCTTCCCTGTCAACTTTAACGGGAACAAAAACATCATTAATAATTTTTGCGGTTGCGTCGTGTTCAAAAGATTCCTTCTCCATAACATGACACCAGTGGCAGGTTGAATATCCGATTGACAGAAATACAGGTTTGTCCTCCTTCTGAGCTTTTGAAAATGCTTCCTCATTCCAGGCATACCAGTCAACCGGATTATATGCATGCTGAAGCAGGTAAGGACTTTTTTCATTTATCAACCGGTTTGGATTTTTCATAATATCACTCTTCAACTATTTTATTGATGATATCAACCCCAATTTTCATTGTTAAAAATCGGCAATTTTAATATGTTTGCTGCGTCCCGATAAATCAAGCTGAAAATTATTTAAAAGTGAAAATATGGAAATAAAAAACAATTCTTTAATGCCGATGACTGTGCTGGGTATAAGTTTTATTGTAGGAGTAATCATCTTTGTTAGTGCGTGGAGATCAGATCAAAGTGCAAACCAGACAATAACTGTAACAGGATCAGCAAAGAAAGAAATTGTATCCGACCTTGGTGTATTGAAAGGAACAATTTCAGTCCAGGCATATACAGCGGATGCGGCTTATAAAGAATTGCAGAGACAAAAGCCTCACCTGATTTCCTACCTTGAATCAAAAGGATTTAAAAAAGATTCAATAGAATTTTACACTGTGAACAGTTATCCTGTTTATGAAATCGGGTCGAGCGGGTACCAGACGGGAAATATAACCGGGTACAATTACAGCCAGAGAATTTCAATTCAGTCTGCGGATGTTTATAAGATAAAAACCATTTCACTTGAAATTCCCTCACTGATTGAAAAAGGTGTTAACTTTAATGTTGAAATGCCCGAGTATCATTACACAAAACTTGCTGAACTGAAAATTGAAATACAGGCAGCAGCCGCAAAGGACGCGATGATACGCGCACAAAAAATTGCGGAAGCAACTGACAGAGATTTAGGTCCTATGCGGAATGCAAGAATGGGTGTGTTACAGATAACACCAAGGTTATCAAACATGATCTCTGATTACGGCGTTAACGATCTTAGCTCAA
Source organism: Ignavibacteriales bacterium (assembly GCA_016700155.1). NCBI lineage: Bacteria > Pseudomonadati > Ignavibacteriota > Ignavibacteria > Ignavibacteriales > Ignavibacteriales bacterium. Next base: position 3,682,607 of record CP065001.1, read on the forward strand.
TTGAAAAAGAAATAACAGCAGTTGTTAATGCATCATTTGAAATTGAATAACTAACATTACACAAATGTCATGCTGAATTCATTTCAGCATCTAAAAACATGACAAGGGAAGATTCTGAAACAAGTTCAGAATGACAAAATTATTAACTTTGCGTAAAGTGAATGAATAATTATATACTTGCTATGAAAGAAAATTTATTATGACAAAACCTCAGATTTGGGTCTCAGTTTTTTTAGCGTTATTTATTTTATTGTTTATACTGCAGCGGGCTGTAAGTGATAAAGATTCGATGACTGAAAGAAGCGGAATGAACAATGTTCCGCAGTCAGAGGATATGTCATCCGCCGAAGTAACTCCGCAGCAGCTAATGCTGAAACTCGGATGTACAAACTGTCACGGCGGTGATTTAAAAGGAACACGTCTTGCGCCTAATTTGCACGGGGTTGGACAATTCTGGAGCAGAGATAAACTTATTAACTATTTGCGCAACCCGATGGCGTTTATGGACTCGGATAGATTTAAAGAATACAAACAACAATATCCCGGCTCAATAATGCCCGGCTTTGGTAATATTGATATTAAAGATCTTGGCAGAATTGCTGATTATCTTTTAACATTGCAGTAAAGATTATTTTGAGTTAATAATGAAAAACCCGCTTATATGAGCGGGTTTTTTTTTGTTAAAAACATAAATATGTTTTTTGTGTTGACAATCATTTGGAAGTGATTTACGTTTGTCCAGATTCAAATAATGAAAAGGTGTGAATGGCTTTGCAATAGTATACGGGTATTTTAATTCTGCAAAAAAATCTTTGTTTTGCCATTACCACCTGAATAATTCACGCATCCGAAAAAGAAAGGAGCAGAGGGGAAAATGAAAAGAGTAATTTTACCAATCCTTCTTTTAATAATCTTACAACTTAGTTGTAAAGAAAATGTTATAACTCCACCAGACAACAAACCACAGGGTTACCAGGAAGACTTACCTTGGCCAAGTCTTGCAGATAGTCCGTGGCCGATGAATCATCATGATCCTCAAAATACAGGAAGGAGTAAATTTATTGGACCAATTAATGGAAATATAATATGGATAGACTCAGTTGAGTACATGCAAGCATCAGCTTCGTTTATTAATGACTCTTTAATTGTAATAGCAGAAAATAATCGAATAAAGTGTATTTCCCTAAGCGGAACTGAGAAGTGGACATACAATATTGGTACCCAAGTTTTTTTAAGCCCACTTGTCACAGCCGATAGTATGATTATCTCTGGTGGTTCATCAGCTGATGGAAAGCTCTTAGCAATAAATTTCGACGGTTCAAAAAGATGGGAATTAAATCTAGGTACTCCGATTCAATCATCCGGCGTTAATATAGATAAAATGGGAAACATCTATGTTGTAGCTGGATTTAATTTATTTGCAGTTTCAAAAGAGGGCGTCATTAAATGGATACTTGGAGATCATCGCATAAATCCTGCTGCAGCAAGTTCGTTTTCACCAGATGGAAATACAATATATATTTCCGCACTTAATCCTTCATTACTTGCCGTAAATACTTCCAATGGAATGATAAAATGGGAATTTGGTTCTGCTTCGCTTCTCGCCAGCCCTTTCGTTGATTCTCAAGGCAATATCTATTTTATACCCAAACCTGATGCAAGCAATTCTTCGAATGCAACATTATTCTCAATCGAGAATAATTGGAACATCAGGTGGCAGTTTGACTTTAATGTAGATCCTTCTGCTGGATTCTATGGTGCAACTGGAACCATTGATAAAGAGGGAAACATATATTTTGCCTTTGATACTCTTTATGCTCTAGATTATCAAGGAAAATTAAAGTGGAAAAAGTTTTTAGCCGGAACAAGCGATGCACCATTAATCTGTGATATCAATTCAAATATCTATGTAAGTGCACAATCGATGATTAATTCAGAAGTATTTCTATCTAAATACAGCAGTATCGGTGGTGAATTATGGAGAAGGGAATTTACGCATCATCAGGTTGGTCTTTCACCAGTTATAGGCAAAAATGGAACGATAATATTTATTCCTTGGAGAGCTGATAGAATCTATTATCTAAACTAAATTGTGGGAGCTGAAGTGAAATTATTTGTAGTTATATTTTTATTAATGTTAGCCAGTAAATTAATTGCTCAAGACTTACTTGGTTATCGTGAAATTTATACGTTAACCGAAAATGCAGGAGCGACTTTCCATCTAACTGCTTTAGGTGCGATTTGGGGGCATGATTTTGAAATAAGTGACTCGTTCTGCAGTTATTCCTTACGTGATAATCAAATCACTGTTCCTTCATACAATACCGGTCCAACTTATGGATGGGATAACGTGGTCTTAAGTTGTATCGCTCCTAATCTTCCTCCTTTTTTTGGTTATAGTATCTATAAAGTTAGTATTGCGGGTACAAGGTTTGTATTTTATTTTGACACACGCGATTGCGACTATGATGGCTCCTATCCTTGCGGTAATGACTTCTATCTATCGTACAATTATTCTTTAAATACATTGACAATTTCAACAGAAGGAACTTGTTCCGACAAAGCAGTAACTAATAATTCTTATATAAACATTTGGGATATTAATGAAAAAACTAACCCTCCCTTAGTAGACCATTTTGAAAATTTTTGGCAAAACTGTTTAGTTCTAATTCCCTCCCAATCAGGCAATCACCCGCGACTTGTCTGGGGACCTCATCCAACTCTGACCGATGTTGTTGGCTACCGTGTTTATCGAAAATATGGTACAACGAATTTCGTTCCTATTGCAACTACTGACTTTGATGAATATTATTATACTGACACTGAACTTACTTTAGATTTTGTTCAAGGCGGTACAAATGCATATTATTATCTTAAGGCAATTGTAATCCACGAAAGTGAAAGTGAGGCAACAAATACTGTTGTTGCTAACATCGACGGGCAAAGTCCTGAAAAACAAATTAGTTCAAAAAGTATAATTGATGATTTTCAAATAAATAATTATCCAAATCCATTTAATCCTTCAACAATTATTAGTTATTCAATTCCTGAAAGATCAAATATTCAGATAAAAGTATATGACATACTCGGCAGAGAAATTCAGGAACTTGTTAACGAATTAAAAGAAGCGGGTGAACACAACATTCAATTCAATGCAGAATCATTAAGCAGCGGTGTTTATATTTATTCAATCACTGTAAGTAATGGTAACAGTATTCTATTCAGAGAATCAAAGCAAATGATTTTGATGAAGTAAGTTGAGCTTAGAGTAGATGACAAAAACAAAACCCGCTCATAGTAAGCGGGTTTTTTATTCTGTTGATACTTCATTATTCGATATTCTTTTTCCTCACCTCTTCGGTTTATAAGTATGTGTGCTTTGCCCGAAGAAAACTTCTGCTGACTCCATAATTGTTTCTGACAATGTCGGATGAGGATGAATAGTTAATTTTATATCTGTAACATTCGCACCCATTTCAATTGCAAGAACACCTTCGGCAATTAATTCACCGGCACCGGGTCCGCAAATACCAACACCAAGTATCCGCTGTGTATCAGGATCAACAATTAATTTTGTTACACCATCATTCCTGTCAAGTGTAACAGCTCTTCCTGAAGCAGCCCATGGAAATTTTGCTACTTCGTGTTTTATGCCTTTTTCTTTTGCCTGTGTTTCTGTTAATCCAGCCCATGCAATTTCAGGATCGGTGAACACAACTGCGGGAATTGCCTGCGGCTCAAATGCTACTTTATGTCCCGCAATTGCTTCCACTGCAGTTCGTCCTTCGTGTGATGCTTTGTGCGCAAGCATCGGTTCGCCGACAATGTCGCCAATTGCATAGATTGATGGATCATCTGTCTGCAATTGTTTGTTTACGTTTATCCAGCCGCGTTCATTTACTTTTACTTTTGTGTTCTCGAGTCCGAGTCCTTTTGTTTCAGGTCTTCTTCCTATTGACATAAGAACATAATCATAAACAGTTTCTGTTATGTTTCCGTCGCTTGATTGAATCTTTACATTAATTCCTTTTTCAACTTCCTTTAACTCAACAACTTTTGAGTTGAGCATAACTTTTTCAAATTGTTTTTCAACTCTTCTTGATAAGAAAGTTACAAGATCCCTGTCAGCACCGGGCAATAATCCGGCAGTCATTTCAACAACAGAAACTTTTGTACCGAGCGCGTTGTAAACAGAACCAAGTTCAAGCCCGATGTAACCGCCGCCAACCACTAAAAGGCTTCTGGGAATTTCAGGAAGATCAAGTGCTGAAGTAGAGTTCAATAATTTTTTGCTGTTGATACTCAATGAAGGAATTGTTGCAATAACAGAGCCGGTAGCGATGATCGCTTTATCATATTTATGTTCGATTGTTTCACCGGATGATTTTTCAATCTTCACTGTATTTGAATTAATAAAAGTTGCTCTTCCCTGGATGAAGTTAACCTTCCTCATTTTGGAAACTGTACCCACACCGCCTGTGAGTTTGTTTACAACATTATCTTTGTAAGTACGAAGTTTATCGATATCAATTTTGGGTTTCCCAAATTCAACTCCCCAGTTTTTTGCTTCATCGGCTTCATGAATAAGTTTGGCAACGTGCAGTAATGCCTTTGATGGAATACATCCGCGGTAAAGGCAAACACCTCCGGGATTTTTTTCAAGATCAACAAGCGTCACTTCCATTCCAAGATCTGAGGCAAGGAACGCGGCTGCGTATCCGCCGGGTCCCGCACCGATTACAGTTAATTTTATTTTGTCAGACATATTAGAACTCAACGATTTAGATTAAGATAAAGAATAAGATTAAGATGTTTTATTATAGTTTTCAATTTCTTCATAAACGCGATCTGAATTGCTTCTGATTAAGCCGATCAACATTGAAAATATTTCTTTTAACTTTTGTTTACCAAATGTTTTTTCATCTTGATCGATATTTTTTTTGATAAAAATAATATCAATACATGAAGATGATTCCAAAACAGATCCTTTTGAAATGTCAAAGTACCTGCACCTGTCCTTAGAAGTATATTTACCGTTACCTTCTGCAATATTTAATAGAATTGAGTTTGAAGCTCGTTCAAGTTGATTCCGAATGTCAGAGCGATAATCTAATTTAGATAAGATAGGTTGTATCCACTCTATAAACTCAAGTGATATTTGATTCACTAATAATTTTTCATGATCAAAATAAATTAAATTTGAACCCTCATTCATAGCTTTACCTTTCTTAATCTTTATCTTATTCTTACTCTTAGTTTACAAGAGCAGCTTCATCGGCTCTTCAAGCGCTTCAACAACCCATCGTAAAAATCTTGCCGCGTCTGCACCATCGATAATCCTGTGATCATAAGACAAAGACAAAGGCAGCATTAATCTTGCGTCGAATTTATTATCGCGGTAAACGGGTTCCATTTTTCCTCTCGATACACCAAGTATCGCTACTTCCGGTGCGTTAACAATTGGAGTGAAAGATGTTCCGCCTATCCCGCCAAGATTAGTAATTGTAAAACATCCGCCCTGCATTTCTTCGATAGATATTTTTCTGGTGCGTGCTTTTTCTGCAAGTTGAGTCATCTCAACGGAAAGTTCAATAAGATTTTTCTGATTAACATTTTTTACAACGGGAACGATCAATCCGTGTTCAGTATCAACTGCAATTCCGACATTAAAATAATTTTTATAAATGACTTCCTGCTTTTCCATATCAATGCTGGAATTGAACTGAGGAAATTCCTTTAAAGCGGCACCAATAACTTTTAAGAGAACAGAAGTCATTGTAAGTTTTCCGCCTGCTTTTTCCGCTTTGGGATTGAAAGCAACGCGAGCCTTTTCAAGCAACGTAATGTCTGCTTTATCAAACTGTGTAACGTGGGGAATTGTCGCCCATGCGTAACTTAAATGTTCAGCAGTTTTTGCACGGATTTTACTGAATGGTTTCCGATCAACATTTCCATACTTGGTAAAGTCAGGTAACGGTTCCTGTTTAAATCCGAATGAACCGCCGGATGCTCTTTCTTCATTGAGTTTTTTAACATACGATTTAACATCGTCCATTGAGATTCTGCCGGAAGGACCTGAGCCGGGAACTTTGTTTATATCGATTCCAAGTTCGCGCGCAATTCTTCTTACTGATGGCGCTGCTGGTGCAGAGCCTCTTTGTATCGGGGGCTGTTCATCAAGTTCTGATGCTGCAACTTTTTCTCTTTCACCTTTTGATGAATCTGTTGTTGAAACTGGTTCAAACTTTTGCTCTTCTTCTTTTGCTGCAGGTTTTGGTTTGTCTTCTTTCTGTTCAGCCTTTACAGTAGTGCCCTGTGTCACTTCAACTTTAATAATAGTCTGACCGACTTTAGCTTTGTCGCCGGCTTTTATCAAAACTTCTTTAACTGTTCCTTCAAGTGATGATGGCACTTCTATTGTTGCTTTGTCGGTTTCAATTTCAAGTATTCCCTGGTCTTTTGAAAGTGAGTCGCCGACTTTGACAAGAATATTTAGCACATCTGCTGATTCAATATTTTCTCCAAGGTCAGGAAGTTTAAATTCAACTATTTCTGTTTTACCGGGAACGACTTTGGTTTCAGGTTGGCTGGTTGTTTTTGCTTCAGCAATTTTTTTTGATTCAGGTTTTGATTCTTTAACTTGGCGTTGTGGTGGTTCGGTCTTTGTTTCTTTTTGTGAACCGTTTGATGACTCAACGCTGATCAAAACCTGTCCGACTTTTACTTTGTCGCCGGCCTTTACTTTTACTGATTTTATTGTTCCTTCAACAGTTGAGGGAACTTCTATAGTTGCTTTGTCGGTTTCAATCTCAATAACCGATTGATCTTTTTTTATTACATCACCTTCTTTGACAAGAACATTAAGTATGTCGGCACTTTCAATGTTTTCACCAAGTTCGGGTAGTTTGAAATCTGTTGTCATTTTTTAGATCCTGATTTTCATTACTTCTTAAATTGTAAACGTCAGTCTTCGATTGCATTGCCACTCAGACTGTCAATTGTTATCACACTGATTATTGTCACCTTGAACTTGTTTCAAGGTCTTACATCATACAAAAACATAACGGAGATTCCGAACCAAGTTCGGAATGACATTGCTTTTATACTCTGCTGTTTTACGAAATCATCGGGTTAAGTTTATCCGGATTTATTCCAAGCTGTTTAATCGCACCTTCAACTACCGTCTGTTTTATCTTTCCTTCTTTGAACAACGCATTCAATGTTGCAAGCACAATATGTTTTGCATCGACTTCAAAAAAGTCACGGAGTTCTTTTCTTCCTTCACTTCGTCCGAATCCATCTGTACCCAGGGATGTTAGTGACCCCGGGAACCATTTGGAAACAGAATCCGGCAATGCTTTGACATAATCAGAAGCAGCGACAAAAACACCTTCTTCGTGTTTTAACATTTTTGAAATGTAAGGTACTTTTTGTTTTTCAGTCGGGTGCAGAAGATTCCATCTTTCAGCATCAAGAGCATCGCGTCTTAACTCCTTATAGCTTGTAACACTCCACACATCTGCCGATACTTTATAATCATCTTCAAGAATCTGCTGAGCTTTAATTACTTCATTAAGTATTGTACCGCTTCCGAATAACTGTGCTTTAAGTTTTGCATTCTTCTTTTCAGAAGAGATGAGTTTATACATACCTTTAACAATACCTTCCTTTGCACCTTCGGGCATTGGAGGCATCGGGTAATTTTCATTCATCAATGTGATGTAGTAAAAAATATTTTCCTGTTCTTCATACATTCTCCTGATACCATCACGAATAATAACTGCAAGTTCAAATGCATACGCAGGATCATACGCTACAAGATTCGGAACAGGATATGCGAGAAGATGACTGTGTCCATCCTGGTGCTGAAGCCCTTCGCCGTTAAGAGTTGTTCTTCCTGCTGTACCGCCGAGCAAAAATCCTTTTGCGCCAATATCGCCTGCAGCCCATGCAAGATCACCGACTCTCTGCAAACCAAACATTGAATAATAGATGAAGAACGGTATCATATTTATTCCGTGAGTTAAGTAAGCGGTACCCGCAGCAATAAATGATGACATCGATCCCGCTTCAGTAATTCCTTCTTCGAGTATCTGTCCGTTCTTTGCTTCTTTGTAATAAAGAAGTGAGTCTGCATCAACGGGTTCATAAAGCTGACCAACGTGTGAATAAATTCCAATTTGTCTGAATAGTGCTTCCATTCCGAAAGTTCGTGCTTCATCAGGAACGATAGGAACGATCAGCTTTCCTATTTCTTTATCCTTTAAAAGCTTGGCGAGTATTCTTACAAACACCATTGTTGAAGAAACTTCTCTTCCTTCCGTTCCTTTGTAAAACTCTTCAAACAGTTCTTCAGGTGGAGTTTTGATAGGTCGAATATCTGTTCTTCTTGACGGAACTGAACCACCGAGATTTTTTCTTCTTTCTTTTAAGTAGATCATTTCAGTGCTGTCTTCTGCAGGTCTGAAGAATGGTGCACTTGAAATATCATCATCAGAAATTGCGATACCGAAACGGCTTCTGAACTCGCGCATTTCTTCTTCATTTAATTTTTTCTGTTGATGTGTAATGTTTTTTCCCTCGCCGCTTTCACCAAGTCCGTAACCCTTAATTGTCTTTGCAAGAATTACTGTCGGTCTTCCTTTATGTTCAACAGCAGCTTTGTATGCGGCAAAAACTTTTTCGGGATCGTGTCCACCGCGTTTCATTTTTCTTAACTGCTCGTCAGACATATTCTCTACCATCATTAACAGATCTTCATCAACCCCAAAAAAATGTTCGCGGACATAAGCACCGCTTTCAACAGAATATTTCTGATACTGTCCGTCAACAACTTCACCCATACGTTTTACAAGTTTGCCTTCAACATCGTTATCAAGAAGCGGATCCCAATCACTTCCCCAAATTAATTTTATAACGTTCCATCCTGCGCCGCGAAATGCTGCTTCAAGCTCCTGAATAATTTTTCCGTTACCGCGAACAGGTCCGTCAAGTCTCTGCAAATTACAGTTGATAACAAAGATAAGATTATCAAGTTGTTCACGCGAAGCAAGAGTGAGCGCGCCTAATGCTTCCGGTTCATCTGTTTCTCCATCACCGAGAAATGCCCAGACTTTACTTCCGTTTTTATTTCTAAGTCCGCGGTCTTCTAAGTAACGATTAAAACGAGCCTGGTAAATTGCCATGATTGGTCCAAGCCCCATTGACACTGTCGGAAACTCCCAGAAGTTAGGCATTAACCATGGATGTGGATAAGATGAAAGTCCGCCGTTAGGTTTTAATTCTCTGCGGAAATTTTCAAGTTGTTCAACAGATAATCTTCCTTCAAGAAAAGCTCTTGCATAAATGCCCGGCGAAGCATGTCCCTGGAAATAAATCTGGTCTCCGTCATAATCATCTCCTTTACCTTTGAAGAAATGGTTAAAACCTATTTCATATAACGTTGCTGCTGATGCGTAAGTAGAAATATGTCCGCCTATTCCGTTCTCGAGTTTGTTAGCTTTAACAACCATCGCCATTGCGTTCCAGCGGATAAGACTTTTAATCCTTCTTTCAATTTCACGATCACCGGGAAACGGCGGCTGCTTTTCTCTTGTAATTGTGTTGATGTAAGGAGTGTTTGCTGTAAACGGAATTGCAACTCCGGCTTTGTGCGCGCGTATCTGAAGCTGCTGTAAAAGTTCTTTAACTCTTTCGGGTCCGCCGTGTTCAAGTACATAATCAAGTGAATAGAGCCATTCACGGGTTTCAATTTCTTCTGTTAGTGGATCGAGTCTGTTATTATCGCTCATAAAAAGAATCCTTTATCAATAATTCTGGATTAAATCATAATCGTGTTAAATGAAAAACCTCCCGGCTAACAATAATTGCTAATGAATTTTAGTGCGGGATTATTATTCAAATTGGAGTGAAAAAATAAAGTAATTGTAACTGATATACAAGAAACGGAACAATAATTGAAGAATAGATAACATAATATTCATTTGCGCCTTACAATATGAAGTATAAAGCAGATAGTCAGAAAAAAGCTGTAAAAAGTTTTGGCAGATACCGTGTTCGCGGTAAAAATAACGGAAAAAAGTTCTCTTAAAGATCAAAAGCAGGATGATTATTCCGATAATAAAATAATAAGAAAAATTATTACGGGGTCTTTATGAAAGCGGGTTTGCTCAAGTCACTGTTCATTAGTCTGATAATGTTTTCATTACAAACATTCGGGCAAAATCCTGAATGGATAAACTATACTGACGGCAACTTAATATTCTCAACTGTTGAAGATGATGATTACTACTGGGCTGCAACCTATGGCGGGTTATCCAGAGTTTCAAAAACAAACGGTGAAATTTTTGTTTTTACAAAAGCTAATTCAGACTTGCCTGATAATTATATCTATTGCATGACTCAGGATTCAAATGGTATTAAGTGGCTTGGCACTTATAGTAGCGGAATAATAAAATTTGATGGCAATAGTTTTACAACATATAATTCATCTAATACGCTCCTGCCGGATAATAAGATAAATTCAATCGCTGTTGATCACCAAGATAATTTATGGGCAGGCACAGATAGCGGGCTGGTTAAATATGACGGCGTTAACTGGACTTTATACGATTTTCAAAATTTAAACTATACAGATATAGATGTAGGGGCTTTATTTGTTGATGACACCGGTGATTTATGGGTCTCAACTCAGGAACTTTTGAGATTTAATGGTACAACCTGGACTGAGTATCTGGATCAGATATGGCCAATTTATTCAATTGACCAGGGACCAGATGGTACAATATGGTTTGGCGGAAACGATCTAAAAAAGTTTGACGGAATTAATTGGACCACAGTTACAGGTTTTCCTGATGATCAGATAATGAGTCTCTCGGTTGATGTAAACAATGTTTTATGGGTAGGAACGGCTTTCAAAGGACTCGCAAGCTTCAACGGAACAAACTGGTTTGTTTACAATAAGAGTAATACTCCGTTTAGGGAGCCATGGATTATGCACGTAAGGGTAAATAATTCCAACGATAAAATAATAGGGACACAAAAAGGGCTGTATAAATTTAATAACATCAGTTGGTCTGAAATTGAAACTTCAAATTCATCACTGCCAAGTAACTACATTGAAAGGATTTCTATTTCTCCAAATGGAAAAATATGGATGAGCGGAATACATGGGCTATGTTCTTTTGATAATGAAGAATGGCAAAGTTATCCGGAGTTAAATACTGATTCAGCATGGACTGAAATCCAAAGTTTGAAAGTTAGTGCAGATAACATGGTATGGATAGGAACTTACCACCAAGGATTGATAAAATTTGATGGAATAAATCAAACCATATTTAATACATCAAATTCTCCTATTCCAAGTAACTGGATTTCATCAATCGAGATTGATGCTATGCAGATTATGTGGATAGGAACCGGTAATGGTCTTGTAAAATATGATGGCATCAATTGGACAGTATACAATACTGGCAACTCCGGATTACCTGGAAATGGAATCAGCACAATTACAATTGACAGTGAAGGTAAAAAATGGATAGGAACAAATGGTGTTGCAGTATTTAATGATTCAACCTGGATAGTTTACGATACGACGAACTCCGGACTCCCATCAAATACGATTACAGCAATTGATATCGACTCAACAGGCATTGCCTGGATAGCAACTCATGATGATGGGCTTGCCGTTCTAACTGGAACTACTTGGACACTATATAACACTTTAAATTCGATACTCCCGACCATCTGGATTGAAGATGTTACCATAGACTTGAATAATCAAGTTTGGATCGGCTGTAGCGATTTATATTATCCATATGACAGAGGAGGCTTAGTACGGTATGATGGAAACCAATGGGAATTATTAAATACAAACAATTCAGAACTTCCCGGAAACTATTTAAAAGCAATTGAGATTGACCAGTTTAACAACAAATGGATTGCTATGTTAGATGGCGGAGTTTCAGTCTTCAATGAAAACGGTATCACTCTTCCAGTCGAACTGATTTCCTTCACAGCAGAGGTTCTTAACAATACAGTAAATCTAAAATGGTCAACTGCTTCTGAACTTAACAACAGAGGGTTTGAGGTAGAACGCAAGCAAGTCGCCAGTCATCAGTCTTCAGTAAACAATTCAGAGTGGAATACAATCGGGTTTGTTGATGGAAGTGGTACTCAATCACAAACACATAATTATAATTTTATTGATTCAAGTGTAACTTCAGGCAGGTATTCTTACAGACTTAAACAAATTGATTTTAACGGCACCTATAACTATTCAAATGTAGTGGAAGTTGATTTATCATTACCTCTTACATTTTCTTTAGAACAAAACTTCCCAAACCCGTTTAACCCAACAACTAAAATTCGCTACACCGTAGGGGACGCATATTATGCGTCCCCTACGCGCGTGCTTCTGCGCATTTATAATATACTCGGTAGTGAAGTTGCAACTTTAGTAAACGAAGTAAAACCCGCAGGAAGTTATGAAATTGAGTTCGATGCTTCACAACTGGCTAGCGGTGTGTATTTCTATTCACTCACTGCCGGTGATTTCAAAATGACTAAGAAGATGGTGATGCTCAAGTGATAATTCACTTGAGCAGAAGTCCCGATTTACGGGAGTGTTGGTGAAATAAAAAAGTTTAATAAAAAAATCATAGGTAAGAAGATGGAGTCCACTAAATACTTTTCATTCAATAAAATGATTTTATTGAATGTACTTTTCGTTTTATCCTTTGTGATATCCAGCAGTACGTTTGCTCAATCACAAAGACCCATTAAGCCGATAACTGAAAACACATCATCTTTCTACGAAGTACAAAGTTCAATGAATGATTACTGGCTTTCAAAAAATGCTGTTGATGGTTTTGTAAATGTAAATGGTTCACGCAGCAAAATGCCCGGATGGAAATTATATAAACGATGGGAATATTTCTGGGAACAAAGAGTAAATCAAAGCTCAGGTGAATTCCCTTCAACTAATTCTGTAATTGAATATGAAAAATATTTACAGAGTAATAATCATCTTAATAAAACAATGTATGATGAAAGCTGGACTAACCTGGGAACAAATTCTTCAACGGGAGGATATGCAGGCATTGGAAGAATAAACTGTATAGCTTTTCATCCGACTGATGTAAATACATTTTGGGTTGGTAGTCCATCCGGCGGAATATGGAGAACAACTAACGGCGGAACAAGCTGGACAATTTTAAATGACAATCAGCTTGTACTTGGTGTAAGCGATATTGTTATTCCAGGTGATTACGCAACATCGAACACAATCTACATTGCAACAGGCGACCGTGACGGCGGAAGTATGTGGTCACTAAGCGGCGGACAAAATGCTGATAACGTCAGCATCGGTGTTTTAAAATCTACTGACGGCGGAACAACATGGAGTACAACGGGACTTTCTTATACAAAAAATTTGGGGAAGATCATCTATAGGTTATTAATTCATCCCTCAAACAATTCAATACTCTTTGCTTCAACTTCAGATGGAATTTATAAATCAACAAACGGAGGTACTGACTGGGTTTCTAAATCACTTAACCGATGGATAGATATGGAATTTAAACCCGGCGATCCGACAGTAATCTACGCATCAAGTTATGGTTATACTTCAACATATATTAACAGGTCAACTGATAGCGGCGAGAACTGGTCATTTTCTTCAATCGCAACTGACGGCAGACGGGGTGAAATAGCCGTTACTCCTGCTGATCCATCAGTTGTTTATTTATTATCTGCGAATAGCGGTGGTGGAGTTTACGGCGTTTATAAATCCACAAATAGCGGGGCGAGTTTTACAGTTGTCAATGCAGGTTCACCCGCAGGAATGTTAGGATATTACACAGATGGTTCAGGAGGCAGCGGCGGTCAAGGTTCTTATGACTGGTGTATCGCAGTTTCACCAACTAATGCAAACACTGTTTTTATTGGAGGTATCACAACATGGAAATCAACAAACGGCGGAACAACATTTACAGCAAACACAAATTGGACATCCTACTCGGGATATAACATATCAGGTGTCCCGGTCACACATGCAGATAAACATTGCCTTGTATATCAAAACTCTTCCGTTCTGTTTGAAGGAAATGACGGCGGTATTTATAAGACTACAAATGGCGGAATTTCGTGGATTGATCTATCTGATGGATTGATCATTAGCCAGATTTACAGGATTGGTGTTTCGCAGACAAGCCAGACAACTGTGTTAACGGGTTTACAGGATAACGGAACAAAATTGTACAACTCCGGTTGGACTGACGTTAAAGGCGGAGATGGAATGGAATGTATTGTAGATCCTACCAACTCAAATTATATGTATGCAACTTATGTTCGGGGTCAGATTACGAGAAGCATAAATGGTTTTACCAACTGGGTAACCGAAGTTGATATTTCTGCAAACATACCCGGCGGTCAACCCCAAGGTGCATGGGTAACGCCGTATGTTATGGATAAGAATAGCAGTACAACATTGTTTGCAGGTTATGACAGGATCTGGAAAACAACCAACCGTGGTGATAGCTGGACAAGCGCATCACAGGTTTTAAGTTCTTCTGATAAACTTCGTTCACTTGCAATCGCGCCTTCAAACTCAAATGTACTTTACACTGCTGACAGAACTAACATGTGGAAAACTACAAACGGTGGTTCAACCAACTGGACAGCAGTTACAATTCCAACCACATCACTTTATGTTACATACATTGCAGTAAAAGAAGATGATCCTAACACAGTCTGGATAACCTACGGTGGTTATTCTGATGGTATAAAAGTTTATGAATCGACAAACGGAGGAACAAGCTGGACGAACATTTCAACAGGATTACCAAATCTTCCAGTTATGTGTATCGTACACTACAAAGCGGCGACAAACAGAAATGTATTGTTTGTCGGAACTGATGTAGGTGTTTATGTAAAAGACGGTTCGAATAACTGGGCATCATTCAACAACGGTTTGCCTAATGTTGTCGTAACAGAACTTGATATTTATTATGGTGGTGTCACAAACAAACTTCGCGCAGGCACTTATGGTCGCGGATTATGGGAAACAAACATTGATGCAACATTGCCTGTTGAACTTTCATCTTTCACTGCAACAATAAATAATAATTTTGTGGTGTTGAACTGGACTACAAAAACAGAGACAAACAATTTTGGATTTGAAGTGGAGAGGACGTCAAACGTGAAAGGTCAAATGTCAAATGAATTGCAGTCTATTGGATTTGTGAATGGCAGTGGTAACAGCAATTCACCTGTCAGTTATGTTTATGAAGATAAGAGCGTTAGCTCAGGAAAATATTCTTACAGACTAAAACAAATCGATAATGATGGACAGTATTCATACTCAAATATTGTTGAAGTTGATGTTTCTGTTCCAAACAAATTTTCACTTGAACAAAACTATCCTAACCCATTTAACCCAACTACAAAAATAAAATTCACCATTCCTCAAGCAACGTATCCCCTCTCGGGAGGGGGAAGGGGTGGGTTAGTGACTTTAAAAGTATATGATGTACTCGGAAATGAAGTTGCATCACTTGTCAATGAATACAAAACTGCAGCCAGCTATGAAATTGAGTTTGATGCAAGCAATCTTTCAAGCGGTGTTTACTATTATCAACTTAAAGCTGGTGATCCTTCATCAAACTCAGGACAGAGTTTTATTCAAACGAAGAAAATGATACTGATAAAGTAATTTTTTATTTTTGAAGTAAATTTATTAATCAGTTAATCATTAGAATCACTGATTCTGATGATTAAATTTTATTCTTATAAATACTGAAACTTCAGAGGCATTCTGTGAAAGCAATAATCACTTCCGTTTTATTATTAAGCATTTCAGTTATGATCAACTCTCAAACAGAACTTCCGGAAGAAACCTCTATCTTATTCAGCGGTTCAGGGAATTGTTTATTATGTCACAATAGTAATGGCAGCGCAATGACCTGGAATGGAATTGATGTTTCCCCGATTACTTATTGGCGTTCAACAATGATGGGTAATGCCAGCAAAGATCCATTATGGAGAGCAATGGTCGTTGAAGAGGTGAATAATTTTCCCCAGCATCAGGAATTAATCGAAAGTACATGCCTCAAATGTCATTCACCTATGGGTTATACCGAGGCGATTTATAATGGACAGAGTGGATACTCGATGGCTGAATTAAAACAAGACCCGCTTGCAAATGACGGAGTTAGCTGTACAGTATGCCATCAAATAAAACCAGATAACTTTGGAACGCAGCAGTCTTACTCTGGTAATTATATCATAGAGGCCGACAGCATTTTATACGGACCTTATGAAAATTCGGATACTACTCTGATGTGGCAAATCATTGGCTATAAATCACGATTCAGTCCGCACATGAATCAATCTGAACTTTGCGCTACATGTCATACTTTATATACTCCGACATTGGATGAACAAGGAAATGTAATCGGAAGTTTTCCAGAACAGACTCCTTATATTGAATGGAAGAACAGTGTTTATTCAACTCAAAACATTCAATGCCAGGATTGTCATATGCCTAAGATTGATGACCCGATAAAGATTTCGGGGATGGGAAACTTTCCAGATCGAACTCCATTCTGGCGGCACACTTTTGTTGGCGGAAATGTTTATATGCAGAAACTGCTCAGAAGTAATATTGATTCACTTGGACTCACGGCTGAGCCTGAACATTTTGATTCGACTATTGCCAGAACCGAATATGGATTGAAAGAGCAATCAATAGAATTGACGACTGCGGCAAGTTTTCAGAATGATTTATTGGAAGTGAAGCTATATATCAAAAATTTAACCGGGCATAAAATTCCAACAGGAATTCCTTTCAGACGAATGTGGATTCATCTTAAGGTTGAACAAGGCATTGGCAATGTTATTTTTGAATCTGGTGCATGGGACTCTACCGGCAAAATAATTAATTATAATTCGGATTTCGAACCTCACTATGATATAATTGATTCCGAAGAAAAGGTTCAGGTTTATGAAGGAGTTTTTGTAAATAATGAACAGCAGGTAACGTATACTTTGTTGAGAGCCGCAGAATACATAAAAGACAATCGTTTACCGCCGCAGGGATTTTTAAATACTCATCCAAGTTATGATTCAACCAAAATTGTTGGTAACGCAAACGATGATACAAATTTTAACAGATCAGGGATTGATCAGGGTTCCGGAGCTGATAGTTTAACATATTTAATTCCGACTCAAAATAACTCAGAATACAGAATTACTGTCGAAGTATGTTATCAAACAGTAAAAACAGAACTGGTTGATCACATCAGACCAATCGAGAATACTGACATTAGCAGGTTTGTAAGCATGTATGATGCGCTTCCAAACATTCCGTTTATAATGAAGAAGGAAGTTCTCGATTTAGTTACAGGTGTTAACGATGAAAAACAACTTATTAATGATTTCTACCTCGAACAAAACTACCCGAATCCATTTAACCCATCAACGAAAATTAGTTGGCAGTCTCCAGTCGGCAGTTGGCAAACTTTAAAAGTATATGATGTCTTAGGAAATGAAGTCGCAACACTTGTGAATGAATACAAAACTGCAGGCAGCTATGAAGTTGAGTTTGATGCAAGTATTCTTTCAAGTGGTGTTTATTATTACCAACTAAAAGCCGGTGATCCTTCATCAAACTCAGGACAGAGTTTTATTCAGACGAGGAAGATGATATTGATTAAATAAATCTATTACTCATAATCAACTTCGCACAATACTGAATTCAGATCATTAAAAATTATTTCATCCGGTTCTGTGCCAATCGGCGGCAGCTTTACTATTGTCTCTTTTCCTTTTACTTCAATTCTCAGCCGGGCAAACTGATCATCATCTAATACAATTTTAATAGGTACATACATTTTAAAATCATCCGGCACATTTTCCTGTAAGATTTTACAAACTACAACGTACTTGCCGTCATTCTGTGCTTCAGTGGTATAGGAAAAAGTGTAGTGTGGAATTGCCGTTCCATAAATAAACTGATCAAAGAACCATTTCATATTTTCGCCGCTGTATTTGTCAACAAGTCTTTTAAAATCATTGGTAGATGCTTTTTTGCCTTTATGTGTGTTGAAGAATTCTTTCATTAGTCCTGAGAATCTATCTTCGTTCATTGTCTTAAGATCGATTAACAAATTCCTTAACATATGTAAAACCCAGGCGCCTTTTTGATAAACTATTACACTGTAGTCGCCTGCTGTTTCACTGGAACTGTTCCTTCGCCCGAGCCAGACGGGACCGGCTTCCTGCCCATCACCCAATAAGTATTTTCTGTTGCTGAATATTGTTTTCTTCCATTCATCAAGAATATCAAAATAATCTTCGTTACCGAATGCAGCCTGAATAAAATATAATGCTGAAAATTCCGAAAGACCTTCGCTTAACCACTGATCATGATAATTCTCAAAATCTACTGTTATCCCCCACCACTGATGCGCGACTTCATGCGCTCTGAATAATTCTCCCGCTCTGTCATATTCAATTCCCTGGTAGTTGTACCAGGACAAATAAATGAGTCCGGGGAAAGCCAATCCATAAAAATATGGTATCTCTGTTACGTTCACCTGGCTGATGTCTATTTTACCAAATACTGTCTGATAAAATTTCAAACTTGCCAATACATCCGAACCGATTTTTTCCTCCATATCAGAGCCTGAAAGGATTCCCTCTTTCACAAGTTCGCTTGCAATAAACCGATGAATATCAGGATTCAAATAAACATTTACTTTTGGGAGCCCCTCTTCTGTATATGTAAAAGTTTTAAATTTTCCCAGGTTAAAAGAAGCACTATGTGCCGGAATATTTGTGGTCCAGCTTGACATTGTGCTGTCCTCCGTCTGCTGATAGGATGTCCTTTCACCAATACTAACTAACGCATACTTGCTCGGGTAAATAAAATTAATTTCATAATTGGTATTTATTCTGTCATCAAGATTCGGATACCAGTTATCCGGTGAACTAATTGAGTATAATTCATCTTCGGATGAAGAGAATAATTCACCATGGTAGTGTACAGTTAAAAGCTGCTTTCCGGTTGTAGTATTCAATGGAAATTTTATCCACAGCTCAGGATTGTCTTCTGCCCTGTAAAATTCAGTTGCCCTTTCACCATTAAACTTAATCGAATCAATTTCTAATTCACTGTGTAAAAAAAGTCTTAACCATTTTGTATCGGGTTGGGCAGGCAAATAGAAAATATCACACGCGCCGGTAACTTCAAGATCATCATCAAAAGAAATATCAATTTTATATGATGATATATTAATAGGAATAAATGAATCTTCGAATTTTGTATATGGCGGATTGTTATCATCAAGACTAAAGCTGTTAATCAGGTCGCTTTCGCGGGATCTCGAAAATATTTTAGATATTTTTTTGAACAATGAAATTTCTTCTCTCTCATAAGGACTAATTTTATACAATAGTGATGGCAGTTTATCAAATTCCATATGAGCATAAAAAGTTCTTTCATTTTTCTGATCTAAAAAACTTTGCATGAAATCATTGTCAAAGTATCCCTTTTCATCGTGATAAAGGAAACTTGTAAAGTATTCCACCCGTCCTTGAACGAATTCAATTTCACCTGAATTAGTAAACTCCAGTTGAGAAAAATAATCAAGGTTGGTTGTATCAGAAAAAAATAAAAATAACTCAGTAAAAGTCTCATTCAGCTGTTTAATATTTAATACTCTTTCAAGTTGTTCCTGTTCAAACTGCGTCGGCGGTGTGTAGACAACTCTTCCTTTGCCCTTAAATAATATAGCTGCATCCTTTCCGGATACTTTAGAAAATTTATAAACATATCCCTGACGAAGATTAAATGAAATAGAATCCTTGGTGATGACAATGCCGGTTGAGGGTACACTTGCCGCACCGATGATTGAAAGGTTTTCAATATCTTTTAAGAATTTTGAATATTCGTTTTCATAAGATTGTGGTTTTATACCGGTAGTGCAGCAAATAAGATAAATGAAGATTACTAAGCGTTGGATTTTTTTCATAATAAAACCTGCCTGAACGTTTATTGATGGTCTGGACCATAGATTAATATGTGAACAATTTATCTTTTTAAAACTAAATAATTGAACTCTAATTTTAAATTTTATTTTCTTGTTAATTAAAAAAACTTCCGCGTTGTTTCCACATTACACATTGATTTTGCGGTGTTGTATGCTTGCTGCCAAGCAATAGTTTTTGACTTTAATATTAATTTGATGGAAATTATTGACAGATATTTACGCGCCTTGTTATTAACGCGGTTTTATATTTACAGAAATTTATTTTCAATGAATTTCTTATAAGGAACGAAGCGCTCTTAAAATAATAATTGTGAAAGGGGTTGTATGAAACTAATTAGTTTTTGTTTTTTCCTTTCTTCAATTCAGCTTTTCTCTCAGTCATTTCTTAATCTTCATTTTTCAGACGGTAGTTATAAATATTCAGCGATCAGTTCACTGCAAAAAATAACTGTCAATGAATCTGAAGGCTTGTTCAACTTTTATATCGATAACGACAGCATCGTTTCTGAAAACATTGCCGATATAAATAAGTTTACGATTGATCCTTTACCTTTGGGACAACCATTCCCGGTGGAACTATCATCGTTCAATATATCAGTTGTTGGTTCCAGCATTCAACTGAATTGGAGAACAGAATCTGAAACAAATAATTTCGGATTCGAAATAGAGCGAACGGTTGGCGAGACTTCAACTGCTTCCGGATGGAAGAAAATTGGATTCATTGAAGGAAGTGGCAACAGCAGCAGTCCGAGAGAATATTTATTCACTGATAGCCCCCCGCCTAATGAATATTATCATTACAGATTAAAACAGATTGATATAGATGGAAAATATTCGTACAGCAATGTTATCGGTGTTGAGTTTGGAACACCAATACAATTTGAGCTGGAACAAAATTTTCCGAACCCGTTCAACCCGGCGACGAAAATAAATTATACAATTCCGACTCGTGGATTAGTTACTCTTAAAGTATTTGACATCTTGGGTTGTGAGATTTCTATAATAGTGAATGAAAACTTGAATCCCGGTTCTTATACCTCAATATTTGATGGAAGGGCATTGCCAAGCGGGATCTATATCTGCAGATTAACTGGTAACAGCGTGACACAATCTATAAAAATGCTGTTGTTGAAATAAACTTTTGAATTATTTATTGGATAAAAAAATGAAAACATCATTTATCTTAATCGTCTTTATATTATTTACACTCCCTACTTTTGCTCAACACAAAACGCTGACACTTTATTACCCCAATGACAGTATCAATGTTGTGAGTATTACTGATCTTGATTCAATGTCATTTTTTATTTGCGGTGCAAGCAAAGTTAATTACGGAGGGAAAGACTATAACACAGTATTGATTGGTAATCAATGCTGGTTAAAAGAAAATCTCAATATAGGCACAATGTCTAGTCCAAGTAACAATGGTCAAATCGAAAAATTCTGTTACGATAATGACACTGTAAACTGCACGACGTATGGCGGTTTATATTATTGGGATGAAGCAATGCAGTATGTAACTACGGTTGGTGCCCGGGGAATATGCCCGGAAGGCTGGCATATGCCGACATATGCTGAGTTTCAAACCTTAGCAAACTTTGTAAACAATAATGGCAATGAACTTAAAAGAGAGGACCAGGGAACCGGTGCTGGTCTTGGAACTAATACAAGCGGATTCTCTGCTTTAATTGCAGGCGCCAAGCAATATGCAGGCGGGCCCTTTATTGGCATGGGTGAATTTACTAATTATTGGATGGGTGAGCCCGGTACAGGTAGTTATGCCTGTAATTTCCAAATAATTGGCAACGACACAACGATATATCTATGGAACAACGGAATAAAATCCTGGGGATTAAGTGTCAGATGTATTCGTAATTAATTATTAATGAAGAAATTTTTATTTCTTGTATTAATATTTTCAGGTTTAAATTATTCTTTTGGCCAAACCCTGAAGTTCAGCGTTGATAATCTCGATGACAGCAGCGTTGTGTTAATATCATTGTCCGGTGAAAAATTTTCTGTTATCCGGTCAATCGATACAAAAAGTAAAGGTAAA
The DNA here is from genome assembly GCA_016700155.1 of Ignavibacteriales bacterium. Taxonomy (NCBI): domain Bacteria; kingdom Pseudomonadati; phylum Ignavibacteriota; class Ignavibacteria; order Ignavibacteriales; species Ignavibacteriales bacterium. The sequence goes on from CP065001.1 coordinate 3,704,714, forward strand.
TTTGAATTTGATTTAGACAATAATCATCCCGGTATTTATCGTCTTGGATTCAGTAACAATAAATCGATAGATTTTATTTATGACGATGAAGAAGTTGAGATTGAGACTGATGCTCTCAATATCCTCGGAAGTATAAAAGTAATACAATCAGAATCGAATAAAATTTATTACAACTTCATCAAACTCAATAAAGACTATAAAACAAAATCAGAACTCCTTCAGCTTATACTCGCCCGCTATCCCAGTGATGATGATTTTTATCAAACAACAAAAGAAGAACTTATCCAGATTCAGGAAGAATATTTATACTTCGTAAATTCAACAGCCCAGGCAAACCCCAATTCATTTATTGCAAGATATGTCAGATCATCACAATTGCCTGTAATTGATCCTGAAACAGAACTTGTTAAACAATTAGTTTATCTGAAATCACACGCACTTGATAATATTAATTTTTATGATGCTGAACTTATTTACTCTGATGTTTTTACGAACAAATCAATTGAGTACTTATCATACTATCGTAATCCTCAATTGCCGCTTGAACAGCTTGAGAAAGAATTTGAATCCGCCATTGACAGCATACTAAACAAAGCAAAAGTAAATGAAGTTGTTTACAAACATATAGTTGAATATTTGCTTGACGGATTTAAAAAATTCGACTTTGATAATGTGATTAACTATATAGTTGAAAACTATGTGATCAAGGATGAGCTATGTCTTGACTCACAATTAACTTCAACACTTGAAAGAAGAATTGAGCAGTCAAAATATTTTAAACCCGGAATTACAGTTCCTGACATTAATCTAAGTGATGAAGCCGGCAAGCTAATTTCATTAAAGGATATACGGGCAGATAGAACCCTGATAATATTCTACGCAAGCTGGTGCCCGCACTGTAAAGACCTGCTTCCCAAGATATATGAGTTGTATAAAAAACAGACTCACAAAAATTTTGAAGTCCTTGCTGTTTCAATTGATACTATGCAGACAGAGTGGAAAAGATTTGTTGAAACTAATAATCTTGCCTGGATAAATGTCAATGACCCTATCGGCTGGGATGGAAAATCATCAGGTGATTATAAAATCTTTGCAACACCTACTATGTTTCTTGTTGATAAAGAATTCAAATTAATTTCCAAACCAACAGAATTTGAAGAACTGACTAAGCTGCTTTAAGTATTTTAATTTTAATACTGAGTTCAACTCTTCATCCGCTTTTGTTATCTCATTAATTCTTAACATCTCTTATTGATAATTAAATAGTATATTTTTACATTGATTTAGATTCCAGCCAAATGTGTCTCAATAATTAATACGGAGGTCAATGTGAAAACTATTTTTACTTTTCTGTTCCTTTCGATGTCACTATTAGTTACTGCACAGGATGTTTCTGTCGAAAATCCAAAATTCCCACAGCCTTCTTTAAGTGATTGGGCTGCGGATAACCTGGTTCTTGATTTTGAACCTGTTGGACAAATGTATGGAGTTCAAAAAGCTGATGGAACAATTTATCTTGCAGTAAATGATACTCTATCAACAGCTAACCTTGGATTAGTAATCTTAACATCAAATAACAACGGAGAATCCTGGAGTATGTTCCCGTCAGGAATTACCTATCGGGGATACTATGATAAAATAAAATTATTAAGAAGCGGATTAGACTCTGTTTATTGCTTCTTCCAGATAGGTCCTTCAATTTATAGCTGGAATTTTCTCAGCGGTAATTTAAATCAATTTCCGTTCGTAGGTTACAGATCATTTGATGTTGTTGCATCATCAACTGGTAATTTATATATGTTTTTAGATTCACTTGCAACAAATAATATTTTACGTTACGGCTCTATAAATGGAGGCGCTAACTGGGGAGGCAGAGGTAATGTAACTTCAGCCGGCGCGAACCCGATTATGTGTATGTCTGGTACTGGTGATACATTAATTATGAACTACTATGGACCCATACTGGCTGACACATCAACATCAGTAATCCGTCAGGCAAGATACCGTGAATCAGGTGTTGGTACACTGGCTTCTGTTGCTTTTATTGATGTCGCAACTGAAACCACAAACAAGACAGAATATTTATCAGCAATGAATAATGGTGAATCCTGGTTTGTTTACACTTCAGGGCCAACAGGTGCAAGGGATATCTGGGCACGTAAAAGTATTAATAACGGATTGTCCTATGATCCAGCTGTTCAGCTTGCTGCAAATGTAAATACAGATGAATACTGGTTTGACATAAGGCACTTTAGTGATGGTGCTGGTAACGGGTTTGATTTTATTTATTACTCGGATAGTCTTCAGGCGGGTTCCGGAACTGTACAATCAGATCAGCTATTCTATTCAAGTGTTCCGTACGGTTCAGCAACATTTTCATCGGTAGAGAGAATTAATGATAACCCTATGGTTTATTCAAATAATATGTACGCACCAAAGATTATTGGCATTAATGTTCCCGTGCGCGATGTTTCAGCAGTTTACGTTGGTGAAACCGGTGCTAACAAAAAAATATATCTTGATAAACTCAGCAGAATTGTTCCCGTTGAATTAACTTCATTCAATGCTCTTGTCAGCGGAAAAAATGTTCAGCTTAAATGGACAACTGCTTCAGAGAAAAACAACAGCGGTTTTGAAGTTCAGAAAAAGGTGAACGGGACATGGAGTAAAATAGGTTTCGTTACCGGTAATGGAACTACTAGTGAAAACAAAACTTATTCATACACGGATGAAAATCTTCTGCAGGGAAAATATTCTTACAGGCTGAAACAAATTGATTATAACGGCACATATGAATATTCAGATATTGTTGAAGCAGAAGTATCAATACCAGAGGTTTATTCACTTGAGCAGAATTACCCAAATCCGTTCAATCCTGCAACCATAATCAAATATTCACTCGCAGATGAAAGTTCAGTAAAATTATTTATCTATAATTCAATTGGTGAAAAAGTTGATGAACTTGTTCACAGAACTCAATCATCAGGCAGCTATGAAATTAATTTTGATGGAGGCAATCTTTCTTCAGGTGTTTACTTCTATTCACTTGAAGCAAATTCATTAAACGGCAAAACAAATTTTAAATCTATGAAGAAGATGATACTTGTTAAATAAAGTTTAATGAATGAATAAAAAACCCCTCCTTTGCGAGGGGTTTTTTGATTTTAAAAAATTGTTGTTTCATTCATTGATTTTGGCAGGAAGAATTGTTTTATTTAGTCAGAATAAAAAAAAGTAGGGCAATGGATGAGTTAGAAAAATGGGTTCGCAGGAGATATTCCAATCTCAATTCACATCTCTTATTAATTTTTGTGGTTTTTACTTTTAGACACAAAATAAATACCTGTAAACAAAGTTTTAACAAGTTATCATTCAATAGTCAGTTATAAAAAATAGGAGGAAATATGTACAAAGTAATCATAAAAATGATGCTGTCACTCCTTCTCTCTTTTTCAGTTTTATATTCACAGGAAATTTCCACTCAAAGAGGAAGAGATTTATATCTTCAGCATTCAAGTACTGTATCCAGCTGGACGATTGTTGATTCAATACAGAGTTGTGTCGGTATGGCATTAGGCACACTAAACCCTCTAGCGTTTGATTCAGATGCCGATGCCTTAGTATTTGTTCATTTATCACATACGAATTATTCCACTTCACAGCATGATCTATGGTATAACCTTTCAACCGATGCCGGTATAACTTGGTCAAGAATTTCATCGTTGTCGGGTGGTTTCTCTGTTTCAGCAAGATATCCCAGTTGTGCCATATCCAATCCTACTGGCGGAGACATAACACAGACCCGTGGAATAGCATCATGGACTCAATACGCCGGGGGTTCACCGAGTACAGGCTATAGTTTTGCTTACCCATTAATTAATGGAACAGTTCATTCAGATACACTGCCAGGTGTAGGCTCATCGGAATGTTGCTGGACCGGTGGTGACTGGTCATTTTGGACTGGCGAATCAGATGTGGCATCAAGAATAATTTTCCGAACAACTGACTTTGTAAATATAGAAGCTATTGAAAGCCCTAACCTTAATGCGTTCGCATCTATAATATTAGGCGGCGTCACTTCAGAAAATGTAAGCTACATCGGACTAGTGGGAACTATGGACCCGGAGAACACTCTTGAACCTATTGCCAGTGGCTGGTATCCCGGATATTCAAAATCAACTGATAATGGTCTAACCTGGAGTGAAGCTGTAGTTGCGGATTTTAGAACAATCCCATCATTAAGTCAGTATGACAGGCTTTTTGATTTTATAAAAAATGATGGTGATGCCGTATCTTATTCTGCGGGTGATATTAATGTGGATGCAAATGGTTTTGTTCATCTGGTTTTTTCAGTAACGGATACGACAATAAATGCCAACACAGGAATAAATGCAATAGTTGAAGTATTTGAAACGACTAATGGCTGGGATGGCAAAATTATTTATGAAGGAATATCGGAAACTATTTTTACTGATAGAGAAGGTGTCGCCTGGGGGCAGATGGGACCTAACGGTTATTTGGCTTTTGACAAAGATCGTGAAATGATGGCATGTGTTTGGGTTACTAATAATTCATCAAGCGTCCCGGATTTGTGCGATGTTTATATTTCATATCGTGGTTTAAATTCTGAATGGTCAGAACCAATAAATCTAACCCAGACAGAAAATATGAATGAAAATGGTGCTCACCTAGCACCCGTACTCAGAAAAAATAATGATAATTCTTATACTGCTTTTGTTGGATATTTTTATGAGCTGGGATATTTTGGACCTGACCCTGACCGGTTTAATCCTGCAGGATTTTGGGTTACTCCTTTTACATTCACACCTACAAATATTTCTGTACCGATTTCTGTAGTATCAGATTATTTATTGAATCAAAACTATCCTAATCCATTTAACCCGTCAACTACGATAAAGTATGAAGTTAGCAGCAGACAGTTTGTATTACTTAAAGTCTACGATTTACTCGGGAGAGAAGTTGTAACATTGATAAACGAAGAAAAACCTGCAGGCAGTTACGAAATAGAATTTGATGCCGGTGATCTTGCAAGCGGTATTTATTATTACCAGTTGAAGGCAGGTGATCCTTCGTCAAGCTCAGGACAGAGTTTTATTCAGACTAAGAAGATGATCCTTTTAAAGTAAAGCATATTTTGTTATAGAGTTACAGCAAGGGAGGAAAAGATGAGAACACTGTTTCTGTTATTTACCTTCAGTATTTTATTTTCTATGAATATTTATCCTCAAAAAAATTTGGGTGAAGCTTCATTATTATTCCTTGATTACAAACTTCTCGATACCAGCAATGTTTATGGGGGTTTTTATAACATAGGGTTAACTGATTACCCGCATTATATAAACTGGAGATTAATAGATCCATCAATAATTACCTTCGGTTATGGATTACATGTAATCGGTAAAATAAATGATTATCCGCATCTTGCTATAGCACAATGGTCGTCTGCATATTCCCCAGGACCAATAATAAATGGACAGGCCGCAATGTTGATTCATCCGGAAGATTCTTTGAGATACCGGATATATAAAATCTCTAAAGGCGACAATGTTTCGAATCCAGATTATGCAGAGTGGCCTTCTGATTTTGGAGCGCCTGTAAACTCATTGGGTGAACCGCAGGTTTATGGGGATCAAACCTTGTGGACAGTTTATAATTCTATGGATTCCACAGTTGAGTACAGAATAAACTGGAATAACTATCGTGATTCACTTCCTGTAATGCCTCTGGAAGTTCAGCAATTGATTTATTCAAGGTCCGGCTATCAAACAGATTATGAAGATTTATTTTCGAATACTATGTTTTTCGAGTTTAAAATTCTGAATAAAGGCTCTGAGCAAATTGATTCTGCTTTTATTGGATTCTGGACAGATATTGATTTTTGTTTTGCTGGTTCAAATCCTCCCGCAGTTGATACCTCAATTCAATCAGGTTTTTGTTGGACTACCAACTTATCAACCTGCAGTATTCCACCGGCAATTGGGTATGCTATGTTATATGGACCGATTATAGAATCACAAGGCGATACTGCTCAGTTTGGTCAAACCAGAATTCCGGATTTTAAAAACAGTAGCTTGTCATCGTTTTATCCTGTTGCTCAGGATCAACACCCATACTTTGATGCATATTACACCCTAGAAGGTGCATGGAATATAGCTCGCGGATTTTACGAAAACGGTGAGACAATTGTAAATCCAATTACCAATCAGCCAACAAAATTTCCATTGGATGGTGACCCTGTTACAAACCAAGGTTGGATTTGGCAGCAGACACAAACGAATGGAGAAGCAGGTTTTTATTTGTTCACGGGTCCCTATACCCTTGCGCCTGGTGATTCACAATGGATAATGCTTGCATTGGCACCTGCGCTCGGAAGAAACAATTTAGAGAGCATTTCTCTGATGCGAAAAAAAATATTAACCCTTCGAAATCAACCATATGATTCTCTGGCGTTTGGAACAGCTTCACTGTTTATTACATCAGTTGAAGAGACACCTGTAGATAAACCAAATGATTATTTATTGTATCAAAACTACCCAAACCCGTTTAATCCAATTACAAAAATAAGTTGGCAGTCACCTATAGGCACCTGGCAAACATTAATTGTTTATGATGTACTCGGAAATGAAGTGTCAACATTGGTGAATGAATACAGAGATGCAGGAAGTTACGATGTTGAATTTGATGGTGGTGGTCTTGCAAGCGGTGTCTATTATTACCAGTTAAAAGCTGGTGACCTAATTCAGACAAAGAAGATGATTCTACTAAAGTAACAGAGGGATTAAAAAATGAAATCAAAAAATCTGTTTATAACTCTGATTTTATTCTTTTCAGGATCATTAGCTGCGCAAAATATATCATCACAATTCTCTGAATTACGGGGGATGGAGGATTCAACGGGGAATACACTTTTGTTTTACAGAATATTATCCAAACAAGAAAGCGGTAATGTATATTCAGGCGCAAATAATATTTATAAGATGATACCGGGAACCGAGACAGATACATTATTTTTAGTCGACGATTATTCCTGTTTTGATCTGAATGGATATGGAATAAGTGTTTCGGATTTTGATTTTTGGCACAACAACGAGAATCAATTCATTTATACAGGAACCGAGTCAAATTGTTTTGAAGGCTGGGGCTATATTTCAAGATTTGACTCTGGTTTTGTTTGGGGCGGATTATTTGAATCCTTTAACAGACTTTTTATCTCAAACCAAAATGACAGCCTGATTTATGCATCTCCTTTTATTTCCAAAAGCTCGGATGGCGGTTTTAACTGGGTTAATCTAAATGATTCCATGAGCCTACAGTCACTCTCTCCATTTGATGAAAATATCTTTTTTTCCACTGGTCCCTATCGCTGGTGGGGAACAACCTATTTATATAAAACAACTAATTCGGGAATAAGCTTTCAGGCAGTTGATACTGTTGGACTTAATGATGAGTATTTTTACTATGATACAGACGGTGATCACGTCTACAGAAAATTTGCATCGAACTATCCTAATTATTCTCTAAAATCGTCCGCATTTCAGGGTAACGCATTTACCTGGCAAACAATCTATTCTACCAACAAAGAATATTATCTTTCTCTGAACCCGGATCAATCAGGGGAGATTTATTTAGCCGATGGGAAAAAAATTTTCAGATCAAATAACTATGGTTCAACATTTAACCTTTATAAAGAGCTTGATAAAAGTATAATCGGAATTTATAAGAAACCTAATATTGGTGCTGAAGACAACAAACTTTACGCAGCATCAAGGTATAATTTGTATGAAGTGAGTGACGATACAGTTTCAATTATAAAATCACTTCCAATTCCTCAGGAGATTTTTTCGTATTACCCGTTGCAAACAGGAAATAAATGGTTCTATAAGCGGATTGATTATTCACAGGACCCAGGTGGCTGGCAGACAACAGACACAAGCTATTTTACAAGATTTATTTCCGGATCTGAAATAAAACCAAATGGAAATGTATACTATCGTGTTGAGGATAAAAATTTATATACAAATGATGATGTAGTTTATTTCGAAAGAATTGATTCTTTGACAGGAAAAATTTTCAGATTTAATGAATTTGATACAACCTTCAATCAAGAATACCTGATTGATAATCTTTGGTCAGAAATCGATGACATTATTTATTCCGGCAGAATTTCCTTTCAATCAGAAAATTACCCAATGCTCTATCAATTTGATGATTACTTTACTGATTTTAATCTCACGCATTATAAAGTGAGAAAAAATTTCATTAGCCTTGATATGGGTTTTCAAAGTTATACCCTAACAGAAGGAATCGGGCTTGATTCTATGTTTTTATCTGTAATAGATTTATTCAATGCATATATCGATTTAAAAGGATGCATCATTAATGGCATAGCGTATGGAGACACGACATTAACTAACATCGGTGAAACTCAAAAATCTCCTATTATTTTTTCTTTATCACAAAACTTTCCCAATCCATTTAACCCGTCAACTACAATAAAGTATGAAGTTAGCAGCAGACAGTTTGTAGTACTTAAAGTCTACGATTTACTCGGCAGAGAAGTTGTAACATTGATAAACGAAGAAAAACCTGCAGGCAGTTACGAAATTGAATTTGATGCCGGTGATCTTGCAAGCGGTATTTATTATTACCAGTTGAAGGCTGGTGATCCTTCGTCAAGCTCAGGACAGAGTTTTATTCAGACAAAGAAGATGATTCTTTTAAAGTAATTAACGGAAAACGGAGTAAGAATAAGATATGACCATATCTTTATCTTATTCTTAATCCTTATTTAAGGTACTTCTCAAACCATTTCCTTCTCATCTCATCAACTTCTTTCCGGTGTGATTTCATAAAATGATCCCCGCCTTCAAGCATTAACAAACGGAATGGAATTTTTAATTCAAGAAGCTTGTAAGAAAGATCAATTGAATCGTGCGGAAGAACCCTGTCATCTGCGTTTCCGTGAATGATTAACATGGGTGTAGTTCGCGAAAGTTTTTCGGGAAAATTTATTATTGATCTTGTTCCGCACTTAGCTTTAAAATCTTCTTGTTCATACTTACCCATTGTATGTTCGTATAATCTTCTCATAAATTTACTTTCATCGGAATTACATCGGAGGTTTGCAATCCCTCCAAGAATAATTGCAGCTTTAAAGATGTTTGTTTGTGTTAAAGTAAGATACGCCATCATACCGCCGCGGCTCCAGCCTTCAATTCCCCAAATATTATTATCTGCCTGCTTTATTTCATCAGCAAGATGAATAAGATTGAGTACATCATTAATATCATCTCCCCCAAATTCATCATACCCTTGGCCCCCGTCATTACCACGATACTGCGATGCGAAAACGCAATATCCCCAGCTTGCCAGTTGTCCGTAAATACCCCGAGCTGTGAATGAATCGATAGCACCTGCATTACCAATTCCGCCTCTGTTCCAGATTATGCAAGGATATTTTTTTGAATCATCTTTTGGATAAGCAATGTATCCCTTTACTTTCAAACCATCTGAGTCATAAATTATTTTTTCAACAACTGTATTGGTAAGAGTAGATTCTCCCCAACCGCTGACAATCATTTTCTGTTGAGTTTCATTAAGCTGAATTACCTCACGGTCAATAATTTTACTCATTGTCTGATGTTCTCTTTGCTTATATTTGATGAGTAAATATCGGGAAAATAATTATGGCTCAAAAGAATCAGAAAAAAACTGAATCATCATATCAGAAAGGCACTAAAAAAAAGTTACCTTTAAGCCGTGTAGTTGCTATCGGACTGCTCGTTATCGCTGCGGGTTTTTTTGTAATCAATAATTTTATGAATAATAATAAACACGAAGTGACATATTACACTTTTACCAAAGAAGGTGAACTTGTTTTCACTGATAGTCTTGGCAATACCAAAACAAAGATTGAAATGGAATACGCCGCTGATGAATATGAAACACAGCTCGGTTTGATGAACAGGAAAGAAATGAAAGAAAACCAGGGAATGCTTTTTATATTTCCTGATGAATCACCAAGATCATTCTGGATGAGAAATACATTGATTTCCCTTGATATGTTATTTGTTAATTCAAACAAAGAAATAGTTACAATTCACAAAAGCACAAAAGTGCTGTCTGATCAATCCTATCCTTCATCAAAACCAGCAAAGTATGTTGTTGAGGTTGTTGGTGGATTTTGCGATAAGTATGGAATTAAGGAAGGTGATAAAATTTCCTGGATGGGTACAAGAATGGGGTTGTAAAATTAGCAGGTGTCATCCCTCTACTACGCTCAGACTGACACAGAGTTTTTATTATAAAATTATTATTATCCGTACAGTTTTTCTTCAACAGCCTCACAAATTATATGTGCAACTGTTATATGCCCTTCCTGTATTCTTTGTGTGTTTGAAGATGGAATGACAATCGGGTTATCAACCAAGGATTTTAAATTACCTCCGCTGCCGCCGAGAAAACCTATCACCTTCATCCCCTTTTGATGAGCCATCTCGACTGCCTTTATAACATTCGCTGAGTTGCCGCTTGTTGATATTGCAAGCAGTACATCACCTTTGTTCCCGAGTCCTTCAACGTTGCGTGCAAAGACATTTTCAAAACCAATATCATTCCCGCCCGCTGTTAAGTTTGATGTATCAGTAGTAAGAGCTATTGCAGGTAATGCAGGTCGTTGTAAATGATGACTAAGTCTTATCATAAACTCTGTTGCTATGTGCTGACAGTCAGCGGCGCTGCCGCCATTGCCGCATAGTAAAAGTTTGTTTGAGTTCTTGTAACAGATCACAAGCATCTCAATTGCGGAGATGATATCATCAGAACAACTCTCAATAATTTTGAGTTTTGTTTCTGAACTTTCCTTTAGATTGTCTGTTATAAATTTTTGTATTTCCATATTATCAGTTAAATCCGTTTTAAATATTTTTGGATTATTTCATTATCAAATGTTATTAACTCGGAATTAAACTCAATTGCAGTTGCAACTATTATAGAATCCATCCCCCTTAGTCCATATTTAATGGAAACATCTGCGGCTTTAGAAGATAAGTCATTACCTAACTCTATAAGTTTAATCTGAGATGTATTAAGAAGCAACTGTTTAATATTTTCCGAAATTTTTATAGAACCGGTCCTTCTTTTAATAGCACTCACAACTTCAACTAAAACAGTATTGGGAATTATTACAGATGTATTTTCAGAAAAGAGTTTATTCCAGATTTGATTTGTTCTGCTTCGGTGTATTTCTTCGTCAATCAGATAGGATATAATTACAGATGAATCTAATGTGATTAAATTTTTAGTCCCTGTTTCGCTGGGCACGAATTTCCTCAACTGAATTCATTTTACCATCCCACAATCCAGTAACTTCAATACGAAGTTTCTCCCACTCATCTTTTGCATTAATTTTGGGGGAAACACTTTTAGTATTTTTACTTTTTTTAAGCCTGATTTTTTCCTTGTTCAATTCTTTTTCAAGTTCAGTCAAATCTCTTTTAATTTTTTTTAGCTTATTATCTATTTCTTTCAAACTCATACTTTTCTCACACAACTATATACTGTTTAACATGCACTGCTTCAGCAAACGATCTTATCATATCCCAGTTATTTTCGTTTTCAAAAAAATTGCCGGTAACGATTATGTTTGCGCCGTTATCAACTTTTTCTTTTGCTGATTGCGGAGTTCTAATTCCGCCTCCAACTATAACCGGAACTTTACAATTATCGCTTACTGCTTTTATCATTTCATTCGGCACTGAATTTTCAGCGCCGCTTCCTGCTTCAAGATAAATTAATTTCATACCAAGATATTCAGCAGCAAGTGCCGTTGCTGATGCAATCTCAGGTTTATTTCTTGGCACAGGCAAACTTCCGCTCATATACTGTGCGGTTGTCGTTTTTCCTGATTCAACAATTATATAACCGGTTGAAATTGGTTCAATACCAGCCTTCTTAATTATTGGTGCAGCAAGTACGTGCTTCCCTATTAAATCTTCCGGATTCCTTCCACTTACAACTGACAAATAAAGTATCGCATCCGCAGATGCTGAAACCTGGTTAATACTTCCGGGGAATATGATTGCAGGCAAATCTGTAGTTGTTTTAACTTTATCAATGAATGAATCAAAGTTATTGCTCATCATCAGGCTGCCCCCGATAAGGAAAGCATCTACTCCCGCTTTTGCACAGTGTTTTATAAAACCCGGTAGTTTGTCTTCACCAATTTTATCGGGATCTAATAAGACGAGATATGCGGCTCCCTTTTCAGAGATTGTATTCAGCAAGTATTGATATATTTTCATAAATAAGGGCTATTCTTGTTGAAATATATACATTTTGCCCAAGAGATAAAAGATTAAACTATCTCAAGTTATACAAAGATTGGACTGAAAGATTAAAATACATTCCTACTTTTCATTAAGCAGAGATTCTTTGCAAACTTCCAGTTCACTTAATTGTTCCTTTGAAAGTTTGGGATAATCAAGATTAAGACTTTCCAAAGTTTCAATAATAATTTGCGAAACAAGTAATCTTGCAAACCATTTTTTATCTGAAGGAATGATATACCATGGAGAATGTTTCTTACTGGTATTGTTGATAACTTCTTCGTAACACTTCTGATAATCATCCCAGTATTTCCGCTCTTCAATATCGGCTTTTGAAAACTTCCAGTTCTTTGATGGGTCGTCAATCCTTGAGATAAATCTTTTTTTCTGTTCATCTTTGGAAATATGAAGAAAGAACTTGACAGGTATAATTCCGTTTTCATAAAGATATTCTTCAAATCCATTTATCTGTTCAAATCTTCTTGACCAAATATTTTTATCAATACGGTTTTCCGGAAGTCTTGATGATTTAAGATAATTATGAACACGCACAACCAGAACTTCTTCATAATGCGAACGATTAAAAATACCAATTCTTCCGCGTTCAGGAAGTGCTTTATTTATACGCCATAAATATCCATGATCCATTTCCTCCAATGATGGCTGCTTAAAACTAAAGACCTGTGTCCCTTGCGGGTTTAGTCCGCTCATTACTCGTTTAATAGTTCCGTCTTTTCCAGCAGCGTCCATAGCCTGAAAGACTAATAGTAATGCAAATCTGTCTGAGGCATAAAGTTTTGATTGCAGCTCACGCATTTTTTTAATGTTAGCTTCAAGTAATTCCTCCGCTTCTTTCTTTGATTTTATTTTGCCGGTGTAATCTGTTTCAAAGTCTGCGAGTTTTACTTTTTCATTTTCTTGTGCGAGAAATTTTTTTGTGTCCATATAATTATTTTAATTTTTAAATAAATTATTTTGTCTTGTATTCAATCTTTGATTCTTTCTGAATTATCCATTCATTATTGCTCCACAAATAAGTTTTGATGTTAACAATATTATTATAAATATCTCTTTCGTACTGATGTTTTTCTTGAAGTTGGAATATACCACCATTCTCAAATGATCTTTCCACAAAAGACACTTGATTTTGTTTGTCATAATAAAAATCAATTAAACCGAATAATGTGCTATCCATATCATTTGATTCAATTTTATACTGTGAACACCTTACAAAATTATCATTTTCATCATACAAATAATTACTAACAAGTCGATTAAAATTTTTTACATCAACGTCCAACATGTTTCCACTTTTATCCATAGGTCTATAAGAGGATCTTATTTTTGATATGTTCCCATTATCAAAATATTCATAGCTAATTACAGATTCAGTTGACCAGGATGAATCACTCCATTTCATTTTGGTTATATCCAAAGGTCTACCCGTGATATCAACAACATTTAGATGTTTAATTCTTGGTTTCAAATTTTCTTTTTTCATATCATAGCTCATGGTTTCAATAGTATTCTCACTATAAATAATTTTAAAACAATAGGGAAGACCTAATGATTGCTCATTGTTCTGATCATATTTTATCCCAACCATTTTTCCATCTGAATATTCGTATTCCTTCCCCCAATAAAATTGCCATTGCTCTTCGTTATTTTTTTTTATCTCTTTTTCTGTAGTTACTAAGTTATTATCCCAATCATAAGAGTATTCAATTTTTATTTCCTGGTAGCTGGATTTGTAATTGATTTCAGACTTGTTATCAAAATTATCATAGATAATTTCCGTTCGTTGATCTTCAACCCATTTACCATCGATAAACTCTTCTGCCTGAACTGTTGTAGTTCTTAACTTTTCATCATAAGTGAAAAATCTTCTATACTTTTTATACTTCTCAATTTTTTGCATCAAATTTTCAAATTCAATGGAATGAACAATAAATTTTTCATTTGAGTTAAGCAGGTTTATATCATTGATGATTAAGCCTAAAGAACTGGTCGGAAAATTGACTAGTGAGTTATTTCTGAAACGAATAGAATCTTCCGGATCGTATTCATAGCTCACAAAATCAGATGTCATAATCGGTGAAGCTTCTATAACCTGTTGAGCCAGTGTTATTCCCCATACGCCCCAACAGAATAGACAAATCAAAATTGTATTAAAAATTAATTGATACATAATTAACCCCTTTCATTCTATAAATAATTATTTAATAATATTACTTTATCACCATCATCTTCTTACTTGATGTAAATCCACCGGAACTTAGCTTATAGATATACATTCCGCTTGCCAGTGATGATCCATCAAACTCTACTTCATAACTACCTGCTTCTTTGTATTCATTTACTAATGTTGCTACTTCATTGCCAAGTACATCGTACACTTTTATTGTTTGATGACTGCCAACTGGTGACTGCCAACTTATCTTTGTACTTGGGTTAAATGGATTCGGATAATTCTGATACAGTTCATACTTAAATGGTATCAGGCTTACTTTTACTTCTTCGGAATATGTATAGGTTCCGTCATAGTCTATCTGTTTTAACCGGTAGTATACTTCACTCGAATTTATTCCAGCTACATCATCTGTGTATGTGTATTCATTCTTTTCTGTTGTTGTTCCTTTGCCTTCTTTGAAACCTATTGTCATCCATTCAGCATTCTTTGACTTTCTCTGTATCTCAAATCCCCGGTTATTTAGCTCACTTGCTGTAGACCAATTTAACGTAACTCTGCCTGTTTCTATGCTCGTCGTAAATGTAAGTAACTCAACAGGAAGTTCTCCCGTGAATACATATATCCCGTTACTTGTACAGGCATATAATGTTTGGTTATCATCCAGATAAATTCGATTGATTGTACCTGTTAAGCCTGTGTGATCAAGCCGCATCCAGTAATTGCCTTGATCTAATGATCGGTAGATTCCATCTCCGGTTAGTGCAAGGAATACTTCGGGTTTTAAGATTAGCTGAGTAACTTTTAAACTTGAAAGACCGTTATTCAATTGTACAAACGTGCTACCATTATCACTAGTTTTAAGAACGCCTAAAGAAGAAGAAGAATAGCTGCTCATAGCCATATACAATTCACTATTGAATAAATACATATTATTTGCAATTTGATTTTCAAACAAAACCTGTTCATTAAAACCAGGCTCTTTCTTAACAACCCACCGTCTATATTCAATTGACGGGGGTGGCGTTGGATATAGAATAAGATTGAATGACAAAAAAAGTGCCCCTGATAAATTTTCAATGATTGAATGTGCATCAGTTGATGCATTACAAGCACATGTTTGACTGAATTGAGTTATCCAACTACTCCCAAAATCAGTTGACTTAAGTCCTATTATATAAAATCCTTGGACAACAAGATTCTGAATTGTAAATATGTAGCCCGAATCATTTATAAAAATATTCTTAATTTCTCTCGGGTTATCCGATTCCATGTCATGTGGGATTTCCCACGTCAACCCAAAATCGGTGGAACGATATAGATATTTCGAAGTAGCATATATGTTTCCGAAGTTATCATTTTTAATGAATTTTATTGATGGATGTACAGATGTTTCTACCCAGGATTCCCCAACCTCTTCAGAGTGCATTAATCCTCTCGCGGTTCCGATAAGTTTTCTTCCTTCAGCAGAAAGATTTAAAATATCACTAACAATTGCATTTCTATCATGATACTCAAAACACAAAGACCATTGATTACTAGATATGATCGAAGTTCTCAAGCCATTTGATGTAGCTATAAAGAACTTATTTTCAACTCTTATAAAATCATGTGCTTTTAATCCTGCCAACCCCATGAGTTGCCAGTTTGATCCTCCATCTGATGATAAAATCATATTGTAATAAGTATAACCAGAATCAACCCAACCTGTGTACCCCTTATATTCAAGAGCAGCATAAATATTATTTTCAGTATCAATAAATAATTTTTGTATTATTCCTGAATATATTTCATTCCAATTGATACCATCAGTAGATTTATATATTAATCCACTGGCACCGTGATACTTGAAGGTATAAAAATTTCCCAGTCGATCAATCTTAAAGTCATTTGAAAAAGAAACTTCCATAATAGAAACTAATTGCCAGGAATTACCATCATCTGTTGATTTATATAATTTGGAGTTAGGATAACTATGTAAAAGGATATATATGTTTTCAACCGAATCTTTTTCAATTCCAACTACTGAATATCCATCAGTGGGCAAACCTGCCATAGGTGATGTCCAGGTATTCCCCCCATCATTTGAAATATAGATGCATGGTAGAATACTGGTATGTCCAGATGAAACCATAAAAAGATTTCCATTCGCATCAAATTCCAAATCCGTTATAAAATATACAGAGTGTTGGAATAATTGTTTTTCATTCCAGGTGAGACCGATATCAGTCGAATAAAGATACCCTCCAATAATCCCCGCATATATTGTTCCTGCAGGACTAATGTCTATACATTGCACCACATTGTTTAACGTTGCAACTTTGCTCCAATTACTTTGAGCTATATCACTTCTAAAAACTTCATTTTCATTTGTGATAGCTAATACATATCCATTAGGATGATACGCTACTTTTTGAATATCCGGTGTAGCTAACGGACTGTTCATCATCTGCCATTGTGAATATGCTGATTGCAAAAAAAGAAATGCAAAAAGAAAAGTGAATATTGTTTTCATATTCCTACCCTGATATTCATTAAGAATATATTTATTCGCTATAACTAAGCAGTTTAGGACTACAAAATCAAATTATTAATGTTTGATAAGCAGCAATTAATAGCCGTTCCAATTATTCAGAACGGCTCTTTCATTTTTTAATGCTTATATAATTATTTTATTAAAATCATCTTCTTACTTGATGTAAATCCACCGGAACTTAGTTTATAGATATACATTCCGCTTGCCAGTGATGATCCATCAAACTCTACTTCATAACTACCTGCTTCTTTGTATTCATTTACTAATGTTGCTACTTCATTGCCAAGTACATCATATACTTTTATTGTTTGATGACTGCCAACTGGTGACTGCCAACTTATTGTTGTTGTTGGGTTAAACGGATTCGGATAATTCTGCGATAATTCATACTTAAATGGTATCAGGCTTACTTTTACTTCTTCGGAATATGTATAGGTTCCGTCATAGTCTATCTGTTTTAACCGGTAGTATGCTTCACTCGAATTTATTCCAGCTACATCATCTATGTAAGTATAATCACTTCTTTCCGATGTAGTACCTTGGCCGGGTTTGAAATCAATGATAGTCCATTCTGAGTTTATTGTTTTCCTTTGTACTTCAAAACCGCTGTTATTTGTTTCTGAACCTGTACTCCAGTCAAGTTGAATGTCTGCTCCAACCACAGATGCTGAAAAGGATAACAATTCAGCAGGAGTATTTTCTGAATAATTTACTAACATTTTAAGTGTGTTAAATGCTACAGGATCTTGAACCACAAAACTACCAGTCCCGCTTATATACACGTTAATGAATGAGC
The DNA here is from genome assembly GCA_016700155.1 of Ignavibacteriales bacterium. Lineage (NCBI taxonomy): Bacteria > Pseudomonadati > Ignavibacteriota > Ignavibacteria > Ignavibacteriales > Ignavibacteriales bacterium. The sequence goes on from CP065001.1 coordinate 3,722,581, forward strand.
CATTTATAACATCCTGAATAAAACCATTTATTCCTTCAGTTAGATACCACCGTAACTCAATACCGTTATTCATATTTTTTTGATAAGATATTCTGTACTCTTTTGAACCCACATATGATTCTGGTGCTTGTCTTATATCCCTATATGAACTGTGAGTACCTGAAAAATTATTCCGTGGGAGAATTAATCTTTTATCGAATGCCCCGATTGGTGGAAGTGGCGGCAGATTTGATTCACTAAATATCTCATCGATACCATCATTTGCTAACGGATGAGTACCAAAATACAAATTACCAGATGCTGTACCACTAACTACTTCAATTCTACACTCGGCAGAAGGGGTTAGAAGATAATTTGCAACAATAATCGAGTCAGGTGAATTAACCGCATTATGGTAAATCCTGACAATTCCCAATTCTGAACCTGAGGCTGAGTTAAGATATACTTCAAAAACTTTTGTAGAACCAGGCGGTACTGAAACAGGAAACAAATTCGGAACTACTGCATAGTGATTATTTGTTGAGATTATATTCGTAATTAATAGTGTATCAGCCATGCCTGTGTTTGTTACCCAAAATATTCTTTGGGAAGGGTCAGACGTAAAAAATAAAGAAGAAACATTTAGAACACACTGTGCCCCTGTCGCAACTGATCTAACACGCAGCATTGAAGGTGAGCCCGGGGCATTATGATCAAATTCCAGCAATCCAGTTTGTAATGTATCCGCTGAAATATAGGTAACAAAAAACTCGTGACTTGAGCGAGGTTCAATTTCAATCGGAAAAATAACCGGCAGAATATTGAAATAATTATTTGTTGAGTTTACAGAATTTATGTTCAATGAATTAAGATATCCATTATTGAAAACAGTTACTGGAATAGTGTCAATTGTTCCCAGTAATTGTTGTGGAAAAACTATTTCGTTCGATGAAAATTCTAATAGAGGACCAGGAGGTAAACCGGGTGGAGAGGATAAGTTTACATATGCGGGTGATCCTGAAGCATTATGAATAATTTCCATTGAACCGGTTTGTGATAGTGAAGTTGCAGTGCATATCACATAAAAATCTAAAGAAGATTGCGGAGCAATAAAAATCGGAAATGAATTGGGTAAAACTATAAAGTGAGTATTTGTAAATATGATAGAAGAAATGTTTAGCGGATTTGATAAGCCATAGTTAGAAATAGTTAATTGCAAAGTATCTGTAGAACCAACCGGAACAGGACTGAAATTTAATGATGTAGAAGATATCCCGAATATCGGTCCTGACGGATCACCGCCTACATTATTATAAAACATTGTAAGGTTAGCAGAGCCAAGCTCGATGTAAGGAACTGAATAAGTTCCTTCTCCGGATAGTGTACCACTGTTAAAAAGCACTCCTCCAAATAGATCTCTTACTTCCATCGTTATCCCAATCGGCAGGTTGTATGAAATTGAAAACCCAATGGAATTGGAGGATAACTGCCATCTTAGTCTATGTTGATGAGAGCCTGTATAGGGAAATGATGGCGCATTTCTGTAATCCTTCCAAACTAATGCCTGCACACCATAAGGATAAAGATCAAGTGCACAAAAAAACATTCCGGTCGGTGGGAATATTGGAAGCGGCGCTTCACCCAAGTGCGGATCTATTCCGGTTGTTGCAGTTGAATCAACGCCAACATTTACAACCTGTGAAGAAATTCCATCTGAAAGATTCAGGGGAATATCAACACGCGGAGTGATTGTTTGACCTGATAGGTATTCAAATGAAAAGGAAACAATTAAGAACAAAAAAAAATTTTTCATATTTACCTCAAGAGAATATATATACAATTTTAAGTTTGCTAATGACACCTGACTTATATTCTCTCCCTGCCTTCAACCAAAACTTAGTTTAATTGACCTGAAGAATCAACGACCTGCAAATAATATCAATTGCTTATTGACAATTAAATTTTCATTTGCTTAACAAAAAAGCCGCATAAAAAATGCGGCTTTATGATTTTGATGGTGTAAAAGAATCTATTTCTTCGCCAGAGTAAATCTCTCAACTTTATTCTTTACAGGTTTTGCGGTTCTTAAGTATTCATATATTGCTCCAAGATCTTCATCAGTCATTCCTGTGTACATTAACCACGGCATTGGTGTATTAAATTCTTTGTTCATATCAACAGGAATATTCTTTGCTTCTTCTGTTCCATAATTTCTGAACCTCTTGATAAAATCTTCTTTGGTCCACTTACCAATTCCAGTTTCTTCATCAGGAGTTATATTTAATGAACGAACAACTCCTGCAGGAAAATTAAATTCAGCACCACCCGCGAAAGTCATGCCCGGCAAGGGTTCTCCCTTATCCGATTGCGTATGACATTCATTGCAGGATGCTATTGTAACAAGATATTTTCCATAAGCAGTTGTGTTCGATTTATCTATCTCCGGTGCAGGTGTATATTGCGGAATCGGCATTGTCTTAACAATAAAATTCAATGGAAAGTTGAGTTCGGTTTCAGGAACATCTCTTTGTTTAGATTGCAGAGTCCTGATATATGCGACTAATGAATATGCATCTTCTTTAGTTAATTGATTGTAATTAGGATAAGGCATCATAGGGAACAATGCTTTATTGTCCTTTGTTACCCCGCAAGTCATTGCACGTAATATTTCACCGTCAGACCATGAACCAAGATTTGCGGGAGTAAGATTTTTAGTAACGACTTTACCGGGGAAACCAATGTTTTCATCAAACACCTCCCCGCCGCTACCTTCAGTTCCCGGTTTTATTGGACCTGCAAATTTTGTAAAGTCTCTCTCCGAATGACAATCGATGCAAACAGCAACATGATTAGCAAGATAATCACCCCTGGCAATTCTTTCAGATGTAGCTTCTATCTTAATATCCGAAGGCGGATCAACTTTTGGATAAGTGGAATTGAAGTAAATGAGCGCCCCAACCAGCAAGACTACAATGATAACAACAAGAGTTCCAAGAATCTTAAAGAACTTTTTCATTCGATCTCCTATGATTGTTGGTTTGATTAATTTTAATCCCCCGCCGCAGAAAATAAATTGAACTGAAAGGTATTACATGAGAATGTGAACAATTGTAGTTTTCCTTTTAAGCATAAGTGTGGATTTGATGACAGATGAAAACCACCCGGAGGAAGTAATCCTCCGTGATGGCTGCAATGATAGAGAACTTATTTTTATTTGTCAACACGCAACTATTAATAGTCCGGTTAACTGTTTCGTCTTCTGAATGACACTCTTCTTCTTCTGAAATTAAGTATTGAGGTTATATCAATATTCTTTCGGGTGAGAAGATACTGAATCAGTAAATCCATTTTATTCTTTCTGTTAAGTGTTAAAAGCATATTTGTTTATATAATTTTTTTTGTTGTTAGTGTATTAGAGTTCTGTCCAAACGCATTCCGCCTGTGAAGACACACCACAGGCAATGAATGCGTAATTCTTTATAAATTTTTTGAAATTTTTGAAGAACTTTTATGAATAGAACCCGAAAGGAATTTTATACTCAGTGTATTGACGTACCTTGTAAACATACTCTTCATCAAGAATCATTTTCAGTTTTTCAAGATCACGTTTTACTCTTTTTGAATACATTGAAACAATAAACGGAGAAAACAATTTGTAAACTCCTCTCAGTTCAAGCGAAAGAGAGTAAGTAAAATTGGTTGAACCGTTCACATCCTTTAATTCTCTGTAACCGTTCACCGGAACTTCCGATACAACTGATCTGAATGCTATCCGGTTATAGGGCGAATACTCTGTTACTCTTGCGACGGTAATAAAATTTCTTCCCAGCATTTTCATAGTCTCACGTGTCCTTGTACCGATAAAAATATTATCTCTTGTTGAACATTTCATATCAATCACACCCTCGCGCCATTTTACATCATTTGAGTAATCGGATATAAATCCGAAAACAAAATTTGCGGGAGCGTTTATCATTATTTCATCTTTTATCGTTGCCATCGTTTTCTCTCTTGGTTTAAAGTTTTAGTATTTCGTTATAACACTGCAAACTTGAAAGCTACATTTGCCTGTATGGTAAGGATCTTCCAGTTAACGTCTTCAACTACATTGGTAAGTCCGTAACCAAAAGTTACCTGCGGGGCGATATCAAATCCGTTTGCAACACGGATATTATAACCCATGCCTGCTTTCAGTTCAAAACGGACATTTGTATTTCTGATAGTACCTTTGGATTTGCGGGTTGTATTTTGTCCGTCAAATGTCCAGCCGGGAGTTGTTATCTTTTCAACAATTTCATTCTCAGCACTCAGGTTAAAACCTATAGCCGGTCCGATCATAAGATAAAATCTTGACGGGAATTGAAATTTAAATAATGGTTCAATAGTGAAGTAAGAAAGACTTACACTATTTTCAATCGTACCTACAACACCAGGTTGAAACGTAATATCATCTTCATACGAACCGCTTCTGTTGTCATAGAAGCCAATGTTTGTTAATAAGCCGACGGATTGATTGAACTGCATATCTATCAGAGCGCCTGCAGTTACACCAAAACCATTCCCGCTTTGATTTAAATCCGATCCATTGTGAATACTGAATCCCATGCCTGTTACAGGCGCAACTGACATCCTGAACTGGGCAAATGAGTTTGAAGATAACAGCAGCAATATTGCTGCAACAGTTAAAAGAATTTTTTTGTTTTTCATTTTTGTTTTCCTTTTATTTTTTTTGATTGTTATTTGTTTACCATCCGAATCTTATCTGCGCAAAGAAAGAGTAATCCTCAACAAAGTTATCATATGCATATGCGGCATCAAGATGAAATACCCGGAGATTCACCCCAAAACCGACTGTTGGTCTTTTATCTGCAAGTCCTGCCCGCACTGAAAGATAATTTTCAAACAGCCTGTATTCAGTACCTATTCTGAATCTTTCAAAATAATCTGTGTACTTTTCATCCTGTGCAATCATATCAACCCATTCAAGTGACACGTCCCAGTCTTTTGTTATAGGATGTGTTGCCCCGGTATTTATGAGCAGAGGAGCCTGCAGTTCAAAAGGAGAAATTATATCGACCATCTGGCTTATCTGATATAGAAGGGTATCTCCCGCAGGATCCGGAGTGTAATTTCCGTTTTGATCAACATGACCAACTAAAATTTGATTTGTATTCTGATCACGTGCGTAGTCGTATCCAATTAAGTTCGCAGGAATATTTACATTCGAAGTGATTTTAGTAACAGGAATCAGGTTCTGAATTGATAATCCGATTTCTGTTTCTGTTTTTTCAAATTTATACAGTGCGCCTAAATCAATTGTAAATCCTGTAACATTCTTTTTAAGTTCTTTACCTGCTTCAACGAGTATATGTTCATAGTTATCTGCCGTGATAAACTTTGTTGAAAGTCTTCTGTTAATAACTTTAAGATTTGCGCCCACCTGAAAATTTTTCGTGACTTCAAATCCGTAACCAACAGCAGCAACAATGTCGGCATAACTCATAGCAAACATCTGCGGAAGAACACTGGTGGAAATGTTATTTGAATTATCTATAATCTCAGCAGCAATAGCCGCCAGGTTTAAAAGAAACTCAGTTGTTATTTCACTGGCGTCATTAGGTATTTGCAGGTTCCTTAATTGTATCATTGCCTCTGTGGGCAGCCCGATAAATCCTGCCTGCCCGGTTCCATGTACTGAAAAGCCAAAGTTTCCAAACTGTCCTGATATCGTTGGAATAATCCTTACTCCGTGTACATCCGGATCATTATAATCTCCAATTACCTGGTCTGATAGTCTTGTTGGAAAGTCCAGCGCATCTTTTAATTTTTTTAGAGCGTTGTTGTAATCATCATAGGTTTGCGCAACTCTGAAATCATTGTAAGAATCATAAACCTGTTGAAGAAAATAGCCATCCCTTAATTGAGCCTGATTATTCCTTACAAAATTAGCAGCTTCAAAAGTGGTAGCCGGCATACTTGCGCTTAAATTCAAAACATCAAAAGTATTTTTCTTTCTTGAAAGAAGCGCCGGATTGTACATCATCGCATTGAAATATTTTCCGTTTGCGATTTGTGTTTTTCCCATACCAATTGATTTAACATTTTCAGGATTAACTGAAAAAGGAAGATCCGTTTTATCAAGAAAAGCAGTTGTATCTGGGTAAGTCAGTTCTCTGTAAATAACGTAACCTCCCTGCGCTTTTATTATTCCGCTGCTAAGTAAAATTATCATTAGTAAAACCCAGAGAATAATTCGCGATGAACTTGCTTTGCCTTCCGGCTGAATGTTTCTTGTTTTCACGGTCTTCCTCTTTAAGTATTAGTTGGCTGGAGTGAATTTTACAACCTGGTTCTTTACAGGTTTCAGGCTGTGAAGATAATCATAAATTGCACCTAAATCTTCATCTGTCATTCCTCCATACATACTCCAGGGCATGATAGTGTTAAAGCTTCCCTGTTCTACAGGAATGTTTTTCATTTCATCAGTTGCCATCAGCTTAAACCTTTGAATGAATTGTTCTTTTGTCCATGCACCCAACCCTGTTTCAACATCAGGTGTAAGATTAGCTGAACGGATTATACCGAAAGGCAGATGTATTTCTGTGCCGCCGGCGAATTCCATACCTGCAACCGGTTCACCTTCATTTGATTGTGAATGGCAGTGATGACAAGAAGCCATCTTAACAAGATACTTTCCGTATTCTTTTGTATTTGATCTATCAGGAGCCTGGCGAGGTTTGTAAGTATTGAGTGGAAGAGTTTTTACAATATAGTTTACAGGAAAATCCAGGTTCCTTTCACCGATTTCATTATCAATCGGCTTGAGTGTTCTTAAATATGCTATGATTGAATAAAGATCTTCCTGATCCATTTCGGCAAAACCATCATAAGGCATTATAGGGAAAAGAGCCTCACCGTGTTTATTTATTCCTGATGTTAATGCACGAAGTATTTCACCGTCAGTCCAGTCACCAATTGCAGCGGGAGTTATGTTTCTGACAGGAATTGTTCCGGGTAATCCCATTTCCTTGCCAAAAATTTCTCCGCCCATTCCTTCTGTGCCTTCTTTAACCGGTCCGGAGAATTTTGAAAAGTCACGTGAAGAATGACAGTCAATGCACATAGCAACGTTGTTTGCGAGATACTTTCCTCTTTCAATCCGTTCCGGTGTAAGTTCAACTTTCAGGTTTGATACCGGCACTTCTTTAGGGAATGTTGAGTTAAAATACACTGAACCACCGATCAAAAGAAAAACAAAAACCCCTACAACAATTGAAACAATTTTCATGAACTTTTTCATTTTATCCTCGTTTATTTTTTATTGATAGTTAAAAGCTGATTGAATTAAAGTATGCTGTAACGCCGATCTGTGCAGTAAGCATATCAGTTTTGGATTTTGAAACATCATATGAAACTCTGCCGTTATTAATTCTTACAGAACCTTCCTTGAGATATTCCGCACTGGAGCCGAAAAGATAGCGTGCCTTTATGTCAAGGAATATTGAGGAGAAGTCTCCCATTTCATTATCAGTAAGTTGTATTAAAAATCCTGCGCCGCCGCCGTAACTCCAGGCAAAGTCATCAAAGTTTGTAGAGCTTGCTACTTCATCATTTCCACGGCTGAGTATTTGTGTTTCAGTAAACAGGTAGCTTCCTCCGAATAGTGCTTCTGCATACGGTCTTACCACTCCGCTGGTTGCACCCACCTGGAACAAAAGATGAAAGTTGACAAGGTTGTTTGATCTTTCTACATCTACAGTTACATCGGGAATTGTAGAACTGAAAGGTTCTCTCCTAAGCTCATTTCCGTAGTTTATAAAGCCGATATTAAGACCGACTGAAACCGGAAGATCGGAGGTTGGTAACCAGAACATAAATGATCCGCCGATTCCAAATCCTGTTTTATCAAGATTATTTTTAAATTCTCCCATCGGAAATGCAGATGTAAAATTCAGCGAACCGGATTGCGCGGATAATGACTTCGGAAATAATATTACAAACGCGGCAACAATAAGTATCAGAAATAATTTTTTCATAGTTGTCTCCTAATAATTTGAATTTATCGTTATGATCTCGTTCAACCTTGAATTGAAATCTCTTATACTCTCAGGAACTTTTCTGTCAGGTGAAATACCTGCCCAAGAAATTCTGTGTGCTTTGGAACTATCCTTAAGTGTAATAAAAGTCGTGATGTTACCCTTTCCATCATACTGAGTGTTAAGAATATCTGATTCCGAAATAAGCGAGTTTATTTTTTCAATCTGAGTTGTTCCAAGGCTGCCAACATAAATCCTTTTCGCTCTGTCATAGCTGATACCCTGCCAGTGATTTACGTTACCAACCACATCTATATCATATCCTTCATAGTAGCCTGAAAATCCTCCGCCGGTTCCAGTTATAATATTATGTTCAAGAAGAACAGATTTTTCAGCCTCGTTAATCAGCGTCGCAGTTGAGCAGCCGGCTGCTATTGTTAAAAGTGTTATTGACAGATACATTTTTATCTTCTTCATAGTTATCATTAAAATTTTTGGTTCAGAGATCGGAGAAGTAAGAGAATAATTACGATGTAAAACTAAGGGATGAATTTCTGCGGGGGTATAGATAGCAAGCACTAATTTGAAGAGGACATCTGCAGTATATCAGTGTTTTATATAGTCAATATGAACGATAGGTTTTCATTTCGACGTAAAATGAAATGATTTTTAGTTAATGGGAAGTTTTATAAAAGCAGATCTGTTTGTTAAAAAGTGTTAAATGAAAACCTTTGCTTGATAAGCTGAAATGAATTAATGAATTGATTTAATCTAACTACGCAGTAAAATTATTTCTTGGGTACAACACGTTCCTTCAAAGCTTTTGCAACAGCCTGTGATTTTGTGTGAACGTGAAGTTTCTCATAAATATTTCTTATGTGTGCGCGGATTGTAAACGTACTGAGGAATAATTTTTCAGCGATCATTTTATTGTCGTAACCTTGTATCAAAAGGTCAAGCACTTCAAGTTCACGCGGAGTAAGATTGTAATCGGCTTTTGGCGGAGGAAGATGTTGTTTAAACATCTCCAAAACTTTTCGCGCAATGTGCGGGGACATTGGTGATGAACCGCCAAACGCCTGCTCTACAAGGTCAACTACCTGTGCAGGCATAACAGGTTTTGATACATAACCGCAGGCTCCGGCACAAATTGCCTGGAAAACATTTTCATCATCTTCATAAACTGAAAGCATAACTATTTGTACATGCGGATGATCTTTTTTCAAAATAGCGGTTGCTTCTATACCTGACATTCCCGGCAATTCAATATCCATAAGAACCACATCAGGACGCAGATCATCAAATGAATCGACTAATTCTTCTGCTGATTCAAATGCACCAACAACTTCAAATGACGGCGAAGAACGGAGTACAAACGCGGTACCCATCCTTAAGTCGTGATTATCTTCCACCAATGCTACTGATATTGCCATAATATTGTTCTTTACAGTTTATGTTTAATTCCGTTTACAATATTCAAATTACCGCTCCAATGGGCAATAGTCCATTTGCACTATATTAAAACCGCAGGTTCAGTATAATTGTAGTGCCTTTCGAAGGTGCTGAATCAAAGATCAATTCAGCTCCCAAAGTATGCGCACGCTTTTTCATCGTCCCCAATCCTTTACCATTGTAATTCACTGCAGTGTTAAACCCTTTGCCGTTATCCTTTATAACTATTTTTATATGCTCTCCGTCATAAAGGGTTATTACAATCAGTTCAGTGCAGCCGGAATGTTTTACTGCGTTTGATAATGCTTCCTTCAAAAGCATCCACATATCTCTTCTTTGCTCGGGTGAAAGATTTTTTGACGGAAGCAGTTCTTTGTTAGGCAGATCGTAATTAAGTGTTATCTGTTTTGCCCGGCAGGAACTTATTATCATATCCCGTACACGTGTGAGCAGGTCATGCATTGTTTCTGTTTTAGGATCGATCGCCCAGATAATATCACGAATGGACACAACTGATTCCTGTGAAAGAGATATAATTCTTTCAAGTAGCTGCGGCATCATTACAGATGCTTTTGAAGGTGTGTTTGCCTCATCCTGAATAATTTTACCGAACATAGCAATACTGCTTAGGTTCGACGCGATTTCATCATGCAGATCCGCCGCAATCCTCGTTCTCAGTCTTTCAAGTTCTAATAACCTGTTCACCCTGTACTGATAAGCTATCAGTATAATGCCAATAATAAATGAACCCGCAATAAGTATAAACCACCACCGCTGCCAGAAAGGGGGAACAATTGTGATGGATATTTCTTTTACATGTTTACCCCATACACCATCACTGTTCGTCGCCTTAACTTTGAACATATAGTTACCGGGGGAAAGATGCGTGTAATTAGCATATCGGCGGCTTCCTGCGTAAATCCAATCCGGATCAATTCCTTCAAGCATGTATGCATATTGATTTTTTGAAGGATCGGAAAAATCTAATGAGGCAAATTCAAACGAGAAAAGATTTTCATCAAACGCCAGGTTTATATGTTCGATTTCATTAATGTTCTTATCAGTTTTATAATCTTCACCAAATACGCTGAACCTTGTTATATAAAGAGGAGCTTCGTAAGGATCATCAATTATACTGTCAGGATTGAACATAACAAAGCCGTTAACAGTACCAAGATAAAAAATCCCGTCCCTGTCTTTCATAAGCGCGCCTGAAAGAAAATCATTAGAAGGCAACCCGTCATTTTCATCGTATACTTTTACTGTTAACGTTGAGGGATTAAATTTTGCCAGACCTTTGTTTGTTGTTATCCATAGGTTGCCGAAATTATCCGGAAGCATTCCTTTAACATAGTTGCTCGGTATTCCGTTCCTTTCAGTAAACGCTACGAAGTTATCATTCTCCCTAAAGTACCGGTTAATTCCACCTCTGAATGTTGATATCCAGATATTATTTTCGTTATCCTCATTTACGGAATAAACAACCGCGCTGCTTATACAGTCGGTGCAGTTAAAATCTTTCTGATAACGTTTTAGTTCATTGGTTCGCTTGTTGTATTTGTATAGTCCGCCTCCGAAAGTTGATATCCACACGGTACCGCTTTTATCCTGATAAACAGAATGAACATCAGTGTTTTCATGTGCTAATTCAAATTCAATTAATTTGCCTGTTGAAAAATTGTACCTGAAAATTCCGCTTTTTTCTGTAGTTACCCACAAGTCTCCATCACGATCAGAATAAACGTACTTTATATGTACATCAGATTTACCGGCAGGAAAAATTTCGTCACTATTCAGTCTCCTTATTCTCCCCGTTTTAAGATCAAGAATATTCAAACCGCCGCCGAAAGTAGCTATCCACAACATCCCGTTTTTATCCGGTGTGATCGAATAAACTGAATTATTACTTAAGGAAGAATTATCAGAAGGATTATACCGGAATTTTTTAAATGTACTTTTTACGGGATCAAATTTATTCAATCCTCCGTCTTCTGTTCCGATCCAGATAAACCCGTTCCTGTCTTTATAAAATGCTTTTACTCCCGTTCCTGAAATTGAATTTTCATCGAAGTCATTATGTATATATGAATTGAATTTATTTAACCTCGGATCATAACGGTTTACTCCGCCTTTATAAGTGGCTATCCAGATTGCGCCGGCTCTATCTTCCATAAGATCATAAATGCGGCTTGATGAAAGTGTGGTTCTGTTCCGCGGGTTATAAGTATAGTGGTCAGTTTTTTTTGTTTTCTTATCTAACTTAATTAATCCATTAAATCCGCCGACCCAGATATTGTTTTTACTATCTGTAAGTAAAGCAAGTACAAGTTTATCTTTGAAGTATTCAGGTCTGTCTGAAAAATCTGATGCTCTTAAAAACTTTTCACTCTTTCGAACGAACAAATCAACTCCGGTCATCGTCCCGAACCAGATATCACCATCGTGATCTTCTTTAATCAACACAACAACAGGATTAGACGGTGAATTATCAGACCCGTATTTGTACTTAAAATGCTTTGATGATTTATCCTCAGGATTATACCTGATAACCCCGTCATCAATTCCGACCCAAAGTAATCCTGATTTATCCTGAAGAAAACACCTTATGAAATAACCGGATGTTAGCTTAATCAGATCTTCATACTTACCATTTTTTAAGAACCTGTCTTCATCCGGATCGTATTCAAGAAATCCCTTTGTAGAAGTACCAACAAGCAGTGTTCCTTCTTTATCTTCGAATATACTTCCGACACCGAAAATCTGTTGCTTGTTTTCCATATCATCAGTAACGAGTGAGTATATTTTAAATGTTGATGTTACAGGCAGATACCGGTTAAGCCCGTTGGATGTGCCTATCCAGATATTTCCTTTTGAATCCTGGAATACTCTTGTTATCCAGTCATCAGATATTGAACCCGGATTAGCTGGATTGAATTTAAAAATTTTAAACTCATATCCATCGTACCTGTTAAGCCCGTCTTCTGTGCCGATCCAGATAAATCCGTCTTTATCCTGGATGATTGAAGTAGCAATATCATTTGATAAACCTTCCTTAATTGAAAAGTTTTCAAAATTGATATGACGGCTTTGTGCTAAAGCAATTTTAGACACAAATAAAATCAGTAATACAGCGACTTTAAAGCCGTTATTTTTTATCACCGGGATTTGATTTTGAAGTTCATAGGAGTGGTAAGAAATTATCCTTACCTGTTTTTCTATACAAATATAGTTAATCCTGATTAAAACTATTAATTCTGTTTGTGCTCTGCAATAGTTGTGTTAAGTTTTTATCTTTGAACTGAAGTTTATTAAGTTTTCAACAATAATTTTATTTAAGGTATAAAGATGATAAATCCTGAATTGCTTCAGATACTCTGCTGTCCCGAATCAAAAGCAGACCTGATACTTGATGGTGAAACTCTTGTATCAACCGACAGAAAAACAAGACGAAGATACAGGATTGAGGATAATATTCCCGTGATGCTGATTGATGAATCTGAACAACTGAGCGAGGATGAGTGGACAAGCATCATGAAAAAACACGGTGTAAAGTTTGAATAGTAAACCCATTCCATTAACATAACTTAATACTGAAATTATGGATCCTATTAATATTCTTATCGGAATAAATATTATTGCTTCATTCGGTGCCAATGTTGCCGGCGCAAAAAAGGGTTTAAAATCATCCGTTATTGCAGTTAAGGAAAGACCTGTAACATACCTTCAGAAACTGCCTTTAGTCCTGTCGACTATTACATTAGTCGCATTAATTCTTGCGGTATTCCAGGTCGGTACACTTGAATATAAAGAAGAGTATTTCAGTTTAAGGATCACTGGATTGATCATTTACATTATTTTTTCGTGGATTCAAATATCTGCGTACAAATCACTGGGGGAAAATTATTCACAGGAGATTTTGATATTCAAAAACCATTCTCTTGTACAAAAAGGTATGTTCAGAATTATAAGACATCCGCAATATTTATCGCAAATTCTTCTTGACATTGGAGGGGCGCTTGCTACACTTAGTTTTATTGTCGCTCCGGTTGCGTTGCTACAAATTCCATTCATTGTTATGCGCGCATCAATGGAAGAAAAACTGCTTGAAAAATATTTTAAAAATGAATTCACGGAGTACAAAAAGAAATCAGGTTTTATGATCCCGTTCCTTTAATACCTTTTCGCATGAAAATTACCTCCACAAATAAAATATTCTTTGTAGTTCTGCTTTTACTTATTGCTGCAGAACTTCATGCTCAAATTACTCGGCTTGAAGTAAAAACTGAAAACGGCACATCATACATCCCGGCATTTGAACGGCAGGGCATAATTTATTTTTCAATTAAACACCTTGCAGAGGTTACTTCCGTCAACTATTACTTCAACAGCAAAGCAGAAAAAATTGAACTTAAACCTGAATCTTACCGGATAAAAATAACTGCAAGAAATCCATATATACATATCATAGCAAAACAAAAATCCGGTGATGTGATACAGCAAATTCCGACTTCCACATATTTGCAGGATGACAATATTTATATCCCGGTCGTCTATTCAATGGAAATGTTAAGAATGATGTATGGCAAAGTAGTTGAGTTTGAATCGCCCTCACGGTTAATCATAACCGGAGAAAAATATGTAAAAGGTTCTGAAAGTTTTATAAATGAAAAAAGCGGGTTTGATATTTACGGAATTTCAATCGATGAAAAAGCAAACGGTACATTAGTAAGAATAAAATCTAAAAAAAGAATTCCATCCTACAACAGTAGCTTTAAAGATGGTGTGCTTACATTAATTTTCAGAAGTGTAAAATGTGATGAACAGGTTCTTACCAAATCGGGTGAAAAAGGTTTGATTAGGGAAATCAAAGCAAAAAATATTAAGAATGATACTGAACTTAAGTTTTCCCTTTCGAAGGAATATACAACGAGTGAAGTAATGAATGCCGAGGGCAGTAATGATATCCTGATCACGATTCACAACAAAATTTTTTCAGGTAATGATATTACTAATAAGAATAAATCAAAATGGAATTTTGATGTTATTGTAATAGATGCCGGTCACGGCGGTAAGGATGGCGGGGCTATTGGTGTTAACGGTGTAAAAGAAAAAGATGTGAATCTCGGCGTTGCATTAAAGCTCGGCAAACTGATTGAAAGTTCCCTTAAAGATGTTAAGGTTGTATATACACGTAACAATGATACATTCGTTGAACTGTATAAGCGCGGAAAAATTGCAAATGATCAGTCCGGTAAATTATTCATTTCAATTCACTGCAACTCAACTCCGAAAAAACCAACAGATGCAAACGGGTTTGAAGTATATCTTCTGCGACCCGGAAGAACACAGGAAGCAATAAACATTGCCGAGAGAGAAAACAGTGTTATTGAATATGAAGAAGATCCGAAACGTTATCAGAAATTGACTGATGAAAATTTTATACTTGTCAGTATGGCGCATTCGGCATATATGAAATATTCAGAGAAGTTTGCCGATTTACTTAACCTGCAGTTCAGCAATGATCTTTCATTGGCGTCAAGAGGTGTTAAGCAGGCTGGCTTTTATGTGCTGGTTGGGGCTTCTATGCCGAGTGTATTAATCGAGACCGGATTCTTATCAAATAAAAAAGACGCTGAGTATTTAAAAAGTACTAACGGGCAAAAACAGATCGCCAATTCTATTTTTAACGCGATAAAAAATTTCAAAGAGTATTACGAAAAGATGATTGATTCCGAGTAACTATGATAGTTATGTAGTAAAATTTTTTCTTAATCCTGACCTCACTCTTTTTAAAGCAAGGTCAGGAAAAAGAAAAAGATTGATTATCAGAACAGAGTATAAACGATACCTATTTGTAATGCTTCTTTAAGCTGTGTTTTTCTTGATTGACTTATCTCGTGTACAACAACCACAGCAAAATTTACATTTATATACTCGTTAACTTTTGCTGTAATAACATTGTCCCACCTGACATCCCAAACATCAAGTTTATCAAAACGAGTGAACAGCCTTAGAAAAGTAGCGTACTGCATGTTTTCCATAAAATCTATTTTTGAACCCGTAACGGATTCAAGACCAGTTTCAAATTTCAGCTTCTCGATTTCATTAGTTGTTTCAGGATCATCCGAATACAATGCCGCAAAGTCATTTGCAAATGTCTGTTGAATAGCTATACCCAGTCTTGATGAAAAGTTTGCATTGGGTTCATATAAGAAACCGAGTGCTTCGGTTACATACCCGGGATCAAACAAGTTTACAATCTGCACTGCAGGATCAACTTTGTAATCATAACCTTTGGTGATAGCCGTTCTTACTGTAACTGAAAAATACGGATCAACAGCCCAGCCAAAATGACGTGATAGTACACTTTCAAAATAGATTTCATTGTCGGTCGTTCTGTAACCGGCATCTTCAATATTGGTTCTTCCAAATGATGCCTTTAAAAAGTTTTTCCATTTCCACGGCTGATTAAGATATGCAAGACCAAGATTAGTATAAGCGACAAATGCCAGCGCGTTGCTGCCTCCCTGTGTCCAGTTTTCAAAAGCGACCTGGCTTAAATTCAACCCTACCACACCGTAAGGGTTCCACCCTTCTACAAGGGTTGAATCGTGCGGCTGTGCAAAAAGATTCACTGAAATGAACATCAAAATGACCAGTAATAACTTTTTCATTTTATTCCTTTTTTTATTGTGATTATTAAAACAGTAAACTTTAAATATTAGTTTCAAATTTATGGACAGAGGATTTGAGCAGGTTTTATCAAACAATTGACATGAAAAAAACCGCTTTTCCCATTGAAACCCGGCTTAATCCTTTTACAAATTTAGAACTTGAACCGTCAAAAAAAAACATCGCTAAGTTATACTAAAGTATTTTTAAGTATGTTCAGTCGGATGAAGTATGCCGAAAATGGTTTCGTGGTACTTGAATCCTGTTCAGGAATTTATCATCTCACATAGTGAAAATTTAATAAAGGATAAAAATGAAAAGTTACATCGAAGGAACTGATTCAAATTTTGAACAGGAAGTATTAAAGTCAGATATTCCCGTACTTGTAGATTTTTGGGCTCCGTGGTGCGGACCTTGCAGAATAATAGCTCCCGTTGTTGAAGAAATTTCAAATGAGTACCAGGGAAAAATAAAAGTTGTAAAGATAAATACGGATGAAAACCAGGTTACCGCAATTCAATATGGAATAAGAAGCATACCAACATTAGGAATATTTAAGGACGGAAAAGTTGTAGATGCGGTTATCGGTGCGGTACCCAAAAAACATATCGTTGATAAGATTACACCTTATATCGTATCGGTTAACTAAAATAAATTAATTTACTTTAAACGCTGCCCTGTGCAGCGTTTTTTGTTTTAAATCATTTATACTGAAGAATTATTCAGCTTACCGGATTTATAAAAAATTAATCCGGTTATACCGTGAATTAAAAGATAAAGAGGAACGATTGATGAAAGGATTATTAAACTTTCTGAATTGATACTGCTGGTATCAATCAGAAATTCGTTAATCAGAAAAAGAATAATAATAACAAACGATGTTGCAATTAAGGAATATTTCCCGATCTCGTAGGAGACACACCAGAATTTATCTTCCAGGCTGATTTCTATTTTTTCCAGAAGTAAAGGACGAAGAGCAAAAAGTGAAAGAAGAAAGATCAGGTTTGGATCAATAAAATAAATAAGCAGAATAATAATAACACCGGCAGCAATTTCAATTGAGTAAGCTGTGAACATATTTTTGTATCTCATATCCACCTCAGTGATCATGCTTTTATCTGCCGATAACTTACTTTATAATTTATTACATTTCAATTTATTTACAGATTTTTCGATTGCTGTTTAACAAGTATGAATAAATATGTTATAATACATCAGATCGGCCGGAAGAAAGCAATACATTTCTTTTTCATATATTAAACAAGGATTTTAAATCAACCCACACTGAATTTTAGAATATGCACGAATACGGAATAATTAAGGATATAGTTATAATTCTGCTGGTATCGATACCAATTATTTTCCTTTTTAAAAAACTAAGTATACCTGGAATAGTTGGTTTTCTTATAGCGGGTGTAATTATAGGTCCGTATGGTTTCCGGTTAATTTCTGAAGTAGAACAGATCAACATCATGGCAGAAGTAGGTGTTATTCTTCTTCTCTTCACAATCGGGCTGGAAGTTTCATTCGGTAAGCTTATAAAAATGAGGAGGATGCTGCTGCTTGCCGGAGGATTGCAACTGATCATTACAATAACTATTTCCGCTTTACTTCTTTATGTGATAGGTTTACCGCTGCCCAATTCAATTTTTGGGGGAATGATAGTAAGCCTTTCAAGCACAGCTATAGTATTAAAACTACTAACTGACAGAGGTGAACTTGAAGCCCCTCATGGAAGACTGGCATTAAGCATTTTGATTTTCCAGGATCTTGCCGTCGTACCTATGTTTATTTTATTACCGATACTCGGCGGAAAACTTAACACTTCATTTATTGAAATAGTTCTTCAGCTTGTTTATGCTTTTACTGCTGTTGCTGTTATACTTATACTTGCAAAATTCCTGATGCCGAAAATACTATTTCATCTTGCAAGGCTCCGGATACGCGAAGCTTTTACAATTGGTACAATACTGCTGCTGCTCGGTACAGCATATCTTACTTACTCGTTCGGATTATCATTTGCGTTAGGTGCTTTTATTGCAGGAATAATTCTTTCGGAATCAGAATTCAGTCCGCAGGTCGTTGCTGATATTGTTCCATTTAAAGATGTATTTAACAGTATCTTTTTCGTATCAGTCGGACTATTGTTAAATATCAACTTTGTCATTCTCAATCCTTTAACCTTTTCTGTCACTGTTATTGGTGTGATCATATTGAAAGCAGCGATAATAATTATTATCGTTAAATCAATTAAGTATCCGCTTAGAGTGGGAGTTTTAACTGCAATATCACTTGCGCAGATCGGCGAATTCTCATTCGTTATTGCACAAGCAGGTATGAAGTATGACCTTCTCACAGGAGATTTATTTAATGCGTTTATTGCAGCTTCAATCTTTACGATGATGCTGACACCATTACTAATAACTCTTGCGCCGGGACTTGCATTAAAATCAAGTTCACTTGAACCTGTAAAAAAAGGAAAGACTGATGATACTCTAAAAGATCATGTGATAATTGTTGGCTTTGGCTTAAATGGAAAAAATCTTGCAAGAGTTTTAAAAGAAGCAGGAATAAAATACGTAGTAGTTGAACTCAACCCGGAAACAGTTAAAAAAGAAAAAGCCGGTGGGGAGAATATTATTTACGGAGATATTAATAAAGAGGAAATTCTTCATCACGCGCATATCAGGGAAGCGAAGATAATTGTGTATGCTATTTCTGATCCTGTTTCTTCCAGGCGGGGATTGCAGGCTGCCAAAAAAATTAATTCATCCATCTATGCAATCGTAAGAACAAGGTACACAAATGAAATAGAAGAATTAATGAATCTCGGCGCGGATGAAGTTATCCCTGAGGAATTTGAAACTTCACTACAAATTTTCAGTAAAGTACTTGAACGATATCACATCCCCCTTAATGTTATAATGAAACAGGTAGCAATATTGCGAGGTGAATCTTATATGTTGCTGAGGAAAGAAGAAGCGGGCATTGGATCATTTGTTCATCTTGGAGAAATACTTGCTGCAGGATTAACTGAAACTTTTTATGTGGATGAGAAAAACCCTCATCTTGGTAAAGCGTTGACGGAAATAAATCTTAGGGCACAAACTGACGCTACAATTATTGCAATCGTTCGCGGATCAAAAACAATCTCAAGTCCATCCGGAAAGGAAACATTACAAAGCGCAGATACGCTTGTTATTACCGGCTCACATCAGGCTGTTGATAAAGCTATAGAGCTATTAAGTCTCGGAAATAGTTAGTACTAAAACCAGCAATCCTTCTTAGCCCAGGCAAAAACAAGAAATTGATACTTCCTTACTTTGGTTACTATCTGACGAGCGAAAAAAATTTATATGAATGTAACTATTTCGGAGATCGCTTTTCTTTTTATATCGGGAACTTTAACCCCGGCTGCGGGATATCCGGTTACAAGAAGAAGAAAAGGTTTTTCATTTGACGGTCTGTTCAGAATTTTATTCAGAAAGTTCATTGGACTTGGAGTGTGTGTAAGTGTAGCAAGTCCGCACTGGTGAAGCGCAGTTATTAATATTCCTGTAGCAATTCCAGTTGACTCAACTGCATAATATTGTTTCACCTTTCTTCCATCTTCAGACACTTCGATGTTCTTATAAAAAATTGCTATAAGAAACGGCGCTGTTTCCAGGAAAGGTTTATTTTCATCAGTACCGAGAGGAGCCAGTGCTTCAAGCCATTCCCTAGGCGCGCGGGAGGCATAGAACTCTTTTTCTTCCGCTTCAGCTCCCTCTCTTATTTCTTTTTTAACCTGCTTATCTGAAACAACAACAAAATGCCATGGCTGCATATTAGCCCCGCTTGGTGAAGTACCCGCAGCTTTAATACAATTAATAATAATTTCTTTACTTACTGATTTATCTGAAAACTCACGTATGGTTCTTCTTTTATCCACTAACTCAAAAAAAGCCTCCGAGCGTTGTAACATTACCTCTTCACTGAAAGATTGAAAGTTGTCAAGTTTTTTGAATTCAGCTTGTTTCATTTGTTAATTCCTTGTAATGAATTTCAACAAAAAGTTCAATTTGATTTTTTTTGACAGAATAAATACCGTTCAAATAATCATCGTACCGTATATAAAAGAAACATCGACAGGCAGATATATATTTATTTTATTTGTACCGGTCAAAATATTTAACAGAGAGTAAATAACTAACTAATAGTAACCTTTTTTTTATTAGAAAGTCTAATGAGAAAAACGGAGAACAGATGAAAAATTTAAATAGTACTTTCAGATTATTTTTTGCGATAACATTCCTTTTAACCTCAACATTATTCAGTGCCTGCAGAATTGAAAACAGTTATGCCGGTGACGATAATTTAAGAGTGCTTCACGAAAAAACATTTCCTATTTCAGCCGGTAAAGATCTGAAACTTGAAGCTGCTTCAGGCGATGTAATGATCCTGACCTGGGATAAAAATGAAGTTTATGTAAAAGTGCTTGGCAATGATAAGGCTGAAGAAAAAATTGATTTCAGGTTTATCGGAAACAGTGATGAAGTTGAAATCATTGCCAAGAAAGAAGGTTCGGTGTTCAACTGGTTTTCAAGCGGTATAAAACTAAAGTTTGAAATAAAAGTACCCGCAAGTTTTAACACAAAAGTTTCTACCGCGGGTGGCGATATAAGATTAGCTGATGTAAAAGGTGAAAATAATTTAAAAACTTCCGGCGGCGATGTTTGGGTAAAAAACACTAACGGAAATTTAAATCTCTCAACGTCAGGTGGTGATATAAATCTTGATAACAACTCCGGCGAAATGAGTGTTTCAACCTCCGGCGGTGATATTATGTGCAAAGATTTTTCCGGTAGCCTGAATGCTTCGACTTCGGGCGGCGACATCAAACTATTTTCAGGTAATGCTAAAGTTTCAGCATCAACATCAGGCGGCGATATAGCTTTTGAATATAACGGCAAAAACAATGGTATCGAATTGACAACATCGGGCGGTGATATAACTTTGAAAGTCCCCTCTGATTTTAGTGCCGCAGCAAGGTTATACACTTCAGGCGGAGACATAGAGTGCAACCTTACAACCAACAATGTTAAAAAGATAAGTTCAACAAAGTTTGAAGCAGACATAAACAACGGCGGCAGTCCGTTAGTTTGCAAAACATCAGGCGGCGATATAGTCGTGTCAAAAAAATAAAAGTTTGAGAATCGCATCTCATCTCCAAGGCGCATTCAAATGAACCGAAAGGTTTGTGCGAGTGCGCTTTTATTTTTGTAATAACCCCTTCTTTAAACAAACCTTGTATTATTAAACCTACTTCAATAGTTTTGTTCGGAAACAAATTCTGATTATGAAGAAAAAACTTTTATATCATTTTATTGATGATGATGACCTGCTGAGAATTACAAAAGCAGTAAGGAATGTTGAAAGTACGACACAAGGTGAAATCTGTGTCAGTATAAAAGAACAGAGGTCATTCTTTGAAAAGAAGAAGACCATTAAACAGCTTGCTGATAGTGAATTCTTTAAACAGGGTGTTAACAAAACAAAGTTCGGAACAGGAATTCTGATCTTTCTGATTTTGAAAGAAAGACAGTTTTACATTCTTGGCGACAAAGGCATAAATGAAAAAGTAACTCCCGAAACCTGGGATTCAATAAAAAATAAAATGCAGGAATATTTTAACATAGGTGAATTCGGTAAAGGAATAAAAACTGCTGTTGAAATGGCTGGCGAGATTCTGACTGCCCATTTCCCGATTAAACCGGACGATAAAAATGAACTAAGCGATACAGTTAAAATAAGTTGAAAAATAATTTTTATAAAATCTTTTACTCCATATAAAAAAATTTGATGAGGCTATAATGAAAAAATTACTTCTACTTTTTTGTTTTATCTATTCAGTTTCAGTTTATGCGCAGTATACTACTCCCAACACCGGTGTAAACTGGAACCTTGCTGATCTTGTAACCAACTCGGGTGGAGTTGTGACCGGTACATTTCCAAACTACCTGATAATAAATAAGATTAATGTTTCGGCTAGTGACAGGATTTATATTCTTCCAGGAAGTGTAGTGACATTTACAGGCTCAACCTCGGGGTTTGATGTATCCGGAAAATTTTTTGCTGTGGGTACTTCAACCGATTCAATTATTTTTACATCAACATCTAATGACTCAACCGGTAATGCATATAACGGTTTTTATTTTCTTGATGCCTCGGTTGATACTGCCTGCATAATAAGCTATGCAAGAATTGAGTATGCATATTATGGATTCAGATGCCTCGGCGCTTCACCAACTTTGAGTCATTCATATCTCTGGAAAAACAGGAGAGGTGCAAATCTTTCAAGTGATTCACATCCGGTAATTTCCAATAATAAAATTGAGAGAAGTTATGAGTATGGAATTACAATGACTTTGGGATGTTCACCATTGATTGAAAATAATATTATCGCGTTTAACAATACGGAGAATACCTCTGCTAAAAATCAGATCAGCATTGGACTTCAGGGAAATAACTCCCCCATCATACGCAACAATATTATTTATGGCGGAACAAGTATCGTTACTGGTGGAATAAGTGTTTGGGTCAGCGGAGCTTCCGCTTTTTCAAACGCAGTAATTGAAGGCAATGAAATTTATAATAATAGTTTTGGAATGACTCTATTAAGTTCTTCAAACGGAATTATTAATGCACAGGTAAGAAATAATAAAATTTATAACAACAAACTTAATCCGAATGCACAGGTTTCGGGAAGCGGAATTAATGTTAACGGTTCACCCTTTAATACACCTGTTATAACAGGTAATGAAATATTTAATAACTGGTGGGGAATTACTATTCAAAACGGAACTACAGTTCAGGCGGGACCACAGCCGAATATTGGTAATTTAGAAAATGCTGACACAACTGATGACGGACAAAATATTCTCTATGATAACATTCAGGGAACAACCGTGTATGATCTGTACAATAACTGCACTAATGATATTATGGCTCAGAACAATGATTGGAGAGTATATGACTCTCTTTCAATTGAGCAGCATGTATTTCACAAGGCAGATAATTCACTTCACGGCACCGTAAAATTTATACCTTTCTCCCAGTTCCTTCCTGTTGAACTCGTTTCTTTCTCAGCAACAGTGAATAATAATTCCGTGATATTAAAGTGGCAGACAGCAAGCGAAATAAACAACCGGGGATTTGGTATAGAAAGGCGTCAAACGTCAGATGTGAAAAGCCAGATGAGTTGGGAATCTATAGGATTTATCACCGGAAAAGGAAGTACATCTGAAATAAATAACTATTCATTTACCGATAATAGTGTAGTCGCCGGGAAATATTCTTACTGGTTAAAACAGTTTGATTTAGATGGGTCATTTACTTACTCCAATGTGGTTGAAGTTGATATTAATCCGGTCACTGATTTTGTTTTATACCAGAATTATCCCAACCCGTTTAATCCATCAACAAAAATAAAATTCATATTACCAAATGTAGAGACGCATCGCGATGCGTCTCTACTAAAGACGCTTAAAGTGTACGATGTACTTGGCAACGAAGTAGCAACTTTAGTAAATGATAATATGAATGCCGGAAGCTACGAGATTGATTTTGATGCTTCCAGCCTTTCTGCCGGAGTTTATTTCTATCGGCTTACTGCAGGTTCATTTATCCAAACGAACAAAATGCTATTGTTGAAATAAAAGATTGGTTAGACAATAATTGATTTAATTATTACCTTGTAACAAATGTAAAATCAATTCTGAGGTGAGTATGAAGAAATTAATAAGCATGTCTCTCATGTTTTTAATGATTCTGACTTTCTCATTCAACTGTTCAGAATCTGAGATCAGTCCTTCTGAAAATATCGTTCCGCCTGTAACGGATGAGGCATTTGTTTTTGATCCTGCTGTAGGCGAGAAGTGGATGCCTGGAGGTCAGTATAAAATAAAATGGAGTTACCCGGGCAGTGTCGAAGAAGTGAATATCATCCTCCTTAAGAAAAAACAATACAACAAACTTGAAATACAAATGAACGCCGTTAACAGCGGTATTTTCACCTGGAATATTCCTGAGAATATTACTCAGTCAGTTTCTTACCAGATCAAAATTGAAAACAGTGCTGACCCCAGGTATTTCTTTTACAGTAATGTTTTTGAGATTTCAAGTAATTGAGGATAGACTTAATTGAAAAACAAAACCCGCTGACGAGAGTGGGTTTTTCATTTTTATCCCTTTCATTTAATTGAATAGAAATACTTTTTAGTTCCGCGAACAGTACCAAGATATATTCTACCTTCTGATGAGATAGCTGGCGAATATAAACTCTGACCATCTAGTTGGAGTTGCCATTTTTCGTTCCCCAAGCTATCAACTGCCCCTATTTTATTTCCATCAAACAAAAAATAGATGCATCCATTAACATCACTGATTAAACTGAAAAATGCATTTAAAGCATAGGACTTAGACCACCTGAATTCACCTAGATGGGTAAATGAAATTAAATGATTACTCGCTCCAAGAATAGCATTACCTTTTTTGTCTATTGTTGGATCAATATAATCTGGTACTAATTGCAAAGAATCTGGGATTCCATAGTACGGTAATCGCTCGCCTATTGAGTTTATCTTCGAGAAGCCAGATTGCACATGTATTATTCCTGATACATCAACTAATGGTGTAGAAAATAAAAAATCAATCACAGAACCTATGTTTGATCTCCATTTAAGCTCACCATTTAGAGAAACAGCATATAGTTCATCATTGGTTACATACATTGTGTTTCCATCTGGTGAGAATACAACCGCTGATGATGATGAACCGAAATCATCAAGTGTTAAACTCCATACTGTTTCTCCTGTTTTCGAAAACTTGTACAACACTCCGTTGTGTGCAAATGCATACAGGTTTCCTTCCTTGTCAAGGTTCATCATACTGTATATACCTGTAGATTGTGCAAATGTAACTTCCCACTTCATTGTACCGTCAGGATTTACAGCAAACAATTTATCTCCCCACGTTGCAACGTATATTGTTCCGTCTGATGCAAGTACAGGTGGTGATGAATTTTTCTGTGTTGGTGACGGCAGCGGAAATGTCCACTTTATGCTTCCGTCAAATCTCAGTGCATAAAGAAAACTTCCCGGGCTTGCTGTGTCTTTATACGACACGAAATAGATTGTTGAATCACCAACCACAGGTGAAAGAAATGAATCGTGTGTCAGGTTTGTAGTTGGTAGTTCAATCATCCATTCAACCTGTCCTAATTGTGGTCCTGCGTATTTACTTCTTCCTGTAAACTGTGCATCTCCGTGATGAATGGGCCACGGGTTTGCATCAAGACTTGGCCAGGGAATATCTTCCTGCCAGCCCGGCGGATTAACTTTTGGTGGTGGAGTAACTCCGTTGTCTTTACAACTTAATTGTAAGATTAGTAAAAGAAGGATTGGTAAAATTATTTTTTTCATTTTCCCCTCTGCTCCTTTCATATAATGATGTGCGATTTATTGTGGTGTTAAAGGCAAAGCAAAGAATTATTATGCAGTCAGTAAATACCCGTATATGTTTGCAAAGCCAATCACCCCTATTCATTATTTATACCTATTCAAACGTAAACTGCTTCCGGGTGATTGTCAACGCAAAAAACATATTTATTTTTTATCAATAAAAAACCCGCTAATTAAAGCGGGTTTTTATTACTAACAGTTTCTAAAAAGTTCTATGCTACAGTAATATCCTTTTCAAGATAAACATCCTGAATAACATTTAGCAGTTTAACACCGTCAGCCATTGGGCGCTGGAATGCTTTTCTTCCTGAGATCAATCCCATACCGCCGGCACGTTTGTTTATCACAGCGGTTTTAGCAGCTTCAGCAAAATCATTTTCACCTGAAGCGCCGCCGCTGTTTATCAGTCCTGCTCTTCCCATATAATTATTAATTACCTGGTAGCGTGTTAGGTCAATCGGGTTGTCGCTTGAAAGATCTGAGTAAACTTTCTTATGTGTTTTCCCGAACTTTAACGCATCAAAACCGCCGTTACATTCAGGAAGTTTTTGTTTGATGATATCCGCTTCAATTGTAACACCGAGATGGTTTGCCTGTCCGGTTAAATCAGCAGCAACGTGATAATCTTTTTCTTTTGTTTTGAAAGCATTGTTCCTTGTATAGCACCATAGGATTGTTGCCATACCAAGTTCGTGCGCGTACTGGAATGCTTCGCTTACTTCAATAATTTGTCTTCCGCTTTCCTCGGAACCGAAATAAATTGTTGCGCCGACTGCAGCCGCACCAAGATCATAACATTGTCTTACACCCGCAAACATAATCTGGTCGAATTTATTGGGATACGTAAGCAGTTCATTGTGATTAAGTTTTACTACGAACGGAATTTTGTGAGCATATTTTCTCGATGTCATTCCAAGTACACCAAGTGTTGATGCAACTGCGTTACATCCGCCTTCAATCGCTAACTTGACAATGTTTTCCGGATCAAAATAAGCCGGGTTTGGCGCAAATGAAGCGCCCGCGCTGTGTTCAATTCCCTGGTCAACCGGAAGAATTGAAACATAGCCTGAACCCGCTAATCTTCCAGCCATAAAAATCCACTGAAGATTTTTTAGTGTGTTTATATTTCTGTCAGTGTGTGAAAAAATCCTGTCCACAAAATCAGGACCCGGCAGGTGAAGTTGTTCTTTCGGAAATTTTGCTTTGTAGTTTAACAGCGAATCCGCTTCATTTCCAAGAAGCTCTTTAATTTTACTATTCATTCTTACTCCCTAATATTTTGAATTTTCTATAACAAATTTTGCCAGACAAAAATAGTCTTAAAAAAAGTTGAATTCAATTTGGCGGGTCAAAAAATGAACAATTTTATTTTAATTTTTCACTTTTCCCGATATGATCAAAAATTGATTGAGCGTGGAACCTTGAATTTTCAATAAACCATTTGCCCGTGTCCATTCCGCCGCAAACAACTCCCGCAAGGTAAATCCCTTTTCTGTTCGTCTCAAAAGTATCCGGATCAAAAACAGGGCTAAGATTATCGCCGGGTGAAATTTCAATACCTGAATTTTTAAGAAAGCTGAAATCAGGATGATAGCCTGTCATAGCAAATACCACATCATTTTTAATTTTAATAAGTCCGTCGGGAGTTTCAATTTCAATGGTGTCATCTAAAACAGTTCTTACGGTTGAATTAAAATATGATTTGATACTTCCTTCTTTTATCCTGTTTTCGATATCAGGAAGAACCCAATACTTAATACTTTTTTTAAGATTACTTTCGCGTACAATCATTGTAACTTTTGAGCCTCTTCTATAGGTTTCAAGCGCCACATCCACTGCTGAATTTCCGCCGCCGATTATTGCAACATCAAGTTCAGAATAAGGGTGAGCTTCTTTGAAGTAGTGAAATACTTTACCGGAATTTTCTCCTTCGACATTCAAAAGATTCGGATTATCGTAGTAACCTGTTGCGATAATTATATTCTTTGCCTGGTAGGAATTCTTATCAGTAATTATCCTGAAGCGATCGGTTTCGCTTATGACAGAATTAACTTTTTCATAAAAATTTATTTTCAGATCCCACGTTGTTTTAATACGTCTGAAATATTCAAGAGCTTCTCTGCGCGTTGGTTTATCGCCATGTGAAATGAATGGAACATCGCCTATTTCTAATCTTTCTGATGTGGAAAAGAAAGTCATATTAACGGGATAATTATAAATTGAATTTACAAGACAACCCTTTTCGACTATCAGGTAATTCATTTTACGTTTCACCGCTTCGATACCGCAGGTTAACCCGATTGGTCCGGCACCGATAATTATTACATCAAATAAGTTGTTCATTTATAATCCGAATAAATTTTACTTCAACTAAAGTGATTGCTTTAAAATAAAAAAAGCGGCAATCAATGCCGCAATGATATTAAAATTAACACTTGCTGAAGTATTTATTTATTAATATTGCTCACACATTCCGTACTGAGTAGTGATAGAAACAGAAGTGGGGAATGAAGCCAGTGTAGAATAATAATAGGTAGTACCATTTTTCCACACCCAATCATATTCCCTAAAATAACTCCAATAACCATTATTTGAATAACAACCAAAGTTGCCAAGGCTATTCCAACTTCCACTGCCTGCTTTTTTATATAATGTACTCCAACAATGATATGCAGGTGTTTGTTTCCATTCAATTTTAACTTGTACCTGTGGACAACCATTTACTAATTGACTGTTCCCAGTAAATGAAACACTTGTGATTACTTCCAATATCGGGTCAGCTTTTAGCTCAACGCTCAAAGCAAAAATTACGACAAAAACAAAAAACAATGACAAGAATTTTATCTTCATTTTATCCTCCTTTTTTATGATTCCACTTCAGCAAGTATTTAATTCCAAGTAATTATAATATCTTTGATTGTTTTAAGATTCTTAATAACAAAGGAATAAAAAATCCGATTATCCTTTTCCTCTGTCTTTGAAGGCGGATATGAAATCTTTACATTTAAAAACTTTTTAGGTACAGAAATAATGAACTTTGCATTTAAAACAGGATTTTCCCAATGTTGTGTAGTATATAATATATATTTAGCTGATTTATCATTAGTTTTTTGCTTATAACGAATATCGAAAGATTTAGTCTCACTTGAATCAAAAGCCATAGCCCAAGATACACCACTTTCCAGTGTCTTATAATCAAATTCTTCTAAATATATTTCATGAGGATAGTTGTACTTTTCATCAACTGGGAATGGATAAAATACTTTCGCAACGACCATATTCCCTTTATTATTCCTAAAAGTATAATTACCTGTAACTTCAAACTCACCGCCATAGCAATCAACTTGAACTACTTCGTCTATAAAATCAATCCAAGAGCTATCACTTTGAAAATCCTCTTGAGAAAAAACATTACTTTGTGTCAATAATAAAAATATAAATGTGAAAGGAAAAAAAATTTTGCTTAGCATTGATTCTCCTCTGTCATTTCTAATTAAAAGATTTTTATTTGGTTTTGTTGAGATAGAAATTGCCCCCATTCTGAATTAAAAATAACGATTCACTGATAAAAAACAAAATACTATTTTTAAAGTTATTTTTATTTAAAATAAAAAAAGCGGCAATCAATGCCGCTTTAGAAATTTATATTTTCCTTTTAATCAATAATTTCTATTAAAGCACTTGCTACTGTTTTATCTCTGTCGTCTAGAAGGAATACTCTGTAAAAACCGGGTTCTTCAAACTTCATATCGCTTTCATCATTTTTTGAGAAATAGATATAGTTCATATCCGGCTCAACATTGTAATGGAACTTCTTGTAATATTCGAATTTTTTAGATCTTGCATTGTATTTATCAAACTGAATTGATACGTCATCCAGATCCAATGCGTCATCGCATTTAACCATAACGGTTAAATAGCCGGTTGTAAATCTGTCACTAACACCTACTTCACCATTGTTGCCGTATTTTTCGCAAAAGTAAAGTACAGGTTCATTCTGTGCAAACAGGTTTTGATTAAAACCTATAAGAATGTATAACAGTGAAAGGGCAAAAAACAGTTTCGATACTTTCATAGATCATCTCCTTTTGTGTTTAGATTTTTGTGGAATACTACTCAAAAAATTATGCCAGAATCAGGCAGCAAAATAAAAGTACATTTTAGGATGTTATCCGTTTTCCGGAATAATTTGTCTTTTCTAAGGTATTTATTACTTTAATTTTAAAGTCGCACAATTGCGACACAGAAATTATTGCTCCCCATGTAAGCAGTTAAGATCGGTCTGAGTATAATTTTGTAATTTTTTTTATAAAAAGCACTGGTAGTTCAAAAAATAGTTGAAAATATTTTTTAAGTTAGTAACAACTGTTGAGGATATGTACAAATGAATAAAACCGAAATCTGTCCCTGGTGCAGCACAGAAACAAAGATAATCTGGGTTCATGGGCATGGACAGTGTTTGAACTGCGGAATAAATATCGATGAATGCAGCCGCGGCGAACAATGCAGCGAAAACAACTCACCGGCAGAAAATACTGATGAAGAATAAAATTTTACATGTCTGTTTTGACCTTGACGG
Organism: Ignavibacteriales bacterium; assembly: GCA_016700155.1. NCBI lineage: Bacteria > Pseudomonadati > Ignavibacteriota > Ignavibacteria > Ignavibacteriales > Ignavibacteriales bacterium. Next base: position 3,752,799 of record CP065001.1, read on the forward strand.
AACATTAATAGACTCGCACTCCACCATTTATAAATCAACCACCACAACCCTGGATCATTTTTCTATCAGGCATGATATTGATGAACATAGATTCAACCGGCTGATTGGAAAACATTTTTCAGATATTTTTAATGAGTTCGGGATTGTAGTGGATGATCTTCCATCTTTTATAAAAGTCTATAAGAAAATTTATTTTGATTTTATTGATGAATCAAAATTATATCCGGGCATACCTGACCTGTTAAAATTTCTTAAAGAAAAAAATATTGCAGTAACATTGCTTACAACAAAGGCCCAGGATCAGGCTGATCTGATAATCGATCATTTCGATCTGCGAAAATACTTTTCGCTTGTTGTGGGAAGAAGAGAAGGAATGGCACACAAACCATCACCCGAACCGCTTTTATTTATTTGTAATGAACTGAATATAAATCCGGCAGAAACATTAATGACAGGCGACACTGAACTTGATATTCAATGCGGAAAAAATGTTGGCACAAGAACCTGCGCCGTTACTTACGGCTACAGAACAATTGAAACACTTAAAAAAGAGCAGCCAGATTATTTAATTAACCGGGCTGAAGAAATTATTAAAATATTTCAATGGTAGTTTACTTTATCATCAACATCTTTTTAGTTGAAAGAAACTCACCAGTTCTTAACTGATAAATATATGTACCACTCGCCAACGTAGATGCGTCAAAATTAACAGTATAGTTACCCGCTGTTTTTGATTCGTTAACCAATGTTACAACTTCACGACCAAGTAAATCATAAACTTTTAGTGATACTAACCCATCCGTCGGAATTGAATACTGTATGTTTGTTGTTGGGTTGAATGGATTTGGGTAATTCTGTTGCAATGCAAAATCATTTACATTTTGTGATTCTATAAATTCTTTTTCTAACCCCGTTCCTTGTGTTGTAACTACATTTGTCGAACTTGTTTCACTCTCTGATATCAATATTGCCGTGACATAATAATTTAAACTCGCACCTGTCGGCGAAATATTATATTCGTCATCAACATATTCAAAAACGTTATTAGTTGTTGATGCAATATGAGTGTAATTACCGCCTGCTACCTTTCTGTATATTTTAGAGCTATCTATTGCTTCATTTGGGTAGGGTCCCCAGACAAGTTGTGGATGGTTTCCTGTTTGAGATGGGATTAATACTAAGCAATTTTCCCAGAAATCTTCAAAGCAAGTAAAAACTGGATTGCCTGATTTTATCTCCCAAATATTTAGCACATACTTTGATGGAATCGAAACATAATTATCGATAGCATTGGCATAATAAAACTGATCAGCCTGTGCATCATATTTAATTATAAAATCTGTATTATAGTTAGGTGAATAGTCCTGATTAGCCCATTTACAATCCCTCAGGTTCAAATAAAAATAAATATTACTGTAGCTGTTCGTCATTTTATAAAATCCATGTGCTATTGGATCAAAATAATTATTTGTATTCTCCATCCTCTACCATAACTATTTACGTTACCAACCGTTGTATCTTTAGCAATTTTATAGTTATTCGTAATTGCGGAATTTGCCCAGACAGTTCCAATCGCGTCAAGTGCAAAAATAATTTGTGACTGACCAGGAACATTAGAGGTGTGTAAAGTAATCTCCTCTTCCATTAATGATTCTTGACAATAAATTGCTGATGCAGTTAAAAATAGAATTGTTAATAATTTATTCATTTTACAACCCATTATTTAATTAAATACAGTTTATCCGATCTATATCCGGGATAATAGATAAATCCATTTGCTAAAGCTGGAGCATCTGCCGGGTTAGTATCCTCAAGATTGATTGTCCAGTTCATTTCACCTCTATCATTAACCGAAATTAATTTAGTTCCCAAAGGCGTCCCTAAAGAAACATAAATATTTCCGTTAGCATCACACACTAAATGACTTAATATTTTATTATCCAAAGGTAATTTCCATTTTAATTTACCTTCAAAACTAAGAGCATATAAAGTATCACTTCCAAAATAGATTGAACCATTTTTATGAATTGTAGGTGAGGAATAAAATGTCTCTTGCCCATTACCCCAATAATAAATCCATTCCAAGTCACCTGAACCGTTTAATTTTTTTAAATATGATATTTCATGAGGTGGAATTTCACCTGTCAAATAAATATTACCATAGCTATCAACCATTTGCGGAGATGCTACAAAATATCCAGGATGAATCCATTTAATTTGTTTTTGAGTAATGTCGATTGCATAGAGAAGATTTAATGATCCTTTTACATATAAAACCTTTCCATCTGGAGAAAAAGTAAGAAACGCAGAACCATAACCAAATACTGCCTGTTCATACTGTAATGACCATTGATAATTTCCGTTAGAAGAAATTGCATAAAGTGTCCCGGTAGAATCCACAAAATAAATATTCCCTTGTAAGTCAATGTTTAAATTGCTTGTTATATAATTATTCGTTTCATACCTCCATAAAAGACTTCCGTTTTTATTTAACGCTACTATATCACCCAAATAAAAAGTTGAAAAAATTATTGCACTGTCTTTTGTAATGATGGGTGTAGATGTATTTGAAATATGATTAATATCATATGACCATTCTTCGAAACCTGAGAAAGAAAATCTCTTTAAACCACCAGTGCTATTAATTGTATGACCATTTAAGACATAACATTCATTCAAATAGCCTATAACCACACTATTGCTCATATATAATGAGTCATAGTTCCACTGTATATTGACAGAGTTTAAGCCGGAAAAATTCGAACGTCCAGTATTCTGTGCATCATGTCTATACATAGGCCAAGGACTATCAGCCAAACTAGGCCAGGGTATGTCTTCCTGCCAGCCGGGTGGTTTGTTGTCGGGCGGGGTTATTGTGTTTTCTTTACAACTTAATTGTAAAATTATTATTACAAGTATAAATAAAAATGATCTTTTCATTTTTCGCCTCAGTGCTAATGAGTGTTGTTAAAACTTAATCAATATTTGTTTTAGTTACTGCATAGTTTTTTCTCCTTTTTTTTGTAAAACTGGAATTGTGAAATGATATGAGATTTCTCTGGCTTCGCCATCGAAATGACTGACTGCTGTTTGTCTTAAATGCCGGGATTTTTACAGACATACTCTAACCCCCGTTAAATAAATTTTATCTACCTGCTGTAATAAAGAAAAAAAATAATGAAAGAAGCAAATTATTTTTAATTGCGATCTGGCAAATGATACCATATAGAAACTAATTCAAACCACAAGAAAAAATTGTTAGTAGTATTATTTAAAACTAAAAGAGGCGAATGGTTTCTTCGCCTCTTAATTTTTCTTTTAGATAAATTTTACTTCAACAAAAATTTCTAAGTGATTGCATCAATCCTTGAGGGACTTCTGCTCAAGTAAAAAGTTACTTGAGCATCAGCATTTTCCTCGTCTGTACAAAATCATTTACTCTAATCGAATAAACATATACGCCTGAACTTAAATTCAGATTTTCATTTTCTGAATTAAACTCAACGCTGTGTCTGCCTGCTTCTTTATATTCGTTAATGAGTGTCGCAACTTCTGCGCCGAGAAGATTATATACTTTTAGTGTTACGAAACCGCTCTTTGGTAAAGCGTACTTAATCTGTGTTGACGGGTTGAACGGATTCGGATAATTCTGTTCAAGCTCGTAGTTCTTTATTCCGTTAAAATCTGCTTCAACGCTGTTGAATAGTTTGAATGTTCCGTCAAAATCAATTTGTTTAAGTCTGTAAATATTTTTTCCGTTGAGCGGACTCTTATCTACAAACTTATATTCTTTTGCGTCTGTAGTTGTGCCGCTACCTTCAACATAACCGACTGTCATCCAGCCTGTTTCATCAGATTTTTTTCTGAGTATCTCAAAGCCGCGGTTATTGATCTCTGAGGATGTTGACCACTTCAGTAATACATTGTTCTCCGTAGCATTTGCAGTAAAGCTTGTAAGTTCAACGGGAAGTATTGTGTAATAAATCACCCCGATATCATCCACGTACCAGCCGTCTCTCTGCTGGCTTCCGTCTGTCTTCAATTCAAACCTGAACTTAACTGTACTGCTGATGTATGACGCAAGCGAAATTTCTTCTCTAACCCATTCAGCTCTTGTTCCGTCGTACAATGGTTCACCATTCGGCTGGAATGATCCTGTTCCCGGGTTCATATACTGTCCCTGTAAAGGTATCCAGGTACTTCCGTTGTTTGTGCTTATCTCTACCTGTCCGTAATCCCAATCGCTCTCTATATCCCATTTTGTGTAATATGTCAATCTTGGATTTGTGAATCCCGAAAGATTTATTGGGTTTGTCAATGTCATTGTCACCGTTGAGTTGGCAACGTAATTTCCGGAAGGGCTGTCTGTGTATGAATTTGGGGCTGTGTTAAAACTGCTTGTTGTCGCAGCCCACTTCGGTGCTGTTGTCGGTGTTCCCGCAATTGTCCATAGTGTTAACGGGTTGTTTGTTGTATCTGCAAATACAAATGTTGGTACACCAACTATTAAATTTAGTGTATCGTAATTCATTACCGTTCCATTTGTTCTTGCTGTAAGAAGCAGTTTGATGATTCCTTCAGATGGTGCTGAAGGTGATACGGTAAATGAAAGCGGTGATGAAACTGATGCGGTGCCTCGTGCAGGAATGGAATCAAATGACGCTGTTCCGCTTGTTACTGTTGCATATGAATTAAGTGCAGTCAGTTCGACAGTAATATTGTAACCGGATGATAATCCTTTGTTCTTGAATACCGGATTCATCAATACGTTATCACCGGGATTAAAGTACTGCTGACTGTAATTCCCGTTTACCATACTTACATACTCACCAGCTACCCAGGCATAATAAAGATTTGGCTTCAGGTTCTCTATTGCTAAAGGAAATATCTCAGCCTGGCTTGGCCAGAACCCTGTGCTTCCTACTTCCGGTGTCATTGCAAATATTTTTCCGCTGTTAAGCGCTACATCACCATCATAAAAATAATCATCGCTGTTGCCGCGTGTACTGTAACCTACTGTCTGCATATCCGTTCCGTATGTGTAACCATTGTATGCTGTCATATCAATCGCATACTCTCTGAATATAAGTGAGTCAGATGTTTCGTGACTTAAAGCTCCGTATGGATATATTAATAAATTACTGTATGTGTGATAGTTAAGTGCATTCTTTAATTTTCTTGTTGCAAGAAAGTTTTTAATGTTATTTGTTTCCGGTTCGGAGAATGGTGCAGTACCTCTGTAAGTGTCGCTGCTTGGTGATGTGCTTGAACCGCCGTTTGGAGCGTTCCAGTAAGTCATAGGTCCGTAATTCCTGTTAAGATCAACACCATAACTGCCGCTGTTATTTCTTCTGTTCTTTCTCCACATCCCTCCGCCTGATGGACTTGTTGAACGATTGTACTCATACCCATCCGGATTTACAACAGGAATAAAATATAATTCCCTGTTGTTTACCAGGTATTGAATTGAAGGATCAGAGTTGTAGTTTTCAAGAAGGTAATACATATAATAAATTAATGTCATCATTCCCTGCGGTTCTCTTGCGTGATGGAGAGCCGTGTAAAGAATTTCAGGTTCATTTTCATCAACATCCGGATTATCTGATATTTTAACCATATACATCGGTCTGCTCTCAATCGTATTGCCGATTGATACTTTGGTTGTAATAAGATTCGGGTACATCTGTTTCATACTGTCAAGTTCTGCAATAACTTCGGCAAGAGTATAAAATCCGCCCATTGAACCGTAACCAAAACCTGACACATTCATTTCACGTTTGCTTTGTTCAATGAATTCTGATTTTTCCAAATCAGTTAGCTGAGGGAGATTGTTATAATATTCATACCAGTCATCAATTAGTACCTCATAGCTGAAACCTGATGTTTGAATTTTCGCAAAGTCGTTATCGCTTAAATAAGCAACTACCGCGTTGTCTTTTGAAAGATTCGGATGATCAAATTCAAAGCCTGAATTCATGAGTGACTGAATATCGGATGGATGATTAAGATAAATTTTCACCTGTTTGTAGTTCTGTGAATATGTGGTGAATGAAATCATCAGAGCAAAAAGAAGCGTGAAAAGAGTTTTCATTTAGTTTCCCTATCAGATATAAATTATTTTATCAAAGTTAGTAATATCTATTTGCAATTACTTGAGCAAAATCATCTTTTTTGTTTGAATGAAACTGCCGGCTTTCATTTCATAATAATAAACACCGCTTGTAATGTCAGTTGAGTTGAATTCAACATCATAACTCCCTGCGGATTTATATTCATCAACAAGAGTAGTAACCACTCTGCCAAGTACATCATACACAGTTACCTGAACCCGCACCGGAGAAGCATAATTGGCGTCTCCCACAGTGTAACGGATTTTTGTTACCGGATTAAATGGATTAGGATAATTCTGCTCAAGTGAAAAATCTCTTAACACGTTAAATTCTGCTTCAACCGGACCGTAAACTTTATATGTTCCGTCAAAATCAATTTGTTTTAACTGATAAGAATTTTTTCCGGAGACTGGTGTCTGATCAATAAATCGATAATTATGTATTTCTGATGAAGTTCCATTGCCTTCAACAAAACCAATTGTTTTCCAATCCGTCTGACCATTCACATCTGACGTTTGACTTTTTTGAATCTCAAATCCCTGATTATTTTTTTCTGTTGATGTCTGCCATTGAAGTTCAATACTTTCTTTAGTTGATAATGCCGTAAAAGAATTTAATTCGACAGGTACTATTGTGTAATAAATAATTGATATATCATCAACGTACCAACCATCTGCAACTGTGCCGCCATCAGTCCGAAGTTTAAAACGAAGTTTTATCTGCTGGTTAATGTATGATGAAAGTGTTATTTCCTCTTTAACCCAGTTAGCCATTGTACCATCATAAAGTGGTTGTCCGTTCGGCTGAAAACTTCCTGTCCCGGGATTTGTATACTGACCCTGCAACGCAGTCCATGTAGATCCATTGTTTGTTGATATTTCAACCTGACCATAATCCCAGTTATTCTCAATAGCAAATTTTGTCCAGAAAGATAAACGCGGATTTGTAACTCCGGTAAGGCTAACTGCGTTAGTCAAAGTCATTGTTACAGTAGCATTGTTGACATAATTACCAGTGCGGCTGTCGGTATAAGAATTTGGTGAAGAATAATATGAAGCCGTCGTCGCTTCCCACTTTGGAGATGTTGTTGGAGTTCCTGTGATAGTCCATAAGGTAAGCGGATTGTTGGTTGTATCGGCAAATACAAAATTCGGAGTTCCGACAATAATTGAAATAGTGTCAGACGACATTGCCACACCATTGGTACTGACAGTCATCAGAAGATTAATTCTCTCTTCAAGTCCGGCATTCCCGGAAATACTGAATGAGAATGGTGAAGTTACAGAAACGGATTGCCTTGATTGAATTGAATCAAACTGTGCCGTTCCATTTATCACTGCGGCATTAACACTGAGTGATGTAAGCACGATAGAAATATTATTTCCTGTTACCTGCCCGCTGTTTTTAAATGAAGGAGATAGCTGCACAACATCACCGGGATTAAAATACGGCTGTGCAAAGTTTGTATTTTGAAGTTCAACATATTCACCTGCGACCCATGTATTATAAAGCATTGATTTTACATTTATTTGTGCAAGAGGAAAGATCCTGCTCTGAGGCGGCCAGAAACCGTCTGATGAACTGCCTATTTCAATTGTGTAACCGAATATTTTATTCTTTAATACCTGGTCACCATACAGCCAGTCCCTTGACGAACCATTTGAATTGTAACCAAGTATCTGTGAACCGGTTCCAAAAGCGTAACCGTTTCTGGAACAAATTTCAGAAGCATACTCATAATAAATACTTGAATCAGGAGTCTGAGCATCTATATAACCCCACGGATACAACAATGCATTCTGGTAAGTATGCATGTTGAAATATGTATAAATATTTTTCCCGATAACAAAATCTCTTATAGCCTGTACTTCAGGTTCTGAAAATGCTGCAGAACCTCTGTATGTTTCCGAGCCGGGATCAGGACTTGAACCTGAATTATCATAACCCCATGCAAAACCATAGTTACGATTTAAATCCACACCATAATCCCCGCCGCCGCTGTTGCGCCTGTTCTTTCTCCACATACCGCCGCCGCCGGGATTTGTGCTTCGGTTATATTCATAGCCATCGGGATTGTACACAGGTACGCAGAATATCTGGCGGTTGTTTACAAGGTATGTCACTTCGGGGTTAGTTCCATAATTCTCGAGAAGGTAATACATGAAATACATTAATGTTGCCATTGATTGCGGTTCGCGTGCGTGAATCAAAGCGTCATATCCTGCACCAGGTTCATTTTCAAATACATTTGGATTGTCAGAAATCTTTACCGCCCAGATTGTTCTTCCTTCAATTGAAGTACCGATAGAAAATTTTTGTGTGATTAAATTCGGATAGAGTGCAAACATTGAATCCAGTTCATTAATAACTTCCTGGTATGTGTAGTATCCACCCATTGATCCGAATTCAAAGCCATCAATTCCAAATTCGCTTCTGCTGTTTTCATATATGATAGACTTATCAGTTTCATCCAAAGCAGGTAATGAATTATAATATTCAAACCAATCGTTTATCAGTACTTCTGTTTGTAAACCTGATGCTAAAACAGACTGGTATTCCCCGTCACTCAGAAATAAAATAAGATGGTTGGCTTTCGTCCGTTCGGAGTGTTCTATATCAATACCCTTTTGTGCAAGAGTGATGATATCAGAATCTGAATTAAGTAAGATTTTTACCTGCTTAAAATTCTGTGCAAAGCAAAACGAGCCAAGTAAAACGAAAAACAAAAAAGTATACAATGTTTTCATAATTATTCCTGAAGGATATTTAGCGGACTGATAAAATTTATCTTATTCATATTGGGTTAAATTAGCTCATTCCGGTTTGAATCGGAAAGTATTTTTTAGACTTTTATTGTTAACTAACAAATATTTAATCCTGTACTAATGAACTAACATTCAATTTTTCACCTTCACTTGAGGCAATAATTACTGCACCGCATGAGTCACTCCATACATTTACGGTTGTTCTGCACATGTCAAGTATCCTGTCCACGGCAAGTATCAGTCCTACACCCTCTAGTGGCAAACCGACTGAAGAAAGGACAACTGAAATCATAACAAGTCCAGCCATCGGAATTCCAGCGGCACCGATTGACGCGAGTAAAGCAGTAACCACGACAATCATCTGTTGAACAAAAGAAAGCTCAATTCCGTAAGCTTGCGCAATGAAAATTGCAGCAACACATTCGTATAGCGCAGTACCATCCATATTCACCGTTGCGCCGAGCGGCAGTACAAAACTGGTAATCTTATTTGAAACACCAGCATTGTTTTCAACAGCATCCAAAGTCAATGGTAATGTTGCTGATGATGATGAAGTTGAAAAAGCAGTCAGCAGTGGTGTACTCATTGCTTTGAAGTGAGCCCAGGGGTTTGCCTTGCCAATTAATTTCAGAAATAATGGTAATGTGATAAATGCATGTACAAATAGTCCGGCTAATACTGCAGTCATGTAAAGCGCGAGTCCTTCTATCATCTTTACCAGAGCATCTTTATCCATTGCCTGCTCAGCAATTACTCCGGTTACAATTCCGAATATTCCTATCGGTGCGAACTTTATTACAAGTGAAGTTATTTTCATCATCAGTTCAAATGCTGAATTAAAAATATTTATCAGCAATTGTGATGATTCTTCCTTTAAGCGTGTGATATAAAATCCGGTAAGTATAGAAAAGAAAATTATCGCAAGCATATCTGCAGATGCGAGCGCTTCAAAAATATTTGTCGGAACAATTCTTAATAAAATATTACCCAGTCCGCCGGAAAGTGATTCAAGTTCATCAACATTTTTCTGAAGCCCCAGATCGGCACCAACACCAGGCTGAATTAGATTGACAAGTATAAGTCCTGATATGATGGCGAATATACTTGTTGAGAGATAATACATTATCGTTTTGAAGCCAAGTTTACCGAGACTTTTTGCGCTTCCAATATTACTTACACCGGAAATGATTGAAGTGAGGATCAGCGGAACAATTATCATCTTCAATGCTCTGAGAAAAATGTCCCCGAGCCATTCCACATAATCTGAATGTTCAGGCAGAAACAGCCCGTAAATAATTCCAAGCAACAGTCCAATTAATATCTGCCAGTGAAGTTTTATCTTCATTTTACTTTTTCTTTTTCTTAGTCAAAATTTTTTATGATCTCATCACACACCGCATAACCGTATTTAGTAAGTTTTATATAGTTATCATCTTCCATCAAAAAATTATTCTGCGATAACTGATTTAATTTTACCCGGTTTGTTTTCAGCCATCCCTCACCAAACTTATGACTCATTTCAATTTTATCAATACCGTTGCTTCTTAAAGCTAACATTATATACTCTTCAAACTGTTGATTTGCATCAGGTTCTTCATGACCTGAAACAGCGTTTCCCTTGTTATCTATTTCGGAGATATATTTTTTAAGACTTGAAAAATTCCACCAGCGTTTTCCGTTGACGAATGAATGTGCGGATGGACCAAATGACAGGTAGTCTTTATATCTCCAGTATGCTTTGTTATGCCGGCATTCAAAACCATCAAGAGCAAAGTTTGAAACTTCGTATTGATGAAAACCTTTTGATTCCATTAAATCAATTGTTGATTCATAGAGATCAGCATCGTGATCTTCATCCTGAATTGTCACTTTGCCGTCAATTACCATCTTGTTTAGAATTGTTCCGCGTTCAAGTATGAGGCTGTAAGCTGAAATATGCTTTACAGGTAAACTAACAGCTTGCTTCAGATTTTCAAGCCATAATTGTTTTGTTTGTCCGGACAGGTTGAAAATAAGATCGATACTTATATTGTTAAAACCAGCTTCTGCTGCTGCGTTTACGGTATCAATTGCTGTTTTACGGTCGTGAATTCTTGTAAGAAATTTCAGATCCGATTCTTTAAATGACTGAATGCCGATGCTTATCCGGTTAATTCCACTGCTATAAAAAGCTTTTAGTTTTTCTTTGTCAACTGTGCCCGGATTTGTCTCAAGTGTGATCTCTGCATCTCCTGTTACGGAAAAATTTTTCGAAAGTTCATTCATAATTTCAGAAATATATTCCGGCTTCATCAATGAGGGAGTACCGCCACCGAAGAATATTGACGTAAAATTTCTATCAACTGAATACAAACGCGAATAGTGCTGTATTTCTTTTTTAACGGAAGAGAGAAAATTATTAATATTATCTGAAGTGATGATGGAATAGAAATCACAGTAAATGCATTTGTGATCACAGAATGGAATGTGAATATATAGTGCTGATTCTTTCAAATATTTTTCCACATATAAAAAACAAATCCTTGCGGAGGCTCTCCGCAAGGATCAATTTACGGTTATTTAACTTTGATTAAAACTCTGTTTCCGCTTCAAGTACAAAATCAACAGCACCTTCAACAGTATATGGAGCAGCACCGCCGGATATATTCGATAAAGTATAAGTTGCGTCGAAACACATTGATGGAACCTGCTGGAAAAGTTCCAGATAGCTTCTTATCGCATCAAGTTCAACCTGGTCTAATTGAAGTACAAGCGGAGTACTGATAAAATCCGCAGGGCGAACATTTGGAATTGTATAATTAAATAATGTAGCTCCGCCGGGAATACTAACAATCACACTGATATCAGCAGTTATATTCTGGTTTCCTGTATTTACTGAAACAGTTCTGTATGCTGCTTCAACAAACGTAAGAGAATTAATTTTATCCCTGTATTCCTGGTAGGTTTCCGAATTTGTATCAAGGCATCCTGAACCATTGTCGGTGATCGTTGAACTGTTTCCGGAAGCAGTGAATGTTATTGTAAAAGGCATGTTCAATGGGAATGAATCAAAAGCATCACACCCGTTAGTTAAAGAAAAAATCAGAACAGTAAAAACAAGTACTGCCGATTTAATATATTTTTTCATAAATGTTCTCCTTATTAAAATTCAAAAGTTAATCCGCCTGAAAAAACAGTCTGCGAACTAAGGCTCACATCTGCATTAAGCACAATTATAGCAAGCTTTAATGCGCCGCCAAGAGTCGCGCGGAAGTTATTATCACCATCAATATCAACTGATACCGGTTTATCAACGCGCAGGTTGGGGTCGCCGCTGTTCGGATCGCCCTGTATTGTATACTTAAGTTCTACACCTGTAGATTCATATTGAAGTCCAAAGTAAGGAATGAATACACCGAATGTTTTACTTACGTGTACATTAGCTGCAAAATTATTTGCGTCGATAATATCCTTGAGTGAAAAATTACTGTACATTACCTGAACAGCCATATCCAATGGGAATAAAGGAATGTACTGGCTTATGCTGTGTTTCAATCCTGCGCCAAAAAATCCTATGCTTGTTTCACCTATATCCACACTTGGTAAATAGCGGATCAACAACTCTGTTCCCATAAAACTTCCAGTGACCTGTGGATAAGCTACCGGTACGGCAGATTCATTTATCCCCGGAGGAAAAGGTATATACCCATCGGGTCCTGCATAAGCGCCGCCTTTATTTCCATAAATTGTAGCTGTTGGTTTTGATGCGGTGTATCCGTTAGGTAACGACGGAGAGAATGTTAATTGATCATCAGGCACCATAATATACATCCCTCTGAAACTTAACGAGAATCCGAAAAATTTGGATACGGATGCAGAATGGTATCCGCCGGAATTAAATGCTGTTCCTAAAGTTGTTGCGAACGGCTTTGCATAATCAACGACATTTTTTTCTGTTAGAAAACTGAATCTGTCCTCAACCTGAGAGAAGAGTGGAGCTGAAAGGAAAAAAGAGATAACAATAAAAGTTAAAACTTTTTTCATACGCTATCCTCCTTTGTTTTGAATTTGTTTGATTAGATTATTTAGTTATTTAACTCTAAGGCTGAATTTATCGATTTGCAATCCAAATGCCAATTATTTTATTATGATACGATAAAATAAGCCTGATATGATGATTCAATTATGGAATAACATGCAGTTTATGTCTCATATTAACAGGTCAATTTTTATATAGTCAGCAACAATTTTTACGTGTTAATATTTTCAACAAACAAGGTTTTGTCAACTGAACTGATATCAATATACAGCCAAAAACAACTAATTGTCCATAACGTATTTGCGTTATTACAGGTACTGATATTAGCTGCTATGGCTTGAGGAAATCACCATCAATTATAAGCAGCTTCACTCCATTCTTTGTTGAAGATCGATGCGAACTTATTTCATCAGAGACTATATAGCTCATTCCTTTTGTCAGCAAATGCTTATCACCGTTTTCAAGTTCGCTGACAAATTCACCTTCAAGACAATAAACAATATGCCCCTTCTTACACCAGTGATCTGCAATATAACCTGAAGAATATTCGACCAATCTTATTCTTAAACCATCATAGTGAATTGTTTGCCAATAAGCGAAACCGCTCTTTCCCTCGTGTCGTGTTTTGGGGATCGCGTTCCAATCGATGTTATTATATGGTATATGCAAGTAACTATTCTCCCCGGGATTTTTAGTGATATATTAAAGTCCTATTAATTCTCTAGCACTTTTAAGACTTGCATCAGTTATATTTTCACCACTTAACAATTTTGCAATTTCTTTTACTCTTGATGTTTCATTTAATTTTGTGACAAGACTTACAACTCTTTCACCTATAATTTTTTTCTCAACTGCATAATGATGATCTGCAAGTCCGGCAATCTGCGGAAGATGTGTTATTGAAATTATCTGATGGAACGAGGCTAAAGACTTCATTGTCTGTCCGACTTTCTGAGCTATCTTCCCGCTTATACCTGTATCAATCTCATCAAATATCAGTAATGGAAGTTTATCATTCTTTGCAAGTATAGTTTTCATTGCAAGCATTACTCTTGATACTTCACCACCGGATGCTACTTTGATCAAAGGTTTCGGGTCTTCGCCCGCGTTTGTGGAAATGTAGAACTCAACTGAGTCTATTCCATGATTATCATACTTGAATTTCTTATTCTTTGATATTATAAAATCATTGACATTCTGTTCGGCTGATTGCTGTTCTATTTTTACTTTGAACACAGAATCTTTTATTCCTAATTCTTTTAATACTTCCTGAACTTCCTTCTCAATACTTTTGGAAATTTCAATTCGCTTCCTTGACAATTTTTCCGCCGCAGCACCGCAGGTTTCTCTTACAGCATTTATTTTATCTTCAAGCTGCTTGATTGATGCTGAATAATTTTCAGCAAGTTCAAATTCTTTCCCGATTTTATTTCTCAATTCGATGACTGCTTTTAAAGATCCGCCGTACTTTTTTCTCAGCATCGTGAGTGATGCAAGACGCTCTCTCATTCCTTCAAGCTTCTCAGGATCGAGATCTATTTTAGAATTATACTTTCTTAAAAACTCAGCTATGTCGCCAAGCAATGTAGATACTGTATTGCTTTCATCCCGTATTTCTGAAAATGATTTGTCAATACTTGCAAGTTCATCAAGCTTATGCTTTACTGAGTTGAAAGAATCAAATAGTGAATTCTCTGATTCATACAATTCAGAATATACCACAGATGTTAGTTCAAGCAATTTTTCTGAGTTTTCAAGAATTTTAAGATCATTGCTTATTTGCTCATCTTCATCTTCTACCGGGGAAATGGAATCAATCTCTTTTATCTGAAATGCATAAATATCTTTTTTCTCTTTTAAGGACTGCTCTTTTTGAATCAGCTGATCAAGATCGCTTTTCAATTTATTCAGGGAAGAGTAAAGCCATCGATAATTTCTTAATAGCTCATGTGTATCACCGAATTCATCGACAAATTCAATGTGAGTTTCATTTCTTAAAAGTGATTGATGATCGTGCTGCCCATGAAGATCAACCATAAGATTGCCAAGTTCTTTAATGATGTTCAGATTAACTGGTGAATCATTTATAAAGCACCTGTTGGAACCTTTGAGTGAAATTTCCCTTCGAAGAATTAACTCATTCTGAAAATCCAGTTCATTAGCTTCAAAAAAGCTTTTCACTTTATGATTTGATTCAACATCAAAAAATCCTTCGACAACCGCTTTGTCAGAACCCTTTCTTACAACCTCAGTATTTGCTCTTTCGCCCAGCAGCAAACCCATAGCATCAATCAATATAGATTTGCCGGCACCCGTTTCACCAGTAATAATATTAAGCCCTCCGCCGAACTCAATATTAATTTTTTCTATAAGTGCGTAATCTTTTATGAAAAGGGATTTGAGCATTAATTAAATCTTTGATGTGTTTTATTGTGATGTTTATTTGTTCCTGTTCTTCAAATATAACTGAGCAAGAAAAATTCCGGTTATGGATTTTGAATCATAAAGTTCACCTGTTCTGATCTTCATTTCTATTTCTTCAAAAGAATACTCGAACACTTCCATTCCCGCTTCTCCTTCTTCCCTGTTATGCTCGCCTGCAGTTAAATCTTCTGCAAGAAAAATATGAAGAAGTTCGCTGCAGAATCCCGGGGTTGTCGCTATCACTCCAAGTTTATTAATTGATTTTGCAGTGTAGCCTGTTTCCTCTTCAAGTTCACGTATTGCACAATGTTCGGGGTTTTCATTTTTGTTAAGTTTTCCGGCGGGAAGTTCAATCATATATTTTTTAAAGGGATACCTGAACTGGTTGACCATTACAATTTTATTTTGCGGAGTTATCGCTACGACAACCGCGCCGCCGTAGTGTAATGCTACTTCACGTTTAGCATTATTGCCGGACTCATATTCAATTTCATCAACCTGAACATCAAACACTTTTCCTTTAAAAACAATTTCACTTTTTAATAAAGAATAATACATCTTTTTGAAAGAACTATGTTATCAAATTATGATCTGTAATCCGGTTCATAGTAAGGAACCAGTTCACTGCCAAGATATTTCAGCAAAGCAGTGATAACGCCAAGGTCATCAAGATACCCGATTAACGGAGCAATATCAGGAATTGTATCTATAGGAGAAATAAAGTAAATCAATCCGGCAACAACAATTGCTTTTCTTTGCCATCTGACAAACGGATCTTTCATATAACTAAAGAGCGCAAGAACATCTTTAGCGAAAGATATTTTTTTACCCACTCTCTGTAATTTGGTCCAGAGATTATCTTCAACAAAAACCATTTGTTCTTCGGAAGTTTCTTTCTGCCCGAAATCTAGTTCATCAAGATTTTCAAGTCCGTCGAACTTAAGATCATCTTCAATTTCTTCTTTCATTGTATCACCCTTTTGTGTGTTTTTTGAACCAATCAAAAATAGTAGTCCACCACAATTTAGCATTCTGTGGTTTTGAAACGAAATGTGTTTCATCCGGGAAGTAAAGGAATTTACTTTCTATTCCTAATCTCTGTAAAGAAGTAAATAACTGGAATGCCTGTTCTTCCGGAACCCTGAAATCAAATGCTCCATGTACAACTAGCATTGGTGTTTTACAATTGTGAATATATCTATGCGGAGAAAATTTTTCATACAGTGCTCTGTTCTGCCAGGGAGTTCCGCCGTTTTCCCATTCGGGGAACCATGACTCTTCGGTAGTTCCATACATACTTTCCAGGTTGAAGACTCCTGCGTGAGAAACTAATGCATTAAACCTGTCAGTGTGTCCTGCAATCCAGTTAATCATATAACCGCCATACGATGCGCCAGCGGCAAATGTATTTTCACTATTAATAAAACTGAAATTTTTAACAGCATAATCATAAGCAGACATCAGATCTTCATAAGGTTTGCCGCCCCAGTCTCCGGAAATTTCATCTGTAAACTGCTGACCATAACCTGTGGAGCCTCGCGGATTCGGCGCAACTACAACATAACCTTGTGCTGCAAACATCTGCACGTTCCACCTGTAATGAAAATTATCTTCCCACGCACCCTGCGGACCACCGTGAACTAAGAATATCATCGGGTATTTTTTTGTTTCATCGAAGAACGGCGGTTTAATTAAAATCGATTCTACTTTATCACCATTTGCCCCGACACTCCAGAATGTTTCAACTGAATTCATTTCAAGTTGTGAAAGAAGTTCTTTATTAATGGATGTAATTGGTCGTAATGTATTTTTTCCATCAGTGCTTAGTGCAAAGATTTCACTCGGCAAATCAGAACGCTGTTTTAAGAAGTAAAGTGTTTTACCATCTTTCGAAAGCTGAACCGCCGTATTGTAATTTTGTTCGTGGAATAACGACACTTCTTCATTTGCAATGTCGAGTTTATAAATTGAATTATATATGCGATTACCTGAAGTAAAATAAATTGTTTTTGAATCCGGCGACCAGATCATTTCATCGACTGACATATCTTCATCTTCAGTAAGATTTGTGGTCTCGCCTGATTTCCTGTTGAACAGAATGATATCTTTTTTATCAGCCTCAAATCCTGCTCTTTTCATTGATGTCCAGGCAATCCATTTCCCGTCAGGTGAATAAACCGGCTGGCAGTCAACACCTTTACTTTTTGAAATGAGTTTAGGAGTTTTTAATGAAGTTATACTTGCGAGGTAAATTTCATTATTAGTACTTGTAGCTTTGGAAAATTCCGCGTTGTGAGTATAAGCTATCTCACTGCCATCAGGAGAAAAGTTAAAATCATTTGATGAGCCCAGTGCCGGAGGCGGAACATCTTCATTACTTCCTTCGATTAGGTCAGTAAAGTTTCCGGTTGCAACATCAAGTAAAAATAAGTGACTTCGTTTATGTCCGCGCCAGTCATTCCAGTGCCTGTACATAAGCTCTGTAAATATCTCTGCTTTTACTTTACTTTCTCCAAACGCTTTATCTTTCTGTTCATTACACTCCTGTGTTGTGCATTCAGGATAAACAGAAGAAATGAAAAGCATTTTCTTACCATCGGCTGACCATTCAAAATCAGAAGCGCCGGTATAAATCTTTGTCAATTGTTTTTCGTTTGAACCGTCAAGATTGCACGACCAGATTTGTCCGCCTCGAACAAAAGCAATTAATTTTTTATCTGGAGAAAATTTGGGTTCGCTTTCATTCCTATCTGAATTTTTTAATGGTCTTAAATTATTTCCGTCGGCATCAATTAAATAAATATCCGAGTTGCCTTTATTCAGATCATAATTAAATGAAGTAACGGTAAACGCTATAACCTTTCCATCAGGTGAAACATCATAAGATCCCATGCGTTTCATTGACCATAGATCATCAACCGTCATTGCACGTTTTGTTTGGGCAGTGGTAAGAAAAGAAAAGATTAAAATCAGAAAGAAAATCTTAAATAAGTTGTGTTTTGAATTTAGAGCTTTGATCATTTTTTTCTCCGATGTGTTCTTATTTCTTAATGAAAAATAAGTTAAGTAACAGCGAAAGGCAAAGAAGAAACAGAGAGAATTGAATGTGTTTATAAGTTTTTATGCTAATTTTACAATCAGCAGAAAAAATTTTTATGAATGATACATCACAAATATTTTTACCCGGCGGATTCAGACAATTCCGGATACTCAAAAGTAAATACATTCTGGATGGTAAATCCGTTCTGGTAATAGGTTCAGGCAGCGAACACGTATGCGAAAAAATTTTAGAATCGGGTGCAGCATCTGTTCAAATGATTGTTGATGATTATGATTCTTTATTGAACTCAAGACTGAATCTCAGCAAGACAAATAAAGTACAGATTAAAATAATGGAGTTTGAAAATACGGATTTCGCACCAGGTGAATTTGATTTGATTTATTCACAGGCTTCAATCTCTACTATAAAAAGAAATAAAATACTGAAAGAGATTAAACGTATTTTAAAACCTGACGGAACGTTTTGTGTAAGTGAAATAACAACCTTGCAAACAAAGTATCCGCCTTTTGTAAAAGATATTTTTGATTCATCGGGTATTATTCCCATTTTGCATAAGGAAATAGATAATTTTTATACGGAGAAAAATTTCAATATTAAATATGAAGAAGATATTTCTTCATCTTTAAATAGTTTTTATGAAAACACAATTGATTTATTGAAACAGAATATCGGTTCATTGAACGAAAGTGAAAAAAGTTATTACAAAAAACTTCTGAATAAGCTGAGTCACGAATCAAATGCTTATTTAAATCTTGGTGCTGATAAATACATCGGGTTGAAATTATTAATTCTTCAAAAAAATAATTAGTTATAAATAGATACCGACAGATCACTACAACTGTCAGACTGAGCATGCTCGTCCCCGTGGGACTGAAGTTTGACGATAGGAAAACATTTAAAATTTTATCACTCATCAATCAGCTTTGAGTAACATTGAGAATGGTTAGAAATGAATATAAAAAAAGGCGATGAATTCGAATTAAACATCAGCAGTTATGCTTTTGAAGGAAGAGGAATTGCAAGGATAAAAAGTTCTTTGTTCTTTCCAGATGAATTTCGTGAAGATGAAGAAGCAAACTATGTTGTGTTTGTTGACGGCTCTTATCCCGGCGATACAGTAAAAGCAAAACTTACTGCCATCAAAAAAAATTATGCTGAAGCAAAAGTCGTTGAAGTGATCAATCCATCGACTGACAGAATAAAACCTGACTGCAATTATTTTGAATATTGCGGCGGCTGCAAACAGCAGGATATAAATTACGAAACACAACTCCGTTATAAACAAATGCAGGTCAAAGAAGTTTTTCAAAAAATAGGCGGAGTTGAAGATCCTGTAATCGAACCAATCAAACCTTCTGAAAATATTTTCTTCTACCGGAATAAGATGGAGTTTTCGTTCACTAAAAAAAGATGGCTTACTCCTTCCGAAATAGAAAGCAAACAAAAATACAATGACCCGTTTGCGCTTGGTCTGCATGTGCCGGGTCTATATGATAAAGTAATCAACGTAGAAAATTGTCTTCTTCAATCTGAACTAAGCAACAGGATATTAAACTTCACTAGAAAATTTTTTGTTGAATCAGGAAAAGATGCGTACGATACAAAAACTCACACAGGATTTTTACGCAACCTTGTTATAAGACAATCACAACACCTGCCGGAAGTAATGGTCAACCTTGTTACATTTTATGAAGATGATGATCTTGTAAGAGATTATTCAAAAGAACTGGAAAGAAGATTTAAACAGGTTACAACCGTTGTAAACAATATCAATCTTAAAAAAGCTGCTGTTGCTGTTGGCGATTTTGAAAAGGTATTTATTGGTGATGGGATAATTCATGACAAGATCTGGAATTATAAATTCCGTATAAGTTCAAATTCATTTTTTCAGACGAACACAAAGCAAGCCGAGGTTCTTTATCAGACAGCGGTTGACTTTGCACAATTTAGCGGACGTGAAGTTGTGTATGATCTCTATTCCGGTGCGGGAACAATTTCAATTTTTATTTCAAAACTTGTGAAAGAAGTAGTTGGATTTGAAACTGTTCGTTCCGCAGTTGAAGATGCGCAGCATAATCTTGAACTTAACAACGTAAATAATGTTGAATGTAAGACGGCGGATCTGAATAAATCTTTTCTGAAACTGATAAATGAATACCAGCTTAAACTTCCTGAAACAGTAATCATTGATCCGCCAAGAAGCGGAATGCACAAAACAACTATAAGTGATGTCGTAACACTTTCACCTTTTAAAATTGTATACATTAGCTGTAACCCGGCTACGCAGGCAAGGGATGTAAAAGATTTTATTGCCGCAGGATATAAGTTAGTTAAGATGTGTCCTGTTGATATGTTCCCGCACACATATCACATTGAAAATGTTGCGCTGCTGATTAAAGCTTAAATTATTTTGCGTACAAGCCGCCGGTTTGTTCAAGCCAGTCGGCGATTTTTTCAACTGCGTTGGAAATGTTGTTATCTGAAACATCAACTTCTAAAACCGGAAGAATACTTTCATCAACAAGCCGTTTCATTAATTTTTGTTCTTCTGCAAAGAAAGAAAGATTATCATATTGTTCCGGTTTACCCGATACTTTTAAACGCTCTTCTCTTGCCGATGCGAATGATTCAGGAGTTCTGTTGCAGAATACAAGATGAAATCCCAACGCTAACAATCTCTCTTCAATCCACCTGAAGTCATATTCTTTTTTGTGATACTGAAGCTGATGAGCTTTGGTTGAAATGTGAAACCTGTCAACAATCCACGAATAATATTTTTGCAGTTCAAATAAACGAAGCCATGTGTGATATGTCTCCATTGCTAATGCTTCTTCAGCAGGATTAAAATTAATCAATCCTCTTCCCCAGGGAAAATTCGTGAACGCGCACCACTCAGCAGAAATAATTGGGGAATGATATCTATATTTTCTGGGACCAACAATCCGCGGGTGTTCATTCAGTTCAAAAGCAATTTCAGTTTTAAATGTCAGGCGTGTACCTTCAAGAATAATTTTGGGACAGAGTTTGGGAGGCATGATGTTTCGAAAATATTAGGTTAGTTATTTTAATTTTTCATTCTCAAATAATCACTAATAGTTTGAATGAAATATTTTGCTGAATCTAGTAGTTCCTCAGCTTCTTCTTTGCTGATAATAAATTCAAAATTGTAATCACTCAATTGTCTCCTGTCAAACGCTTTGTTAAAATCCTTGCCCATATCTTTTGAGAAGATTTCCGTTTTCACAAAATTTTCGCCGAATGCTAAAATAGTCATTTTATGTGAAGAATAGCTTAAGCCTTTGGAAAGTAATAATGCTTGTGCACAAAAAAACATTGCATAATATGATCGCGATACGGATGATTCAAAATCACCATCTTTGATTAACATTTGTGAGGATATTAAAAATCGGTCTGCTCTCTTCAGAAGTGAATCAATCTCACGCAACTTTTTTTCCTTCCTTTCTTATATTACATAAAAGTGGACTTTGAATTTTTATGTAATCCTGATAAGAAACCGGAATTATCGAAATCAATGTGTTGTATTTCAAATTGATGTCATAAATTACATCTACCATTCGGTCAATTTCACGCCCGGCAGATTGTAAAGATTTTAGAACAATTAATAAATCTATGTCTGAATTTTCATTCTGGTCACCACGAGCATAAGAACCGTAAAGTACAACTTCAGCTAACTCAGTACCATAAAGTCTTTGTAATACAGGTTTCACCTCTGCTAAAATATTTTTTAGATCACTTTGCATAAAGAATTAAATATTAAGTTTTTATTACTCGCTTATATCAAATTTAACATAAAAAAATATACAACGCATACTTTATTTACGATCTAATATCAAAACAAATTCACCTTTAAGGTTTTCTTTCTCAGCAATACTCAATATTTGTTCTGCCGTTCCGCGGTAAAACTTTTCATTTGGTTTTGTTAATTCGAATGCAAGCACGCAATGTGTGCCTGTGCCAATGATCTTAACCATATCAGAAAGCAATTGCTTTAACCTGTAGGGAGTTTCCATAAGCACAATTGTTTCGTTTCTTTTTTTCAAATGGAATAACTGGTTTCGTCTTTCTTCTTTTTTGGGTGAAAGCCATCCGTAATAGTAAAATTTTTCGAAGTCTAATCCCGAGCCTGTAAGTGCGGCAAGAAGTGAACTTGCACCGGGAACCGGTACGACATCTACTTTATAACCAATACATAAATCAACAAGTAAATGACCGGGGTCTGAGAACAATGGTGTTCCGCAATCTGAAATTAATGCAGCGGATTTTCCCTCCGATAATTTTTGAATAATCTCTTCGGCGGTTTCTTTTTCATTGTGCTCGTTAAGTGAAATTAATTCATTTTCAATTTTGTAGTGAGAAAGAAATCTTCTCGCTTCTTTGTACTCTTCACAAATTATAAAATCGCATTCTTTAAGAACACGAAGTGCGCGTAGAGTAATGTCCTCATAATTTCCAATCGGTGTTGATACGAGATAAAGTTTTCCATTCATAGTTCAAAAATAGTGAAATGATTAATCATTATTGGGGTATTATTATTTATAGTATTCCTCTCATTTTCTTATTAAGTTTGAAAAGCTTTTTTATAATACCGGAGTTTATGAAAAGAACTGTTCTGTTTTGGATTATTGCTGTTGTCATCACGCTTGCCGGAGTTTATTATCAGCGAACTACCGGTCCTACTTATCCTCTTTCCGGTAAAATTAATTTTAGTAATGAAGAAATCAATTACCGCTTTGAGCGCAGCCACAGCACCTCATCTGATTGTCCCGTTGAAATAAAATTTAACAACAATATGATCGGCGGGAAGCTGTTATGGAAAAGATTTAAGACTAATGATGAGTTTACAGAAGTAAATATGATATACAAAGAAGGTAAACTTCAGGCATTGCTTCCCAAACAGCCATCGGCGGGAAAGTTAGAATACTTCATTCAACTAAGTGAAGGTGAAGACGAAATTCAGATTCCAAAAGACGAGCATATAGTTATAAGATTTAAAGATGATGTTCCGATGTTCATTTTAATTCCACACATAATAGCGATGTTCGGAACAATGTTGTTATCAACAAGAACAGGTTTGGAGTTTTTTAATCCGCAGCCAAAATTAAAACGACTTACATTCGTCACATTATTTTTCCTCATCATTGGCGGAATGATACTCGGACCAATAACACAATACTATGCGTTCGGAGCCTTCTGGACGGGCTTCCCATTCGGTACTGATCTGACAGATAACAAAACCCTTATCGCTTTGATAGGATGGGTTATTGCGTTTATTGCTTTGTATAAATCACAAAAACCTGAACGCTGGACTTTTGCAGCATCAATTTTACTGCTTGTTGTTTATCTTATCCCGCATAGCATGTTTGGTTCAGAACTTGATTACAATAAACTTGACCAGAAAAAAACTGAAACTGAAAACATTAATCAACTTAACTAAAATAATTTCTGAAGGAATAAAGTATGAGTCATGACCATACCCCGAATGCAAGCTCAACAGGGCTTCCTTCCAATGCGTACACTGAATTAAAGCCGGGTGAAGAATATCTTCCAATAATGCCAGCAGCACAAACACCACGCGAGATAACACCATACTCCGTTATTTTCGGTTTACTAATGGCATCATTATTTTCTGCCGCCGCTGCATATCTTGGATTAAAAATCGGACAGGTATTTGAAGCAGCTATACCAATTGCAATAATTGCTGTAGGTGTTTCAACGTTGTTAAAGATAAAAGGCTCACTTGGTCAGAATATAATTATACAATCTATCGGACAAAGCTCGGGTTTGATTGTCGCAGGAGCGATCTTTACAATTCCCGCTTTATATATACTTAACCTTAATGTGCACTTCTACCAGATATTTCTTGCGTCCGCATTCGGAGGAATACTGGGAATATTATTTTTGATCCCCTTCAGAAAATATTTTGTTTCAGAGATGCATGGAAAATTTCCTTTCCCTGAAGCAACAGCTACAACAGAAATTTTAGTCGCCGGTGAAAAGGGCGGCAAGCAGGCTCTTGTACTTGTTGTAAGCGGACTAATCGGCGGCGTTTATGATTTTATAATTGCAACATTTGGTTGGTGGAGTGAAACTTTCACAACACGTGTTGTTGGTGTCGGTGAAATGCTTGCAGACAAATTCAAACTTGTTTTCAGGTTGAATGTCGGCGCAGCTGTAATGGGGCTTGGTTACATAGTAGGTTTAAAATACTCGGCAATCATAGCCGCAGGTTCATTCCTATCATGGTATTTACTTGTGCCTGTTGTATCATATATCGGGGCAGGATTAACAGAACCATTTGGAACAGGTGCGACAAAAATAATCTCAGCAATGAGTGCCGAAGAAATTTTCAGGCAGTATGTACGTCATGTTGGTATCGGCGGTATTGCCATGGCAGGAATAATCGGAATTATCCGTTCATCAAAAATTATTAAATCTGCTTTGTCATTGGGCTTTAAAGAAATTTTTGAAAAGAAAACCGGATTGGAAGGCGGCATTCGCACGCAAAAAGATGTATCAATGAAAGTGATAATGATTGGCATTATCGTTAGCGCTATTTTATTATTTGTATTCTTCCATCTTGGTGTTGTTGATAATCTTGGCTGGGCTATTACCGGTTTATTAATCGTACTTATCATTTCATTTTTGTTTACAACAGTCGCAGCAAACGCAATCGCTATTGTCGGTACAAACCCAGTGAGCGGTATGACATTGATGACATTAATTTTATCATCTATAATTTTAACATCTGTTGGATTAAAAGGTGAAGAAGGAATGATTGCCGCATTAATAATAGGCGGTGTTGTTTGTACAGCATTATCAATGGCTGGCGGATTTATTACTGACCTAAAAGTTGGTTACTGGCTTGGTTCAACTCCCAAACACCAGGAACAATGGAAATTTCTTGGTGTGCTTGTTTCTGCAGCAACCGTTGGTTTTGTTATAATGATTTTAAATGAAACTTATGGTTTCACTGGTGAAGGAGCGCTTGTTGCACCGCAGGCAAATGCAATGGCAGCAGTTATACAACCATTGATGGACCAGCAGCCGGCACCCTGGGCATTATACATCGTCGGTGCAATCCTGGCTCTTGTATTAACAATGATAAAAGTCCCTGCTCTCGCCTTCGCACTTGGTATGTATATTCCTCTTGAACTTAACACTCCTTTATTAGTTGGTGGATTGATAGCGCACTTCGTTTCGACTAGAAGCAAAGATGAAAAAGTAAATAATGCAAGAAGAGAACGAGGAACATTAATAGCTTCAGGATTTATTGCCGGTGGTGCGTTGATGGGTGTACTCAGTGCATTCTTGCGTTACCTGGATTATAACTGGGTTGACCCTGTTTGGGTTGAATCACATTCAGCAGAACTTATCGGTTTAATTATGTTCGCTTTACTTTGTGCTTATATGATATGGGATTCGTTGAGAGGTAAACCGGATACGGAATAAGTTGTTTTTAGTGCTCTTTGTGGTGACAATATTTAACCACAAAGAGCACAAAGTTTTTGTTGAAAAAATTATTTTTTGATCAAGAAACTCCCTTATGTTCCAGAGCAAATTCTCTTCCTGCCTTCAAAGCATCGATATTTAACTGAACAACCTTCTCACCTTTTCTTCCGAATATTTTTTGTATTCCGATTTCAAGTGATTCATAAGGAATATCAATAAACGGAGAAGCAGCGCCAAGCATTACAATGTTCGATGAACGGGGCGATTTTACGTGTCTTGCAATTTCATCTGCATTTATTGCAATATGCTGAGGAAGCTTTTCAATTTCTGCAAGTATGTCTTTCATTTCAGGATAGTCAGGAATATTTATGAATGGAGTTGTATTCGTTACAAGCCATCCATTCTCCGAAAGCCATGGCAGGTAGCGAAGTGATTCCATCGGTTCAACAGAAATTATTATATCTGCTCTTCCCTCGGGAATTAAGTCACTCGCAATTTCTTTTTCAGAAATTCTAAGATGTGATTGTACAGCACCGCCGCGCTGACTCATACCGTGAACTTCAGCTTGTTTTAGATATAGTTGATTTTCAAGTGCAGCCATTCCTATTGTTGCCGCAATTGAAAGTATCCCTTGTCCGCCAACCCCCGATAGTATTATGTCTGATTTCATATTAAGTCCTGTAATAACTTCGAATGTCATCCTGAACCTGGTTCAGGATCTATACTTTAAGAAATATATGAATTATTTAACAGTCTCTTCTACTTTTATCTTATTCTCTTTCTTACTTCTGCTAACAGTCTGAATACATTCTCTTCGCGGAATAATAACAGATACACCATCATAGAGCATTTCTTCTCTTAGCACTTTTACCATTTCATCATGATGTTTTGGCAAAGGAGTAAGCGTTCTTACGTGCTCAGGTTTTACACCAAGCCCTATACATATTTCTTCAAGTCTTCCTGTTGCGTGTGATGCCTGTCCCCCGGTCATTCCGGTTGTGGAATTATCAGAGATAATAACAGTCATAGGAGTGTTTTCGATTACGGCATCAAGCAGTGCAGTCATACCGCTGTGTGTAAAGGTTGAATCACCTATAACTGCAACAGATGGACGAACGCCCGCATCAGCAGCACCTTTAGCCATTGTAATTGATGCACCCATATCAACACATGAATTAATTGAATTCCATGGCGGAAGTGCGCCTAGTGTATAACATCCAATATCAGAAAAAACTTTTTGCTTGCCGAAGTCTTTCATCGTTTCATTTAGCGCTGAATAAATGTCTCTATGACTGCATCCGGCGCAAAGTTCCGGTGGTCTGTTTGCAACAATAGATGGAACTTTCATTCCTGTTTTAACCGGCATACCTAAAGCCTTTGCAACTATGTCGGGATTTAATTCACCATCTCTCGGAATAGTTCCATCCAGTCTTCCACTGATCTTGTTATCCTTTGGTAAAAATCCTTTTAACATTTCCTCAACAAGCGGGTAACCATCTTCAAGAACCAGGACACGTTCACATTCATTCACAATCTTTTCTACTTTAGAAAAAGGAAGCGGATACTGACTAAGTTGAAGAACAGGGTTACGTGGTTTTCTGTCAGGATAATTTTCTTTGAGATAGTTATATGCAATTCCGCATGCAATTATGCCAAGTGATTTATCGCGCCCGGGGTAATAGGCATTGTAGTTAGATCGTTCAGATTCCTGTTCCAACATTGACTGAACAGATAACAATCCTTTATACCTTTTTCGGGCATTTGATGGCAGCAATACAAACTGAATAGGGTCCTGAGGGTATGTTAATTTATTCTGATCTTTAACCGGTCTTGTTTCAACACCAGAACGGGAATGTGAAAGACGGGTTGTCAATCTTATCATAACAGGAATTTTATATTTTTCAGAAAGTTCAAAACCTTCGTAAGCCATATCATAACATTCCTGCTGATTGGATGGCTCAAGAATAGGTATCATTGCAAACTTACCAAAGAAGCGTGAATCCTGTTCATTCTGTGATGAATGCATTGAAGGGTCGTCTGCAACCGCGACAATTAGTCCGCCGTTTACTCCTGTTATTGCCGAGTTGATAAAAGCATCAGCGGCAACATTTAAACCGACATGTTTCATACAAACCATTGTGCGTTTACCTGCATAACTCATCCCAAGTGCGGCTTCCATTGCAGTCTTTTCATTTGCAGACCATTGGCTGTGAATTTTTCTTTCATCCGCAAAACTGCTGTGTTGAACATATTCTGTAATTTCAGTTGAAGGTGTTCCCGGGTAAGCATAGATGCCTGACATTCCCCCGTCGATTGCCCCCTGTGCTATGGCTTCAGCGCCGAGCAATAAAAGTTTATCCATAATCCTCTCCTCTTTTTACGCTGAGAAAGTTTTTTATTCTCTTATTCAAAAATAACTAATGCCGGTTTGAGATAGAAGTTAAATCGTTATTGAAGTATTGACAGTCTATCTGAAATAAGAGATTTGTAATCATCTTTCATTTCATCCTTCAGGAAACTTATGTCGATAACATCATCGAATTTTTTTTGAGTCTTAAATAATTTCGAAAAAGTATTATCTCTGACCTTTTCTACAATACCAAGATTATCTGCAAATTTTTCAAAATCTTTTCTTCTTAGATTATTTTTTTTACCATTTAAAGTTAATGCGAGCTCTTCTTTATCCTTAGGCATTAATAGTTTTACAGCCAGCAAATCATACGCAGGAGAAAATTCTGTTTCTCCATCTTCATTTCTTAGTAAGGAAAAGTTTTTCAAATGCATATCTGAATTACCTGTTACAAAACAAAAAAGTGTGAGTTCAAAAAATCTTATCACATCATTTCCGGCAAAGTCAGAATACTTCAGAATAGCTTTACCAATTTTTTCCATTGAGCCTGAATATTTTCGCTCAGTTAATACTTCAGTTATTTGAGCCATATCTTCAAGATGCAGTTTCACTGATTTACGTCTGTCAAATCTTTTTGTGATATAACCAAGTTCGCCTGACTTCATGCGAATTAAAGAATGGTGTGCTGTTTTAATTCCAAACAAAGCCGCAAGATGCATTGTTAAATCTTCATTCTCGGGCATATCAGGGAACCGATTATAAGGCGGTTTGAAAATATAGTTCCCCCAAAGTCCGACAATTGTCAATCTGTTATTTCCTTTTTTTTCTTTCGATAATTCAAGTGAAAGTTTAGGTTGCACACCCGTTACAGAATTCTGTCTGCCTAATACTTTTAATGCAAGGTTTTCAATTTCATCTAAGGAAAAATCCAATTGCGGCGGAGTATCTACTCCAAAAAAATACTTACTACATTGTAAATGAAAATCTATCTCTTCGGTTTTTAGCGGCATGTAACAGAACAGACATTTTTTGTTCATATCATTCATCCCCAACCTCGAAAGGGATAACACTGACAGCACCTATACAATCTTTACAAAATGCCAGGAGTAAACTCATTCTGTCTCTTGGATTTATCTTCCAATTGCTCTCAGCTATATCAAGCAGCCAGCCTTCTGGAATTAATCCATCAAAAAAAGGGAACATCGTTTTACTGTTATAAGTTTCTTCGCGTAGTGGTAAAGAAAAACTAATTGCCTTTGATGAAGTTAAGTTTAGATATTCTTTATCATAACTAAACGAATATCCGTTCTCATCCTCCTGAATTATTCCGGCAAAAAAATCTTTATAAAAAACTTTTCCTTTTTTCATTCATCACCTTCATAATTTTTCCTGATAGGTCCAAGCTCATGTCCAAATAAAAACAAAACCTGGTTCACTTTATCCATTTGAAGCGTCTTTTTCCCCTGTTCAAGTTCACGAATAAATCTTAATCCTACCCCGGCTCGTTCTGCAAGTTGAGTTTGTGTGAACTTTAGTTTTTTCCTTTTTTCTTTTACAAATTTTGAAAGTTGATTCATTTATATACCTGTACGGGTGTAATAATTATTTTCTTGCTCAAAAATATACCCGAATAGGTATAAATGCAAGTAATATTTTAATTTTATACCCAAGCGGGCCAAATTCATATTTAGTGGTGATTGTGGGGAGAGGATATTTATTCGATTTGAGAGATAATTTGAAAAATATTTTTCTCCAAATCATCTCCGTCTTTGAATTGCACGGCAATTATTCCAACCCGTTTTGCTGTTTCAACATTTTTGAAATTGTCATCGATGAACAAACACTCTTCTGCTTTTAGCCCAGTAGAGTTTAGAAAGTGTTGAAAAGTTATTTCTTCTTTTTTTGTTGAACCATATTCATAAGAATAAAACTGTTTTTGAAAAACAGAGAAGAAGTTATATTGTGAATGAATATATTCAATCCATTCAATGCCGTGATCTGATAAAAGATAAACAGGATATTTAGTGCTTAGTTCTTTAAGGAGAGAAATATTTTCATCATAAGTGAAATGAAAATTATTTCTTATGATCTCTTTGATAATTGGTTTTGAAATGTTCCAATTATTGAGAGTTATGATATTATCAAGGTATTTATCTTCAGAAATATTCTTGATAAAAAGTTCCCTAAGATTCGGTCCCCAGAATGCTTTATCAATTATGTCAGCAGGTTGATCGATATGAGGAGTTAGTTTTTCACCAATACCAATAATGCCTTTTATAAGAACTTCTGATAAATCGAAAATAATAGTCTTAATCAAACTTCAATCAATAAGTCGGTTATCTTTTGTATCAGTTCATCAAGACTAACATCAAATCGTTCACCGGATTTTCTCACTTTCACTTCAACTTTATTTTCTTTGAGTTTCTTTTCTCCCACTATTACCTGAATAGGCAGACCAAGAAGATCAGCATCGTTAAACTTTACACCAGCCTGTGCGTCATTCCTGTCATCAAAGAGAACTTCAACACTGTTCAGTTCAAGATTCTTATAAATCTTTTCACAGGTTTTTACAATTTCATCTTTTTTCATGTTGAGTCCTAAAAGATGAACATGAAATGGGGCAAGAGTTTTATCCCAGATAATTCCTTTTTCATCATTGTGCTGCTCGATGTAACAAGCCATAACACGCTCAGCACCGATGCCGTAGCTTCCCATAATGATAGGATGTTCTTCACCTTTTTCATCAAGGAATTTAGCACCCATAGCATCTGAGTATTTTGTACCAAGCTTGAAAATGTGCCCAAGCTCAATGGCGGGAAAAACATCAAGATTACTTTCACATTGTGTACAGCCTTCGCCTGCTTTTACAATTCTCAGATCAGCGTACTCAATTGTTTTTACATCCCGTACTAAATCTATTCCACCAATGTGATAATCATTTTTATTTGCGCCGCTGAAAAGATTGTTTGCATCTTTTAATCTCAGGTCAGCGATTATTTTTCCCTTGAAACCAATTGGTCCTATAGAACCGGCATCCGCTCCGGTAATTTCTTTTAACTCTTCGGGATGCCCGGGTCTTGCTTCACCGCCAAGAATTTTATTCAGCTTGGTTTCATTTACTTCATCATTGCCGAGCATTAAAATTAATACCGGTTGATTATCTAGTATATACACTCTTGACTTTGCACATTGTGTTTCATCTATCTTTAAAAACTCACAAAGTTCATCTATACTTTTTACATCAGGTGTTGAAATTTCATAAAGCTGTTTGCTTTCGGTGTCTCTTTCTTTTGGTTTTACTTTTGAAACTGCAACTTCAACATTCGCTGCATAACCACATGCTTCACAATAAGCTACAGTATCTTCACCAGCCTGTGACTTTACCATAAATTCTTCTGAGCCTGTTCCACCCATTGCACCGCTTGATGCACCAACAACAAAATATTTTAATCCGCACCTGTCAAATATTTTTCTGTATGCCTGGTCATGCAGATTATATGATTTATCAAGCCCTTCCCACGATGTATCAAGTGAATAAGCGTCCTTCATTAAAAATTGACGTCCGCGAATGACGCCGCTTCTTGGTCTTGGTTCATTCCTGAATTTTGTTTGAATCTGGTACCATATCTGCGGCATATCTTTATAAGACTTTACTACATTCCTTGCGTGATATGTTACTATCTCTTCGTGTGTCGGCGCAAGAATGTATTCCCTGTTTTTTACATGAAACATTGTATCGCCGAATGCAGCCACACGGTTTGTTTCTTCCCAAATCTCTGTTGGGTTTAATGCTGGGAAGTGAAATTCCTGTCCGCCGATATTATCCATTTCCTGTCGGATTATTTCCGTAATTTTTTTTATGACTTTATATCCTAGCGGAAGAAATGAATAGATACCTGCAGCCAGCATTCTTACCATACCTGATCTTAACATAAGTATGTGACTTATAACCACTGCATCGTTTGGAACTTCTTTTAAAGTTGGAATGAACGTTTTACTGAATCTCATATTATGTGTAAAATGATTAAGTGAATATTATGTTGAAAAATGTGGCTAAAAATACATATTTGAAGAAGTTATTCAAAGTTAACACAGGCAGATCATGTTAAAGAATTAATAATAATTTCTTATATCCCATGAGTTTTTTGAATTCTTTTTTCAATAAGTTTGTTGAGCAAAAATTTTGTTGCTTAATTATTCAGACTGTTAGTCTTCATAAGCACTAAGGGGATAAGCAGTGCGGATAAAATGTAAACTATTACTTTAAATATTCGGACTTTATATGGAAACAACAACTCACGAGGTACATCTTCTCAGTCTCTTACCTTTTGTTCTTATGCTTGGATCAATTGCTGCTTTACCACTTTTTATGAATCACTTCTGGGAAAAAAATAAAAACAAACTTATCATCGCAATAATACTCAGCATACCGGTTATTATTTATCTTCTTGCAAACGGATTAACAGAACGATTAATTGAAACAATAGTTTTTGACTATGTTCCATTCCTTATTCTTCTTGGTGCTTTGTTTACAATTACAGGAGGAATTTATCTTACCGGAGATATTGAAGCCAAGCCAACGATAAATACCTTGTTCCTTGGTATCGGCGCTGTACTTGCATCAATAATGGGAACAACCGGTGCGGCAATGCTTTTGATAAGACCCGTTATACAAACCAACAGGCAGCGAACATTTAAAGTCCATACGATATTATTTTTCATTGGAATAGTTGCAAACTGCGGCGGACTTTTAACACCACTCGGCGACCCGCCGTTGTTTATGATGTACTTACGCGGTGCGGATTTTACATGGTTCTTAAAACTATTTCCTGAATGGCTGATTACAAATTTGATTTTGTTAATTGTTTACT
Source organism: Ignavibacteriales bacterium (assembly GCA_016700155.1). Classification (NCBI taxonomy): domain Bacteria; kingdom Pseudomonadati; phylum Ignavibacteriota; class Ignavibacteria; order Ignavibacteriales; species Ignavibacteriales bacterium. The sequence goes on from CP065001.1 coordinate 3,785,868, forward strand.
TCATAGTTGATAGTTTCTATTACAAGAAAGAACCGGAATCAGCAATTCAACGTGACGTGAAAAACGTAAGACCAATTAAGATAGAAGGGAAATTAAATTTTATCTGGCTTGTTGGAGTTGTACTTGCAGTTGCCTTCTTAAATGAACAATACATTGGTTTGATTCATGAAAGCCACTACTACAAATTCATCAGGGAAATTGCGATAGTACTTATGGCGGTTTGTTCATTGCAGTTTACAACAAAACTTGTTCGCACTTCAAATAATTTTACCTGGGGACCAATTGAAGAAGTCGCATATCTTTTCCTTGGAATTTTTATCACAATGGTTCCATGTCTTTTATATCTTGAAGCTAACGCAAAAACACTCGGGGTAACCTCACCACAACAGTTTTATTATTACACGGGATTGCTAAGTAGTTTCCTTGATAATACTCCTACTGCAGTAACGTTCCATTCACTAGCTATGGGATTAGGAGTTACATCCCCTGAAATGATTGCGGGAATTCCAGAAGTATTACTTAAAGCAATCTGTACCGCGGCAGTATTTTTCGGTAGTATGACTTACATCGGCAACGGACCAAACTTTATGGTTAAAGCTGTTGCAGAAGAAAATAATATTAAGATGCCTGACTTCTTCAGTTATATGTTTAAGTTTTCACTGATAATTCTTCTGCCGATTTTTATTATTGTTCAATTCATTTTTATTTAGACAAAGTATGATGACAAATTTTAATCCATGGCACAGTGTAAGTCCGGGGAAAAATATTCCCGAGATTGTTAATTCAATAATTGAAATTCCAAAGGGTTCAAAAGGGAAATATGAACTTGATAAGGAAAGCGGTCTGTTAAAATTAGACCGCGTTCTTTATTCATCGGTTCATTATCCGGCTAACTATGGATTCATTCCACAGACCTATTGTGACGATAAAGATCCGCTCGATATACTTGTAATCTGTTCGATTGATGTTGATCCATTATGCCTTATTGAATCAAAAGTTATCGGCGTTATGAGAATGGTCGATGATGATGAAGAGGATGATAAGATAATCGCAGTTGCTAAAAATGATATGGCAGTCAATTATATAAATGATATATCAGAACTTCCGCCGCATACTATTGTTGAACTTAGAAGATTTTTTGAAGACTACAAAAAGCTTGAGCATAAACACGTAATAGTCGATGAGTTTTTGGGGAAAGAAGAAGCTTACCGCATAATTAATGATTCCGTCAATTTATATTTGAAGCATAGAAAGGAATTAATCTTATAAAATATTTTGAAGGAGATTGTAAAGCCATCCTATAGAAAATTTGAATTCTTCTTAAGGAAGCAAATAATAAATATAAAACAAATAACCCGCTAATAAGAAACCACCTTCAAGACGCGTGATGGAAAATCCACTTTTACTCAGCGGAAGTAAAAGAATTGCAGTAAATAACATCATTCCTAAATCCAGATAACTGATTCCAGCTGAACTTATTGGAACTATTAGTGCAGTGATGCCCAGTATTCCCAGAATATTAAAAACATTAGAGCCAACAACATTCCCGATTGCTATATCTGCTTCCTTTTTATATGATGCTACAATCGAAGTAATTAATTCAGGCAGGCTGGTGCCGACTGCAACTATTGTCAATCCTATTACAGCGTCACTTACGTCAAATTTCTTTGCGATTGCAACCGCGCTCCGAACAAATAAATCTGCGCCAACTATTAATAAGCCCAACCCGCCTATCATAAAAAGTATTGAGACAGAAATTCCTAGTTTGCTTTTTAAACCTTCATTGAATTCAGAATTTACTTCCGCATTTTTTTCTTTGAGAGCCATTATCACATTAACAAAAACATAAACCAATAATCCAATCACAAAAATTAACCCATCTGTAAAACCTAATTCACCATCAAGTAAAAGCAGCATCAGCACTAAACTTATTCCAATCATAACTGGAATTTCTCTTAGGATAACACTTGTATGAACATCCAAAGGTTTAATGAGTGCAGCCACTCCGAGTATTAAAGCAATATTAGCTATGTTTGAACCGACAACATTTCCAAGTGAAATTGAGCCGTTACCAATCAAAGCTGCTTTTAAGCTAACTACTAATTCAGGCGTACTGGTTCCAAAGGCAACCACAGTCAGACCAACAACTAATGGTTTAATTCCGATTTTAATTGCAAGATTTGAACTACCGCGGATCAATCCCTCAGCACCAACAAACAGCAGCACTACACCAGCTATGAAAAAGAGTATTATGTCACTTAATGGCATGGATTAAAAATCAAATATGTCACCCAAAAAAGATCTGCGTTTATTCTTTTTATAATATTGATCGTTCTCATATCTCTGCTTTTTGTAGAAGTCATCGTCTTTATCATTATGGAAACTTTGCTGTTTATTTAAGTCTTCATCATATGAGACAGATCGTTCAATTATTTTATCGAGTTCGCCCCTGTCCAGCCAAATACCTCTGCACTTTGGGCAATAATCGATTTCAATTCCCTGTCTTTCTGACATTGTAAGTTCAACTTCACAAACCGGACATTTCATTATCTAACCTCCTGATTTTTATTATAAAACATTTTTATGTTTAAAAAGTTCCTTGAAACATTGTGGAAAATTATGATGTATGTTTAATCTTCGTCTGTTGCCTGGCGAACAACATAAACATTATCGTGAGGACGAACTAAAACAGAACATGGGAAAGTTACTCTTTCCCCCTTAGATGCAGATGAGACATTTTTATCTTCATTCAAAATTATATCGGGTTTTACTTCCACTACACCTGTAGTAGGACCAATAATCAAAATATCATCACCTGTATAAACTGCACCTGATTCAATTGATATATATACTACTTTGTTTTTTTTGTAATAGTTTATAACTCTTCCCGTATACACCTTGCGGGTGGCTGCTTTGCTTCCGTAAATATCCGCATATTCTTCCGAGCTTGGTATCCCAAAATAAAAGCCCGATGAAAACCCCCTGTTAAAAACTGTTTCAAGCTTCCCTAAATAATTTTTTTTCTTTTCATCGTTCAGTGAACCATTGAAGTAGTCATCAATCGCATTCCTGTAAACACTTACTGTTGTCGCGACGTATTCCGGACTTCGTTTTCTTCCTTCAATTTTGAATGAGTTTATTCCGGCTTCAATAAGTTTATCAATAAATTCAATTGTACAAAGATCTTTGGGCGACATAATATAATCTTCACCGACTATCATCGATTTTTTGATGGCAGCATCATAAACTTCATACTCGCGTCTGCATGGTTGAATACATTCTCCCCGGTTTGCGCTTTTGCCGAACAGGTGGTGACTCATAAAACATCTGCCACTGACCGCAATACACATAGCCCCGTGAACAAAAGCTTCAATTTCCAGATCAGTTTTGGTACGAATCCTCTTTATTTCTTTAAGGGAACATTCTCTTGCCAGAACAATTCTTACCGCGCCGAGTTTTTTATAAATATCCGCTGCTAATGAATTTGAAATTGAACTCTGGGTCGAAATACAAAAGGGAAAATTATGTCTTGAACAAATATCAGCTACTGCTAAATCTGAACAGATAATTCTATCAACCTGATTTTTTTTTGCCGCAATAATAATTTCATCAAGATCATTTAATTCTTCTTCAAATACAATTGTATTGAGAGTAAGATAAGTTTTAACTGATTTTTTTTTACAAAGTGAAATTATCTCGGGTAATTCTTCAATAGTAAAGTTTGCAGCCTTTGCCCGCATGTTAAGTTTATCCAGACCAAAGTATACAGCATCAGCACCAGCATTAATAGCGGCGTTGAGCATTGTCCAATCACCGGCAGGAGCCATCAACTCTGGTTTGTAGAGACTCTGGTTTTTAAACTGTTTATTCATCGAATCAACATTCCAATGGAACACAGACAACACAGATTATCCTGATCAGCGCAGATCAGTTTAATCGGTGTCATCTGCGTGCTATTAAACTCTTACGCCTTCTCTTCCCACACTTTTGCTACTTCTACAATCATCTTCACAGCCATTTCCATATCCTGAATTGCTACCCACTCAAGCTGTGAGTGGAAGCTATGTTCGCCAGCAAAAATATTTGGTGTTGGTAATCCCATAAAACACAAACGTGAGCCATCAGTACCGCCGCGTATAGGATGCATGATCGGCTTTATGTTTAACCTGTTGAGTGCTTCCACTGCGTGGTTTGTTACATTTGGATAATTGTCGAGTACTTCTTTCATATTCCTGTATTGCTCGATAACCTGGAATTCCAATTTTGCTCCGGGATATTTTGCTACAGTTTCTTCTGCAAGTTTTTTCAAAAAATCTTCATACTCTTTTAGTTTAGCAGTAATGAAATCACGGATAATAAATTTCATAGTTGTAACTTCTTCGTTACCATTAATGGTTGTGCAGTGAACATACCCTTCTCTCTTTTCTGTAGTTTCGGGTGACAGAGTATCTTTCGGCAGCTTCTCAATAAATGCAGCAGCAATTTTAATTGAGTTTATCATTATCCCTTTTGCGTAACCGGGATGAATATTTTTACCGAGGAATTTTATAACAACAGCATCAGCGGAGAAAGTTTCAGTTTCAATTTCGCCGCGGCTCGAACCATCAACTGTATATGCATACTTAGCACCAAGTTTTTTAAGATCGATTTTTTCTGTTCCTCTTCCCACTTCTTCATCAGGAGTAAAACAGATTTTTATATCACCATGTTTTACTTCGGGATGTGTCAGCAGATAATTTACAGCATCCATTATTTCCGCCACACCGGCTTTGTTATCGGCACCGAGCAGTGTGGAACCGTCTGTTGTTATAATGTCAAAGCCCTTCATGTATTTCAAATCAGGATTTTCACTTTCTTTTATTACCCAACCACCGTTCTCAAGTTTTATATCACCGCCCTGATAATTTTTTCTGATTACTGGATTAACATTCAACCCGGTTACTGCGGGAGAAGTATCAACGTGTGCGATGAATGCAACAGGGTCAACTTTTTTTGTTGTGTTGGATGGAAGTGTTGCCATTACATAACCCCACTCGTCCATGTGCGCATCTTTCAGTCCGAGTGATTTTAATTCATCGGCTAAAACCTGTGATAATATTTTTTGTTTTTCAGTACTCGGAAAACTTGTTGATTCTTCATCTGACTGAGTATCATATTTTACATACTTCAGAAACCGGTCAACACAAGTGAATTTATATTTTTCATCAAACATTTTTTAACCTCATTTTTTAAGGTGCGAATTAGGCAGAAAATAATCTGCAATTAATTAATTTTTATTATTACAACTCTTCTGTTTTGTGATCTTCCTTCTTCAGTGTCATTACTTGTTACAGGATATTTTTTACCCAATCCGGCAACATCAAATCTTTTTCTATCAATTCCTTTTGAAACAAAATAATTGACAACCGCTTGTGCTCTGTCCAGAGATAATCTGTCATTGTATTTATCCGAGCCTACATTGTCTGTATGACCTTCAACTCTCCATTTGGTTTCAGGTTTTAGTTTCATCACTTCTGTAATATTATCCAGGACAGGGTAAGCGCTTGGGAGTAAATCCCATTTACCAAATTCAAAATTTGTGTTGGCACTAAGAACTGTTTCGGCAACTTCATCAAATATTATACAGCCCCTTGAATCAACTTCACTTCCTTCAGGTGTACCGGGACATTCATCCAAATAATCAGGCACACCATCTTTATCCGTATCCAAAGGACAGCCGTTCTGATCAACTTCAACTTTTGCGGGGGTGTTTTTACATTTATCAATATAATCCGGCACTCCATCCTTGTCTTCATCGCGCGGACAGCCATGTTCATCAACCAATACTCCTTTAGGTGTGTTGGGACAAAGATCCAGATAGTCAGGCACACCATCAGTATCATAATCCAGCGGACATCCATTCTTATCAACTTTTACATTTGCAGGCGTATTAGAACATTTGTCTAAATAATCTGCAACTCCGTCTTTATCGGTATCGAGCGGACATCCGAATTCATCAACCACAACTCCTTTGGGTGTTTCGGGACACATATCTTTTGAGTCGAACACACCGTCTTCATCAGTATCTTTTTCAGTAAAAAAAGCATACGATACTCCCGCACCAGCTACCCAGAATACATCATTATGCTTACCTGCTTTGATATCATCCAGGTAATCATCGGGGCTTGCATGTAACGCAGCATTTATATTTAATGACAGATTTTCACTAAGCATTGTCCGTATTCCGATCTCACCTACATAGTTGATCTCTTTGTCATCGTATCTTCCGGCTCTGTTGTTGGCAAGATTGATTCCGTTAACACCTTCGGGATCAAACCACATATAAAGCGCACCTGCTGAGAGGTAGGGGAAGAAATCATCGGTCACCGCCAGAGTGTATATTAATCCCGCTCCCCCGTAAATCATTCTTGTTCTGAAATACGGCGGACGTTTCTTAGAATTGTCTCCTGATATGAATCCGCCTCCACCCATTAGTCTTATACCGAAACTGCTTCTTGATATTGCGGGAAGAAAAAAATCTACTGATGTTTTTCCCATATAATCTATTTTTGTTTTTGAGTAATCGGTGTACTCAAGTGTAAGACCGCCTTCAAGCGTTACAACCATGGTTCCTGAAAACGGATTATATCGCAGTTTACTTTGTGGATGGGATTGAGTAAGTGTGATCAGCACAGCAAATAACAATACTAAAAATGACTTCATTTATACTCCCAGTTTGGTGTTTCGACAATTGCAAAATTAAGGCTAAATAACCTTTTACCAAAATTGGAGAGAAATGAAAAATGTTATGGATGGCTTTTGTAATTGAAAAATGCCCAATGTCGAAATCAGGAGAGAACTAATTTGATAGAGTCAGAAACTGAATTTTTGGGGAACTACCGGATATTATAAATCCAGCGAACCAGGATTTCTTTGATATAACTACTTCAATAAAAGAATTTTCTTTGTCAACCGTGTCATTCCTGCTTTAAGATGAACAAAGTAAACACCGGAACTTAACTTTGAACCGTCAAGAAAGAACTTGTGTTTCCCTGCAGGCAGATTTCCGGAATAGATCAAACTTGTTTCTTCACCAAGAATGTTGGTTAAAATTAAATTTACATTCTGAACTTCCGGAAGTGAAAATTCAATTGTGGTGGATGGATTAAATGGATTCGGATAGTTTTGATATAGTTCAATACTATTTGGAATAGTGTAATCCTCTTTAACTTCTGTAATGTTAAAGTTTAGGTTTAATCCTGTTATTTCCGGATTGAGACTATCAATGACAAACTCATTACTATATGCATCAGGATATCCTATGCGTTGAGCAACAAGTTTGTAAGTTCCATAAGGTAAAAAGGGTAGTTTGAATGTGCCATCTGTATTAGAGAACACATAATTGAATATCATTGAATCAAGATTTACGTTCCGTGCAAAAAGCACAACATCTGATGGAATTCCTGCAAACCGCTGATTAATTGTTACAGCTCCGATAGCCGTTCCCCCGCCGTAGGAAGAATCTCTCGGCATTGCAATGTGTCTTGAACCAATATGTGAATCAATAAGAATTGAATCGGCATTCTGCCAGAAAGGCGGTGATATATTATTCAGTGAATAATAAGTCGGAATAAAATAATCAGAAAAAGACTGAACGAAATAATAATCCGGCTGGATTATATTCCTGATATTATAAGTACCATCATCCTTGATAAATGCGGTGTAAATTCCTTCATCAACGACAGAGGACATCTTGCCGGGAAGCAGTTTTGGCGGAGTGTGCGTACCTTTACGTACAACTACAATTCCTTTTTTTAAAGGGTAATGTGTCAGTGAGTCAGAGATCCTTCCGGCAACCGAGTAGCCTGTCTCCGTCATTTTTTCCAGAGTAAAATCGATGGAAATAGTTGAATCATCTTCCACTAAAACCTGTTGGGCATTAAAAGGATCAAACACATCATCATGGAATGCAACATAATATGAATCCTTTTCAGCCGCTACAGTAAATAAACCGGGAGGGAGTTCAACCGAATAAAAACCATACTGGTCTGTTTCAACAGAGTTTACTGTGTATGTTCCTGAATATAGAAAATGAACCTTTACTCCTTGAAGGGGCAACGTACCATCGGTAACATAGCCGTTAATAATCCCGTCACCATAATTATCATCAAAATATTTTATATCTATTTCAAGATCTTCAACCGGGTCTTCTCCATTGCTGTAAACATACATTGTATCGGAAGTATCGGCTGATGGAACTATATAATAACCTGAAAGGATACAATCCATCAACAAAGAATCCCCTGGTGCTATGTAAATAGGATATTCACCACCCCACCCGTCAAACCTGGTGAAATAATAATTGTTATTGTAACTCAGTGAATCTATTATAAGAGTCTGATTGCCTTCATTAACAAAGTAAACATTTTTAATTCTGTTAAAAATATTTGTAAACTCAATTTCATCCGGATATAATTTTAGATCGGGTTGAGACACAGCCTGAGAAGTTAGAATAATCAAAAACAAAAATACTATGAGGATTCTTTGCATATTGTTAATAAGGTTAAGAATATTTAATATATCAGTGAAAATAATACAATATTAGTGACAAACTCTTGAGCTATAATAAATTAAATTACATAAATTTTACGCAAAAAGAATTAGAACAACTCTTCAACTCAGCCCGCGAAGGAGATTCGAAGGCATTTGAGGAGCTATCAGGTTACGTCAGACATATTTCCTACAGCTACTTTTTATCTAAACATCGCCAGGGCAAAATTTTAAATAAAGATGATGTTGATGATCTCACCAATAATGTCTTTTTATCTTTTGCCGAACAATACCATAAAGTAGACAATATTGAATTCTGGCTAAGACGCGTCCTTTTTCTGACTTTTGTTAACTGGTATAAAAAATCCCGGGCTAAAAAAACATTTGAGCTTGAAGAAGCATATTACATTCCGGACAAGGAATTGAATCCCGGTGATAAAGTTGATGCAGGAAAAATACTTGAGGTACTTGATACTTTAAGCTCTGACAAACAGAAAATACTTAAGATGCGTTTCTGGGAAGACCTTAAGTTCTCTGAAATTGCTGAAAATCTTAATAAAAGTGAGGATGCTGTGAAAAAAATGTTTTATAGAACAATAGAGGAATTAAAAAATAAGCTATAACTGTCACTTTCCTGTTTTTCGATTTACTATACTTTTGAAAATGAAATAAAAATATGAATAACACTGAGAAAATATTTGAACTCCTTCAAAAGAAGGAACTGAATAAGGATGAAAATGAACTGCTTAATCAGATTATTGCTTCTGATCCGGAGGCTGGTTCATTCTATAAAACTTATCTTACTACAGGAAAAATAATCAAACAAATTTCGCATCCTGACATTGAACAGCTTGCGGAGTATGTCCTTTTCAAAAACGGCAATAATCCTGAAAACAAAAAAATAATTAATGAGATACCTTCAATCGAAAAACATTTAAGAAGCTGCACTCAATGTTCTGAAGAAATAAAAGTTCTGTTTGCCGAATATTCTGATGTTGATCAGTATGTGGCGGGAGAAATTAAAGACGCAGTCACGGAAAACAAAAATACAGAAGCTCCCGTCAATGTCAGAAAAAGTAATAGTTCTTTCAGATATATGTTTATGTCGGCAGCAGCTGTAGTTTTAATATATATTGGACTTGTATTTTCGTCATCAATCTTTACCCCAGACGCTCAAAAGCTGGCATCATTAGATCAGGACACTGACTATTATGTAACACGCGGTCGTGTAACCACACATTTTCAGGAAAGCCTTAAATCATTAGAGTCCGGTGATTTTGAAAATGCCATTCAGAATTTAAAAGCAGACATTTCAGAAAATCAAAACGACGAAACCGTTTTTTACTCTCACTACATACTTGGTCTTGCTTACCTCGAAACAGCAGGAAACAGTGTGATAGGTTTATTCCCATCCTACAATGGTGAGCAAGCAATACTTGGAAGAGATGCATTAATTAAATCTGTTGAACTTAATACTTCAGGAAAATTTCCAAACATAACTTTAAATGCTTACTACTATGCCGCAAAAGCAAGTCTTATGATTGAAGATATTAATTCCGCAAAGAAATATCTCAATATGGTTATAAGCGGTAAGGGCAGTAAAATGACAGAAGCACAAAAGATACTAACTGATCTGGAGTAGAAAGTGTTAAATGATTACTCAAAAACTAATATTAGCTTTACTGCTCTTTGTTTCTGCTTTTCAGCCCGTTGAATACAAATCAAACAACTCTAAACAGAAAAGCACTTCATACAATTTTCAACATAGTATAGATTCCTTAAAGCAGATCATTTCAAACTTCGGCTGGGATCATTCTACTCTTAAACTATACGAAGAATATTTAGCTAATCTGAATGTCGATATGATTAATTCTGAAAAAGAATTTATCGACGAGCTGCCTGAAGGATTTACAAAAAGTTTTTCTTATGCACTTATAGAGAAAAAACTCGGACAGTATCAGTCAATGTTTGACACCTTGTTTAACTACATTGACTCATCCGTGACATATTTTCCTTTCTATGAACATCTTATTTTTTCCGCTGCAGCAACTGACGGCTTGCGACTTCTTGAAACAAAAATTGAAAAAAGTTCAAATGTCGATAAGAAATTTTTCCCATTCGCTTTATCACTTATCAGTTCTGCAAGAGGAGAATATAATTCTTCACTTGAACACCTGAATAGATTTAAAGATAATAATGATTCTGAAGAAGTTTTGTTTCAGTACGTAAAAATTTACAGGAACCTGGGCGATTATGAAAAAGCATATTCAGCAATCAAAACTATATTTGAAAAATATCCCGACAATGTTCTTGTTCAGACAAAAGCACTTATTGCTGAAGGTGCTTTACTCCTTCTGTCAGATAAGCTGAAAGAAGCGGAACGCATTTACTTAAAGGCTAAAATTCATTCGCAAAAAATCAACAGCAGTCAACTGCTTGCTGCAAGTTTAATTTCACTTGGTATTTGCGATGATATGTACGGAAGACTGGATGATGCTAGAAATAAATTTACGGAAGCAATCACACTGGCAGATAAGATTGGTGATGAGGATATTAAAGCACTGGCGTACTCTGAACTGGGGGTTTCATTCTCCTATACAAATAATCTTATAGAAGCAAAGTATAATTATGAACAAAGTTTTATGCACTATAAGAATACCGGGAATAAAAGCAGACTTTCGTTTCTTTCTGATAATATCGGCAAAATATATATAACGATGTATGACTACAGGTCTGCTCTAAAATTTTACGAGGAAGGTCTTGAACTTTCTGCTGAAAATAAACGCGCAAGAATTTTAAATCTTACCGGTCTCGCGGATATATACACAAATATGTCAAACTATTCCAAAGCTCTGAAGTATTATAGTGAAGCTAGAGAACTTGCAAAGGAAATTAAAGAAGTTTCACTCGATGCAGAAATTGAAAAGGGTTTGGGTTCATTAAATTATAACCTTGATAAATTTTCAAACGCGGTTCAGTATTTTACATCGGCATCGGTAAACAGTGAGGCAGCCGGAAATATTTATCTCAGCGCTGATCTTTTCCAGAAGCTTGGTTTAACTTACCTGAATCTTGACAGCCTGAATCTTGCAAGAAAATATTTAACTGATGCACTTGAAGTTTCAAAACGAATCGGCGACCCCTATACAGAAATTAATTCCGGACTATCACTCGCTTATCTTTCTTTAAAGAAAAAAGATATGAACGAGGCATTTCAATTTATCGGGAAAGTCAGAAACACCGCCGTACAATATGGATTCGAATATGAATTAGCTGAATGTGATCTGTTGGCAGGAGAAATAAATCAGGCTGCAAATGATTTTGATGGAACGACTGCTTTTTACAAACAGGCTCTTGCCCGTGCAAATAAAATAAATTCATTCGATCTTATGATAGAGGCTAATTACAGGCTTGCACGTGCTTATGAAGAAAAATCTCTTGATGCTCTGGCAGAGTCATACTATTCATCTGCAGCAAAACTGATTGAAGACAGGTCACGGTCATTATTTGAAGATGATGAAGTTCAGATATCCTATTTTACTTCTAAGCATATTGTATTTAATTCGTATGCTGAATTTTATCTCAGGCAGAAAAAATTCAAAGAAGCATTTGAACTGATTGAGAAGTCCAGGTCCAGAAATACAATGCAGAATCTCGTGAATCTTAAATTGCAATCGGAAATAAAAGATAAAAAAGAACTGAAGAATATTTATGAGTATGATTGGATCATTCAATCGGGATTATATAGTGAACGTCAGCTGGACTCGGTGAAATTTTTATTCAATGAACTAAAAACAAAAATTGTTGATGATGATAAAACCATAGGAAAGTATCTCAATCTTGAATCCGGCACATCTCTCAAAGAACTTCAGAAAAATCTTGAGAAAGATGAACATGTTGTTTCATATTTTTCTGCTTCTGAATTAACATATGCGTTTGTTGTTTCAAGGGATGATTTTGCTGTATCAGAGTTAACTGTATCAAGACAACAGCTTATTAAATTACTTTCTGATATCTCTCCTTACTATGAAACAAGTAGCACCGGTGTCTATTATAACCAGGATCTGTTTTCTTTCAATGTTGAAGCAGCTTATAATTTTTATTCACGAGTAACAGCTCCGGTTATAGAAAAAATTCCCGAGCATGATAATATTATTTTTACAACATCAGGATTACTTGAATCCTTCCCGTTTGAATTTCTCGTCACTGAGTTCAACAAGGATCAAAGTTCGTATAAATACACAGGACAGAAATACCTTTTATACAGGAATAGAATTTCATACTCGCCATCAGCTTCAGTTTATGTTGAACAAAAGAACAATGAATATAAAAACAACAACGAGGTCTTGATCGTGGGTAATCCATCAATAAACACCAGCTCGGAAGGTTATGCTGAGAGAAGAGGATTGCTTGAGGAGTCGCCCGGGTTACCAAGAAACATCGCACTTCTACCACTTAAGTATTCACTTGAAGAAGTAAACCAGATCGGTGAGGTTATCGATGCAGATAAAGTTCTAGTAAGCAGCAATGCAACCGAAACGAACTTTAAACAGAACGCTGAGTACGCAAAAGTTATTCACCTTTCAACACACTCATTCCTTTTCAACAAACAACCGGTCATTTTCTTTTCTAATTCCTATGATGCTGAGAATGACGGTTTTCTTGAAGCATCGGAAATAGTTCAGATGAAACTTAACAGCGACCTTGTTGTTTTAAGTTCGTGTATATCAGGACTTGGTCAGGTGGATGAATCAGAAGGAATTATCGGAATGACAAAAGCATTTTTTGAAGCGGGTTCAAAAAGTGTTGTGGTTTCTTTGTGGGATGTTAATGATAAATATACTTCAAAGCTGATGGGCTTGTTCTATCAAAAACTTAGTGAAGGATTTGATAAGTCGGAAGCGTTACGATTGGCGAAAATAGATTTTATAAAGGAGTATTCGCCCAATCCATATTACTGGGGCGCGTTTGTATTGGCGGGAAATACAAATGAACTAACACTAAAAGCCGGAACAAATTCATACACGTACCTGATTATAATAAGCCTGGCTGTGGTAATTTCAATGTTATATTTGGCAGTAAGAAAAAGAAGTGTAAGGGAACGAAATCAATCCGTTCCCTCATAAAAAAGATTAATAACCTCTCTGAAGAACTTTCTGCATATCTGATTTTATCATGATCTTAACAAGATCTTCAAACTTTGTGCTGGCTTTCCATCCCAAAAGTTTTTCTGCTTTTGCAGGATTACCAATCAGCAGATCAACTTCAGTTGGTCGATAATAGTTTGGATCAACGGCAACAATCACATCACCTGTTTTAAGATTTTTTGTAAACTCATAATTGAATTTAAGTTCACCTTTATCTTTGTTAACAAGTATTTCGGCTGTTTTCCAGTTGATTGACTTGACGTGACCTTTTTCCTCAGCGCCTTTGCCTTCCCAGTCTATTTCAATTCCCAACTCTCTGAAAGTCACTTCAACAAATTCACGTACTGTTCTTGTATCACCTGTTGCAAGAACAAAATCATCTGCGTCTTTATGCTGGAGTATTCTCCACATACCTTCGCAGTACTCAGGTGCAAAACCCCAGTCACGTTTTGCATCAAGATTACCAAGAGCTAAAACTTTATCGATGCCGGCAGCTATTCTTGATGCAGCGCGGGTAATTTTTCTCGTTACAAATGTTTCACCTCTTCTCGGTGATTCATGGTTGAACAATATTCCATTCGATGCAAAAATATTATAAGCTTCACGGTAGTTTACAATTATCCAGTAGCCGTAAAGTTTTGCAACTCCGTAAGGTGAGCGTGGATAAAACGGTGTTGTTTCTGATTGTGGTATTTCCTGGACCTTTCCGTATAGTTCGCTTGTAGATGCCTGATAAAACTTAACCTGTCTCAACCCGACTTCTCTTATCGCATCAAGGAATCTTAAAGTACCAAGCGCGTCAACCTGTGCTGTGTAATCAGGAACTTCAAATGAAACTTTAACATGACTCTGTGCAGCAAGATTATAAATTTCATCCGGTTCAATTTTTTCAAGTATCCTATTCATATTACTGGTATCAACAAGATCACCATAATGCAAAAACATTTTTTTATTCAGTATATCCTTGTTGCCGTAAAGATGATCTATTCTTCCTGTATTGAATGAACTGCTTCTTCTAATAATTCCATGAACTTCGTACCCTTTGTCAAGTAGTATTTCTGTCAGGTAGCTGCCGTCCTGACCCGTAATTCCGGTGATAAGAGCTTTCTTCATTATTCTCCCAGACTATTGTTTATTTTTTTGTTTATAAAATTCGTATGTCTTTGATATGCCGTCACGGAGTTCTGTTTTATACTTCCATCCGAGATTATTTATTCTTGATACATCCATTAGTTTACGCGGTGTTCCATCAGGCTTGGTTGTGTCGTAAATAGTTTTACCGTTATATCCGACAACATCCGCAATTAGCGATGCAAGTTCTGATATTGAAAGATCCTTTCCTGTGCCAACATTTATCTGTGATATTCCTTTATCATAAAGATCGGAAGCATTTATTTTTTCCATTAAGAAATGGATTCCGTCCGCGAGATCTTCAACATATAAAAATTCTCTTAACGGTTTGCCTGTTCCCCATATCGTTACATCATTACTTCCGTTTACTTTAGCTTCATGAAATTTTCTTATCAATGCAGGTAGAACGTGCGATGTATTCAAATCAAAATTATCAAAAGGACCATAAAGGTTCGTCGGCATTGCGGAATAAAAATTAGAACCATACTGCTTATAATAATTTTCACAAAGTTTAATGCCTGTTATCTTCGCGATTGCGTAAGGCTCGTTTGTATATTCAAGATAATCCGAAAGTAAATACTCTTCCTTCAAAGGCTGCGGAGCCAGCTTGGGATAAATACACGAACTGCCAAGGAATATTAATTTTTCAACTCCGCTTTTATACGCGGCGTTAATTAAATTCGCTTCGATCATAAGATTGTCGTAAATGAACTCAGCGCGGTAAGTATTGTTAGCAAGTATTCCACCGACCTTAGCTGCTGCTACAATAACAAGTTCGGGTTTTTCTTTCGCGAAAAATTCTTCTACATCTTTCTGACGGGTAAGATCAAGCTGCGAAAGATCGCGTGTGATTATGTTGCTGTATCCTTTTTTCTGAAGGTCACGGAAAATTGCAGAACCAACCATACCGTTATGACCGGCTAAATAAATCTTTTTATTCTGATATTTTAATTCGATGCTCATATAAACCGAAATTATTAATTAAACGGGTTGAAAATTGTATGGGACAAATTTGAGGGCAGTAACTTACTAAAGCCCATAATAAAATGCCAAACGAAATTCCTGTGCTGTTGAGTTCATTCCTTCAATATCTGATTTTATTTTTGTGTATTGATATCTTCCCCTGACAAACAATTCATGAGTTATTTCATACCTTGCTTCAGCTTCTGCAATTGAATAATAAGTTTTGTCGCCAAAAAGAAACGGCGGCTGAATAGGTGAAAACTGCTGTACTTCCGGTGTACCTCTTTCACCTTTGCGTATGTACTGCGCGGAAACATGAACATTCAGTCCGCGCAATATTCTGTACTGCGCTGAGAAATAAGCCTGGTCTCCGTTGTTGCCTATCCAGTGTCCCATTCCGTAAGATGCATTTGCATAGCTCTGAGTCTGGTTAAAATGATCATACAAAAACGGATAAAGTTTTGCGAACTCAAGTGTCAGTTTTAAATTTTCAATTGGAAGATCTGTAACAGAACCACCGACAGAAAAACCCATCTGGTAACGTTCTTTACCTTTGTTAAACAACTGTCCAATCGCTATTTCATCAATAATAAGAGATGAATACAGGTGAGTATTCTTCAAATGATTTTTTGAACTTACCGAAGCAAAAAATTGTGAATTGCTTCCAACCGAATTGTAGTGTCGGCTTATATAGTGATCGGCAAGACGGAAAAACATAAACGGCATTAAGTAAGAAATCTCCAACCTGTCGCTGTAAACAATTGATTCGCCGATTGAAACATCAAGTCCGGCAAGTGGTGTTACAGTAAGTGTGTGCGAGGCAATAAATTTTTCCCTGAATAAAAATCTGTCTGAACCAACCCGTGTTTTATAAATAGATGATGAATCAACAACATCTGAACTAAGCCATCCATGAAAATAATTGAAGCTTAACCAGTCAACAGGTTTTAAATCCAATCTGACAAAAGGAAATGACGGAGCTTTTTGTGAAAGAACTATTTTCCCGCCTTCACCGTAGCCCCATTCCATAAAATCTTTCCCGACTGAAAAACTTCCCCAATTCCAATTAGCTGTTATCATCGTTCTTACTTCACTGTATTCAGCTTTATTGGAACTATAATTATAAATGTTCGAATCTGTCCTGGCATTCACACCTGTAACCGGGGAGAATGATTTCGTTTTATCAATCGTCTCACCAGTTTCAGTATTATCCCTGAAGTTGAAACTGAAACCGATCGCATCTGTAACATAACCATAAAGCGAAACTCCGTTCCATAAGTGGCTTACACGTTTGCTTTTATTGACACCTGTTTCATACCCCAGAACAGGGCTTACATTCAACTTGAATAAATTATCGCCGTAAGAAAACAAACGGTATCTTCCAGCAACATCTTTTGAAAGATAGCTCATGTGTTTTTCATTCAGCGGAAGATCTTCATTCATAATCTCTTCATAAAAGAAATCTTTCCTGTAAAAATTAATCTCTTCTTTTTCCAGTTCTGTAAGATCCGTGTATTTCTCTGCGGCTTCGAGAAGTTTTTCAGCAATGTAAGTTCTCGGCAGCGGTTTTATGTGATCATCAAAATCAATAACACCTCGCTGACTTAGCCTTGAAAGAAAATCATATACATCACTGAATAAAGGTTCATATACAACCTGAGATGAAACCTGTACCGAACAGAACAACAGAAAAAGAAGAGCAATTTTTTTCATCTGAGTTTTAGCCTTTAATGAACTCTTTAAATTTGCTTACAACAAAGGTTATCTGCTCTTTAGTCAGTTCGGGAAAAACCGGCAGCGCTATTGATGTTTCAGCAGCAAATTCTGAAACAGGAAAATCACCTTTCTTATAACCAAGTGAAGCAAAACATTCCTGTAAATGGAAAGGAACAGGATAATAAATTTCATTAGCGATCTGATTATCTGAAAGATGTTTTCTCATCTCATCTCTTTTTTCAACACGAACAATGAACTGGTTATATATGTGTGAATTAACAAGAGAATTATCATCACCATAAACCGCTTTAGGCAGAAGCACTTTATTCTTCTCATCAAATTTTATTTTACCATCGGTTTCAGCGAGACCAGCCTCAATAAAAAGTTTTTTATACAATGCCGCGTTGTCTCTTCGCTGCTGCGACCAATTGTTAAGATGAGGAAGCTTTACATTCAGCACACCGGATTGAATAGCGTCTATCCGGAAATTTCCTCCGATAACTTTATGATAATATCTCTGTTCCCCTCCGTGAACACGCAGTATTCTTAACCTGTCTGCCAGTTCTTTATTGTTAGTCGTAACAAGACCGCCGTCACCGAAACATCCTAAATTTTTGCTGGGGAAAAATGAGAAACACCCAATGTCACCGATGGTGCCGACACATCTTCCGTCCTTGTACTGTGTGCTGATTGCCTGTGCGGCATCTTCAATAACATATAATTTATGTTTGCGGGCAATTTCCATGATCTTATCCATCTCACAACTTTGCCCGTAAAGATGAACAGGAATAATAGCTTTTGTTTTTGATGTTATCCTCTTTTCAATATCATTCGGATCCATATTGAAAGTAACCGGATCAATATCCGTAAAAACGGGAACTGCATTCATTCTTGATACAACACCTGCGGTTGCAAAAAATGAATATGTAGGAACAATAACTTCATCACCCGGTTTTATATCAATTGCCATTAACGCAATAAGAAGCGCATCGGTACCTGACGAAACACCGAGTGAATATTCAGCTTTCAAAAACTCGCTGAATGATTTTTCCATTTTGTCAACAACCGGACCCAGAATGAAATACTGAGACTCGGCAATATTTATTAAAACTTCATCTAACTCTTTTTTTAGAGATTGGTATTGAGGTTTTAAATCTAACAGTGGGACTTGCATATAAACTCCATAAAATTGAGTAAGAAAATTACTCAGATTTGTCCTAATGTTGAAAGAAAAAGAAGTGTCAAAATTGTTCTATCATAATTAATCATAACAATCATAATACACAGCTATTACGGGCGGATCAGTGTACTATTTCCTTAATAGACAAAATCCTTTGCGATATCCTTAAATAAACCAGCCTGAAGATCTTTTTCAGATACAATCGGATTTTTTACCTTCCAATCGATATTAAGCTGTGGATCATTATAAATTACTGCCCGCTCGTGTTCTTTGCTGTACAACTCGGTGCATTTATAAAGAAATATTGCTGTCTCTGACAGAACCGAAAATCCATGCGCGAATCCCGGCGGTATCCATATCTGGTTATGATTTTCTTCAGATAAAATTTCAGAATAGTATTTGCCGAAAGTCGGTGAACCGAACCTCAGATCAACAGCAACATCAAGTACAACCCCGGATATTACCATACATAATTTGCCTTGAGCTTTTTCACCAACCTGGTAATGAAGCCCGCGTACAGCACCTTTTTTTGACATTGAGATATTATCCTGCACAAAATCATAATTGATTCCGTTCTCTTTATAATTCTTCCTGCTGAATGATTCAAAAAAATATCCGCGGTCATCACCGAAAACTTTTGGCTGAAATACTATCAATCCGTCTATAAAAGGTTTTGTTACGTTCATCTGTCTCTGTAAGTAATGTTAAGTATCTGTTTATTCGTTAATTATTCTTTCAAGATATTCACGGTAAAGTGATTTGGGCATGCCGTTGACAAGTTTTACAAAATGGTCTTTGTTGATATACTCCATGTGATAAGCGATCTCTTCAATACAAGCAACCTTTAACCCCTGCCTGTCTTCAATTACACCAAAAAAGTTTGAAGCCTGCAATAAAGCTTCCGGTGTACCTGTATCAAGCCATGCAATTCCTCTTCCTATTTTTTCAACCTGTAGCTGACCTTTTTCAAGATACACTTTGTTAACATCTGTTATCTCGAGTTCACCCCTTGCGGATGGTTTAAGATTTTTAGAGATGTTAACAACACTATTGTTATAAATGTATAAACCGGGTACAGCAAATTGTGATTTTGGCTTCAGAGGTTTTTCTTCAATTGAAATTGCTGTGCCTGCTTTGTCAAACTCAACTATACCGTAGCGTTCAGGATCGGTAACACGGTAACCGAAAATAGTAGCGTGAACATTGTTCTGAACGGCTTCATAAAAGAAATCAAGATTGCCATAAAAAATATTATCACCGAGAATTAATGTTACGGGCGAATCACCGATAAACTTTTCACCGATTATAAACGCCTCGGCAATTCCGTTTGGTGCTTCCTGAAGCGCATACTGAATATTCAAACCTAAGTGTGAGCCGTCACCAAAAAGCTGCTCATACCACGGAATAGTTTCTTTGTTTGAAATGATAAGTATATCCTTTATTCCGCCTAACATTAAAATAGAAAGCGGGTAATAGATCAAAGGTTTGTCATAAATTACAGTAAGCTGTTTGCTGTAGATTTTTGTTATCGGGTAAAGCCGTGAGCCTGAACCTCCGGCGAGTATTATCCCTTTCATTAAAATTCCTTTTCCTTTTCGGGTAATTGATTAGTTAAAGTACGGGGAAAAATTTTTGTGTGATATTTCTCCAAAAGCGATGCCAAAAATAAAAACTTTTAATAAAAGCGCCATAAAGAACTATGTTATTTAAATAAAAAAAATCTTGGGTTTTTGATATAACAAATTGATACACATTTTATTCTGGTGTTTCAAATTATAATACATCAAAGACCATAAAATAATCTTAAACCAAATGAATTTTTACTGCCTTTCATAAACTCCAACAATCTTCCCTGCTCATCATCCTTTGTGCTGCTGTAAATAAAATATACTTCACCTGAAATATTATGACTGGAAATATACTTCAACGAAACATCAACTTGTGTTTGCGATAATCTTTGTCCGTATAAAAACTCGGGATATGGAAGCTGGTACTGTTCTTCGGGAAGTTCGGTTTGTCCCTTACGAACGTGATGTAATTTTATTTTTCCATTTAAATGGGAAAGGATCTGCTGTACATATTCAACATAAAACTGATCCGCGTTACTGCCTATCCAGTGACCAAGCTGGTAACCATGATTTGAATAAAGATGGAGCGGATCGGAGTTCATATACACAAAAGGATTTAGTCTTGTGTATTCCAATGTTAGAGAAGAATTATGAATGACCGGATCAGCAATTGTTCCTCCGAGTGTAAATGCAACCGCCGAAAGATTTTTTCCTTTTAACAGATTTGTGATTGAAAGCTCATCAATAAAAGCTGTTGAATAAAACTTTGTGCGTATTGACGGAACTTTATACTGAACATCAGCGAACAATTGCGCGTTGTCTCCCGTGTTGCTTCCCTGTTTTGCAAGATAATGATCCGCTAACCTGAAGAAGATAACGGGAATAAGATAAAGCGGTTCAATCTCATCTCCGTAAATCATTGACTCACCGATTGAAACTGTAACATCATTCGTTACATCGGCTGAAAGAATATGCGCTGCGATAAATTTGGGAATCTGTGAATAACTATCGCGGTCTTCCACGAGTGATGTGCGGTATGTTGATGAATCGATCAGATCAGAATGAAGCCAACTATGAATATATGTGAACCGCAGCCATTCAAGCGGTTGAACATCAAGCCGTATCATAGGGAACGAAGGTGCTTTGTCAGAAAATATTAGCTTACCGCCTTTGCCGCTTCCCCAATTAATATTTTCTTTACCTAATGAAATTGTTCCGAAATTCCACGAATAACTCAATGAACCATTCACCTCACTGTACTCAAATGAATTCTCTTTCGTTATCATCCTGTTGATGCCTTTGGCGCGTGTGAAATTTTTTATATTGTCAATATTCTTCCCGCTTTCTTCATTATCGCGGAAGTTCATTGAAAAGCCCCAGCCGTCGCCCAGATAACCTGAAAACTCCGCACCGTTCCAGCGGTGTTTGAAGTCACCGTTGTAGTGATCTGCATAGTCGATGCCGATTACCGGCTCAACATTAATACTGAATGAAGAACTGCTGTAATTATAAAAACGGAATCTCTGTCTATCACTCATCTTAAAAAATCCTGATTCGATTCCGTCAAAATTATCTGTAAGTCTTGCAGCTTCATCAAAATATTCTTTCAGAAAAAAATCAAGCTGCTCATTTTCAAGCTCACCCAACTGATTTCTTTTCTCCTTCAGTTCAAGAAGTTTTCCTGCAATCTGAACTCTTGCAAGAGGCATTACTTCTGTATGAAATGTAATGATACCCTTCAGGTTCAGTCTTTCAAGGAACTCATAAACATCATGGTTGTAAACCGGCTCGGTTACGGATTGAGAATAGGCCAGACCACAAATAAAAATAAATACAGTAAATATTTTTTTTAACATTGTTTTGATTATTGCTTGCTAATTAATGTAAATGATGTGTCGTCTCAATTGTATTTCTTACCGTGTCATCCTGAACCATGTCATGCTAAAAAATGTCATCCTGAACTCGTTTCAGGATCTGTATTTGTTTCAGCATCTGCATTCGTTTCAGGATCTTCCTTCTACATTCTAGATTCCGAACCGAGTTCGGAATGACAGGTTGTTTTTGAAGTCACGTTAAACAATGTCATCCTGAACAATGTCATGCTGAACTTGTTTCAGCATCTTCATTCGTTTCAGCATCTGCATTCGTTTCAAGATCTTCCTTCTACATTCTAGATTCCGAACCGAGTTCGGAATGACACCTTGTTTCTTCGGTCACACTGAACCACGTCATGCTGAATAATGTCATGCTGAATAATGTCATCCTGAACTCGTTTCAGGATCTGTATTTGTTTCAGCATCTTCATTCGTTTCAGCATCTGCATTCGTTTCAGCATCTTCATTCGTTTCAGGCTTCGTTCTTGTTTCATCATCGTACTCTGTAGATAAATCCTTCCATTCCCTGTTTATGGATTCAATCAAATTTATTTTCCACGGTCGATGCCAATTCTTTAACTGTTTTTCCTTCTTAATAGCATCATTAATATCATTGAACATTTCAAAATATACTAGTTTGGTTAGATTGTACTTTTTACTGAATCCATCAATCAGTTTATTTCTGTGCTCATACATTCTCCGTTCCAGGTTATTAGTAACCCCAATGTAGAGTGTTTTTGAATTATTGGAAAGAATATAGACATAGTAGGTTTTCAATTTTTTGCCCAGCTCATTAAGTGTTCTTTACAATTCCTTCAATGTATATCTTAGATTCCGAACCGAGTTCGGAATGACACCTTGTTTCTTGAATCATCCTGAACCCTGTCATGCTGAACTTGTTTCAGGATCTGTATTTGTTTCAGCAACTTCCCCCTGATTTCTAGATTCCGAACCGAGTTCGGAATGACACCTTGTTTCTTGAATCATCCTGAACCCTGTCATCCTTAAAAATGTCATCCTGAACCTGCCTTGCCGTCAGGCAGGCTTGTTTCAGGATCTGCATTCGTTTCAGGATCTTCTTTCTACATTCTAGATTCCGAACCAAGTTCGGAATGACAGGTTGTTTTTGAAGTCACGTTGAACAATGTCATGCTGAACTTGTTTCAGCATCTGCATTCGTTTCAGGATCTCTACTTGTTTCAGCATCTGCATTGGCTTAAGCCGCACTAGTATGTTACGAAAAATACAGCAGCAGCAGTGAAAGCAGCGGCAATGCAAACGACATATAAAACAAATACCGCGTGTAAGATGAATTGAATAAAAGAATGATCTTATACCACAAATAAATTACAAACCCGAGTATAAGATTAGCTCCGAGGAAATCGATCTTTATAGGACCGATAAAATTCTGAATTATAGTAGCAAGCGAAATTAGCACAAGCATTATCAGATCAATACCGCTGAGCAATGTAAGCTTCTCGCTGAATATTTTTTCCTTCGACAAAAGGAAAAAGATTATCGCCGCAAACAAAACAATAAAACTTCCCTGCGCGGTTTTCTGGATTATATTCGAATTCACCTGCAGGTCGGTGATAAGCGGGATTGACAGATTTGTAAGAGAAATGAATATCAATATGTTAATCAGCACATATACGTCGCTGAACAACCTCGTCTGAAGATTCTGGTAAAAAGAAATTGAAAGCAGAAGCAGCGTAATAATGATAAGCAGAAGAATTATCTGCTGACCTATTTCAGTCTTTCCCGGAAGAAGAGACACAAACAGGATAAGCATTACAATAGTCGAAACAGGCACAAAATACTTTTTATAAAAACTGACTAAGTCTTCCGGAATATTTGTTATAGCTCGAAGCGAATTAAGAAAAGCGGGTTTCCGTAAAATCACCTTAAGCAGCGGCTTGACGAATATCAGTAACAGCGACGCAAGTATAAACGCTATCACCGCAATTGACTTCGAATACTTCACATAATAAAATGCGGAACCGACATATATCAATGTGAAACTCTGTATAATAAACACGGTGGTTTTGTGACGGATATTGTTCTGCAGTATTATATGATGAAGGTGACTCGCATCCGCAAGAAACGGGCTTTTCCGCTCTATCATTCTTACTACCATTACTTTTAATGTGTCGACTATAGGCACACCCAGCAGTATCACAGCAAAAGTAAGATCAAGACTGCCATGATTAAAATCCGTCGTAACAAGCACAGCGGATAGCACTAAGAAAAACCCAAGCGTAAGCGAACCCGTATCACCGAGAAATATTCTCGCCGGGAAAGCATTGAACTTAAGGAACCCTAAAAGACTTCCAACCAGGCTAGCAGTAAGCACCATTAAAAAAGTATTATTCACTGAAAACGCTATTGCAAAAACAATCAGAGAGATAAAAAGAGAAAATCCGCTTGCAAGCCCGTCCATTCCATCAAGAAGATTTATTGAATTTATCACACCGAGTATAAACACACCCAGCACAATATGATCAAAAGGATAAGGGAAAGAGATACCGAATAAAATTATTTCATTAAAGAACGGCTCAAGGAAAAATATCAGGCAGCCCGCCGACAAAGCCTGCAGGAAGAACTTTACAGTCCATTGCAGACCCACCATATCGTCAATAATTCCGCAAATAGCGATAAAAGTCGACGCGAAGATCACCATCCTCAGGCTGTTCAGGTCACTCGAATAACTGAACAATGAGATAACAACTATAAAATAAATTATTATCCCGCCCATACGCGGTATCGCTTCTGTATGGATCTTACGTGCACCGGGATTATCAACTATTTTTACTTTCTTAAAATAGCTGATTACATACGGTGTAAAGAAAATCGTAAGTATCAGACTCGAAAAGAAGATGAGTAAATAGGTCATTACTTATTTTTTATTTGAAAAAGAGCCCGAACTGAAAAATTTTTTTATTGACATACCTAATTTATGCTTTTTTTACTTTGATTGTAATTCTTTCATAAAAGAAAATCATCATTTATTTTTTTGATTTTTTAAGTCAGAAGAGTAACAACCCATTCCTTAAATGAACCATAAAGTCTCCTGATTTTTAATATATCCTTTTTACGATAAACATCCCCAGTATAAGAAATAAGATTTTTGTGATCGATGAGTGACTTGAAACAGTCCATTGCCTTTTTATTAATTTTTCCTGAAGGGACAGTTTCTTCCATCAAATGGATAACATTATAGTGATTGTCTCCGCTGCTTTTCTTCCCGGTCAGTTTAATTGTAAGAGCATCGGCATAAGCAATAGCTGAAAGAATATAAAGAACACCCGATGAATTAAAATATTCAAATTCTTCTGCCAGCAATGCAGCATCGTCAAAATTTTCAGCGACTGTAATAAACCGCCTGTATCCTGCTGCATCAAATTTTTTGGCAGAAACTTTTTTAACCATTCAATATCCTGACCGTAGATTTACCATAAACAACCCTCCCCTCTTTTAAAATTTCCTTTACAGGATTTTCTTTCTTCACCGCCATTTCCCGGAACTTACCAATATTAAAATATACAGGCGCAAACGTAACCCCGTAAACTTCATATAATTTTGTTCTAACCAAAGATGCCTTTTCTTCCAGGATTTTCTTGTCTCTTTTATAAATAAGACATACATCCAGATCGCTGTTCACACTATCATTTCCCCGCGCCGCACTGCCGAATAAAATAATACTCTCAACATCCTTGATAAACGCTTTTTTGATTGTTGAAAGTATCCCGCTGCGGAACTCTGCCTCCGCATCAAAAATTTTTTCTGCCAGCTTTGCTGAAAAAAAATTTTTCCTGTTAATTACAAATAAATGTTCACGGTTGCCTGCAAATCTTTTTACAATTCCTGTACTTTCCAGGTTTGATAATGCAACCTGTACAGTTCGCAGCGAAAGCCCGGTGAGTCTCGCAGCCTCCCTGCCTGAAATACCGGCATTGCGCTCATTCAAAACACGCAGCACTGATACATTGCTCGGTGCGCTGAATAAAAGTTCGAGTGGCTTGTTGAATTTCATTTATTTTTTTCGGCTACTATTTAAGTCAAATGACTATAATTATAGTCATAAAATTACAATTAATAACTGCCCTTCCAAATTTTTGTTAGAGATTTTTTCACCGCATCGTAATTTCTGTCCGCCCTAATTCCGGATTCCGAATGACACTGCCATCGGAATGACATTTTGTATTTACCGTCATGCTGAAAAATGTCATCCTGAAAAATGTCATCCTGAACTCGTTTCAGGATCTGTATCAGTTCCAGCATTTTTCTTCTTCATTCAAGATTCCGAAATGAATTCGGAATGACACATTGCTATAGTGGTCTCGCCAAACCTTGTCCTCCTCAACAATGTCATCCTGAACCTGCCTTGCCGTCAGGCAGGCTTGTTTCAGCATCTGCATACTTAACAGAATACTTTTTCACCACTAAGTCACTAAGAGCACTTAGAATCACTAAGCCACTTCCATTCCGCGTTTCCCACTTCAACGTTCAAAATTCAAAACTCAACATTACTCCACTTTTCCTTCCAGCATCAGGTATCCTGTATCCGGCATCGACCTCCATCCTACCTCTGACATTTGACCTCTCACGTTTCACCTCTTAAAAAACTGCGGCAGCTTCCTAACATTCTTAAAAAACAACGTAAGCCACGGAACCGAAAACCCGTTCAACATCAGCGCCCGGTAGTCCTCACTGCTTTTCCTGATAATATTCCCCGCGCTCTTATTACTCGCACCGCCCGTTCGCATCTTCACAAAAACCTCAGGGACGTACTCAGCGGATACTTCACCCTTATGTAAAAACCGCAGCACAATATCATAATCAGCGGCTATACGGAAAGAAGTATTGAACAACCCCAGCTCGTCATACACCTTCCTCCTGACATAAAACGCCGGATGCGCCGGCATCCATCCGAAGAACAGACTGCTGTGACGGTAAACACCCGACTTCCAGTACCGTACAACATTACCGGTATTATCCCTGGAAACATACAACAGGTCTCCGAACACACAGTCGCAGTTTTTTTTATTAAAAACATCAGCGGCTTTTTGAAGCACATCATCCGAAGCAAGCATATCATCCGAATGAACAAACACGATCACATCACCCGTTGCGAGTTTTATTCCCTTATTAAGAGCGTCATAAATTCCACTATCCTTTTCACTCACCCACTTGCTCAAACGGGATTCATACCTTCTTATAATATCAACAGTACCATCAGTCGAACCGCCGTCGACGATTATATACTCAACATCGCCGTAACTCTGCGCCGTCACACTTTTGATGCAATCCTCAATGTGCGCTTCGTTATTATATACCGCGGTGATAACTGTAAACTTCATTAATAATGTTAAAGGTTAAGTGTTAAATGCTGAATGAAGAGTTGAGAAATTATAGTTAATTGTAAGTGTTGAATTAAAACATTAACGACTTAGATGCACTAAGTTTAAAAAATCCTTTGCGGCTTTGCGTCTTTGCGAGAAACTTTCCCTCACCATTTTCCCTTTCACATCAACAATCCTCCCTGTCATATCGAATCCCCATCAATGCTATTACATTCAAGGGGTGAGATATCTCCTAATCTATTCATCCGGATTTCTCCTCACCTGACGAAAACTTTGGTTCGTTCGAAATGACATTTACCTTCCCAACTTTCATTTTACATCAACCATCTTCCTTCCCAATCATTAAGCACTTAGCATTCAACACTAAACATTATACATTACTCTATTACTCGTGCTTTCACCTTCACCGCCGGATTTCCCTGGTATATCATATACGGTTCCGTATCCTTTGTCAGCACACTGCCGACTGTCAATATACTGTGCGACTTTACCGTCACACCCGGACAAACAACACACTGCGCACCTATCCACGCGCCTTCCTCAATCTTTATCTTCCCGACTATCAGATCAAAAGTTTCCTTCTTGTAATTATGATTTCCCGTTAACAGCATCGCGCCCTGTGATATACTTACATTATCCCCTATCTCCACTTCGGCAAGATTATCAATCCATACATTCTCACCTATCCACACATGATCACCGATCTTCAACAGCCAGGGATATTTTATATTTACACAAGGTTTGATATTAACACCCTTACCGACCTTAGCTCCGAAGAACCTTAACGCCATAACCTTAAAAGAACTCGGCCATGGCAATGAAGACTTTAATAACAACGCGTTCTTGAAATACCACACAAACCGTTTGAACACACTCCCCGGCTTGTACCAGCTGTTATCGAATTTATTTAGAGCTACTTTTTTCATTTGTTTATTCCTTAGCGGCTTTGCGACTTTGCGTGAAATTTTTTTTCTCTCTCGCCAAGACGCGAAGTTTTATTTCTTATTCATTCTTGAAATTAAAAACGACCCCATTCTCAAATTTTTAGTCATGAATCTGGAGACTGAATCCGGAATAATAGATAGCAATTTTGATTTAATTCCACTTGCCGGGATTGGAAGTATCTCCGCTTTATTTCCGTTTATAAAAGTTTTCTCAACCCGAAAATACTGCGAGACAAATTTTTCCCAGCTTGATGGAGTATAAAATCTTGCAAGCGCCCCATCACAAAAATTCTGAACAGTTTTGTGCAATGATTTGGTTTTAAATATATCGCCTTTCAATAATCCCAGGAACAGGAATCCAACCAGATAATAATTAAACCAGCCGCGGTGATAAACCATCACAACCGCTTTTCCTCCCGGTTTTAATACTCTGTTCATCTCCTTTAAAACATTAAATGTGTTTGCCGTATGATGAATAACACCCCAGCTCCAGATGAAATCAAATGAGTTATTTTCAAATTTCATCTCCTCCGCATTCATTTGAAGAATATTTCCGTTTAGCTTATTTATTTTCAATCTGGTGGATGTGCTCTTAATTGCATAATCGGTAATATCAATACCCGTGTAATCGGCACAGTATTGTGAAAGTAACTGAGCATGACTTCCGTTCCCTACTCCAATTTCAAGAACCTTTTTATCCCTTAGTTCATTAAAGGGTATAAGATCATCAAATGGAATATTCTTCCAGGGAGCAAATGGTTTTACATTTTCAAAAAATCTTTTATCTATCTCATCATAAAATTCTTTTGTGAATTCTTTCCGCTCTATTCCGTCATGCCAGTCATAACGCATCGGATTGTTTTCCCAAAATTCTCTGTCGGCTTTTAACCATTCATCCCTCTCTTCTTGTGATTGAGGTAGTTTTTCCGGATTGTTAAATGAGTTTGGATTAAATGATCTAAATGTGTTATTCATAATTGTTAATAATATTACTTTTCAAATCTTCCCAATATATTTACTCTAAGAAAAGAAAGAATATTGTATCTGTTTACTATTCGTTCATAGGCAACTCCAATAAGAAACGGAACTATATGGAATTTAAGATACATCGGTTCAGTTTCTATTAGTTTAATTTCGAATTTTGAGAAACCAACCTGCTTTGATAGAGACATTAGTTTATGTTTTGAATTCATTCTATAGTACGTTTGGTAAGGTTCATGAGTCTCTTTGGGGAGTCCCCTTACTTTATTAGATACTTTTACGTGTACCCAGTGTGGGGTTAAATATGATATCAGAGGCACATAATGATTTCGATTAGGTGTTCTGAAAAAAAAAGAACCATTGGGTTTCATTACTCTATGAACTTCACTTAAAAAAATGAGTGGAGTTTCAATATGTTCTAATACAAAATCTGAAATTACAAAATCAAATGTTGCATTATTAAATGGAAGCACACCATTTTCTATTACATAAGCTTCATCGAGATCAGAATTCCCTAAAACTAAAGGATCAATATCTGCGCCAACATATCTTTTTACTTTACCCTTCAATTTTCTGTTTTCTTCAATCGAGGTTGGCCCAGCACCAAGATTAAGAACGACGCTTTCATAGTTCAAATGAGAATTAATTAATTCATAAAATATTCTCGTTCCACTTTTTGCTCTATCAGAATAAAACTTTTTGAAAACCTTTTCCGAAATCATAAATCAATGTCATAATGATTTTTTATAATCTGGGAAATACTTTTTTTCTCCTTCTTTGAGAGAGATTCAAGCTGATAGACTTTTACATCAACTAAGAACCTATACCAAAATGCATGCAAATAGTGAAAAATAAATCCTTCTTTACCGTCAAGAAATCCGAATTTAAAAATGTACCTGTGTATATAGTATAACAAGGGGCGAACAAATAAAGGAACTTTGAAATAAAATTTTTCCTTTAGCCAGCGTTTTCGCTCAGTTTTGTTGCCGAACAGATTTGCAACACTATCCAGTTTATTAAGATTGTGCTTTGCGATAAGGAACTCAACCGCTTCACGCGTAGAGTAATTATTATGCTTCGTTGTCCATAATGTAATATTCTGCTGCCTGTCATAATTCGCCTCAATTACATCTATGCCTGAGATTATTGTTTTACCTTCAACCTTAATATGTTCATCCATCCACCTGTCTTCCATTCGTCCACGCGACTTTTTATAAACACGCAAAAAATAATTGGGATAAAATCCGCCGCGTTTTATCCACCTGCCCATAAAATATATTTTCATCTTAACATAAATGCCGTCATATGAATCACTGCTTATCAACTTGCCGAGTTCTTCAAATCCTTCCTTTGTCCAGCGTTCATCTGCATCTATTCTTAAAATCCACTCATTACTTATCTCAGTGTTTTCTGTAGCCCATATAAATTGTTTTGCCTGGTTTATAAATTTGTTCTGATAAGTTTTACAACCATAATTCTGTGCAATTTCAATTGTTTCATCAGTTGAAATCGAATCAACTACAATTATTTCATTAACATAATCTTTAATCGATTCAATACAGGCAGGCAGATTGCGTTGTTCATTAAATGTTAGAATTATAGCAGTAACTTTTAGAGGCATTTCCATATCAATTCTTATAAGCTGCAATTTGAATTAATTTTCCGATGGGCCATTTGGATTCTTTCTTCATAGAATTAAAACCAGCACTGCCTAGTAAAGGTCTTAGCAAAACAAACGAACCAAAACATATCATTATATGTCGTACGTTCTTTACAAATCTTCTTAAAGAATTTCGTTCAAAATTCCGGTTAACAGATTCGATTCTAAATCCGGTGTCCTTCAAAATTTTTCTTAAACCTTCTTCACTATAAACAAACAAATGCTGCAAAGCATCATACCACTGTGAATGACCTGACAAATATTTTTCTTCCTTCACATTACCCATACCTGTATCGAGAATAAATAAACCGCCAGGTTTTAAACAAGAATAGATTGACTTCAGTAAAGTGTAAGGCTCAGGAACATGTTCAATTGTTGCCCATAATGTAACAACATCAAACGCAGACTTATATTCAGGTTTGCCGACGACTTCTTCTATTGCTTTACACTCAGCCTTTACTTTTAAAACTTCTGTTGCATACTTTATCCCGGACTCAGAAACATCAATACCTTGGGCATGCATTCCTGCTTTAACACACTCCTGCACAAAAAAACCTTTACCGCATCCCACATCAAGCAGCTTTATATCTTTATTATTTACCTGTTCACTTATTAAAACTGCTTTGGTACCAAAATCGGCTTTCATCCTTTCTTCAACCCAATCATACGTTCCGCCCTGCGTATCAGAAAGATGGAATGAATTATAATAGTCATTCAATTGTTTTGTTGATGGCTGTGGTAAAACCTGTGAAGTATTACAATTTGAACATTTATAATATCTGTATGTATTGCTTGTAACCTCTTCAGAAACGTTGTTACCGCAAATAAGGCATTTCAATTTATTCTCTTTCACTAAGCATTTCTTCGAATGTTGTTTTGAATTGTTTTGCTATAGCTGACCAGCCGAATTTTTCTGCTATCAATCTTCTTCCGTTATTACCCATCCCGGCAACATCAGAACCGAGTAATTCTTCAATAGCCTTTTGAAACTGTTCACTTGTATTTTCTACCCACTTACCGCAATTAAATTCCTCTACTATCTCCCAGGGTGTTCCGGTACTTGCAACAACCGGAGTCCCTGCGGCAAGTGCCTCTGCATAAACAATCCCGAAATTTTCATTGTGGGACGGTAAAGCAAAAATATCAGCGTTTGAAAAAAAATCTATTTTCTCCTGAACATCATTTATCTGACCTGTGAAAAATACACTATTCGACAAACCATTTTGAATAGCTGTTTCCTCCAGGTTTCTTTTTTCACCGTAATCTTCACCTGCAATTAATAACGCAGTGTCCGGATATTTTTCAGTAACACCTTTAATAGCTTCAATAAGAATATCAAATCCTTTTTTAGAATGAAGCCTTCCCATAGAAACAATAATGTTTGAAAAATTTTTACCCGAAGTATATCGTTTATAATACCTTCTATCCTTAAAACCGTTAACCGATTCAAACTGATTAAGATCAATTCCGTTTGCAATAACATTCACTTTTGAACCGGGGAATACAGCAAGAACCTCGTTCTTTTCCTGATCAGATGTAACATGCCAGTGAATTTTATCAGCATAAGGTTTTATAAAAAACCTTAACCACAATTTCTTAAATGAACTACCGGCATTTAAGCACCACTCACCAAGCTGACCGCGAGGTGAGAATATTAACGGTTTTAAACTTTTTTTTGAAAAATAAAAAGTTAAAACTGTGCTTAATGAAAATACCGATTGTGTATAAACAATGTCTGAATCCTCAATGTCCTTTTTTAGACCGCCAAACATTTTATATGAAAAACCATTCTTAGTCGATGGAGAATAATATTTTATAAAAAAGTTTTTCGTATGCTCAATAAACATATTTGTTTTAACATCAAGACTTTCATCGCCGTTTGCGTCGGTTGTTGAAACATAAATCTCAACACCTAACTTTGATAATTCCAAAGCATTGTAATAAGTGGAAAATATGGGACCACCATAGTAAAAAGCAGGATAAAAGGATGGACTTATGCATGCGATTTTCATTTGTCTTAAACTACAACTTTTGCGTGTTAAAATACCGAGTGGCTGTTAGTGTTGCTACGGATGTCAATATTAAAGCTGCAAAACCAGTCGCGAAACCTGCACCCCAAAAACCGAAAACATTGTACAACGGAAAGATTATTGATGAATAACCTATTATCTGCATAATGCGCGGTAAAATCATACGACTATGAATTCTTTCTGACATTGTAAATACTTTTATATTTTCAAACCAGATTATAGAAAAGAAATAAATTGCAAATCCTGTTAACAGCGCGTCTCCTGTCCGGTATTTCAATCCTAGTAAGGTGGTGATCGCAAAATCCTTTAATAACCATACCAATAATGTAAACGCAAACGCCAAGGGGATGTAGATGATTGAAATTTTTTTGATAAGATATAGAAAGTAACCCGAAGTTTTTCTAAGCTTTGTGTAGTAAGACAAAAGTACCGTTTGAACAGGATTCAAAATAAAACCGAGCAGTCCTTCAACTATATTACGTACCGTAAAATAAATACCTAGGGAATCCTTACCGGCAAGAAATCCGACTAAAGCATAATCTAACCTTGTTATTGAATGTTCAAGAAAGTTTAAAACCCACATTGAAGATGAAAATTTCCAAAGTTCTTTAAAACTAGATCGGTTAAAATTTAATTTTAATTCCGGTTTTACCTGTGAATATGTAATCGTTATGAATATAACAGCTACAGTGAAATCGCGTAGTATAAGTGTATATAGATCAGCAAATAGAAAAAACCAGGTATATGCAAACCCTAATCCCAGAATCGTAGAAACAAATCTTGATGTACTTATTTTTTTATAATTGAACTCTGTTTCAAGTTTTGAATAAAACATCAGATTGAACAATGATAATATTTTTGAACACATTATTAGGAAAAGTGGGACAATAAAATGTGATGTCCATTGTGGTTCTATAAAACTTAATACAAAGAAAAACAGACAAAATAAAATCACTAAAAACACAGATTGGAAAACTATCGCTGTAAGTGCAACATTGTAACTATCATCTTCATATTTTTTTGAGATAACAAACTGGTTAAAGCCAAAACTCAGGAATGAAAAAGTCAATTCGAAACTTACTATGATAGTAGCATAATCTCCCATTATCGAAGGCCCAAGATGGCGCGCAAAAAATATTGCCGTAAAAAAATTTATCAGCCCGATGATAAGGTTTATTACAAAAACCCAAGAAAAATTTTCCTTTAATTTTCTTTTAACCGCTAAATTATCTTGCATTAGTCTATAATTTGAGAATAAATATTTTTCATCCTGCTGTAATCATATTCACTTTTTATTTTTTGCTGGGCTTTTTTTCCGAGTTCTTTTCGCAATTCCGGATCCGCTGCCAGATTGATAATAGCTTCTGCAAGTGCTTTGTAATCTTCAACAGGATAAAGTATTCCTAGTTTGCCCATTTCTGTAATTTCAAAAGGACCTGTGTGACAGTCAGCCGCAATACACGCTTTCCCGCTTCCCATAGCTTCAACAAGAACATTAGGAAAACCTTCGTGCCGTGATGAAAGCACACATATATCAGCCCATTTATAATATGGAAATGGATTACTTTTGAATCCTTCGAACGTAACAACATCATTTAGTCTAAGTTCTTTTTGTAAGTCTTTCAACTTTGTTTTTTGCGATCCATCACCAACTATAATTAATTTTAGATTGATCTTTTCTTTAACTAAATGAATCGCTCTTAACAAAAGATCAAATCCTTTTTGCAATTCAAGCCTTCCAACCGCAAGAACTTTTAAGATATTTTCTCCTGTGTTTTCGACACTGAATTCATTTGACTTGTTTTCGATGTCACTTAGATCAATTGAATTGGGAAGCAGTTCATATTTAGGTCCTTTACCAATAAATAATCTGAGAAACCGGACATTTATTGATGAGTTTGCTGTTATGATATTTGCTTTGGGATATAGTTTTTTTATAGCAATTAAAGTGAGTTTATATTTTAAAGTTGTGAGTTTATTCTTTTCAAGTTTAAATCCTGTCGGGAAATAGTTTCGTTCACTGATTATGATTTTCGAATTTATTTTCTTCGGACTTAGAAGTAAAGCTGCAAGATTAGCATATAGTGACCATCCAAATACAACATCTGCTTTAATCTTCTTTAAAACAAAATATAGTTTCATCAGGAAAACAGGATTTGAAGTTTTGCCATTTAGCTTAAAGACTTTAATGTTATCATTCAGATGACTCAGTAAATTGAGTCGTGGACTAAAAATAATTACAGAGACTTTGTTACCAGCTTCTGCGATAGAGTTTGCAACTCTAAGAAATGATTGTTCTGAACCGGCTGGTGCTAAAGATGGTACAAGAAAAACTACAGTCTTCAATTCAATTTCTCATATTTTTTTTGCGATAACACAATAGCCTAATGTCCACTGGGCAAATGATCCCATAACACCTTTCAAACCATCACCCGTTTTATCTGGATTGAGTGACTTAAAATCTTTCACAATCAAATAATGAATTTTGTTCGAAAATTCAAGTAGCTTTTTGATTAACCAACTCACAGGAATAAATATCTTCCCTACAATCGGAATTCGTATTAAAAATTCACTGATGTTAAGTCCATATTGAAATCCTATTGTATGTAGAATTGACCAGCTATTACCTCGTCGTTTCAATCTTATAATATTTATCTCATTGTTCTTTAACAATCTCTCCATTTGAAATTCTGTATAGCGGAAATGATCATTAGGTATTTCATGCATTGGATAATTAAATGGCCACGTAATAAGTAGTGTGCCGCCGGGTTTAAGGATACGCGAAACTTCCCTTATCGCAGTGAAAGGGTCAGGAATATGTTCAATTACTTCTGTGAAAAGTACTAAATCAAATTGTTCATTCTCAAAGGGCAGAATTTCAGAAGTAAGCATTACATCCGTTTTTCCGCTTCTGTTCTCTACATCTGCTGTGATGATTTTAGAAAAACGAGATTCATAGTATTTCCGGTAAGGTTGCATACCACAGCCGAGATCCAGTATTGTTCCGCTGGGTTTTTCAAGTGATGTAAAAAAATCCGAAAGAAAATTGTCTATGTAAAAATCATTTATTGAATTAATCATTTATTGTTTCAAGCCATTTCGTAAAAACATAAAAAGTCCATAACAGACGCCAGCTAATTTTATTTTCACGGTGCTGCTTCCACAGCTCTTCTACAACTGAAAGATTCCAGTACTTCGAATTCGAACTATCAAGCACAGTTTCCCGGAATGTTTCTTCAAATTCATCCTTCATCCATTTATCCAATGGAAAATCAAAACCTTTTTTTGGTCCATAAAGTGTTACGTCCGGTAATGGAATTGGCACCGCGTCAGCCAGTAGTGATTTAAGATATTTATTATAAACTTTTTGTTCTTTGGTAAGATTAAAAACAAATTCAAAAAGATTGTGCTCTAGGAATGGAGTACGAACTTCAATTGAATGTGCCATTGAAAAATTATCTATTGATGGAAGAAGTTGATTCATTAAATAGAACTTCGATTCAAGATAACTGGCGGCCTGAAAATCATCGTTCAAAAAATTTGTATAAGGAAAAATTCTATCAAGGTTTTCAGTCTCAAGTTTTAACTGACCGCTTGGTAACAATGAATTGGAATAATTAAATGGTAATAGGTTTCTTGAAAACTGGTAAGCCCTGCTGTATCCGTCGCCTGAACTAAACATTTGTTTAACTCTTCCGTGTTTTACATTGAAACTACCATTTATCAGCAGACCAGCTTTAAGAAAACTTCCAACCCTTGATAAAATTTTAAGGAATTTAAATCTTTGGAATGAACGATAACCTCCAAATAGTTCATCACCGCCGGTTCCGCTCAGCCAGACTTTTCTTCCAAACCTTTGCGCAATATCGCTTACAAAAAAAGTGTTATAACCATCTATTTGGGGCTGATCCATCACATTAAAATACGTTGGAAGATTTTTATGAAAATAATCCGCCTTTAAGTTTTCAGAATAGAATATTGTCTTAAAGTAAATCGCGGCACGTTCCGCGTCCTTTGCTTCGGCAAAAATATTTTCATCGAAATCTAATGTAATGGGATAGATGTCATGTTTATCGAGAAATGTGATTACACTTAGTATTGCATTGGAATCAAATCCCGCGCTCAGGAAAATGCCTAATGGTACATCGCTCACCAATCTTGACTTAACTGCTTGCTCGAATAAAAATTTAGTTTTCTCAATTACTTTTTTTTGATCCCAGTTTACTGTCTCCGGCGTTTTATGAAAAATTTTATCCAGTGACCAGTACACCCCTTGTTTTACTTCACCGCCATTTTTTATTTCCATCCAGCTGCCAGGCTCCAACGCAAATAAATTTTTTATAATCGTTTTGGGTTGTGGAATTATTCCAAGTATATTAAAACAGGCAAGTGATTCTAAATCAATTTCATAGTTTCTTCCAGAATTTTTGATTATTGTTTTTAACTCTGATGAAAATTCAAGGGTTTCATTATCGAGACGATAGTATAGTGGCTTTTCCCCGAATCTGTCCCGCGCAAGAAAACAATCTCCTGTCCGAACATGAATAATTCCGAATGCAAACATTCCGTTTAAAAGATCAAGACAATCTTTGCCGTACTTAAGGTAAAGATAAAGCAATACAGACGTATCGCTGTGTGAATTTACACCGGGAATATTCTTAAGATGCTCTTCATATAAATTTTTGTAATTATAAATTTCTCCGTTAAACACCAATGCGTATTCATGATTAGAATCAAAGTAGGGTTGTCTTGCTTGTAAGCTTGTATCAATTATTGAAAGACGAGTATGAATAAGTGCAATTCTTTCATTTAGAAAGAAATCATTTTGATCTGGTCCTCTGTGGTTTAAATATCTTTTAGCATAATCAATTCTTTGTCTGATTTTACCTTCTTCAAAGATATTTTTGTATTTAATTACACCTAAAAAGCCGCACATATTATCATTTCTTTGAACAATAATAACCAATGAGATAGCTGAATGGAACTAGCTTGATCAAACCACCGAAATACAAGGTAAATGTTCCGCCAAAGTATAATAACGTCGGCAGAATAGTGAGGTATACAAACAACCATGTCAGATAGTTCTTTGAAGAAAAGATAAGTTTATAAAAGTATGCGAAGAAAATTCCAAAAAAACCTATGACAACCACTCCGGCAAAACTAAAATTTAAATATGCTTCTCCTATAAAAGTGACTGAGATTGATGTTATGTCATCGCGTGGATATAGTATTCCAACAGCATGTCCAAATTCGTTCCCATAATGAAATTCGGGTTTGCCTGGCCATAAAAATCTTGGTACTATAGAATAAACTGCGGAAACATAATTTTCTCCAGGAAATGACTCCCACTTACCATGATTTTTTATACTCACCGCTCCGGTGATAGATTCCATCAGATTTATTCGTTCTAATAATCCTCCGCTTTCATTCTGATTCATATCCTCAAATTCTGTTAACTGTCCTAAAAATTCAGGATTCGTCAATACTTCAATTGGATTGACGGCACCTAATCCACCTGCTTGCAAGAGATAGCGGTAATAAAAATTGAAGGGAAAATAGAGCATTAAAAATATTATGAAAGTTAGGATTACTTTTTTAGAAGGCAATTTTAATGTCATAATATTGTAAACAATAAATGGGTATAAGAATGCCATTATTGTCTGCTCTTTTCTTCCCGAGATCAACCAGTATAACAACTCTGACAACCCTATAGTTAATGTTATAAAACTCCATTTACGTTTTGTGCGACTTTCTCTTTTTGCCCATAAGGCTATAGCTGCGAGACAAAGAGCATATAATGGAAACTCTTCGACAGTGTAGAAGATACTGTAAAATGGCCCCTTTAAATCTTCAACTTGTGTTGCCCGGGAAATCTGAAAATAACCGCCACTTATAATTATCAAAAAACGTGATATGTAACCAGCAATTAAAAGCCCAATAATTGTCTTTGTAATTCTGGTTTCATTAAAGCTTGGGGTTACATCAGCAAGCTTTAGATGTTTTGTTTTACCATATACATATTTATATCCCCAATAGTAAAATAGAAGTGAAATTAATACCATGAGAATAGCAGAATTGATATCTGCGTACATTGCTTTATTAACAAAACTATTTTTATATGAAAGAAGTATCGAAGGAAATCCAAAATGAAGTATCGTTAAACCAGAAAAAATTGAACGCGGTGAAAACAAATTCTTTTCCAGAAAATCTTTTTTAAAAATCCATCCGGCTGTAATTATAACTGCATCTGCAGTAAATAATAAAAACCAATTAAGAACTGGTTTCTCTAGCACAGCAAAAGGATATATTGAAGCCAGTACTACTAATACCCCAATAACCAACATTAACATTTGTCTACTAAACTCTCCGGCTCATTCGTTTTTAAATATGACTTTTCCACAAAAACAGCTTGTTTTCCTCATTTCCGTGTTTACACGTCTCATTTCCGGACTTACTTTTATTGTTTCCATAATTTCCTCTCTCATTTCCAAACCTACTCATCTCATTTCCATACTTGCGCGGTTCATTTCCACAATTACTCTGTTCAAATCGGCAAATACTAAGTTCATTTCTGCAATGACTTGGTTCAATTCCCAAACTTCCCCTCTCATTTCCGGCTTTCCCCGTCTCATTTCCAAAACTTCCAGCCTCATTTCCATTCTTCCCAACCCCATTTCCAAACTTCCCAACTCCATTTCCAGGTTCTCCAATTCCATTTCCATCCCGTATTTCCTCCATTCACTCATTCATTCTTCTTGTTCTTTTCCTTCCTGCATCCAGTATCCGGTATCCAGCATCTTGCATCCAGCTTCCTCTTCCCTTCCTTCAACATTCATTATTCCTTGTTCGGTACCTGTCCGCCATGGCGGATTCAATATTCACTTCTGTAATTTCTCATTCATTCTTTTTTTTCCCTTCCAGTATCCTGCATCCAGTATCCGGCATCCGGTATCCAGCACTATCATTCATTCATTCAAACATTCTTTCTCTTCCCTGAGATTTCTCTCTTCGTTCGAAATGACAATACGCTTCTGTTTTCTCTCTCCGCCTTCGCGTCTCTGCGTTTAAAACTCTTCTTCCTTTTCCTTCCCTCCTAGTCCTTCAACATTTCACTTCTTCGCAGATTCCGGACTCCACCAGAGGCGGATTAACAAAGCCGGAATGACGGGCTGCTTTTGTTTTCTCTCTGTGCCTCCGTGTCTCTGTGGTAAACAATTTCTTTCTCTTTCCTCCTTGTCCTTCAACATTTCACTTCTTCGCAGATTCCGGATCGTTGTCCGGAATGACAAAACGCTTTTGTTTTCTCTCTGCGTCTCCGTGTCTCTGCGTTTAAAATTCTTCTTTTTCTTTTCCTTCCTTCAACATTCATCATTCCCTGTTCAAGATTCGATATTCAATTAAACTTTTCTTTCACTTCCCTGAGATTTCTCTCTTCGTTCGAAATGACAATGCATTTCTGTTTTCTCTCCGTGTCTCTGTGGTAAAAAATTTCCTTCTCTTCCTTCATCATTCATCATTCCTTTTTCTCTTTCCTTCCTGTATCCGGTATCTTGCATCCGGCATCCTCTTCCTTCAACATTCATCATTCCGTGTTCAGAACCTGTCCGCCGTGGCGGATTCGATATTCAATCATTCATTCTTCTTTTTCCCTTCCAGTATCCGGTATCCGGTATCCAGCACTCTCCTTCATTCATTCAATCAAACATTCCTTCTCTTCCCTGAGATTTCTCTCTCCGTTCGAAATGACAATACGCTTCTGTTTTCTCTCTCCGCCTCCGCGTCTCTGCGTTTAAAACTCTTCTTCCTTTTCCTTCCTGTATCCAGTATCCAGTATCTTGCATCCAGCATCCTCTTCCTTCATCATTCTCTTTCCAACTCAAAACTCATAACCATTAATTCTCAACTATTAAAACTTTTCCGCTGCCTCCCATTCAGATCTCAATCCTGCGGCGTCGATATGTTCACTAAGAAAATCAAAATTGATCAGCTCACTTGAATTATTAAGAATAGATTTAATATCCGAAAGATGTTTCTGTGCATTGCCCTCTCTGAAAAACTCTAACTTTTTTATGATGACATACTCAGGCGGCGCGACGAATATCATACTGCCGGCAAACTCAATCTGCTTTCTGTTCTGCATTGCCCAATGCTGCAGTTCTTCCTTTCCCGTAAAATAAATATCAGCTTTAAACCCGGTTTCAAGATGGATCAAATTAAAATGTCCCCTTGAATACCTGTTCAACTCAGTAATGATCACATCCTGCGGTGGACAATAAAACTCTTTTGACGGAAATGCTTTAACAAAATCCCCAACCTGTGAGATGCTGAGATTCACAACGAGATCAATATCGTGAGTCAGCCTCGGATCACCATATACTATTGACGCTACAGAGCCTGTTATAAAATACTCGATATTATTTTTAGTTAATACCTCGGTGTATAATGCAAACAGGTTAATCTCTTGCATGGAGAAATATCCTTCTTAATTTTTCCTTTAACTCCGCCTCCGACAACTCCGGATGAAATTTTTTAAGAGAATTCATCTTAAGTTCCTTTGCGGAATGATAAAGCCTCAATGACAACATCAGTTTTTTATCTGCTGATAATTGTTTCATATAATTCTTCATAAATAATTTCTCATCCGGTTATATTAAAAGCCTTTTGCTGTTCAAAGTTACCTGTTCTTTTTCTTTGCTGAGATTTCTCCTCACTGGGTGAAAACTGTTGTTCGTCGAAATGACAGTGTGTTTCTGTTTTGTCATATTGAATCCCCGTCATTGCTATTTCATTTCGGGGGTGAGATATCTCTTACACATCGGCATTGAGATTTCTCCTCACTTCGTGAAAACTAGGGGTTCGTTCGAAATGACAATTTGTTTCTTCTTTGTCATATCGAATCCCCTTCATTGCTATTTCGTTTCGGGGGTGAGATATCTCTTACACATCGGCTTTGAGATTTCTCAGTCTATGACTCCTACGAAATGACAGTGTGTTTCTGTTTTGTCATATCGAATCCCCGTCATTGCTATTTCGTTTCGGGGGTGAGATATCCCCTCAGATTAAACCACCCGACAGATCCTTCCATTCTGGGTTCATACTTAAGACCAGCCAATTCTTCTTTTCTCTCCTCCACTTTTTTATTTCTTTCTCTCTTCTGATTGCCGCATTAACATCCGAAGTCATTTCAAAATACACGAGTTTATCAACATTATACTTTTTTGTGAATCCTTCCACCAATTTATTTTTATGTTCATATACCCTTCTGTTTAAATCGTTCGTCATACCTGTATACAGAACTGAATTGTTCTTATTTGTTAGCAGGTAGATGTAGTAATTATGATTTTTCATCTCTAACCAACTGCTTTGAGATTTCTCCTCACCTCGTGAAAACTCTGGTTCGTTCGAAATGACAAGTTGTTTCTTTTTTTGTCATATCGAATCCCCTTCATTGCTATTTCATTTCGGGGGTGAGATATCTCATCACTTTTCTTTTACTTTACCTGAAATTCTTTCTTCATTTGAAATGACAATGCACT
Organism: Ignavibacteriales bacterium; assembly: GCA_016700155.1. NCBI lineage: Bacteria > Pseudomonadati > Ignavibacteriota > Ignavibacteria > Ignavibacteriales > Ignavibacteriales bacterium. The sequence continues at coordinate 3,828,490 of CP065001.1, forward strand.
TCCTTTTTTTCTCCGTGTCTCTGTGGTAAACAATTTCTTTCTCTTCCTTCCTAGTCCTTCAACATTTCACTTCTTCGCAGATTCCGGGCTCCACCAGAGGCGGATTAACAAAGCCCGAATGACGGGCTGCTTTTGTTTTCTCTCCCCGCCTCCGCGACTCAGCGTTTAATTTTCTTCTTTTTCTTCCTTCTTCATTCATTATTCCTTGTTCGATATTCGATATTCAATCAAACATTCTTTCTTTCACTTTCCTTCCTGCATCCAGTATCCGGTATCCTGTATCTGGTATCCAGTATCTTGCATCCAGCATCCCCTTCCTTCATCATTCTCTTTCCAACTCAGAACTCATAACTATTAATTCTTAACTATTGAAACTTTTCAATAACGTTCACCGCCCACAACCTCGACCAGTGTATTCTTCCCGACTCAAACCTGTTAAAAAGATTCTCCACACCTTTTTTGTCAAAGTACCTCAGCTTTCCCGTAAGCAAAGAATCCTTCATCATCACACCAAGCTTCCCGGATTTAATCCAGTCTACGAAAGGAAAAGTAAAACCCATCTTCGGTCTGAACACAAGCTCATTGGGCAGATCGCCCGTTCCCTCAACAAGCATTCGTTTAGGGAAGCGTGTGTCAAAACTTTTATCAAGATAAGGCAGCACCGTTTCATAAAGCTTATGATCCACGAACGGCACTCTAAGCTCAAGTGAGTTAAGCATGCTAAACACATCCGAATCCCGCAGAAGCATACACCCCATATACCACATCGACTCAAGCTGCGATATTTTCTGCAGCGCCGTCAGTCCCTCCGACTCTGTGGCAAATATCATATCCTTCGATGAATTACCGTTAAAACTGAAACCAAGCTCTGATAATTCACTGTCGGTAAACAACCCGCGCTGCATCTTGAAACCCGCATTAACAGTTGATGGGTTGTTCATAACATCAAGCGCTTTTGCGGGCAGACGCTTTTTTAATAAACCCGCGCCCGTACGCATCATCATTCCCGCGAAGGGAATGGTGTTAGCCATTTTAAGTATTCTGTCATACTTCGGCACATTCTTAAAAGACGGGTATCCTCCGAACAACTCATCCCCGCCAAGCCCGGACATTACCACCTTCAAACCAAAATCCTTTGCCGCGTGTGAAATAAAATATGTATTCACACCGTCAATCGTCGGCTGGTCCATCATTCCTATCAGGTCATACATTCTTTCAATTACTTCACCCTCCTCAAGATTGTATTCATAATGCGCGGTGAAATAATGATCCGCCGCAAGCCTGGAGTACTTCGATTCATCCAGCTTGTTGCCCGGGAATGAAATTGAAATTGTTTTTATTTTATGATAACCCGTCTGCTTCATCAGCGATACGATGGAAGTTGAATCAATACCGCCCGATAAAAACGCGCCGACTTCAACATCAGCAACGCAATGTGCTTTCACCGCGTCACATAATGCCTCACGAATAATTTCCTTAGCGTTGTTATCATAAACCTTTTTCTGTGTGTTGTTCTTAACAAGATCAGTAAACGACCACCATCTTTTTATTTCCGCTTTACCGGATGCGTTTACCTTTATCCACGAACCAGGTTCAAGTGATAATGTTTCATTATAAATTGTAAGCGGTGCGGGAACTGAACCCGTCCGGAGGAATGCGTCAACCGCTTTATATGAAACTGTTAAATTATCTTTGTAATACTTTATAGCTTTTAACTCGGAAGAAAAAACAAACTCACCATTGTTATGCAGATAATAGAACGGCTTTATCCCGAACCTGTCCCTTGCAGCGAACAATGTTTTTTCCTTTTCATCCCACACTGCAAATGCGAACATTCCTCTCAGCAGCTTTAAACACTCAGCGCCGTATTCCGCGTAAAGATATAACAGCACTTCAGTATCACTATGTGATCTGAACTTGTTCTTATCTTTGCCTATTTCCTCCTCATTCCCTGTTCCCTCCCCGCTTCCCCCCTTCCCCATACCTTCCCTCAGCTCCTCATAATTATAAATCTCCCCGTTGAAAACGATTGTATAACGTCCGTCACCCGTACTCATCGGCTGATGTCCGTGTTCACTAAGATCAATTATCGACAAACGCCTGTGCGCAAGCACGGCTCTCATATCCGCCGAAGTAAAAATACCGGAATCATCAGGACCGCGGTGCGTAATAATATCCCGCGCTCTGATCACTGCATCGATATCAGTCTGCCGCCCGTTAAAATTCACCGCACCAAAAATTCCACACACTTTGTTAGTTAATGTTTAATGGTAAATGTTAAGTTGTAAATTGAAGACAATTCATTTTGATTGCGCAGTTTTAACAATTGAAGTAAGTATTTTAATTATTTCATCAACTGAAAAGATATAATTAGAATAATCGTCTTTTACCAGATTACTTTCCTGCAAAAGACGTAACCAATACCGCGCTTCTCTTGCCTCTTTGGAGGCGATAGACATTTTGGTCACAAAATCTTTGTGTGTTTGTGCAGCACCGGCTTCTTCCACATTCGCGCCAATACTTGTACCACATCTTAGCAATTGTTTAGAAATAATAAATTCATTTTTTTGATTTAACATTTTATAAAGCTGAATAATATCCAGGGCAAATTGAAATGATTTATCAGCTATCACATTCTTGTTCATTATTGACCTTCACTAACCATTTAACATTCAGCCTTTACTTATTCTCCTACAATTAAACTTTCATATTTGCACTTCATTTAGCATTGAACATTCAACACTCAACATTAAAAAAAATTCCGGCAGTTGCACCGATCCCACTCCCACCCACCAGCCTTCAATCTGCGCGTGAAAAATGAGTGCGGCAAGTACGGCGATAGCGAATGCTGCTTCAGTCCGCCTGGTAAGATCTATTGATGAAGAAAGTTTTTTTGATTCGGAATATCTTTTAAAGAGTTTTATGAAGACGAACATTATGGGCAGAAGAAACAAAGTGAGTCCCACATAACCTGTTTCTTCAACAAGTGCCAGTGAGCTTATCATCTTTTCCCTGTCGAATCTTTTTTCATCACCGAGTATTCTTCCGCGTGTAAGTGAATCTGAGGGTGTTTCACTTATACCGTAACCGATACCGAAAAGTCCGCCGTGCTTAGCCGCTTCAATTGTAGCGTTGATATTTATCTTTCGTCTGTCACCGATTGTGTTTTCAGTTTTAAATGTAAAACTTCTTACCTGTTCACTTGAGAAGTAGAGAACTGTAATAAACACTGCGGCAATCAGTATTGTTACTGCGATTGTCCTCATCCTGAAATTTAAAAGAACAAATACAGCTGCCAGTACAAGCAGAGTTAGTACTGCTCCACGCGAAACTGTGATAATCGTTAAACAAAGATTAAGAATAAGAAGTGAGACGAAAAAGAATAAATGAACTGCTGAAATCTGTTTAACCGGACTGTTGTCATTTTTCTGTCTTCTATCTGAAAATAATTTTATCAATGGATATATTACCGCGGGCATAGTAAACACTAACGCTGAAGCTAATGTGTTCTGATGACCGGCGTATCCCATAAACCCCATTCCGTGCCCACCAGTCCATGCATCATCCGGACTTGAAGTTAACAGTGAATATATACTCACTATCACAACCATAACGTTAGCCGGCAGCAAAAATCCGAACAGGTCATTTTTATTTTCTCGTTTCCAGAAATAACCGAGCAGCACAAGCGGTACAGAGATCAATATGAAATATCCCGCGCGCGTAATTGATACAACCGGATAGGATGACCAGATAGAAGTGAGTAATGCCCATAGCGCAAAGGACAAAATCATTAATGAAATTATTTTAATCTCTTTAGTGAGATGCAGTTCTTTCCGGTAAGAGTGATAAACCGTAAATGCAAGAGTAAGAAAAAGTATTACAGGGAGTATATAATAAAAAAAACTCAGCACAGGAAATGCCCTGCACATAATCAGCATAGCAGTAAGAGGAACTATGAAGGAGATTATTTTATTCAGATTATTGTTCATCGAATGAATAGTTTGAAATTTATTTCCCGCAAAGACGCTAAGCCGCTAAGAAAAAAATAATTATAAAACTTTGCGTCTCTGCGACTTTGCGTGAAATGTCTTTTTGTTTCATTCTCATTTAGTAATAACCACCGCTTTGGGAAAGAAAACCACTAATGTTTTTACTATCGCGAGTGAAAAAATGTATGTCCAGATAAGCAGCAACAGGGTCTTATAGTCGGTAACAACAAAACTTCCTTTGATCAAAAAGAATGACAGCGGGACTATTGTGAGTATCAGAACATAGGACGCCGCAATCTTTTTTTGTTTTGATACTTCGGCAAATTTAAAAAGGAAACCGTTAACCGGGAAGTTGATAACACAATAAACAGCATAGCCTGTTATCATAAAACTGATAATACCAATGAACAATTCCGTGTTGACGGAGGCAGGTATTATCTGCGGTAAAAAATTAACTGCACTCAACAAAGAAACGGAATAGGCAGCAACAAGCAGAAAAAGAATTATAAAAGCTTTTCTAAAAACCTTCATAGAATCTTTTGAAGTTGAACTGTATATCATTTTCTCTACAAGGTTTCCGATGTAGAATATCGGCGCAATCAGTCCCCACGAGAATGTATACGCGTTAGCGGTCTCTATCGGGAAAAAATGATTTACGATATACTTATCAGCGACCAGGGATAACGAAACCGCACTGTTAATTATAAAAGTTGTTAGTCCCAGTTTATAAAGTGTAGCAAGCTTTTTATCAGTATCCGGCTTTTCATATCCTGTTTTCAAACTGCCGGTCTTATGGTTAAAACTTATAAATCCTTTTAGTCCAGCCATAAACCAGATTAATGTTACAAACGGCAGCACTAAAAAAATATCAGCATCTGATATTTTCACCACCGGAATGATTGAGATATGTAAAGCGGCGTTTGTGAGCATCATAACCACATACATTTTTGTGTTGCCGCGAAAAAGATATTGAAACGTAAATATGCCGCCGAGACTTGCAAACAGCGCGTACACAAAAACTGACACTACCTGGTAAAGTTCAGTAAACGGTTCGGATAAAAGATAAAGGATGGTAAAGGTGACACAAACATTTATCAGTACACCGACTGCAACTGTTTTTAACTTTATATCAATTCGTGTGAACGCGTATTCAAATCCAAGCGTCCCGAAAATTATTAGAATCGAGGCAGTGTAATAAGCACGGTTAAAAGTATTGTACTGTAATGATGTAAAGAAGTACGCTATAAGGAGAAGAATAATTTTTTGCGAGACGATGGTCGTCCCGATTAAAAAAAAATTGGGTATAGTAAATATACCCTTATTGAAACCGGAACTAAATTTTATCAAAGATGCAGAAATTATGGAGTGAGAAAAAATTTTTTAGTTTTTCAGATAAACTTCCTAAGACTATCTTCAAAATGTTTTTGAATATCACGTAAACTTAAATCGTATCGGGGGAAAGGTGCTTAATATTTTCATCTTCGATATCATCGATATACGAAAGCTGCATGCCAAAAATTTTTTTTGTCATTCCCGGGATATAGTTAACAGAATGATTGTAAATTTCTTCAATGCTGTATCTTTCTTTATTCAACACATACAAGTCATAATAGTCACGGAATTTTGCTCTGAATGAAAGTACGTTTACCTTCATTGCACAAAGGACCTCCAAATTAGCGGCAAATATATTCCCGAGTATATTCTTTCTGCTATCCTTAAGTACCTGCCAGTCATTAGCAAATAATGTTATCTTCGTACCATTAATAAATAAATCGATATACACAGACGATAAATTGCCGAATTCAACTTCTTTATTCCTGGAAAATTCTTTAATGAATGTATCTGTATTATCGGGCAATTCCGATTTCCAATAAAAAAAATCCAGATCTTCAGATAAGCGATGATTTAAATAATATGCCATTGCGCTTCCGCCGACAAATGTAAACTGCTTTATAAAATTATAGCCCGCCAGTTCAGAAAAAACAGGTTTTGTTTTATCCGTTAAAAAATTCATTTATTCTTTCTGCTCTTGTCTTACCGTGAAGCAGTAAATATTCACTTACCGAGTGGTCGTCGCAAGCTACCTTAAAAATAAATTTTGCCAGGAAATAATTTAATTTTCTTATTCGGACGTCCGGAATCATTGTCTTTTCCCAAACCGACACGCATTTCTCAAACCCGTATTTGTCTATGCCATCTTTGATTCTATCAACATCATCGTATCGCAATAAGTGTTCAATTACAATACTGTCCTTCATGGGAATTTCTTCGTAACTCCAGTATCGGGATTTTGAGTTCATAAGTTTGACCCGGTAAACTTTTTACTTTTTGATCGCATTCCGCAAAGCAGTCAATTGCGGCTTGAACATAAAATATAACGCAGATGCAGCAAGGGATAGGAACATAACTATCATAAGGGATCTTGCGCGGCTCGGACCTGCTTTTATTACAGGATCCTTCGCTTCTTCTTTAATGTTTACAACGGGTGTTTCTTTTATCTCATCTATCTTTGCTATCTCAAGCTGTTTGGTCAGTTCAATATAAACTTCCTGCTGTATTTCAACTTCACGCAAAAGTCTTGCCTGCTCTAATAAAAGCTGAGGTGATTGTGCCACCAGCCTGTTTTGTTCACGGAATACTTTCAGCGCAGTTTCTGATTTGGTTAAAGAATCCTTCACCTGCTCGGTTCGTTTTTCAAGATAATATCTCTGCTCTGATGCAAAAGATTTCCGCTTGGTTCTTATATAATTATCAAGTGAACTTGTAATTCTGTTTGCAAGCGCTGCTGCTAATCCTGATTCACCTGCCGTAACTGTCACAGTCATTATCCCGGTCAGTCTGTCTCGATCCGTTTTGATAACTCTTTCCGTCAATGCTTTGAATGCTGATAAGAACATTTTCCTTTTGTCGAGTTCAGTCGGCGGATCATTTTCAGATTCAATTTCATAATACTGAAGCAGGTTAACTGAATCACCCAATTTCTCTGAATAATAATTTGAATAGATAACTGGTTCCAGTACGGCTTCACTCATTATAAGGTTCTGATAAATTTCAGTCGGTGCGCCTTCACCAACATTAACACCGGCAAGTGCCGCAAGACTGCTCAGTCTGCTTAGTGTTGTGGATTTATTTCCGTACTCAGGAAGTATTGTTACCGAACTTGAATAATATGGTTTGGTAAGGAACAAAAGATAGCCGAGCATAAGAACAAACACGATAGAATTAAAAACTACCAGTTTCTTTCGTGACTCTTTAAGTCTTGTAAGATATGGACGGATTTTTTTTACTGAATCTGAAATCTTCTCTTCAGTTGTGCGGTTATCCTGCTGTTCAGCAGCATCGGTATTTTCGTTATTTGGGTTTGTATCTTCCATCATTTCAATTGGTTTGCTAATACAATTATTGTTACTGCACTTACAACTATTGCAAGTACATCCTTAATAGTTCCGCCAACATCCACAGGTAATCCTTCGGGCGGAGGCGGCGGAAGTTTTGTTACATGAATTTTAGAACCGTCATAAACATCCGGGTTACTTGTAAACCATCCGAAACCAACTTTATCCGCTTCACCATTTGCTTTGGTGTGAATGATATAATTTGCACTGTCGGTTTCGCCTCCGGCTTTATCAATATAATCTTTCACTGATTCACCTGGCACAAATTTGAATAACCCCGGGTTGTTTACTTCACCAGTAAGCAGCACTGTGTTTGGTTTAAATGGGATAGTAATGTTATCGCCGTCACGAAGTAATACGTTATCATCCGCATCTTCACTTTCAAAAAGTTCTTCAAGATTTACATTCAGCCTGGTTCCGCCCCTGTTAAAAACTGCACCGTATAAAAATGCTTCCGAAGTCGGACCACCGCTCATTTTTATTAAATCAAGTACTGTTTGATTCCTGGTTTCAAGAACATATACTCCGGGGTATTTCACTTCACCTGAAATTGTTACTCTTCTTTGACTTTCATAATCCGGATTTTTCCTTATCACAACAACATCTTTATGCTGAAGTACAAAATCATTTTCTCCGGTTTCAATTTTATTGTCACTCATATCTTTTACAAAACCAGGCTGCAATGTAATGATGTGGGTTTCGGATAATTTATCACCTTCAAAACCTCCGGGTCTTATCCTGTTAACATACGCAGTTGTTCTTAACGATTTTTCAGTAAATCCTCCGGCTTGTAAAATCAGGTCAGTAACCGTCATGTTTGTGCTTAGAGGAAAGAGTCCTGGTTTTCTCACTTCACCTTCAATTGTTACAAACTTATCAAGTTCTTTTTCAACATTTGCACTGTAGATATAAATTTTATCGCCGGGCATCAACTGCATATTAAAGGACTGATCCTTCAAGAGTTTTTCAAGATCAAACGGAATTATTCTTGTTGAGACTCCATCAGGATTTACTCTTATAAGATCACCGCGAACAATAAACGCACGTCCCCTGAAGAACGGATCCTGCAGTCCGCCGGCGCGGAAAACCATATCATAAAGTGTAAGACTATCAGCGTATGGAAGTGTCACCGGCTGTTTAACAAAACCTGAAATGGAAACAAACTTTTTGTCAACGAGTTCGTACACCGAGTATATTTTTACTTCATCACGGGGTTCAAGCGTAATGTTATTTTCGGAATCGCCTTCCAACGCTTTTGCAAGATCAATTGAAATAAACTCAAAACTTTCATCGGGACGCGTTCTGATAATATCAGCTTTTCCAAAATAAGTTTCAGGAAGAACTCCTTCGGCTCTTTCAATCAGTTCACTTATGCTGCTTACAGTTGAAAGTTCAAACGTACCCGGGCGATAAACAGAACCGGAAATCGTAACATAGTTTTCAACTTTATCCAGAATAGTGAAAATGGTTATAGCATCTTTGTCATACAGATCAACATCACTTTGTTTTTTTATTACTGATGAGAGATCCACGTCAATGAATTCCTTATCAAGAAAATTCTTATCCCGTTTTTCAAATGGCACAATCCTGTTGATCTGGGCACGACCGGTGTAAGCAGTCGCATTTAGCCCGCCTGCAAACTCAAGCAGTTTTGATAAGTTTTCATTTTCTTTCAATTCATAAATAGCGGGTCTTAATACCTCGCCGCTTATTGAAACTGTTTTCTTTCTCGGCGGAATAAAAATCATGTCATTATTCTGTAAACGTACATCACCGATAAGCTCACCTTTTAGCAGGTAATCATATATATCCACCGACGCAATAACTTTGTTGTTCCTTACCACCCGAATTTCTCTTAGACTTCCGGTAGTACGCGGACCTCCGACAGCATATAACGCGTTAAATACAGTAGCAAAGCTGCTTATGTTATATCCTCCCGGCTGGTTTATTTCTCCCATCACGAAAATTTTGATCGGTTTTAGTTTTGCGAGTGAAATGTCAAGAAATATTGTCGGTGGATCGGAAGCAAGTCCCTCATAAAATTTGGAAAGGTATGCAGTCATCTTTTGCTGGAGTGATTCATAAGATGTTCCGGAAACAAAAAATTGTCCCGCGGTCGGTATAAAAATATTTCCCTGCTGATCAACCGTAAGCTGGTATTGAAGTTCAACAGCACCCCAAACAGAAAGACGCAATACATCTCCCGGACCAATAAGATATCCCGGATCAATAGGGCCTATTTCAGATGGTTCAAATGATGAAGGGATGTTCTTAAAAATATTATATCCAAAATATTCGAGACCATTTTCACCCGGAACAGGGGTACGATCAACCTGAATCTCCTGCTCTGGTTTTGAATCCAAAATAACCGGTTGGATCATTACGTTAGTTACTGATTTGGTGGTGTCCTGATCAGTATTTGAAGTGACCGGCGGTTCCGTTAAAACAGAACTGCCTGTTATATAAGTAGCGATAAAGGTGTCGTAATCCATTCCATATTGTTTTGCGAGACGGCGTGCGTCATCCTCAGTCATGTTTCTTTTCCTGAGAGCTTCAAGAACATCAGCTTTGGTTGATATGCCTTCCTGCTGCAGTTTATTTTTTATTTGTTCTGACTGCGGAAAAGTTTGGAGTGAAATGAAAAAGAACAACAACAGGCAGATATAAACAAGTTTATGGTTCATATTTTTATACTTTTTTGTGAAGCAAAAACAGTCCGGTCTACTACCGGATTTAACAATGTTTTTTAAAGGTGAAAACTCACAGCTTCGCCATGGTGAATCACATTTTTCGGGCGTTTAATTTTAAAAGACTTTTGAGGCGAATAAATGACGATAAATCACAAACAACGTCACGCCCTGACGTATTTATTTATGATATTTAATTATAAAGAGTCACTGCAAAAAAGCAGTTTTCAGAAGATGCATATATTTATAATTAAAGCTTTAAACTTCTGTTAAAAAAAGTTCAACTTTAAGCTAAATTTAATGAGTATTGAGGTTAAAACAAACGGGTATGACTGAATTGCAGTCTGCTGTACACTATATGAAATTCAACCTTAATGCCGGTTCAAAGTAATGTGCCGCTAAGGAAAAAAATTGCGAAGCCGAAGTAAATTACAATACCTATCACATCAACAAGTGTCGCAACAAAAGGAGCGGAAGATGTTGCCGGGTCCGCACCAAATCTTCGAAGCACAAACGGAAGCATTGAACCGGTAAGTGTTCCCCACAGTACAACCCCGATTAAGGAAAAGCTAACTGTTAATCCGATTTCAACCCAGTGAGAACCAAAAGTATCACTAAAGGTTGTCCATACAAATATTCTCAGAAATCCTACTGCACCGAGTATGCAGCCTAATAAAAATCCTGAAATAATTTCTCTGCGCATTACAGTCCACCAATCCTGCAGAGTAATTTCACCAAGAGCCATTGCGCGTATCACAAGTGTTGCCGCCTGTGAACCGGTGTTTCCCCCGCTTGAAATTATAAGCGGAACAAACAACGCGAGTATTACCGCTTTACTTATTTCATCTTCAAAGAATCCCATTGCGCTTGCCGTAAGCATTTCACCAATAAGAAGTATCACAAGCCATCCTGCTCTTTTCTTCACCATCTCCAAAAGCGGAACGGAAATGTAAGGATCTTCTAACGCTTCCATACCGCCGAGTTTGTGTATATCTTCGGTCGCTTCTTCTTCCGCGACATCTATAATGTCATCAACTGTTACTATCCCAAGCAGTACACCAAACGCATCTACAACAGGGATAGCCACACGATCATATTTTTTGAATAACTCAACAGCAGTTTCCTGGTCATCGGTAACATGAAGAGCTATAAAATTTTCATCCATCAGGTCTGCAACAACACCATCAAGCGGAGCCAGCAGAAAATCCCTTATTCTTATGTCGTCAATTAATTTTCCTTTGGGATCTATAACATACACAATGTTTAATGTTTCGCTGTTGTGCCCGTTCACTCGTACAAAGTCGAGTGTTTCTTTGATTGTCCACTCCGGTCTTACGGCAATGTAATCCGGCGTCATCAACCTTCCGACGCTGTTCTCAGGGTAACCAAGAAGTGCCTGGGCAATTTTTCTTTCTTCTGCTGAAAGAAGTGTAATTAATTGTCTGGCAGCAGCTCCGGGTAATTCTTCGAGAAGTGCGGTTCGATCATCAGGTGACATTTCATTAAGTACTGTAGCAACTTCTTCTTTGCCCATTGCTTTTAACAGGCTCATCTGGGGGTCGAATTCAAGATACTCAAATGTATCGGCGGCGAGATCTTTGGGAAGTAACCGGAAGATTATTACCTGTTCATTTTCAGGAAGGTCGGCAAGCAGTTCTGCAATATCGGTTGGAGACCAATCGCTTAAAATTTCTTTCAGCGTGCTAAGCTCACGCTCTTCTATCAGTGATTTTATTTCAGGTTGAAGCAACTGGCTTAGCATTTGCGTCTCCTCTAATTAAAGTACCGGGGATGTTTATCTACATAGCTTGCAGTATTTATTTAATATAAAATTGCGTTCCAAAATAAATTTTAATATCAGAAAAAACAATCTGCATTTATGTTTATATCATGCATCACGTGGGGACAGCATATTATGCTGTCCCTACCTGATGTGATTTGTAATCATATAAAATTTTCGAATGTTATTCCTTAGATTTGCAATATGAAAATTGTAATAGATGAAAACATAACGTACGCTGAAGAAACATTTTCAAAATTAGGCGATGTGGTTTTATTACCCGGCAGAAAAATCACAAACAAAGATTTAACTGATGCTGATGCGTTGATAGTCCGTTCAGTTACAAAAGTTGATAAGACGTTTCTACAAAACACAAAATTAAAATTTGTTGGAACCGCAACAATCGGGACAGATCATATCGACAAAGATTATCTTTCATCACAAAAAATTTCCTTTGCTGATGCTGCCGGTTGTAATGCCGATGCTGTAACTGAATATGTTTTCACATCGATTTACCACCTGGCAGCAAAGAACAATTTCACATTAAAAAATAAAACTATCGGTATTGTTGGTGTTGGCAATATCGGAAGCAGGGTTTCGCATATAGCCAAAGCACTTGGAATGAACGTCCTGCTGAATGATCCTCCGTTAAAAAGAAAAACAAACAATCCTGATTTCAAATATTTGTCCGAAGTGCTTAAAGCCGATATCATAACGATTCACGTTCCGTTAAATTTGGATGGCATTGATAAAACATTTCACTTGTTTGATAAAAAAACTCTCTTGTCTCTTAATGATGGCTGCATTCTAATCAACGCTTCGCGAGGTGAAGTTGTTGACAATAAAATTCTGAGCGAACTAATTCCGCAGAAAAAATTTTCTGTTGTGCTTGATGTCTGGGAAAATGAACCTGACTTAAATTCTAGTTTACTTGAAAAAGTAATAATGGGTACTCCCCACATCGCAGGCTATTCATTTGAAGGTAAAGTTAACGGAACAAAAATGATGTATGATTCATTTTGCAGGCATTTGAATATACCATCGAACTGGAAGCCTGAAATGCCGCGTGTTGAAAATGAATTTATTGAAACGGAAACTCTGGATAGTTATGAGTCTACATTAAATAATGTGTTAAGCAAGGTTTATAATATTGAGAATGATGACAATGATCTTAGAAAAGTTTTGATGATGAATGATCAAGAAAAGTCAAAACACTTTGATTTGTTAAGAAAGAATTATCCGTTCAGACGGGAGTTTAATAATTACACAATAAAAATTAGAGATGAAACTTCCGAATTAAAAAATATTCTTGCGGCATTGCGATTTAAAGTTATTTGACTGTTAAGAGATGACATCTTTTTTAAGTTAAGTCAATTCGCAACCTTTTCTGTCAATTTAAACTCAACAGGAATTGTCATTTGTACCTTTACAGGTTTGCCTCTTTGCAGTCCGGGTTTAAACTTTGTATAGTAAACTGCAATCCTGGCAATCTCATCACATCCATAACCTAATCCCTGTACCACTTCCGCACGTTCAACATCTCCGTATTCATTAATAAAAGTCATCACTTTTACTTCACCCTGAATTCCTCTTTCAAATGCTTCTTGAGGATATTTAATTTTCTTTTGAATTTTTTCAAACCCGCCGACAGGTTCAGGCATAACTTCGACTGTCATATAAAATGCAGGATCATTTTCTAATTCATCTTCAACCATTAATGGAGGAGGAGCGATTTCACCATTATCATTTTTCTTCTTTTCTTTTTTTACGGGTGTTTCATCCGGAGCTTTTTCTTCTTCAACCTTTGCGATTACCGGTTCCTCAATTATTTTTTCTTCCGGGATAACTCTTTTACCATCTGAATAATTTATGTCGGTCAGATAATTTCCTTCTTCATCAAATAATGTAGAAGGTCCTTCCCGTTTCCCGTTCTCAAGATTTATCAGTTCTTTGATCTTTCCGTTTTCGTTAAAAACTCTTACTAGCCCTTCTACTCTTCCGTTAACATAAAATCTTTCTTCTTTTAGATTCCCGTTTTCATAATAAAATTTAGCTTCGCCTTCGCGAATATTTTTATTGAAATTAATTTCCGATTCAACTTTACCGTCAGGAAAGTAATTTTTAATTAAACCGTCCTGCGCTGAAAGATTATAATGAACCAGAAATATTATGATGTATAAAATAATTTTCATTTAGCTTTAACTTAAAAATTAATCGTGGATAAAGAGAGGCATTAATAAGATCACAATAAAAATAAGAATCGCAATTCCATAGAATAAATAACCAACTGCATAATCATATTGAAGAAGATTAATTTCTTTTAAAAGATAGTGCCAGTCGTGATAAACTTTATTACCGCCAAGCAGCGGCAGTTTGCGTGCCTGAGCATCGGCAGCATATCCACTTATATTGATAAAGTTATGTCCAAGCCACAATGCTGAAAACTGAACTCCGGTTCTGTACGAGTTCCTGAAAAAGTACCAGATAATTATTGAAGGAAGAATAATCTGCATCAATGTTCCGCCGAGAGTGTAAATATATTTCCCGAAGAACATGAAGAAAAAATGTCCTGCTTCGTGAATTATTAGATCTGCTGTGTCAATTACTGTATAATCACCTCTGTTCAGAGTAAAGTAAACAGCAATAGGAAGAATTATAACCGATGCAATCCATTTTTTATAAGCTGGTTCATCAGGTTTTGCTTCCTGCAGACTTTCTTCAATCATACTTTAAATTGACTTTATGAACATTGATTTATAATTTCGCTGGCAAATTTACTAATACACTATCCTTATTCAAATTCATTCCAACGCGGAATAATATTTTTCATCAATAATCAAAAGGAAGATGCTATGACTGTATCATTCATTAAAGTCCGTTTCGTTGTACTGGCTCTGTTTCTGATCACTATAACAACTGCAGGATTTGCACAGCAGTTTCAGCCGCCTAGATCAAGCCCCAAAGCAGTTATTACACAAACCGTCGGTGTTACGGATGTTACAATTAATTACTGCAGACCCGGTGTTAAAGGAAGAGTAGTTTGGGGTGAACTTGTACCTTACGGACAGATCTGGCGTACAGGCGCAAATGAAGTTACCTCAATCGTAATTTCAGATGATGTAAAAGTGAATGGAAATTTATTAAAAGCCGGTACTTACGGAATTCACACGATGCCCGGCAAAGATGAGTGGGATGTAATATTCAGCGGGAACACAAAAGTCGGAGGCGGTTCAAACTTCGTAAAAGAAAATGAAGTGCTGAGATTAAAAATAAAACCCCAGATGAATCAACATGTTGAAAGAATGCAATTCACATTTGATGATGTTGATGAAAAATCTGCAATAGTTTCACTTGCCTGGGAAAAATTAAAAGTATCATTTAAAATTGAAACTGAAACACAGGAACAAACATTAGCAAAAGCCCGCAAGAGTGTTGATTGGGGAACGCCGATGTCTGCCGCACAATACTGTTTACAAAATAATGTTAATCTTGATGAAGCGATGAGCTGGATCAACGCATCAACTATGATTAATGAAAACTACTGGAATATGAGGATCAAAGCTCAATTGCAGGCAAAGCTTGGAAATAAGAATGATGCTGTTGCAACACTGCAAAAGGCTATTGAGCATGGCTCAAAAATGGAAAGCGCCCCGTTTGATTTTGATGCGATGAAAAAACTTCTGGCTGACTGGAAGATGTAGTTACTTAGCGTTCTCTGCGTCTCTGCGGTAATTTTTTAACGCAGAGGCGCCAAGACGCAGAGTTTATCCGTGAAAAACTTTTCTCTTATTTAGTGAAGTTCTGCATTCATCACTGCAGCAATAGTCATTTTCAATTTTACAGTCGTGGCAGGAAATAATAATTTTATCGCAATCAACATTATGACAGTTGATATAATATGTGGTTGGCTTTCCGCAGAAATGACAATCCGATACAAACTTTAATTCATCAATTGTGTTCGGCTCGACAACTCTTCTTTCGTCAAACACAAACATTCCGCCCTGCCAGTATGTGTCGGGATATTGTTTTATATAATTGAAAATACCGCCGTCAAGCTGGTAAACATCTTTAAATCCTCTTTCAACAAGATAAGCTGAAGCTTTCTCGCATCTGATCCCGCCTGTGCAGTATGTAACGATTGTTTTGTCTTTTTGTTTGATAAGTTCTTCGTCAGCAAATTGAGTCCATTCTCGGAAATTTTTTAACGGCGGAGTAACAGCGTTTTTAAACTTCCCGATTTTACTTTCATACCAGTTACGCGCATCAACGATGACAAACTCTTTTTCTTCATCATAAAATTTTCTTAGCTGTTCGGGAGTTATTCTCTTCCCTCCGTTTTTTATCGAGACTTCCTTCAGATCACCGTTAACAATTTCATTCTTTAATCGAACGTGCATCTTTTTAAATGCATGTGAATCGGAATCATCTTCTTTAAACCAGATATCTTTGAATTCTTCAAACCCGGTTAAGTGATTTTTATATTTATGAATATTTTCAGTTGTGCCTGAAACTGTTCCGTTAACACCTTCACTCGCAAAAAATACTCTTCCTTTGATTTCGTTTTGTAAACACCAGTCAAGGTGTGTATCAACAATCTCTTTCGGATTTTCTAATCGGACATATTTGTAGAACAACAAAACTTTGTACGCGCTCATGGAGTAATTTTTCTTCTTTAATTGGGGTGGCAAGATAATAAAATAATTTGTTTACCCATTATGCATTTTTATATACCTTTCCACATCAAACTTTTTTTCTGCGCCGTTACGATTCATATACCTGACTTTTCCATAAACCGGTCTTTCAAACCATGCCCTGTCGTGCACACCGCCAATTGACCACGCAATGCCCGTATAACCATTCGGGTCTCGTCCATCAAGTTCATATTTGTCGTTCAAATAAATTGCAGTCTTCATTGCATCTTCAGGTGATTTACTCCACTCAAGAATTTTTTTTGCCCAATACATTCTCATATAGCTGTGCATCTTTCCTGTTCTGACCACTTCATTCTGAGCGGCATTCCATAAACTGTCGTGTGTAATGGCAGATTCAAACTGATTTAATGAATAAATAAAATCCCGTTTATCTTTTCTATGTGAATTTAATGTTGATTTAGCCCAGTCATGAAATCCGTCAAATGAATCATAGTTATGATTGAAATAACAAAAATTATCCGCTAGTTCTCTTCTCACTATCAGTTCTTCAAGAAAAGATTTTTCCGATTCCTTATTCCCGTTAAACTTCTGGACTTCAATTGCTATCCGCTGTGCTGATATTTGTCCGAAGTGAAGATACGGTGACAAATTTGATTGACCGTTTTTTGTGGGATCATTTCTCAACTCATTATACTTTTCAAATTTATTCTGAAGAAAATGATGAAGAGATTTTTGTGCTTCTGCTTCACCGGGTTTTATCCAATCAACTTCTGTTACATCACGATTTATTTTCAATGAATTCTCAATACTTATCCAATCAACTTTATCTAAATCAATATCACTCTTTTTCATTTTTGTTAATTCGGGATACTCATCAAGAAACTCCATTAACACTTTATGTATTTTGGGACGGATTGTGTATGCCCCGTATTCTACTTTGTTTGAAACAAATAAACACGGAACAATATTGTGTGCATCAACTTCATAAAACGGAATTGAAATTTTTTTAGCTATTTCCCGTTTCCATATTCTCTTAATTCTTAATGGATCAAAGTCGGATAAAAGAACAGAGGCATTTATATGTTTTAAAAATTCCGGGATTTCATTTTCCGGTTTTCCCGTCAAAAGGAAAAACGGAATGTTGTATTTACTCAATTCTGCTTCGAATTGTTTTAATCCTTTAAGCATAAAAACATATTGACGGATTGTTGCTTCAAGAAAATCAGGAACTAAATTGAAAACAACAGCGAGCGGTCTTTTTTTTTCGACAGCAAAACGTTGGGCGAATAATAAAGCCCAATTATCGTGAACACGTTGATCACGGCTCATCCAGTAGATTACCGGTCCGTTTGTTTCTGTCCCGGATTGTAAGATTCTTATTCTTTCCTGTTTCATAAATTTATTTTAAATGATGCTTGCATGT
The DNA here is from genome assembly GCA_016700155.1 of Ignavibacteriales bacterium. Taxonomy (NCBI): domain Bacteria; kingdom Pseudomonadati; phylum Ignavibacteriota; class Ignavibacteria; order Ignavibacteriales; species Ignavibacteriales bacterium. The sequence goes on from CP065001.1 coordinate 3,846,416, forward strand.
ATAACTATTTTTTAAGAAAATAAGTTCAGTTTTTAACCCGCCATAATAACTTAAATCTTTAGGAGGTACTATGAAACAATGTTACAAGGTGCTTTTCCTCTTCCTGTTGTTCGCAGGTTTTTTATCCGCTCAAAACTATGATGTGCCTGAAATACTTTATTATAAGTTTGATTCAGGAACAACAACAACACCAAATTATGCATCGCCGGGTGGTGGGACAAATCCCGCAACATTATTGAATATGACTATGGGTCCATCCGGTCAGTTTGATAACGCTCTTTTAGGCAATGGAGGAACGGGAACAAGCACTCATGTTAATTCAGGCTGGAATATGGATCTTGGAACTTCAAGCTGGACAATATCTGTCTGGATGAACAACTTCCCTACTGCATCTTCAACCACATATTTATTTGGTAACGATATAACAACAAGCTTCCGCTGTTTTACCAATGGCGCTGCAGGAAATACTAACATAACACTTCGCGGTACAGGAATAACAAATGTAAATGTTCTTGGGGTGTTACCTGGACCAACAGTTGTACATTTTGTTTATGATTCTGCTTTAACAGAAATCAGAACGTATGTTAACGGAGCCTTTCAGAGTGCAGTAACACAAGCACCTCTGAATCTAAACGCTGTTATACCCTTTAAAGTTGGAAGTTACGGAACTGCATCCAGCATTCCTGTTGGAACAATGTTAGATGAATTCCGATTTTACAGAAGAGCACTCGGTGTTACTGAAATAGCAGATACATGGAATCAAACACTGCCTTATGCTGTTCCTGTTGAATTAACAAGTTTTACGGCTGTAGTTAATGATAATAGCGTAACGCTTAACTGGAGTACAGCAACAGAGTCAAACAACAAAGGATTTGATATTGAAAGAAAAATATCAAACGGAACTTTTGAGAAAATAAGTTTTGTCCCCGGATTCGGTACAACAACTGAAAATAAAAGTTACATCTATAAAGATGAAAATGTACAGCCCGGAAATTATGTCTATCGTTTAAAGCAAACTGATTTCGATGGAACATTCGAGTATTCACCTGAAGTTGAAGCAGAAGTAAAAGCACCCGCTGCATTCGGTCTTGAGCAAAACTACCCTAATCCTTTCAACCCGTCAACGACAATCAGCTGGCAGCTGGCTGTTCAAAGCAGGGTTACAATAAAATTATTTAACTCGCTTGGACAGGAAATTTCAACTCTCGTCGATGAGGTACAGGAAGCTGATAAGCATTCTTTACAATTTAATGCCGGCTCTGATTTACCAAGCGGAATTTATTTTTACAGGATAGATGCTTCGGGAATTGATGGAAGTGTTTATTCTAAAGTTATGAAAATGAGTTTGATCAAATAATATTTTTATGTGTTCCGGACTACCTGTTGATGGTAGTCCGGATTCTTATCAACGACTAATTTCTTTCCCGCCACAAATATTTACACTAAACTTCCTGAAAAAAAATCCGATAATAGCCTGCGATACCTATGTCCGGATTGAATCATGATTTGGATATTGATTTGAATAGAAAATATAATGTATTCGCATAACTTTTATTATTTATCCAAGCAGGGGAGGATAACATGAATAAATTTGTACTTTTTTTATTGTTCTTATTTTCAGCCGCACTGGTTACAGCGCAGGAAATTGGTGATTACAGATCAAATCCATCAGGCTTCGGTGGTACAGGCGACTGGAACAATGTAGCTGACTGGCAGCAATGGGATGGCGGCGGATGGATAGATGCCGAGGATTATCCAAACAATACAACAGCCAGTGTCACCATACAATCAAATCACTCCGTTAACCTGAACACAAATGCATCTGTTTATAATCTTACCATTGAAAATGATGGAGGGCTGCGCAATTCAGGTTCAACATTATTTGGTATCTATATGAATGGTGATCTCGATTGCGATGGAACAATAGGCAGTCCAACCGACAGGATAGCACTATCTTTAAGCAGCAGCAGTGTACAATCGTCCACAGGAAACGGAACTGTTTATCTTGAGTTCATAGCTAAACTTCAGAACACTTCAAGCACCTACAACCATGGTGTTGATATGAAACTCTATCGAACTTCCAATGTGGTTTATTGCACCTCAAATACTTTGACGTTTAACATGGGGACAGGACTTCTGGAAATAGTTAATTCAGCATCAATCGGTGGAAGTAATGTAAGTTTTAATTTTAACGGAGGAACAGTTAAGTATTCTTATACCGGAAATCAAACTGTATCAGCAGGAACTTACAATAATCTTACTTTAGCCGGTTCAGGCAACAAAACTTTGAATGGAAATATCACCGTCAATGGAACATTGTCACTTCAAGGTGCAGCTTTATTAAATGTCAGTTCTTCTTCAGTAACATACGGTGGTTCTTCAACTCTTGAATATGCCGGTTCATCCGCACAGGTGACTTCATCAAATGAATTCAGCTCTGTTGTAAATTTAAGCGTTAATAACCCGGCTGGTGTTTACCTCAATTCTGCAAAAAGCATTTCAGGCACTATCTCTGTTTTTTCAGGAAGTACTTTGTTTAATGAAGGTCATAATTTTTTAACAGGAAGCTTTGTAAATAACGGATCAGTACTTGGATCAGGTTATTTCACTCTGACAGGAAATTCGGGAATGATTTCAGGAACCGGACTTGTTGAATACCTTGAGATCAACTCTCCCGGTACTATCAATAACTCAAGCAGCCTTCTAACAATAAGCAAAGGACTAAAACTTACTGCGGGAACATTTACTAACAGCGGTTCAATCAATTTTAACAACAATGCAGTCATAATAAAAAATACTTGTGCATGGTCAACTGCGGGAACAATAAACTATGCAGGGACAATTGATCTGAACTATACAGGAGCATGCACAACAAGTTCTGAACTCCCGTTGTCAGCAATATCGTTAAACAATCTTACCGTGAATGCAGCAGTAAGCCTAGCCGCAAATGTCGTGGTTAACGGCATACTAACACTTAACGATGCGTTAACTGTCGGCAATAGAACTTTAACATTAAAAAATCCTGTTGCCGGCACACCGGATAATCTTATAGCTTCATCAGGTGCCGGATCAAGAATTACAATTGCAGGAACGGCTTCAGGCATTACAATACCTCAAAGTGTTGAAAGCCTGCATACTCTTATTTTAAATAATGTCAATGGCACTTTGCTACAGGATAATCTTACGGTTGAAAATACTTTGACTTGCAGTAATGGCTTTTTGAAAACGAATGGTTTTGTTCTCACCTGGAATGGTTCATCGCTTACTGAATCTGCCGGAAGCTATGTTCAGGGTATACTTCAAACCAGCGCCTCTGTCGGTACTGGTTCATCCTCATTTAAAGGAATAGGATTAATACTTTCATCCGGTTCAAATGATCTTGGAAATGTTACAGTTAAAAGATACTCTGGACCGGGAACAGGAGTTAATGTTGGAATCAATACAGGAATAAACAGGAAATGGGAAATTACTCCGTCAAATAATTATTCGACCTTGGATAGAACACTTACTCTTTCGTGGGTATCAACAGATGATAACGGAAAAACTTTGAATGCGATGAGAGTATGGCAGTTCAATACATTGATATGGAAAGATATAAGCGGTTCAAGTCAGGATGCTGTTACAAGAACTATAAACACATCGTTACCGGATGTAATTAATTCAGGTTATACATTTATCTATACTGTTACAGATGAATTTTCTCCGCTACCTGTTGAGCTGACTTCCTTCTATGCAAACACATCAAAAAATAGTGTTAAGCTTTTGTGGGAAACCGCAACCGAAGTACAAAACTTTGGATTTGAAGTTGAAAGAAAATCAGAAGCAAATAGCGAATGGAAAAATATTGGTTTTGTTGCAGGTAACGGAAATTCAAATACTGTAAACAAATATTCATTCACAGATAACGAAATTGTTTCCGGTAAATATTCATACAGGTTAAAACAACTTGATAACGATGGCGGGTATTCATACAGCGATGTAGTTAATGTTGAACTTGGAAATCTTCCTACCGAATTTTCACTCGGGCAAAATTATCCTAACCCGTTCAACCCGTCAACCACATTTACATTTGATTTGCCTGTTGAATCACAAACCACACTTTCAGTTTATAACTTGCTAGGTGAAAAAGTAGCAACGCTGATCGATGGAATGATGAAAGCGGGAACACACCAGATAAAATTTGATGGAAGTAAATTATCTAGCGGTATATACATTTATTCTTTAGAGGCTGGAGATAAGAAGTTTACTAAGAAGATGATTCTTACTAAATAATTTTTTCCGGTTGACTCAATACGAAGCCTGCACTTGTGCAGGCTTTTTTATTTTATCAAAGTGAAAGTTCAATTCCTACCGGGCAGTGATCTGAACCCATCACATCGGGCATTATGAACGCGTCTTTAACATTCTTCCTGAAATTTTCAGAAACAAAAAAGTAATCGATTCTCCAACCGACATTCCTTTCACGTGCGCGCGTTACCTGGTCCCACCAGGAATAATGACCCGGCTCGCTGTTAAACATCCTGAATGTATCGACATAACCGTTCTCAAAAAATATATCCAGCCATTCTCTTTCAATCGGAAGGAAGCCTGATACTTTTTCATTTTCCTTCGGACGTGCGAGGTCGATCTCATTGTGCGCAGTGTTAACATCACCGCAAATAACAAGCTTCTTTCCTGCTTTAACTAACTTGTTTGAATACTCAAGAAAGGCATCATAAAAATCCATTTTATACTGAAGACGTTCTGCACTTGCTTTGCCGTTCGGGTAATAGATGTTTATCAAAACAAACTTTTTATAATGAGCAATAACAATTCTTCCCTCATCATCAAATTTCGGAATACCAAACCCGTGTTCAACTTTTACCGGTTCTTCTTTGGTGTAGATCGCAACACCGCTGTAACCCTTCTTGACAATTGATGAAGAGAAATATGATTTGTAACCATTGATGTTCAGCAATTCATCTGATAGTTGTTCCGGACTTGCTTTTGTTTCCTGAATGCAAAGCATATCAGGGTTTTCTTTCAACAACCATTCGACAAATCCTTTTTTTTGTATTGCTCTGATTCCGTTAACGTTCCAGGAAAGAAGTTTTAATTTATTCATAATTATTTATTACCTCGGGATTCTTATTGATATGCCGCTACTAAAATACCAAAATTTTGATTTATGAAATAATCCTTTGCCGCCGGAAATATCTAATTGAATATTCTGCAGTAACAAATATGTAAACCCAGCATCAAGTGACATAAATGGTTTTGCAGAAGGATACAACTCAGAATAGATTTCGATAAAGGAACCAAGTTTTTCTGCCAGACTAAAACCTGATGTTAAAGTATAGATATAGTTTATCTCTTCATCACTGCTGTTATATTGCCCGCCAATGTTTGTCCCCAGTGACATAAAATCAGTTAAGGACTTTGCAATAGATATAACTGTCTGCGGTTCTGTTTTAGACGGTTTAATTTTTTCTCCGCCAACAGGCAGGAAAAGATGAAACAGTAACGCAATATCCGGAATTGACTGATGTCCATTTACAAAATTGTATTTGGCACCGGCCATTAAATCAGCAAGGCCATTAGCTTTTGTTTCAACTCCCATAGTTTTAATTTTTTCAATCAGAAACGATCCACCTATTCTAAGTTCCAGTTTATTAGCAACTCCAAACCTGAAAAGAGTTCCTGCAATGTTAGTTGAATTTAATTCTGAATAATCATTATTATTAAGCAATGGGATTGAGAAACAAAACAAGACTGAGAAAAGAGCCGTAAGTGTTTAATGTTGAAAGGGTTAAAAGAAAAAACGGCATTTTTTGGATTGCTGAGAAATTTACCCGCAAAAGCAAATTTTTTGCAACTATTTTGAGAAACGCAACGCCACATATTTTACTGCCTTACCTTTAACAATTACCACTTAAATACCTGTTAAACAGCTTGTAAACTGCATTTTTGCATAGTTTAAAGACTTTGCATTGACTGCAAGCATGAGGATACAGCATTAATCTAAAAGGTGTATCCAAAGGTGTATCCTGCTAAAAACAAGGATACACCCAATTAAATATGTAATAAATAAAGACTTATAACCCATTTCTTTCTATTCAGCAATAACAAAGGTGTATCCTTTATTTGTTTTCGATAAAAAATATGTAGACTGCTAAACCTACTGCAGCAATCCCAACAATTGCAGTAGTTACTATATCCATTGAATTTTCATCTGCAATTCTGGCTCTGTCGTCTTCACATTTTTTCTTCAATAAAATCAATGAATCAACTTCCTCACGGGTTAAATTTTGTTTCGATTCCAGTTCGATTAGTCTTTTATCAAAGCAGGGAGAATCAGGATAATCACTAACTGATTTATAGGAACTTGAACAGCCAGTAATTAAGAAAGAAATTATAATTAAAATCAGTAAAAATTTTGTAGATGCGGACTCACTTTTTATAATGGAAATTCTATTCATCACTCTGCCCTCTTATAAGTTTATTAATGTTTTGAAGTTTAGCTTCGGATTGTTCGAATTTCTTTTTGTACTCTGCTACCTGCTCTTTAAGCGAAATGTTTTCTTCCGATAAATTTCTGAGTCTAATTATTAATTCAGCAAGTGAACCTGTTTGTTCACGGACAACGTTGTTAACATCGTTTGCCATTCCCGATATTGTATCAAGTGTTGTCTGGAGTGCGTCTTTATCAGCAGTTAGTATTTTTATTTTTTCCTGCAGTAGTTCATCAGATTTTATTCCGGTTAACAACCAGCCGACATCACAACCATCCTTTATCAAGCTAATGAGCAATTCTCCACCAGGAACACTTCTGCCATTCAAATAGCTGCTGTACAATGTATCTGCTGATGTGTTCAGCACTTCAGCACCGGCTTTAATTGTTCTGTATTTGTCGACTAAATATTCTTTTAATCGGGATGCAATTCCAACCTTATCAATCATAAAGGATAATTTCTTGGTAATTACTTGACAATAATCTTGTTAATTACTAAGTTCACGTTAAGAAACTTTACAAGTATTCATAAAAAAAAGGACATTCAATGACCGCATTACAAAACTTCAAAAAGATTCCTAAACAAAAAGAACTCGCATTAAAACTGGGGTGGACTGAAGCCTACATCAGTTTATTGCTTGCAGGCAAAAGGAACAATCCCAAAGCACTTGCGAAGTTAGAAAGAGCAATCAAACAATCACTCTCAAATGCTTAATCAACTCAATGATAACTTACAAAATCCATCAGGCATTCACCACTAAAATTTTTAATGGAAATTTATAATGCAAATTCCACGCACATTAAATGAAGCAATTTACAGAACGCTTCACCGGTCAAAGAAAAACATAAAAGAGATTGCTGACGAAATCGGGAAAAAGGAAGTGACTCTTTACCGATGGGCGTCTCCAGATCAAAACTCTTCTCATTCCAATCTTCCTATAAAACATTTACTCGCATTACTTAACTCTTCCAACAACGATGCAATACTTGATTACTTTGAATGGAAGAGAGGCAGGGTAGCTGTTAAAATTCCGAGAGCCGCAATTTCAAGATTAGAGGAAACAGAACTTGTTGAACACTACCAGGAATCAACATTGAATGCTGTTAAATCATTGAGAACATTTCTAAACAATCCAACTGCAGAAACTTTCAAAGCAGTTGATGACGCATTAAGATCAGTAATGAGTGAGAGTGCATCAATAGACAGGTATGTTACTAAAAAAGCTACCCGTCAGATTGAAATGGAGATGTAATATGGGATTAGCTGTTCATCAACTTGTACCAGTGCAGGAACAGATATGGTTAACAGTGAAAGATGTATGCTCATTACTTGAGATTCAGAAAGCGGGTTTTCATAAGCGCAGAAAAAAGGATGAATTTCTTGTAAAGGAAGTGACAGGCAATGGCGGGATGCAATATCAGATATTACTTGACTCGTTACCGCAACATATACAGGTTAAGTACTGGGAGTCTCGTTCGTCATCAACTTCAACTGCTTTAGTAACTACTTCTCAAACAAATAATAATCCTGCAACAAAATTAAACGACAAACAAAAGAAGGTCGCACTCGCAAGATTTGAACTGCTTACTGAATGGCTGAAGCATCGTGATAAATCAAGTTTGAGTAAGATGAAAGCTGATAAAAAGTTTAAGCTGTTATACAATGAAGTAAAGCAGTGGCCGCTGTTATCTAATATTCTTGGTGAAGTATCATTAAAGATAATATACAAGTGGAACCAGGTTGAGGGATGGCAAAAAGATGCACTTAAACTTGCACCGAAATATCACTATGGAAAACAAACGAAACTCTCTGCCGTCCAGGCAAATTACCTGCTAAAGTATATAAAACTTCCAAACACAAAATTAAGAATATCTGAAATCATTCGGCGTGCAAAAGATGATATGTTGATTGATGGTTTTGACTGCCCGAAAAGTGATGCTTCGCTTCGCAGATGGATACAGAACTGGGCAGACTTGAACGCTGATGAATGGACTTACTGTCGGGAAGGACAAAAAGCTTTAAACGATAAAATACTGCCATCACTGATGCGTGATAAAGATAAGGCAGAGGTTGGTGATATGCTGATTATTGACGGGCACAAAACCAACTTCCAGATTATTCACCCGGCAACCGGCAAGCTTATAAGAATGGTTTTGATAGTTGTATATGATTACCGATCTGACCTGCCATTAGGCTGGGAGTTGATGCCTACTGAAAATGTATATTCAATCAGTTCAGCCATGCGACACGCATTATTACGGCTTGGTATGAAGGGAAAGGTTGTAAACATTGATAACGGCAGAGCCAACAAGAGCAAGTGGTTTATGGGTGATTTAGAACAATGCGGGATAAGAGGTTTGTTTTCTAAATTATTTGATGACGTACTTATATCTCAACCCTACAATGGGCAGGCAAAAACTGTGGAGAGATTCTTCGGTACAATGGCTGACCTTGAACGTGGAATGATTACTTATTCAGGAACATCAATAGCAACCAAACCCCCTCGTATGATGCGTAACGAAAAATTCCACAAACAAATATTCGACCGCGCGACAGAGACAGTAGCATTCGATTTATACCAGGCTCACCACCAGATTGCAAAATGGTTTGATGAATATTCTAACCGACCGCACCAGGATGGCTTCTATAAAGGTTATACACCTATTGAAATATTTAACGAATCCTACGAACGAGTAAAACAGCAGGAAGATTTCAAGATACGTTCGCTCAGTTCTGGCGAATTAACATTACTAATGATGTCGCAGACAATAACAAAGCTATATCCCAATGGAATAAGGTTCAGGGGAAATTATTATTTCCATCACGAGTTATACCGGTTCTCAAAAGAAAACAAAAGAGTATCCTTTGAAATACTATACGATGACCAGGAACTTGATTCAATAATTGTGAAGGAAATGAGTGGGAAGTTTTTGTGCGAAGCATTCAAAAAAACATTAGTCCATCCGCTTGCAAAATATACAGGAACTCCTGAAGACGTAGCATTAGTCTCACAGCAACTTGCAGAGAAAAATGAACTGAAAAAATTAACGATAGGGAATTATAGGGATTACTGTGAAAATGTTATTACTCCACAGATTGAAAGAACGGTTGATGTTATAAAGAATAAAGAACTAAAGAAACAGGCAAAGAAAACCCGGAAGTTGTTGAACTCTGCAAATGATGTTAAACTGGATTTGAGCACACCAAAACCACTAATGAACAGCGATGAATCTCCCGACTTTTATATAAAGGAAGATTAATGAAATTATTCACATTCAAATATCAGGACAATGGCGTATTTGCTCTTTTCGCAATCCAGGCTGAAAATAAAGTCATTGCAAGAGCATTACTTATCAGCTTCTTACAAGTACCCAATACAGATTACCCCATAACGAAATGGAAACTAATTTCAATCCAATATGAAAATGGAAAAATTGAGGAGGTGGAAGAGTGAACCAAGTAATTAAACGTGCAGACAGGGTTTACCTGATGTTATTAGTGTCGTTCTTTTTATTGCTGATGCTCAGTGGTTGTTCAACTGCTATTCAGAGTAGTTGTAACTGCAGCACAATCAGTAAGTGGATTAACAACAAAGAACTAACTGCAGATGAAAAGATTTTTTTAATTAAAGCACATTGTCATTCACATCAAAAAAAGGAGAAGTAAGTATGAAATCGAATGTCTTAGTGGTCAAATCAAGAATTGTGTTAGAGATTATCGAGGCAAGAACAAAATTCAAACCCTTTAATTCCTGGCACGAAGCATATGCTGTTATCAAAGCGGAAATAGAAGAACTGTTTGAATCTCTCGGTCGGATGACCGGCATTGATGAACGGGAGTTGGTACAGGTAGCCGCAATGAGCGTTTGTGCGATAAGTGAGTGTAATGGTATTCCCCAAAAATGGAACGAAGTTCTTGATGAAGCTGCAGCAAGCAGTTTGCTTGATCAGGAAGCGGGACCAATAGATGACCCGGGTTATCTCAGTGCATTCGTGAGACATAACTTTTTTAATCAACTGCAGATTTTTTGGGAATCAGTTAAGAAGGATAAAGGAGCAACACAACCGCTTTACACAATAGTGTCTCTGGCGATTTTATTATTAAATGAATTAGAAAATAAAAAAGGACTGTGTGCTGATACCACACAGTCCTGAGTTAATCAATAAAAAAAGGAGAATCCAATGTCTAACATCAACATCGATCAGGTTATCAAAGAATTCAACTCTCTTATTGAAAACGGTAAAGTAAAAAGCATCAATACGGGAGCGCAGGCAATCGGTATATCACCCGCCAGGCTTAATCAATTCCTGAATAAAAACTACAAAGGCAATATACAGGAAACAGCAAAGATTGTAAATGACTGGCTGGCACTTCACCGTGAAAGAGAAGAGACCGCGATAGATGATATTCCGTTTGTTGCCGGCGTAACTAATTCAGATTTAGTGATTGATTTATGCAGGCTATGTCACGTTCAAAAGACAATCGGACTTGTAATCGGTCGTTCAGGTTTATGCAAAACCAAAGCACTTCAAAAGTACGCATCAGACCATAAGGATGTAATCTACATTGAAGTTGATGCCGCTTATTCAACTAAAGAACTGATGGTTGAAATACACGAGAGAGTTGGCTTCAATGCGAAGGGACATCTTAACTCACTAAAGAAGGACATAATAAAAAAACTGAAGAACACAGGCAGAACGATAATCGTTGATCAGTTTGAATACCTTCCGGACAAAGCAATAGAGCTGTTAAGAACAATTCACGATAAAGCGGGAGTTGGTTTAGTGCTTGCAGGTCTGCCCAGGGGATTGAAATTAATCAGAGGTATTGACGGTGTACACGAACAAATATATACACGCATTGGTGCGGCAGTTGAATTGCAGCCTCTTAAAGATTCCGATATTGAAAAACTTACTAAGGTATTTATCCCGGGCTCAAACGGTGAGTTTAAGGACTTCATAGAGCCATCCAGACGCAATGCAAGGGTGCTCAATATTCTTACACGTGAAGCACAGCGAATAGCAAAGAACAAAGGCATCAAGATCAACCCTGATGTAATTGCTAAAGCTAACAGACAGTTAGTGAGTTGAGGTGAATGATGGAAAATGAATTAAGGAATGCTTACAGAAATTACTTCTCCGGCACTTACACTTTTGAAGTGCTTGTTGCTGAGGTGAATAAAATAATCAGTCGCGGAACCGGCAGAAGTTATGTGTTTCTCTGGACTCCGGAAATTGAGTCAAACTTCTATCACAATATTTCAAAATCACTTTACAAGGGAGGCTACAAATGAAAAAAGAATATGCTCTTCTTGTTGGTGAAAAGGTAATAAGGAAGTCAGAACATCGCGGCGAATTAGTTACAGCACGCAATGAAATGAAAAATCCTGATGCTCACGTAGTTACCTGGTTAGGCAGAATTAAGATTACTGATGACGGATGTAATACTCATTCTGACAGCGAAAGTGAGGGCGATAATGAGTAAACACATCATTCGTATTGCCGGCAGTAATCAGTCTGCAAAGTATGTTAAAGTTGAAACTGCCAACAACAAGATTGTGAAAGCTTTTACATACGAAGCTGAACAGAAGGAATTAACCGGGCGTGATGTAAATGAATTTCAGAGTATGCCGGTTGAATCAAAACCCTGGGAGGTGAACAGTGAACGCAAGTGAGTATGAAATCAAAACAATCAATGGTGAAGCGTTTATTGAAATAACCTGCGGTGTATGCGGCAGGAAAAAACTTATGAAGCTTCAGAAGTATTGTTCAGCGCCATGTTCGGGAGCTGCACAGGCAGAGACGCATCAAAAAAAATATTTGAGGAAGTCTCTGGAAATAAAACTAAAAAAACATAAAGGTCAGAAATGAAAAAAGAAAAATGGTTCGACGAAAGCGGTAATGAGATACCGGCAAGCAGGATAACTGCTCTTGAAAAAACAATGGAAGCTGCATCTGCCAGGATACTGAAGAAAGCACAGAAGCTTAACACTGAGTTGGTACAGTTAAAGAATGAAGTGCATTCCGTAAGTGAAGGTCTGTTTGTAAAAGTAATGAAACAGAATGATGTGGATATCAGCAAGCGCAAGGGAAACTTCTCCTGGTTCAACTTTGACAGGTCAGTTAAAATAGAAATAAGTGTTAATGAGCGTGTAGTGTTTGATGATATGCTGATGAAAGCAGCTAAAGAAAAGCTGTTCACATTCATTGATGAACAGGTGCCTGCAGATATTTCTTTCATCAAGGATTTAATAACTGAAGCATTCCAGACACGCAACGGAAAGCTTGATACCAAGCGTGTAATGCAGTTGGTAAGGTACAAGAAGAAAATCAAGCATCAGTTATTCCGTGATGCCGTTGATTTGATTGAAAGCAGTATCAGGAAACCCGACAGCAAGATTTACTCCCGCATCTGGGTTAGAAATGACCAGGGAGAATATGAAAATGTTGAACTGAATTATTCATCTATTTAACAGGTGTAAAATGGGTAATGTTGAATTAAATGGTAATGCAGAAGAAAATAAAACTGTTAGCCTGGCAGATATAGTAATGCAGATTGATGATCTGCATACAAATCTACGGACCTACAGGAATGAAAACTACAAGGCTCTTATGAAAAAAGAGCTTATGCAGAAAGTTCAAACAACAATGTTCGATCTTAATAACGCAATGTTAAGGTTGAAAGATTTGAACGAGGCAATGAGTGAGTGAATTTCTTAAACCATTCCGCTGTGGTCATTGTAAGACAAGACTTGTTGTTATGAAAACCAATAACGACAGCGTAATACCGGTTGAGATTGCTGAAGGGGAACTGACACTGAAAGATGACTGCGTATTTAACAGCAGAGATTTTGTTAGTCACCTGAAGAATTGTAAGAAGCTGCAAGCGGAATGGAATGAGAAGAAAAAACAGTTCCTGCCAAAAATAAATCCGTTCAAAAAAAGGTAAGGAAGGAATGTTATGGAAAAAGCTAACAACCGGCAGAAGTGGTTTATACATGACGCACGAAAATTTTTCGGATTGAGTTCTGCAGACTATGAGTCACTGCTTGGTGGATATGGAGTTAAATCCGCAAAAGACCTTAGCTATAAGGATGCTGAAGATATGCTTGCAAAACTGCAGGAGCGCGGATGGACTCCACCGGAAAAGAAAACAGATACAGTTAAACCGGTCAGCAGATCAGTAGAGTTATATGGATGGGGAAAAAAGAAATATGAAGCTCTCCGGAAAAGAGGTTATCCATATCCCGAACCGCAAAAGTTAAGAATGATTGAAGCGCTATGGAAAGATTTAGCTCGTAATAAATCTGATGAATCACTACAAAGGTTTATTGAGAACCTTACGGGCATTTCAGATATAACTATGCTGTATGATGAACATGCAAAAATAGTTATAACAGCATTGCAGTCAATGAAAGCTGCAAGGGAAAGAAAATCATCAACTAACAAAAAAGCAGCGAGCAACTGATGCAATGCCCAGACTGTTTATACGAGTATAAGGACCCGAATGAGGAACAGAAAGGATTAGTGACGCAGCAGAATGATCACTTCTTTCGTCCTTACCGCACGTTCGGAGTTATGTGTCCCAAGTGTGGTCATCATGCTATGGTATTCAGCATTCCAACTAAAGTTCCTTTTGTGCGCTCTTCACGGACTTATGATGAATTGGATAAGATAGTTAAGGACTTCCAGGAGCGGGTGCGGGAATTTTTTGAAAAGCGTAAGCATGTAAAAGCACAGTTGTCTCTTAAAATGTTTGAGGAGAGTGATGAAGAGAAGTAGAGGAATGGAAGTAAGCAAAAATAAATTTGTTTGGTTGAAAGATATCACCGGGAAACCAGTCAGGGTTTTAAAAGAATCACTGCACAAATATGAATTAAGTTTTCTTGCTGCAGGTAATGATGTTGCGTTTGATAGTAAGCGGCATGTCAGGAGATAATATGTTTGACTTATCAAAGGCTGAACAAATAGCAATTAAGTACTGGAAATTATTCAAACCTCTTTGTGTTGATGGTAAAATAAAAGTTGCCGGGTCAATTCGCAGACGCAAACCTTTTGTAAAAGATATGGAGATAGTTTGTGTTCCTTTAAAGACGCTACAGTCCAAAGATTTATTTGAAGCTGAACTTGCACGTAAGCCTGAATTTGTTTCACTGGTGAACTCGTTTGAACGTGTTAAAGGAAATGGCAACGGGAAGTATGCACAGCTTGTATTGCCTGAGGGGATTAAGTTGGATTTATTTATGGCAGATGAAAACAACTATGGTTTGATTCTGCTCTTACGCACCGGACCTGGTGAATACAACATAAAAATTGTTGAAGCAATTAAACCAGAGCACTATGTACAGGGCGGATATCTTCACAGCGCATCAGGAAGGATTATTCCCTGTATGAATGAAGTTGATTTTTACACAATCACAAAACAAAAATATTTAGAACCGGAAAGGAGATTTTAGTGGTGGAAAATCTCTTAAAGGATAACAAGGTTTATTGTCCTCTCTGTAAAAAATACTTTCCTGAATCAACTTACCTTGCATCAAACATCACCGACATGAAAGTATTGTGGCTTGCGAATATGGTTACTCACTACCGGCATACTCACATTACGAGTTGGAATAAGTGCTGGGGACACGGCGGACACAATTACAGAAGCGGATGGTTTGGTGATTATGAAACTGAAAAGAAAAAAGTTAATGAAAGAGCAAAGAGACAGATATTCAGGAAGTGTTGGAGATACATGAACTATCATTTCATTTTAGTTGATCATGTCCTGCAGCTTCAGAACAATGATAAGAAAACCATTGCGCTTGCAAATAAAATGTTAGCTCAGGAAGTACTGGAGTTATTCTGATATGGGAAGAGAGAACGGGGTAGTTGGTTTAACAAAGGCTTCATTTTTATTCGATGATGGTTTTATAGTCCAATGGGAAAACGACAATAAGATAATCAAAATAAAAGACCCGCTTGATAAAGGAATATATGTGTACAACAACGCTGGGAAATCTTTTCCTGATGCTATGAATGCAATGAACTTCAAACGTGAACACATTAATAACCCGCAACTATTATTCAAAGGATTTGAATGACAGTTATATACTTAACTCCACCAAAAAATCTTAATTAAAGTTAACCGGTTATGCTTAATTATAAAAAATCATAATAAAGGAGAAATCATGATAAAATACTTAATCGATCTCGGTATGGTTTATCAGCCTAAAAACAAACTGCATAAAGCTGTGCAGGAATTTTTCAAAGAGCAAAGAAGAAAAGTAATTGCAGGTGAGTCAGCGAAAGATTATCAGTATTATTTTGAAGCGCGTATTAATGCACTTAACAAACAGTTCCCGAATTGCACTCCAGTAAAACTTCACGTTTGGAGTCCTGATAACAATGATATCTGCATACAGGTTGAATCAGTTGTTAGTCTATCAATGCTTCAGTACACAGACCAGTTATGACTCCACGACAATCGATAGAAGAATTTAAGATTGAGTTTCGTTCACTGCTTGAACAGGATGTACTGCAGTTAAAGAAGGCTGTGATTAGAGAGTTAGATGCATTGTGGCGTTCATACAAAATGCAACATCCGGAAGCTGATTATGATTTGTTCGCTGATGAATTCCTGAAGCTGTTTAAGTTACCCCGCAACCAGGTGAACGAAATTAAAAGAGAGCTGAAGAAAACTCAAACTAAAATTGCTGAATTACACGAACAGTTTTTTAATACAGTCACTCCGGGTGTGATAGAACTGAAGCCCGGACAATATGAAAGAATTATTGCCGCTTATCAGGTTGACTTTCCCGGTATTGAAGAAACAACGAGATCTTCTATTGTTGATGAAATTAAAAAAGCATCGATAGCAGGGTATGGTTTTGAAACCATCAGAACAAATTTAGTTACTAAAGGTTTTGGAACCGGTGAAGCATACACGCTTGCTAATACTGCTGTAAGCCAGTTTGATAATGCAACAATGTTTGAGTTTGCCGCACAGGCAGGATTGAATGAATTTAAGTACGGCGGTGTACTGCAGAAGGACTCAAGAATATTTTGTGTTGAACTGATTACTGCAGATGCTGTTTATACTGTTCAGCAAATTATGGCAATGGATAATAAACAGGGACTGCCTGTTAAGACTTCCTGCGGCGGTTACAACTGCACACATTACTGGTACGTGTTCGTAAAGAAACTGAAAAAATAATCTCGGAAAAATAAATGCCTGTCAAGCCCCTGTTAAACAGGGGTTTTTTATTTTATATTTGCAACGCTTGAAATAACACCTACTGGTTGGAAACGAACCGTTTTCCAATAGTCGATTCCGGTATTAATAGTTCCGGCCGACTATCCGGTAGTCGTGAGGTTATCGGGGCGTTCTTCCCAGTGGGTGTAACGTCAAGCAATAGTCGGCCAATATTGTTGGGTAACTAAAAAATCGCGGGGCATTGTTGATGATACTAACACTTGATTTCACCGACACATCAGACTTCGTAACGAAACTAAGAAGTCTTACAAATTCCTTAAATCACACAGCACAAAAAATTGAAACCGAAACCGGTAACGATTATGGTTTAGCCGGTTCGATTTCAATTATGTATTTACTGATTGATAGTTATGAGAAGAAATTAACTGAAGGAAGCGGAGAGACAGCATAATATGCTGTCTCTACAACTTTTGTATATGTTGGACAATGAGAGCGGCAGCATCAGATGTAAGTGAATCAATTTCCTTTTGTGTTAAGCCCATAAAGAGATGTTTCTTTTTTGCTTTACCTGCACCTACATGAGCGTAGTAAGCTTTCAATGCTTCGTCCGGAGATGGAAATCCAAGTACACCCTGCACAGCATTTGTTTCCTGCCTGAGTATTCCCAGGTTGCGCATCATTCTGCCAGTCCAGTGCATTGTAACTCTCGAAGTATCTTTACCCGATAATTCACGGTAGCGTTTGTAACCCTTCATTATCCACACATAAGTGTGACCATCTTTGTGTGTGTAAACTTTAAACTCCCCGCTCGATGCAGTGGTTAACTCTTTTCCGCCCTTCTTAATTGTTTTTGAAATATCATCTTCATCATTTGCAGCAGCTTGAGCTAATGCTTTACCAAACTTCTTAACAAACGCACCGTAAGGAATAGGCATTGGAGTTGTACTGTATTGATCAGCTCCCTGGGAAGAACCTTCCAGGTACTCAGCACGCACCACACGTTCAACAATAAAAGCTTTAGCAGTGTTGGTCAGAACAATCATTACAGCGTTTGAGGTTAGATTATTCTTTACCTGGTCAAATGGATTATTCTCCATCAATCACTTTCTTTTTAGGAGCGAACTGAATTACTTCCTCACCTTCTTTTGGTTCAGGTATTCCAAGTTTCTTATAGAATACTGATTTGCCAATAGGAATTTTCTCTCTCAATTCTTCATCGGTGAAAATGTTTGTGAATATACGTGAGTTGCTTTCGTAATCTTCCTGCTCTTCTTTTACTTCAACAAACTCGAAGTAATCATTTCTTGGTTCACCGTAATTGTTAATGAAATCCAGTTTCAAATACTGATTGGTAATGATGTCAACTCCTGTATCAACATCAGCATCGGTTATAAGGTCATCAACTTCATTCTGTACCTGTGCGGCGGCGCGGCTTCCGCCCTGTACTTCTGTAGTTAAATTCTGACCAACAATAGTAATTGCCATTTCAGTATTAGCGGCATCAAGAAACTCTTTGAATGAATCAGTTGAGTCTGACTTCAATGCCTGTTCATAAAGTATTTTTACATACTCAGGGAATACAGCAACTGAATCTTTCTTCAGCTTTTCAACCATTGCAATCAGTTTGCTTATCTCAACTTCATCAAGAGCTTCAGGATGTGTTGCATAAGTTGGGGGAATGCCATGACGCTCATTGTTGTCCGCCCAATGCCATCGTGTATGATATTTCAGAAATGACAGAAGATTAATTGCACGTGCATATGAACCGACATAGTGTTTCCTGTTTTTCATCGGTGAAAAACGTGTGATAATATTTATGTCCGGATCAAGAGGTATACGGCTAAACTCTTTTGTCTTTTCATCAGTGATTAATTCATCAAGCCAGTTATCAAGTGTTTCTGAATGGTCAAGCTCTGTAAGATCATAAGATTCTTTTTTCGTAACCATAGTACCGAACCTGGTATTATCGAAATACAGTCTTACTGCACTCTGACCAAAAATAATTCCGTCAATGATGTCATTCCATAGTGAAAATATATTAGCTTTTCTGAAACGTGTTTTAGTTTCGAGCAATTGTTTTTCTTCAACTGATGTCATCTTGTATTCTGCAGGCAGTTGAATGTCAAACTTGCGTGCACGTACAGCTCTCTTTCTTCGTTCGACTAAACCAAGAAATCTTCCGTCAACTTCCTGAAGCCTCTGCAGGTAACTCATAAGCAGTCTTACATCACGCTTTGTTTTTTTTTCAGTCAACGAAATGTTGGCAAGCCTGAGATATCGCTTTATCTGTGTGGTTGTTGGAAGCAGGCTATTTGTTAAATCTGAATTATGATAAGGCATATTAAATCCTCTCGGCTAATGTACGTTGTGAAATAGATTTTATTGCACCATCTACTTTGAATGAATTACTGTAGCGCACCAAGTGAAGTTCGTGAAGCAATTCAATTATGCAGATGAACCAATCGGGAGGGTCATCTTTTTTATTTCTCTTCTTTCCCTGAAAGTTGTGGAAGAGAGAACAGAACACTATTCCCATTTCTGTATCTTTGAATCCGGGAGGGAAATAGACTTCACGATTTTTATAAATGCGTTCAGCGTTCTTGGTGAGTGCATCAACATCATATTTTTTATACTCAATTGGCGGGACCGGAAAACCATGATTACGTGAATAATTCCTGACGTGAATAGTCCAGTGAGATTCCTGGCTGACATTACCATCAAACGCAAGTGAACGAACTATGTAACCATTCTCTTTAAGTTTCTTACGCATCTCAAGGGTGTCATCAAGAAGATCATCAGGGTCAGAATAACTTTTACAAATTACAATCGGAATAAAAAACTTTTGAAGTGACGGACTGAATCCCATTGAACCGGAAACAGTAGAATCACCTTTCTTTTTCTTAGCAAGGTTCGGGTCGGTGTAATTCACGATCTTAATATCTTTCGGAAGACTATCCCACTCCTGGTAGAATTCAATTGGAAATATATCAGACCCACGAAGCTTCGGACGTTGTTGAAAGTTGCCTGCCCAGTCATAATCATCTTCAGGCTGTAAGAACTCTTTAAGCTGTTCCTCAGTATCAGCAGGAAATTTAGCATACCACAGTGAACGTTGTTTGCCAGGACGTGAAGCATCCCAGGCAGGAAATACATGCAGTTCAAAATTCTTTGAAAGCTGACCGTTATCTTTTTCCCTGAGCAGTTGATTCATTGCTGTATCAACATTGAAGTTGTTACCTTCTGCGACAAATGTTCCCCAGGGTTCAAGAGACGAACGCATTTCATTTATTCTGTCAATACGTTTTCTTACTGCTTCTTTTGTAAGAGAGACTGTTTCGTTTTCAATATCTGTGAAAACAATTAAGTCATAACGATCAATAAGATTTCTTTGTCCGCCTCTTGTTGAACGCTCTTCTGATAACGGTTCAAGGTATGAGCCCTCCGGAGATTCAGATACATCAGAAACAATGTGCAGACCTTCGTCAGATATTTTTAACCACTTGATGTGATAGTCATTTTTGATACGGGGATTCTTTGAAAGGAACGTGTACACATCCATTAAAAATAATTTAGGCGCACGAAGTGTTCCTGAACCAAAGCCAATGTATTTTCTTTTAGCATGAAGAAAGGCATAAATAACTTTTCTCTTCAGGTAAGATGTTTTAGCATGCTTACGGGGACCGTAAATGATGTGAGCCTTTGCATCCTTGTTGTCAGTTATGCTTACAAGCTCATGATGAAACGCACCAGGTTCGGCGTAATCAGGATATACTTCCGGAGGGAAATAAGTTTTATCCCAGTACCAAAAATCATTTTTAGATTTTTCTTTACGCTTGTTCTTTGCTGTATCAGATAACTGTGATTGTTTGAACGGAGGAATGCGGCTTGCTTCTTTGAATACTTTTTCTTGTTCAGCAAGCGACTCTCTTTTTAATTCTTCCTCCATTTGTTTGAGGAAGAGATCATCATTCAGGAAAAATTCATTCATGGCTTAAATTTGGTAATTGTAAAAATTGAACCTGTCGAAACAACGTATTTATAAAAAACATCGATTTTATACCGTTTAAAACCCGTTTAAATTCAACCAGGATCGTTTAAAAATAAAAAGCCGTACTTTGTACCGGTTTTCTGAAAATCGTGGCTTGTACGCAAAATCAGGGTTTTTCACTTTTTAGTTTCTTTCCGGAGGATTTCAGCTTCCTCTTTATAAATTTTTAGTATCTCTTCATCACTTAAATTTGTTGAAGGAAGTAAAGCACATCTTCGCATTACACGAATTGTTAAACGGGCATTTGCATTTTTCAAATAGTGTTCAATCTGTGCAGTTTTATTTTTAAGTGATATCTTCTGAAGCTTCTCAACAAGAGCAGTTCGTTCCTTCAGAGAAATTCTTTTTGAATTTAGTTGTGCTATAATGACCGCAACACTGTGCTCGAAAAATTTTTCAATTGAAGTGAAGCTGCTTAGATCTACTTCCGGCAGATCCGTTACTATACTATCCGCTTCAACCTCTTCAATCTCACCTTGTTCATTGATATTAGTATCTGACAGTTTAGCGGGACGTGGATTGATTGTGTTATACACCTGCCAGTAAGTGAACTTACCATTAAAGTGTTCTACAATCTGTGCGGGCTTCAATCCGCTTTCAGCAAGATCTCGTATTTCTTTCTGGTAACGTTTTGAAATATTGAGAGCTCTTGTTTTTCTTTTTGGTTTTGGTTTGTTCATTATAGTCCCATGATGTTGCGGATATCGTATTTGAATTGAAGAGAAATTACTGAAGCCTGTGCGGACTTTCTTAAAACAACCATTGGTACATCCTGAAAATCAATTCTGATTAATTCATCATTGCCTTCAGGATTTTGTAAAACATATTCACCATAGTTTTCACGAATGATACGCATAACTGCAACTGCCATTAAGAATGCTTCCTTAAAACTTTCTGCAGCAGTCTCTTTTTCTGAACTGCAGCATTGAGCATAAACTGAAACGGGAACAGCAAGCGGGGTTTTATTTGCCGAGAGCTCTGCAGGTAAATCAAAGTCAGCATAAATACCCACGTAAGGTTTCTGCAAATTTTTTGCTGAGTCTTCAGACATTTCTTTTACATCAACCACATAATCCGGAAGTATGGTTTCATTCTGCAAAGCTGTTTTATCAACAAGTGTTTGAATAGTAGTTGTTGGTGGTATCATAATCTTTCACTCCGGTTATCTGAGTCAACATAGTAGGTTGATGTTTTAGAAAACCCCGTTTCAACCTTTACACCGTTATCATCATACACATCAAGCTTACCTGATTTGATCTGCATGAGAGCAGCCATTGCGTCATCAAACATTTTGCGCCGGCGCGACATTTCAAACTCATCCAGTTTATCCTGCATGCCGGTTGTAATCCACTGATAAATACTGTGTGCGTAAAACTGGAGGATTCCAATTGCCTGTTCGATATCCGCAGGTATTGGAATTAATGTATGCTGATACACAATGTTAGAGGCTTGCTTAACGGCGTCATCGTGACCAACGATAGCTGTATCACCCTGTGTGATGAATGAATTCTTACCGTAAAAACTTTTCAGTGAACTGCGATCAATAAGCGGCATTGTAACTCCTGATTAAAATCACTCTAAACTTAAACCGGCTGATTAAACTTTTCTTGACGGATACGGCATCCGTCATTTTTCTTTCTATTGACCGGTGTAGGTTGATGCCAATCTTTAATCCATTACTGAAAGGTCATAAAGAAAATGTTTGAGAAGCTGAAAGCACTATTAACAAAACTCGGTTTTAATCTTGAAGGCAAAGAGACAGAATTAAAAACTGAGATTGAAAAATTAGAAAAAACTAACGATGGCATCTATGACTTTTCCAAACTTGATTTGAGCAAGTTCAAAGATGACGGCAACAAGGAATTGATTGAAGCAGTTGTTAATCAAAATAAAATCCTCACAGAAAAAGTAACTACACTGCTTAATACAATCGGTCAGGAACAGACCCAAAGAGAAAATGCAAATAAAGCTGCAGCAGACCAGGCTAAAAAAGATTTTGAAAAGAAAGTTGATGACGCTGTCGAAAAACTTTTCACCGACAAAAAAATTACTGAGGCTGACAAGAAACAGTGGAAAGAAGATTACACAGCCAACTTTGAAATGACAGAAAGATTTGCTGCAAAGCTTACACCGCCTAAACAACTGGCAGGTAAAACTACTGCTGATGACAAAACCAAAACAACATCCACCACTGCAACTCCGGATAAGAAAGAATCTCCGCATAAGGTTTTGACTGACGCTATTCGTGAACAAATGGAAACAAGTAAAACAGTTTAATTTTTTATAAAACTAAAGGAGCAAAAATGAGGTTCAGGGATATATCAGGACAAGATTCAATCACCGCCACAGTTGTTAATGCGATGCTTGAAACATCAAATGTTCTTAACAACGCAGAGTTCTATTCTATAATCGGTAACGCAGACTATACAAGAAAGTCTGCATCCGCAACCGGCGGACGTTTCAGAGAGCTGAACTCCGATTACCCCGCCAACCAGGTTGACCCCCAGTTTGCTAACCCTACACTTACAATCTTTGGTGATAAGGTTGAAGTTGACAGGGCACACGAACGCAGAGGGTCAGATATTCCTTCCGTTCGTTCTTCTGAATTATTAAGCTTTGCCAAAAACCTGGGCAAAGAATTTCAAAACTATTTCTTTAACGGCGACAAAGCTGTCGACGCAAAGCACTTTAACGGGCTGAAGAAAATTGTTGTCGGTAATCAGAAAATAACTCCTGCTGCAGATGGTATACAGGTACTGCTTGGCAATACCAACGCAGCAAAAGAATCACAGCAGAAGTTCCTGGAGAACCTTGATGTTTTAATTCAGTCTGTAGACGGTGGCGCGCAGGCAATATCTATGGACGGAAAAACACTCAGCCGTTTAACCAGGATTGCTGAAGGTCAAGTTCAGTGGGATGTTGATGAATTCGGAGTTCCGTTACCAAGATATAACCGCATCCCGATTTTAGTTGCCGGTTATAACAAATCAGGCGGCTTGATTCTTCCACATAATGAAGTGTGCGGTAACTCCGTTAACTGTACAAGTATTTATGGTTACCGTTTCGGTGAAAAGAGTGATTTGAGTTTTGCGACAAACATAGGTGCTGAAGTTAAAGACCTGGGACTTGTTGGTGTACACTACACACATTCAGTTGATCTTGATCTTGACCTGGTTCTTCTTAACGCTAAATCAGCTTCAAGGCTCGAAGGCATTATAATACCATAGTAACATCGTGCGTCCCCTCGTGAGGCTTGGTGATATCATGACTGAGCCTCACTTTTTAAAGTACAAGCATTAAAACTTGTACGCAGGTAATACAAGCTTAAAACATTGAAAGGTCAGTATGAAAAAATTTTCGTTGTTCCTAATAGCCGGGGTGATGTTAATGAGTTTAACATTACCGGCACAGACCGTTGTTTCAGACAGCGGCACAATTGTATTTGATCAGAAGTATTCTGTAATGACTTACTCAGGGACCATAAAAGGAACCGACACTGTAAAACTTAAACCCGTGATACCGGTGAATGTCGGAGATCTGCTTGATGTTCAATATTACTTCCAAAGCGCAACTGACTCAGCAAAAGTAACGGTAAAGAGACAAGAAAGTTACTGGGCTGATCAGTGGAAGGATGTTAAAACCATTGTTACCGGCGATACCGGAGATGTTTATATAGCGGTAAGGGATACAATTAAAACATTTCCTTCAGCGACAAGACCCGTATTGATAGGAGTAACGGGCAATGGTTATACAACAACGTTCAAAGCAAAGTTAGTTTTCAAAAAAGAATAAAACAGGATGCCATTCCTGTCTCCACAATAAGCGGTGTGGTTTTCCTTTTACCCATGCCGCTTGTCTATAAAAGGAAAATTTTATGAAAGAATTAACAGTCCTCTTAATAATCCAGGTTCTGAAGAAATTTGGTTACAAGGTATTTGATAACAACAAACCTTTTAACCTGAATATCGTTGGCATAAGGTCGAACAACAACAAGCCCAATCAATTTGACGATACACTTGTGGTTTTCTATAAGGATGAAAGCGGCAAGTGGAAACTTCATCAATGGAAAATAACAACCGACCCGGGATTGTACTATCTGAAAAATCCATTGAACGTGGAGGGTGCGGCAATACTTGTTGAAGATCAGTATGAAAGTGCATACCAGATTGGTAAACACAGGGGCAAGTATGAAGCCCTTGTCCAGGTTAAGCCTGTTAAAGTAATTCGTGACGCTAACAGGGATGGCGTTCTTGATTTCGGTGAATCGAAACAGGAAGCCGGTTTATTCGGCATCAACATTCACCGTGCATACCCCGTTGGTGAAACAACTGCAGTTGATAAGTGGAGTGCCGGCTGCCAGGTATTTAAAGATGCGGAAGAGTTCCGTGACTTTATGCAGTTGTGTTATATGTCCGCAAGGAGATATGGTAACAGCTTCACGTACACATTGTTAAACGAAACAGATTTTGAAAGTGAGAAACAGAATGAGATATCTGATAGCGCTGCTTAATTGGCTGGGTTCTTTTTTTAACGAACCAAACGGGAAAGCTTCAATGAAGAGACTGATAATGTTTCTTATTACCTGGGCTTTCATTTACAGTTTTATTAAAGTCTCAATAGCCAGTGTTACAATTACAGATATCCCCTTGAACTGGGCATTCCTGCTTGCAAGCTTTATCGGGCTTGGTATTGCTGATAAGTATGTGACACTCAAAAAGAATGGAAATCCGGAGACAGAAAGTACTGCAGGTGAAAGGTGAACACAGTAAAATCCTTTGTTGCCTTGCTGTTATTACTGTTAACGCTGTTTGTTATTGTGATGGTAGCCGGTTGTTCAACACAGAAAGATATTATCCGGGACAAGAAAGTTACTCTTGCGGTTCCGCCATTAAGAGTAGTACTGCAGGAAATTAAACCGGTTAATGTTGATTCATTGATTCAGCATGTAATTGATTCGCTTGCTACCGACTCAACTTACTATGAAGCGGAAAAGGTAACACAAAAAGGCGACTCGGTAAAAATTAAGTTCTATCTGAAATCAAAAGACACAGGCAAGCCCAGCATTGAGGTTGATGTTAAACAGGTTCCGGTTGACACGACTTACGCAGATACAACAAGCGTTGTTAAGGAAAACAAACCGTTCACTGATTACTTACTTGGTGTGGGCGCTTTTGTTTTGATTATAGGGATGATAATATTTTTTATTAAACGAAAGTTATGATAACCAAATTGAAAAATCTTGCTGATATCCCGGTCTTATGGATAATCAATTTTTTTGCATCAATACTTCCCAAGCAGGAAGATCTGCTTGCGTGGGGTCAGCTATTACTGTTATGGTTAACAATTTTCTATACCGTTCTCAAGATCATATTGTGGTTGAAATTTCACGGACCTAAAATTTTTAAGAAGTATAACAAGGATAAAAAATTATGACACCTGGAATCCGACAAGCCTGGATAACTTCACGCAACAACCTGAACGCTGTAAATCCCAACGGACGTTTAGCTATTGGTTTTAACTCCGATCATCAATTTGTAATTGAGGATAAAACACAAAAAGATTCCCGCCAGAGAGATCTTCTTATCGGAACTGATTTTATGTTCAAGGGAACATCAAAACAAAACACTATGGCTGACTTACTGTGGTTTATTCAAGCCTGGAGAGAAGGTGTTGCCGCACAGATAACTTCTGAAAAAGAAGGTGCCACTTACGGCGCGGGTACATACAATTTTGACGGCGAAGAATTTATGGGTCTTGAGTGGAAGCTTCGTGAGTTCACAAACGAAAGAAGTCTTGAGATAACACTGCAGGCTCAGTTCGAACCGGCGATAACCACGCAATTAATTCAAAGTGCCGGCACAAATGTTCCCCGTGACCTGAATGCATTAAATCTTGGTCACAGAGGAGAGGATGATACAAAATACAAAGCACCGTTCCAGGGAGATGTTCAAAGTCCTGTAGCTACACCAATATGCAACGGTGAACAGGTGTTGAATAAAGAGTTCCTTGTTGAAAATATAGTTACACGACGTCACCGCAACCGTGCAACAACAACGTGGATTCATTTTTATCTCAAACTGCTTTTAGATAAAGCGGCTAACTGGGATTTGATTTCTCTTTATACAAAAAACCGTAAAGCAAGTTTGCTTGTATCGGAAAAAAATTCCTTGTCACCGGCAAGCACCAATACTTACAACTTTGGTGATGGTGTGTTATTCCAGAAAAACAAATTGAGCATCGATAAGGATGTACGTACACAGGAGTTGATCTGGGAAGGTTACGTATCACCGGCTGATATAGCCATTAATACCAACACCAATACACTGACCGTTACTGAGACCGTTTAACAATTAAATAAAAGGTAATTAAATGAGTGTTATAAACATCAATGCCGACCAGAACCAAGCTATAGTTGTAACAATAAATGATGCTACTGCAGCAACCGGTGAAAATATTCTTGTCCAATTTTTCGCTGACGATATCAACGTATTTAATAAAGCTGTATCAACCCTGGGCGGTAAGCAGAATGAACTGACCATAAACAATGGCGTTAGTTATGTGTTTACATTGTCCGCAGCAGATGCATTGCGATTGAACGGTGCTAATTCAAACACATACAAGATGTTTAAGTTATCAAACAGTGTTGATACCGCACCTGTTTTGAAAAACAATGGAGATATCACAGTGGAGCCCCTGGAAGGCAGTGAACCCATAGTTGAAAAAACATTTTCACAAAAACGAAAATACAGACATGTATTAGCTCACCTTGATCAGTTACTTCCGGATGACGAAGTTATTGTAATACACCCGCCCGATGGACACTCGGGTCCCTTTGTATTCGCACTGCTTGACCCCGCTTTACATCCAGGAAAAGAGATAATGGTTCTTAATGCAATTGACCTGGGTGAAATTACTGTTACGCTTTCCAACTCAGCAACCCAGTTGGCTGCAGGTGAAGCCGCATTGTTGTTTGATGACGGAAATGAGTGGATACGTTTTTTCTGAGAGCCCCGGGGACTGGCGGGGCTTTATTGAGGACTTCAGATGGGGATATACTTAGAACATCAGACGGTAAAATTTTAAGAGCAAAGGAAAGCTAAATGAAACACGCATATAAATTTTTTGCAATACTTTTTCTGTTCTTCACACATTTATTACTCGCACAGACCGACACAGTTTATTATGATCTCAATTTCACCGGCGGCAAAATCGACACACTCCTGAATAACATCGACCAGGGAATAATGCCGGTTAACTCAATCAGCTTTAGTGAGATGAATACAATTGCAACCGGCAACCTGCTTGGAAGAAATACTGCGGGCACCGGCGATATAGAAGTGCTGTCGCCATCAACTATACGCACATTGCTTGGGTTGGTTGTTGGAACCAATGTCCAGGCTTATGATGCTGACCTAACAACTTACGCAGGCATAACACCTTCAGCTAATGTTCAAACTTTATTAGGAGCTGCAGATTATTCAGCAGTAAGGACTCAATTGTCATTGACAATTGGAACTAACGTTCAGGCGTATGATGCAGACTTAACAACCTGGGCAGGAATTACACCAAGCGCTAATGTGCAAAGTTTATTAGGTGCTGCAGACTATTCCGGTATGAGAACTTTATTGAGTCTTGTTCCCGGAACAAACGTGCAAGCTTTCGACAGTGATTTAAGTACCATTGCCGGGTTGACAGCAACAACAGATAATTTTATTGTTTCGGTTTCATCTGCATGGGCTTCACGTACACCATCGCAAGTGCGGACTACTTTAGGTTTAGTAATTGGAACGAATGTTCAAGCGTATGACGCTGACCTTACTACTTACGCGGGGATAACTCCAAGTGCAAACGTGCAAACACTGCTTGGCTCTGCTGATTATAGTGCGTTCAAAACAAGTTTGAGTTTGAATAATGTTACGAATGAAAGTAAAGCAACAATGTTTAATTCCCCTACATTTACAGGAGTGGCAACATTCGCAGCAACGTTAAGCCCTGCGGTTGGATTAGGCACTGTTACAACTGCGATTGATTGGAGCCAGGGAAATAGTTTTACTGCTACGTTAACGGATGCCAGAGAATTTACCTTCAGTAACGTAGGCGATGGTCAGGTAATACAGTTATTGATTTTAAGAACGGATGGAGAGCTGGCAACTTTTAATAATGCGAACCTGGAATGGCCCGAAGATACACCTCCATCAAATGGTACAGGTAATGGCAGAGATATTTATACCTTCTGGGCTACGGGCGGAAAAATATATGGATGGCTGACACCTTTTATCGCACGTACCTGGTAAGGAGTGACTGATGAATAAATACTTATTCTTTTTCTTATTTTTCCTGTGTGGTTTGTTGTATGGTCAACAACACAAATTCGGGTTTTGGCATGCTGCGTGGAGCGGCACTCCTGATTTACCATCAACCTTTGCAATCACAGATGACGGTAGTGGATTCATTAATGTTTTTGCGAATGGATTCAGCAGTACTCCGATTGCTTATGATAGCTGTTTAGTATTATTAAAACAGGGTTCACTTCCATCGAGCCGTTATGATGGTACAGCAATCAGTAACTATTATAATGCGCCAACAATTCTTGATGAAGCGATCAATGCGTCAGCTCTCGATGGCGAAATTTGGTACGGCGCTCTTTACTTAAGAAGTACTGATGGCAAATGGTCAAGCCCGATTACTGATACTGCTTACATCGGAATTCCGGAGGAACTTTCAACTCCAACACTTTTACTTTCAGCCGGATCAGGAACTATCACAGTTAACGCCGGCTCACTTGATCCGAATGCAACTCACGTTCTGATTCAACAGCGAAGCTTTCAAAACCATACTTCAATTTGGAGAGATGGTTCAAGATTCAGGGATACTTTAATCGCAGTAGGAAATCTTCCTGTTACATTCACAGGAAAATACTATGATGAAGTATGGCATTATAAAATGGCTGCAGTCAACCCGGGAGATACATCCGGATTCACACCGATTGATTCAAGCTGGGCTGTCAACACAGTTGGAGATACAATCTGGTATGCTGCAAGCGCTACCGGCAATGGATCAGGAAGTGATACTCTGAACTGTAAACTTTATTCAGTTACTAATTTTCAGAACGATGTTTATGCAAATGTTTCGGGGCGACACATTAAACTAAAGAACGTGGATACGTTTGCTTCATCATCAAGAATTCTTTTGCCTTACACTCAGTCGTGGAGTGGAAGATCTTACGCGCCGGTTGTTGTTGAACCCTGGTATGATAACGGAATACTCCCGGTAGTTGACCGCACTACATCAGGTGAAATAATTTATGTGGAAAGAGGCAATCATATAATCTTCAGGAATATTCATTTTGCAGGTCACGTTACTTTCAATGTTCCATCAACTTATCATGCTGATAATTTCAGATTCATAAACTGTGAATTCATCGGAACAGGCTCCGGTGCAAGCGGTATGATCGCAATGTTCCTTCAGGAGACAAATGTTGTTGCTTATGATTCAGTTAACAGAGGATTTGCTGATTCGTTTTATGTGTACAACTGTTTATTCCAGAACATTTACTCAAGTGATGACGCTATCGGTTCTTCATCAGGTGGAATTGACTGGGTTATTTACAGGAACGTTGTAGCGAACACCGGCTCTGCTCTTGGTCAGGATGGAATTGATGTTGGATATGGTTTAAGAGTTATCATTGCATATTGTAAAATCTACAATACCTGGAACAACGGTATTAAGATAATGGCACAGCGGGGACCAAATCACGATGCACTTGTATGTTACAATTCGGTTATCGGAAATAATATGAGTGGTGATGGTAACTTTGCTTTTGATATTCGAACCTGCGTTGGTATCAGGTTTATGAATAACTCAGGAACAGGTTTCGGATATGGATTACCTGCAGAGACAAGCTGGCCCGATAACACTCATTCAGGTGCATTGAATGATAATTCAACTTATCCTGTTATTGCTTTCCAGGGACTCGGAAATAATATCTTCAACAATCTCTACGTTGGTGGAAGCGGTAATGGTTTTTCCGGATGGATAATTCACGGCGGAAAAAATATTATGTTCACTTATCCTGGTGGAGATACAACAAGAGCAACCTGGGGACCCGGACGCGATGACTGGGGAAGGTGGTATCTGAATTATTCAAGCTGGCATCACAATCTTTACAACAATCCTGCAGGCGGTGATAAAGCAAGATACATTGCGCGGCACTGGCCCTTAACCGGAAATGGAAGCATTACCTGGAATGGATCTTCTTATGATCTTTCAATCGGTTCCCAATCGTGGATTGAAAGAGATATGGAAGAGTTCGGAACAGGCTATGAAGATAAATTTTTCTCAAACATTTTTCTTCCTGCCCAGGTTGTTGATTCATCTTACAATAATGACGGCGATAGAGGATCACTTCAACCTGTCGAAGGTTCACCTGCTTTGTATGCAGGAACATTCAACGGAATGGCAGTGGACTTAAACTGGATGCCTGTTCCGGATACACTTGTTTCGATCGGTGCATACCAGGAATGCAGTGGATGCATCACTCCGGATTACCGTTACACAGTATCACCATATCCATTTGCATTCGGCACAATGGATACAACCGCAGCGAGTGATACTGTTAAGGTGCTTACAATCACTAATACAGGATTGCTGCCATTAACCATTACATTCAGCGGATTGAACACTCCATTCAGTATTGGAAGCGGTGGAACGATTAACAACAACGAACTGATAAATGTCAATATCACCGGCGAAAGGAATATGTCTCCGGGAACTTACATCGATACACTGCTGATCAGTACAAACGATTATGATACTACAGTAATTGTATCAATCACTCTTACACTTCCAAGTCCTCCTGCAATACTTAGTGGAACATTCACGGCACAGCAGGCAAATGATTCATTAAAAGTACAGCTCTCCGGATTTAATAATCCTGATTCAATAAGAATAGTTGGACAAACAGGTTCTTATCCTGCTAATCAATGGAGCGGAACAGTTGTTTATGCAGGAACAGATACTAATGCTGTTAATAATGATGTGTTCTACAATTCCGATTTCGATAACGGTGAAACCTGGTACTTCGCAGCTTATCAGCAATGGGCAAATGGTCAGTGGTCACCGGCAGTAACTGATACAGCATTATTCGGAACGGCTCCTGTAGTTGGAGATATTTTCAATATCACTTTTGAATCTAACTCAATGACCGGCTCCGATGCTTTCACTTCAGTAACAGCAACAACAAATACTTTTACAGTAGTGAGTGATACAGTTGCAGTTGGTACATACTCAGCGAAGATTGACCCGACAGGTTCAAGCAGTGCGGTAGTTTACGGCACAAAAATATTTACCAGCTCGGGCAGTATTTACATAAAATGGAAAGAGTGGCTGGGACATCCGGCAACGGGAGATTATGAAGCTGCGCCGTGGTTCAGGATTGATGACGGGGCGGGTTCAGATTTAATTTCAGTTTCAATAAGAAGAGGAACCTTTGAACCCGGTGGATATGATTTTCAATTTTCAGGAACAAACTTAGATGGCGGTGAATATGATTTGGGCACTGGTTCACTTACAATTGCAAATACATTTGGTCAGTATGTTGAATGTGAAGCGCGTTGGATAGACCACGCAACGACTGGCGGTGCGGTCGTTATTATCAATGGTGTAACTGTATTTTCCGAACTTAACAAAAACACATCGGCATTGAACAATCCCGCAAGATTCCAGATCGGGTTTGGTAATAACTCAAATGGTAATGGCGGTAATCTTCCGAATGTGAATAGCTATGTTGATGACATCAAAGCAAACAGTACGGCATTCCCTTGATGAATAAAGGAATCTTATGACAGCCCTATTTTTAGCTTCCGGCATTTTGATTTTAACAGCGTTGTTGATAGCAATGTTATGCAGAAGTCTTGTACATCAGTTGTGGCATCATTACCAACGCACAAAAACAAAGCTTGAGAAAATTCTTAAACGCAGGATAGATGATTATTGGTGGAACCCGGTTCTTTCCTACAACAACAAGAAAACAACTATGGTGCAGTTCTCAGATGCTTTCCACACGTTCAATACAATTGAGTTGGGTTGTTATGATTTTGTGATATCGCTTTTAGTTACAATCATAATTCACCTGGTAGTTGTATTACATGTGTGGCTGTTTATTGCTGTCTTGGTAGCAGTGTTTTTATTCATCGGTATCCTTGTGATGCCGCAATTTTTTAATCTTGGTTATGATAAACTTTGGAGATAAAATGGAAGAGGCTCAGGTTATAAATACTTACATCATTGAAGGTGTAGAATTTCAGCGGAAGGATTTGTCTATCATAGAATCTGATGCAGTTAACAAACTGCTTAAATATCAGATCAACAACACTATTGAAGTGAAAGGCGGGGATTCAGAAAAATTTCTTTCAATGGTACTAACGCCAATTAACATACAACCGGAACAGATGCTTGTGTTGAGCAGAACTCCATTCAGCAGAATAAGCAGGTTGTTGTATTCGCTGAAAGCTTTTATAACCCGTAAAAAATTATTGTTGGTTTGTTTTGGTAATTGTAATGAGGATACAGCCGCTGAGGTGCTGAAGCATTTTTTTACCAGGAGAATAAAGAACGGACTGAATTTACAGATGTTTTTCAACGACTTAATCAACGAATCAAAGAAGTCAACGGCGAAGCAAAATCGCTAAAAAAATATTTTAGCTCCCTCTTTATTCCTGAAATCAAATATGGTGATCTTGAATTAACGTTAATGTTCCTTGCTAATTATGACTTAACAAAAATTGAGTATCTAAAAACTAAAGTTCCAATGAGCAGTATCTACAAAGCATCATACTATCTGCAGGTTCAAAAACTAAACGAGCGTATTGATACAATAGCTTACCTTAAATACCTGGAATCACAAAAACCCCCGACTGTACGTTAATGGAAAATGTAATAAAACTTAAAATAGTAATTGACGGCAAAGAGGGTGAAGGCACTATCGATGTGATGCAGATTAAATCTGCGCTGTTAAAAGAATCCCTTGAAAATGCTCTGACTCCCAACGTTAATACCGCAATACTAAAATCATTTGTTACAGAACTTCTTAACATCAATGAAGCCTCTGAGGAAGCTGCAAAGGGTGTCGCTGATTTTATAAAGTACAACGATATCAGCGAACAGGAAATTGAGGAAGTGATATCAGCGCTGGCAAAAGAAAGAAGTCAGCTTGGGATTAATTCCGCAGCTTACAAAGAGCACAGCAATGCAATTGCCAATGTGACGCGTGCACTTGATCTGATGAATGAAACTCAGCAGACGAAAGTAGTCCCAGGCAGCTACAATATGAATATGGCAATAATGCAGTCTGGCTATATTCTTAATGATGCTTCAATGATCACTGTAAACTTTAGAATGGCAATGATGGGCGTTGCAAACAATATTCCTATGGTAGTTCAGGGAATAATGGCTGCAAAGAATGAAGCAAGCGGAATGGGTAAAACATTCGGACAGCTTGCAATGGAATCAATTAAGGGACCAGGTGGAATTCTGCTTGCCGTTAATGCTCTTATGCTTGTGCTTCAATTGCTTCCAGGACTGTTTGACAGCGGTACAAAATCAATTGCTGATCAGAAGGAAGAGTTAAAAAAATTACGTGATGAATATGCAAAACTAACAGACGTACAGCTTACAAATTATATTCAATCACGTGAGGAAGAGTTACGAAAGCTTCAGGAGAAACATCCTGGCAGAAAAACAATATATGCTGGTCCCGTTGGCGAGGAAGTGGCGGTAGAAGTTGATACAAAAGGACAAGCAAGGTATGGTTCTGATTTTAATAGGGTTCAAACACTTGAAGCTGAATTGAGTGCGCTAAAGGAAACAAAAACCAACCTGGGTGAAATAGAAAATATTGAGAACAGGATTTCACTAAACAGGCTTCAGCGTGAGAAACTGAGCCGCAATGAAGACAGTCCGTATTACTGGAAGAATGTTGTTAAAACAGCAGAGAGTTTCGAGGAAGCAAGAAAATCTTTAGAACAGTACATTGCTGCAGATGAAAAACTAATAGCATCGAGCAACCGCAACTCTTCATCAACAAATAATAACAATGAAGAAAAAACCAAACTGATCACTACTGAAAAGGAATTGCGTGAACAGCTTGCACTTGTAAACGCTGAGTTGTTAAAACAGAATACCGAACTTGATGAAGAAAACCTGAAAGCATTGCGTGAAAGTATTGAGGAACAGCTTAGACCTAAATCTGCTGAAGAGCCTCCGATTGTAATCTCCGGAGAGGTTGAAATAGAGGAGATCATTCTTCCTGATGAAGTGATAAGTGAAACAGAAGAGTTAGTGTGGTTAACTGATACTTTAACAGCATCATACCTTGAAGCGGGTCGTGCTGCAGCTTCCGCCGGCGCGCAATCAATAAAAGTATTTAGCCAGGCAAATTCAGTACTGCAGATATTCATCAACTCGCTGATACAGGCAGTTGCTGAGGCGCTTATGCTAAAAGCCGTAATGATGATATTTGATTTCTTTAGTGGCGGTGCTGCGTCTGCAGCAACATCATTTATTCCTGGTGCGGCTAATGGTGCAATTGTAACCAAGCCGCGCATTATGGCGGTAGGTGAAGGCAATGAGCCGGAAGGTGTGTTTCCATTAAGTAAGTTGAATCAGTTTGTAGCTGGTTCCGGCGGAAGTAATCTTGAGCATTTACTAAACACATATCTTGATAAGGTTGATGAGTGGCAAAGGAACATCACATTAGAAAGTAAGATTAAGAATGACCACATTCATATTGCCAATGAGAGAGCGGGGAAAATAAGAAAGGATAACAGAGTTGAATGAGTGTCATCAATGTAAAGTTTCGTACACCTACCGATAAATTTCATTTCATAATTAATGTCACTGATGGTGACTCCAAAACATATAACTACGATGGAATAGAACTTGAACCTTTTGAATACGGGAATGATGAAGACCTTGAAACTATTATCTATCCTGAATCAGTTACCATAAAGTTTTCATTACTGCCTGACACCGGCAGCATTGCTGCTCTTGATAACAGATATGTACAGCTTGGGAGATCGTTAAGACTTAACGAAACTAATGTGACCATCAATAAAAATGGGCAGGAACATTTATTGGGATTCATAGATGGGAAAACAGTGTCCAGTACCTATAAGAATAAAGTATTCCAGATAACAGTGTTAAGTAACTTTCATAAACTAAAGGATATTGACCCCAGAACATTAGACCCTAACGATTTTACTACCCCGGTTGATGTTGTTGTTGGTCCCGGTGGACAAGTTTTGTTTGTGGATTTAGTTCTGAAGCTTATTCAGCTTGTTTACCCAAGCGTTAATCAGGTAATTCTTGTTAGTAACATCAAGAGCCAGACGTCATATACAATACTTGGTGAACCATGGATTGCCAATGCTCAGTACTTCGGAGATTTTTCTAATAACTACATTGGTTCGATTTCTACATTTACAACTGCAGCACAAATAATTAAAGAGGTATGTGCAAATTTTGCAAGTGTAGGTATATTAAAAGATAGAAAGTTTTACATCCAATCAAGGTTCTATCAGTCACAATCAGCGGTTGTATTGAGTAAAGAATTGTTAGCTGACGATGCGGGACCAGAGCCGATTGATTCAACAAGATTTGATGGTCTGCAGGTTATCGTTACGCCTGCCGGCACATCTGCGGTTTATGAAGAGCTGTACGGTGAAGTTATAAAGGATGAAAACGGAAATGTTAAAAATTCTGATAATGTGGAAACGATACAATTGATTCAGCAAGGCGGATATCCACCCGGCAATGAAGGATTCCCATTACTCATTCGCAACCTATGGATATATGTTCCTGGATTCGTATCCGGTATAGGAAATACGCAGTTTACATCTTCTCTGCCTAACTCATTCTTTATCATTACAGGTGAAGCCCAAAAACCCTTATGGAAGTGTGTAGCAGACGCTGTCTGGGCTCTTATACAAAAGGATAGGGTTGTCTTTGGAATCACCATGAGTGCATTGAGTTGGACTTATGATACGTGGTATGTATTTGAGAATACTTCCGTTTATTTGAGAGCTCGCAAAATGTTCTATGATGAAATGAAAACCCGAACAAGAATGGAGTTGATAGATGGCTAAATAAAAAGGAACATACTCTCGTCCAAATTCCCTCGACACGGCCATCTCGAAAGGGCATTGAAATAAAAATATATTCCTTCCAGGTATTCAAGAAAAGCTTCTCAAAAACCTCTGTTAAAAATAGTAAATCAACTAATAAAAAACAGAGGCAAAAATGATTCCGTATGTAGGTGGAAAATCTTATCTGGCTAACTGGATTATTTCAAATTTTCCTGCAGATTTTCAGAAGAAACATTACTGTGAAGTATTTGGCGGTGGAGGCTGGGTTCTATTCAAGAAAGAACCAAGTTATCTTGAAACGTATAATGATCTCAACAAGCACCTGGTGAAGTTGTTCACGGTAATAAGAGATAATTATGAAGAGTTCAAACATTGTATCAACTGGAGTTTTCATAGTCGTGAAATGTATAATGAAGCAAAAGAAAAACTGAAAGATGATAAATTTCTTAATGATGTTGAAACAGCTTTGTACTATGCCATCAGGCAGATACAATCATTCTCCGGAAACAGTGAAAGCTGGGGTTATCAGTTGACCTCACACAAGCTTGTACAGGGTAAATGGACACCATTTATGAGAAGGTTGGAAATAATAAATGCACGATTGAAACGTGTTCAAATAGAGTGTCTGGACTTTGAGAAGTTGATAGCTAAGTATGACAGTAAGGACACTCTATTTTATGTTGACCCGCCGTATGTCGATTGTGAGTATTATTACAACAAGAATGGTGTGAACTTCACGTATGAAGATCATAAACGATTGGCGGACATACTGAATAACATTAAGGGGAGTTTTGCTCTTAGTTATTATGAGAATAAGTTAGTGCGTGAACTCTATAAAGGTCACAGGATAATCAAGAAACATACAGTGAAGCATTCCTGTGGCATTGTAAGAGCCAGAGAGGATAAAACAAAGCCTAAGTCAGTAGAGTTGCTCATTACAAATTATTAGGCTGTTTAGAAGCATTTACACACCCATTATTGACTATGTAATGGGTGTGTAAAAGTGCGAAAAATGATTATTTTAGAGGGGTAAAAGTGAATGAAATTTCTCAAATTAGTTGCAAAAATTTCTCAAACTCGTTGCGGCGTTATAATCATCAAACTTTTCACCTGAAAATTCAAACCCCGTTTCGATCTGCAGCCATCCGACAGGTACTATGGATGCTGATTCGGTTTTATCAGGTCTGTCAGTAACTAACTCGGGTACAGTATCCTGTGAAAACAAATCAACATTCAGACATAAGAATCCTATCAACAGTAACAAAACTGATTTCATAATTTTCCTTGCAGATGGATGATAAAATTTTTAAGAAGCCAGCAATCGCCAGATCTGTGTAACAAAAAATGTAACTAATAATCCCATTACAACAGGCAGCATTGTAGATATCAATGTCCACTTAATACTTTTAGTTTCTTTATAGATAGTAAAGATCGTTGTCGAACATGGATTATGCAGTAATGAGAACAGCATCAGGTTTATGCCTGTTAACAATGTCCAGCCACCAGCCTGAAGAATGTTTGCTGTATCAGCAACAGAATCAAGCTCAAACATCACACCATCTCCTGCACCTATGCCTGTTAGTCCTGAAGCTAATACAGTCAGCATAAGTACGGTGGGAATTACAATTTCATTTGCGGGTATTGCAATGATGTATGCAAGCAGAATCACACCATTCAGTCCAAGTACAAATGCAAACGGATTAACCCAATTAATAAAATGTACTGCAATACTGACATCACCAATTTTAATATTCGATACCAGCCAGATAACTATTCCCGCCGGTATTGCAAATACAATTGCACGCCACAGCACAAACAATGTTCTATCGATTAAAGAAGTGTAAAGTGTCTGCAAAATTCTTGGTGGTCGGTAAGGCGGAAGTTCTAATGTAAATGCAGAAGCTTCACCTTTTAAAACAGTTTTTGATAACGACCATGAAACAACCAGGCTGAAAGCAATTCCAAGTACAGCGACAGCAACAACGGCACCTGCTGAAACTAACCCTGCAAGGTGCGCAGGAACTGCAGATCCAATAAATATCGTTGCGATTAATATTTGTGTAGGCCAGCGTCCATTGCAAAGAGAAAAATTATTTGTAATTATGGCAATCAATCTTTCGCGAGGGCTATCAATAATTCTTGTTGCAATTATTCCTGCAGCGTTACACCCGAATCCCATACTCATTGTTAATGCCTGTTTACCATGTGCCCCGACTTTTCTGTATAAACTATCCATATTAAAAGCGACGCGCGGCAGGTAACCAAAATCTTCAAGTATGGTAAAGAGCGGGAAAAATATTGCCATCGGTGGAAGCATAACACTTATAACCCATGCCATTGCTAAGTAAGCCCCATCAATTAAAACACCGCTTAACCACCAGGGTAATATAGAATCGCAAAAAGTTTTTAATATTGGATGAAGAGTATCAACAAGTAATGAAGCGATCATGCCGGAAGGAACATTAGCGCCTTCAACAGTAAGCCAGAACACAATCGCAAGAAGCAGAAACATCAACGGAAACCCGAGATAAGGACTCGTGACGAGTTTATCTATAAATGAATCTATATCAAATTTCTTTTTGCTGTTATCCACTACAACGCTCTTGCCTGATATTCTTGCAGCATCGCTGTATATGTTTTCCATTAGCGAGTCATGAAAGTTTTCACCGAGTTCCCACCGCATATTATTTGCGAGGTTAAGAATAGCGTCGCTGTTTTTTGCTTCCTTTATCATAATAAAATTTTCTTAAGCTATTGACATGTTTGATTCATAACTATTTATTTTTCTTAGCTGTCCAAGTTCACCTGATTTAACAGCATCTATAATTTTCTGATCACCTTCTAGTAAACGCAACGCGACCCATCTCGCATTTGGTAAACCGGGAAAAAGTTCAAGTACTTTCAGTGTTAATGTTTCAACTGATTTTTTTATCTGTGATGAATCACTGCTTATTCTATGTGGTTTACAAATGTATTCGCCTATTGCTACTTCACTTATAAACTGAAGCAGTTCTTTGATTCCCTCTCCCTGCCGCGCCGCACAAAGCACAACAGGAATTCCAAGTTCGCGTGATAAACTTCTGTCATCAATTTTAATTTTGTGTCTTCTGGCTTCGTCAATAAGGTTGACACATAATACAGCACGATCTGTTATTTCAAGAACCTGGAGAACAAGATTTAAATTTCTCTCAAGTCTTGTTGCATCAACAACAATCACGGTTACATCGGGCTGACCAAATAGAATAAAGTCACGCGCAACTTCTTCATCTGTACTTGTTGAAAGAAGTGAGTATGTCCCGGGAAGATCAACAAGTTTAAAACGTTTATCCCTGTACTCAAATCCACCTTCAGCTCTTGTTACTGTTTTACCAGGCCAGTTACCTGTGTGTTGTTTCAATCCAGTAAGACTATTGAAAACCGTACTCTTACCTGTATTGGGATTTCCTGCAAGCGCAACAACAAAATCGAAGCGGTCCATATTGATACCAAGTTTTTTAAGATTACCTACGTTATGAACCGGGCATGTTTCGCATTGTGGATTCGTGTTCATATCATTCCTCGTTCTCTTTCACATATATTAAATCGGCTTGTTGTTTACGCAGTGCTACTGTTGTTCCTTTAATTGAGTAAGCAGTCGGATCACCGGTTGTACCTTTTAAACTTGGTTTTATTTTAGTACCTGGCACAACTCCAAAATCCAAAAGTCTTCTTCTTTGCTGACCTCTAATTGCTTTTGAAATACCGATAACAATTCCTTCTTCGCCGACCTTCAATGAAGATAGTGTTTTGAATTCATTCTTAATTTCATGCTGTTGGTCAATTGGTATAACGGTAATGTTTGCGGCAACTATCGGTGCAAGAACACACTCATCACCATCAGCTTCAAATTTTATTCTGTCTTTTGATGTTTCGATAAGATGAATCTGCATTCCGGGATGTAAACCCTGCGCGACTAACTGAGCATATACCGCCTGCGGTTCATCTTCGATATGGATTATACGAACAAACTCTCCAGCTCTTACATCTGAAAGTGAAACTCCTTTATGCCTGGGAAGTTTTCCATCAGAAGAAGGAATTGGATCGCCGTGCGGATCAAACACCGGGTTACCAAGTTGTGCTGCGAGTGCCTCCACTTGTTCAATTGTTAAATTGTGTTCTTTATCTTCGGCGGAACTATGCCACTCTACTTCAGGAGTAGTTGTTTCATCCGCTAAATACCGCTCCCAAAGCCTGTGGACTCTTATTACTCTCAATGCGTATGATCTGCCTTCGGATGTAAGTTGAATTTCATTATTGATGAATGAAACGAGTCCCATTTTTTCAAGTCGTGTGATTAATGCTGCGGACTCATCCGGAGTTATAGAAAGATTCCCGGCAAGACTGTTTAGATTACAAATAATATTTTTGTACTCACAGTCATATAAATATTTAAGTGCATCTTCAATCAGAATTCTTTTGTTGTTTCGTTTTGCATTTTGTATTTGAGAAAACATTCCTTTGCCCGGAAGAAAGAACAGAACAAGTACTGCTATCACAAGTACAGATACGATTAAAGCCAATAACGGGTCTATCATAATATTTACCTTTTGCTAAAACCTATTTTGTTTTTACTTCAACAAAAATATTTGCGGCAATAGTTGAACTCAGATTTATTTCTTTACCATCGATAATGACAAGCATTGAATGATCAAAATTCAGAATATCTTTTATTAAAATTTCTTTGTTCAATTCAATCCCGATCTTCGAGATGTATTTAAGAAAACCATTATCAAAATCATTTACTCTTATAACTTTTGCTTTTTGCTTTTCTTTCAAAATTGTTAATGGTATTGCTTTCCTTGGCTTGGGAAGCGTACCGTCCTTTCCTGGTATCGGGTCCCCGTGCGGATCATATTCCGGAAAGTCGAGCATCTCTTCCATCCGGTTTATCAAATCATCTGAACATGAATGTTCAAGCTTATGCGCTTCGTCGTGTACTTTATCCCAAGGCATTCCAACAACCTGGTAAAGAAATACTTCCCAGATACGATGGCGGCGAACCATATTCTTTGCGTAGTTCTTTCCTGATTCGGTTAACTGTATTCCTTTGTATTTCTCGTATTTAATATGACCATCACGTGAAAGTTTTTTTATCATATCAGTTACGGCGGCATTTGATATTTCAAGCTTCTCTGCAATTACACTTGTTTTAATTTTTCCGCCTATGTCAAGATTTTTATAGATCACACTCAGGTAATCTTCTTTAGAAATATTATGCATTCTCAGTTTTAAGTTTATTGTCGCTGTTAATTTAAGTGAACTTAAATTATTTGTCAAGCATCCTTCAATAAGATTAATTTTTAATGTGCATAAAAAACCCCGCCAAAGCGGGGTATTATGAATTAATATTTCAAGATAAACTATGATCCAACCATTGCGGCTACCTGGCGTGCCACTTTCAGATTATAATCGAATGCTAACTTTTTATAATTAACAAGATCGATGATAGTACCGATGACACAAAGACCGCCGGTAAACAAGTATAGAAGTCCCATACCTATTTGATCAAGTACAAACCGCTGAACCCCGGCAATTCCAAGGAATCCGATTAAAGTAAGTAACATGATTGTTTGAGCGTCTTTTCTCCTGGAGGTATAAATAGTAGCAAACTGTTGAAGTTTTGCATCATCCATATCTTTAACCAGTGTTTGAACATAAGCCATTTCATCCATTTCAAGCGTGGGCAGGTATTGGTAAATTTTATCCATATGAACTCCCTTCAATTAGGAATGATTTTATTTTGATTATTAATTATTTGATCTTTTGTTAGCTGAACTATTCTATAAACTAAAATTAATAATGCCGGAATTCCAAGCGGGTGCGATGTGAAAGATTCATAAATTTCAAAACGGAAAAGATGTGATATTGAATGACCAAGACCGCAACCGGGACAAAATCCAATTCCAAGATTATTAAACAAACAAAATGTAAAATGATTTTCAGTTGATGGAGAATAAAATGCAAGAAAGGTGAGAGCGAAAAGCCACAATAAAGCTTCAAGATTAATGCTGCGATATATCAGTCGGGCTTTCATATTCAATCTGATTTAAACTTAAATTAAAATAGCCATCAAGTCAATCTTTTCCTAATTGATGCCAACCGTTTATCAGCATTGAATTGCAGTTAAAATAATTTCAACCGATTAGCTCTGCCGTGCAATCAGTTGTTTTTAATGAAGGAATCCAGTTCGTGCAGTGAATCAAAGTAGAGAATATCAGGAAATTGTTTTAGTATGTTATCCTTTTCAAGTCTTGCTGCCTGCCCGCCGATAACAATTTTTTGTTCAGGAAAAAACTTTCTGATATGTTCAATGACATTAAGCAGGCGTAACAGATTCAAATACAAATTGAAAGAAAGTCCAACCAATTCCGGTTTAAAGGATTTTATAAGTTTTAATAAATCTTTTGACGGCACCGACGCTCCGAGAAATTTTGTGTCCCATCCATTGAATTCAAAAATATTAGAAACCATTAAAGCTCCGATTTCATGATGTTCTTTATCAATGC
Source organism: Ignavibacteriales bacterium (assembly GCA_016700155.1). NCBI lineage: Bacteria > Pseudomonadati > Ignavibacteriota > Ignavibacteria > Ignavibacteriales > Ignavibacteriales bacterium. Next base: position 3,889,839 of record CP065001.1, read on the forward strand.
AGCTTATGATCGCCTTTTTAACAGATTTATTCTTCCCGGACTTTTTCGGTTTAATTGATGTGATCAATTCAAGTGTTATTTGTGATGCGGCATGCTCTTCGGCTACGGTTAAACTGCCTTCATCCCACATTTTGCCCACCCTGTACAAAGAACGCTGATACAAATCGGTATACACATCTTTTATATCAGTTTTTTGTGAGAGAAGTTCTTTTACTATTTCGGAACACCGCTGCTTTTTTCCTTCAATGAGATTATTAAAATAATCCAGGAAATAAACTTCACTTATATTTTGTTTTTCTTTTAATGTTCGCATATATCTTTAAATGTATGTTAAAGTATAAATCAATTTGATCAAAAAAAAGTTCCATTCAGAAGAACAATTATGATTCTATTCCTCTTCTTGATAACACCCCTTGCTGATAATAATGTTTAACTTCTTTCATTTCTGTTACAAGGTCAGCTTTATCAATAATTTCCTGCGGGCAATACCTGCCCGTAAGAATGATCTCAACTTCCGATGGCTTCTCGTTAAGAAAAGCTAATACCTGTTCCGTAGTTATCAACCTAAAGTATATTGAAACAAGAATTTCATCAAGAATTATTATATCGAAATCATTACTCAACATTTTATTTTTAGCTGATGACATACCTTTTAATGCCTTTTGAATTTCTTCATCCGGCGGCAGTTCTTTTTTATAAACAAAATCATCACCCGCAAATTGTTCAATTTCTATCCACTCATTCAGTGAGTTCAGACTCTTAAGTTCATTGTAAGGAAACTCCTTCATAAACTGCACTATGTAAGTTCTCAAACCAAAACCAGCAGCCCTGATCGCCTGCCCTATAGCAGCGGTTGTTTTGCCTTTTCCATTTCCGGTATAGATCTGTATAAATCCTTTTTCAAGTTTCATATTATTTTTTGAATATCAGTTTTTTGAAAGCCGTTGTAAATACTCCGAGTGTTATACCTGAAAGTAATCCTATCAGAGGAGCCATCATAATAAAAAAAATTTTTGCATCGCCGGGCGATGGCAGTTTCTCAAACCCTGACTTTAACTGCGGGTTATTATTTATATAGTGATCAAAAAATATTACCTGAATGGCTGATGACAACACTGCCAGTAAAAATCCAAGTACAAATCCATTAACAAAAAATTTTGCTGTAAGGAATTTTGCAAGTATAAATGCACAAACCATAAAGACGGGCAGCCAGATTATAAGTTCATACTTACCTAATAACCCCAGAACACCGGCGGCTCCCATTAATATTCCAAAAAATAAAAGCGGTAGAATAAGTTTCAGATTTATTTTACTCATTATTATCTATTTAAAACTCCAATTGCATTTTTTGCCTGTTTCAAATGTCTCCGGTTATGATAGGCAATGATCATCAAACAATCTCCCAGATTGTATCTTACAAGCGGTGAAGCGGGTGAAGTAATTTTATATGCAGCTAAATTTTTGTTTTTAAAGGTTTCAATTAATTTATTCAAATCTTCAAGTTGTTTTAAGAAAACCGAAATTACATCGCTTCTCACATTGCTCACTGTCAATCTGAATGCTTTTGGTGATTTATATTTTTTCATCTGATCCGGATCTACAGTTTTGATTATCATTTTTCCAATGAATGAATTCTTGAAATGAATATTCCCATTAGCATCTGAATTGTGTAAAGAAAGTTTAAGTTTCTCAAACACCGGAAAATACAAACCATTTGTTTTTATAAGATGTTCAAAACATTCACCCGCGCTCCAGGATTCAGATGATGGTTTTCTATTCAATAACTCGGGGGCAATATTTCCAAAGTCTTTTTTTATTTCGTTGGTGACTTCGGTTGAATAATCAAAATAAAATTTTAGCAAATCATTACTTGTCATATAACATATAAATTTGTTGAAAATATCTTTGCCCTAAGTTATAAAATTGAATGCTTACAATCCTCTTAATTTGAGACGTAGTTTGACTAAAGTTCATAGAATGAGACCACTCACAAATTTTTCATTTAATAATCAGAATTTTTTATCACTTATCTGTTGGCACAGAATTTAAGATTCAATTATTGGTTGGAAACAAACCATTGAGGGTAACATGGAAAATTTATCAAATCACGTATTCCAAATATTTGCAATACTGATTTTTGCCGGAGGACTGTTAGGGTTCCTATTCCTGTTAATGTTTGATGATAAATAAAAATTAGTTTGCTCAAAGGCTGATAGGATCGTCTCTTTTTCGATTAACCGGGGATCTAAATGAATGAAATGTGTTCCTGCGTAACTAACAAACGCATCCTGTCAGCTTTTATATTTGAAACTTCCGCCGATATCTTTTATCGCTATATTTATTTCATGTTTTGAAGCCTCATCAAGTAAACGCTGCATCGGTTCTTCTACAGGTTCCATTCCCTGTTTAAAAGTATAAAAATGAATAGGTATAAAGTGTCTTGCTTTAATATGCTGTGACGCCATTACCAAAGCCTCTTCAGGTGTGCAGTGATTTCTTCTCCATGGATGATAAGCCCCAATCGGCATTATTGCTACTTCGATATTATTTTCATTTATCGGCATAAATAATTCATGAAAAGCTGTATCGCCGCCGAATAAAATTTTAGTGTTATTCTTTTCTATTATATATGCGTTGAAGCTTCTGCCGTCTTCCATAAATCCTCTTGAACGATCTCGTTCCCATGGAAAACGCCAGCCGAAATGTTTTACCTCTAGTGCTTTAATTCTTAAATCAAGGGGAAAAATTTCTTCATTCCAGTCAATTTCATTAAGTGATTTCCATTCAAGATCCTCGATAACATCCTTAGTATTAAATGCTGTAACACAATCGATCTGATCAGGATACAGATCAACCAATGACGACAGAGTTTCATAATCCATGTGATCCATGTGAGCGTGTGACAACAAAACAAGATCGGGTTTTGGTATTTCTTCGAGTTTAAGTGCAGGCATTGTGTACCTGCTTGGTCCAAAGGTAAGTCCGAATATGTACAATCCTACTCTTTCAAAAAGAACCGGGTCTGTAATAATAATCGTCCCGAAAAAATTTATAAGAACTGTAGCGTGACCAATCCAGGCAATGTTTATTTCATCATCTTTCCAGGCAGAAGGATCTGGTTTTAATAAAGGATAAACATCATCTTCACTTCGCTTCCCGTAAATCTTTTCACTTAAAAAAGGAAATGACATTAATGACCCGACAAAAGCCGACGATATATTTCTAATGAATTTTTTTCTGTTCATATTTTACGAGTAATGTTGATGTAAATTAATACTGATATAATAATTTTGGTTTTGAATTTATAGTAGTAATAAAATAGGTTTAGACAAGGAAAATGATTTAAACTAAAACAATGGATTTTCCGTCAAACACATTCTTATATAACAATTTCCAAAATAAATTGCGATTGAAAAATTACCATCTGTTAAACAAAAAATACGCTCTTCTTCATATGAAGATATTTGTGATACTTATTCTTCCATTTGCCGGATGCTATGATGACAAAATCGAACAGGTAAAAGATGTGTATGTCAGTTACTTTCCGATGCAGCCCGGGAATAGATGGGTTTATGAAACCAACAATCTTGATTTGACTATTGAAATCTCAAGCTCAATATATTTAAACCATAATTTATATCATGAAGTTCTGAGAATTTATGATGGGGAAAGTGACACAATTTATTTGCGCGGTTCAATTGATGAAAAAATTTTTATCAACTTTAATAGACAGGATTATATCTATGTGGACTTTCTCAGGAATGAAGGGGAAATCTGGCAGTCCTTCGAAAGTTTTTATAGTAAAGTGAACAAAAAAGGATTGACTGTTCAAACCGCAGCAGGAACATTCCACAATGTAATCGAAATATTTACAGATAATACACAACTTTCTGATCTCTATGAGTTTAACAGGTACGCGCCCGGTGTTGGTCTTGTTGAATCAATAGGTTTCAGAAGAACCTACAGACTTAAAAGAGCATATGTTAATGGTATTACTTATCCATAAAATGAATTAATTTTCTAAGAACTTTTTTCAGGAAAAATTATGAGCCTGTTTCAAATATTAATTTTATTACTAATCGCTGGTATTTGCGGTTCAATTGCCCGATCGCTTGTTGGATTTTCAAAAGGCGGGTGCATTCTTTCTATAGCCGTTGGGTTTATTGGAGCTTTAATCGGCAACTGGCTTGCCCGCGAAATGAACCTGCCGGATTTTTTAACTCTCAATATCGGCGGAACCAGTTTTCCGGTTGTGTGGGCGATAGTCGGCGCAGTTCTGTTTAGCGGTATCCTGAGCGCACTAACTTCAGGTAAAAAATAAATATGGGAACACAGTTCAAAGGCAAACAGCAAGAGATAAGTTCACTTAATACTTATCTGAAATTAATAAGAGCCGCAGATAGCATAAGAAGCAGACTAAACAATTACCTTGTTGAAAATGGTATAACAGAAAATCAGTTCAGTGTTCTTGATGTGTTATATCACCTTGGTCCTACAAACCAAAAAGAGCTTGGTAAAAAATTGCTGCGAAGCGGCGGAAATATAACCCTTGTTATAGACAATCTGGAAAAATCAGGTCTTGTTAAAAGAGTGAGAGGCAAAGAAGACCGCAGACAATTTATTGTTGAGATTGAAGAACCGGGTAAAAAACTTTTCAAAAAAATTTTCCCGGGTTTTCTTGATATGATTGTGGAAACTGCTGACATCCTTTCCGCTAAAGAGCAGAAAGAACTTCAAAGACTGACTAAAAAAATCGGGTTGGGAAAACCGGTTGACGATTAATTTTCACGTTTAGTTTTTAGTTCATCAAGTACAATTGGCAACACCACACCGGAAGCATCAAACAGTGAAATATCTGCAATCGAAGAAATTTCGGTTGGATTAATATTCACTTCAACCAGGTAAGCTCCTGCACGTTTAGCTGTATAAATCAATGATGCGGCAGGATAAACAATCGCCGAAGTCCCGACAATAAAAAATAAATCGCAGTTTAATGAAGCTTCTTCCGCGCCTTTATATTGATCCTGTGGAAGGTATTCCCCAAACCAGACAACATCAGGACGTATTAATCCACCGCAGCTGCATCTTGGAATTTTTTCTAATGGATTAAAGTCTTCGTTATAATATGTGTGACAGTCTATGCAATAGTTTCGTTCAATATTTCCATGCAATTCATAAATTAATTTACTGCCTGCACGCCGGTGAAGATTGTCAATGTTTTGTGTCACGACTGAAACCTGTTCAAAATAATTCTGCATTTCCGCAATTGCCAAATGCCCCTTGTTAGGTTTTGCATGATGCACAATTTCTTTTCGATGATTATACCACTCCCATACGAGTTGAGGGTTTCTCAGAAAAGCATCAAAGTTTGCAAGCTCTTCAGGTTTTAATTTGTTCCATATACCATCTTTACCGCGGAAGGTAGGAATGCCGCTTTCAGCTGAGATGCCGGCACCGGTAAAAAAAACTACCTTCTTAAACGAAGGCAGTTTATTAAAAAAATCTTCCTGGTTATCCATTACTATTCGTCTTTAATTTCATTCAGAAGATTTTTTGCTTCGCTTAAAACTTTATCATCATCCTCATCAGCTTTGGGAGCCTTTTCAATTTTCTTTAAAACTTCTCGAGCTTTTTCGTATTCATCTTCTTCAATGTAAGCTTTGCCAAGGTCAAGATAGAACATCCTGAAATTAGGTCTTAAATTTATTGCCATATTAAATTGTCTGATTGCTTCTTCAATATCACCCCAGCCAAGTCCTATCGGTAATCTTACCAGGTATGATTTTTCGCAGACTTTTGCATGTGTTCTTCCAAGAACATAATGTGCTAACGCCTGAAAATGACTTCCGCCGTTGCCAAGCTGAATGGCTTTTTCACAATCTTCTTTAACATCATTCACTGTTCCGATTGCTGAAAATACTCCTTCAAATAACGCAGTCTTACCATTTGCTATTGCTCTGCGCAGATAGGTTATTGATTGATCGGAAGCCAGCTTTACGGATTTATCTGCATAATCAAAAGCTTTTCTGAACATAGCTTCCTGTTCATCTTTTTGTTTGTCGGTATTGGATGGAAGATGTTCGGCTATATCAACTAAAGCCCGGCTCATTCTCCAATGCACTTCCCAGTTATCTTTAAATTTTTGATTTGCCTGTTCAAGAATTTCAAGTGCTTTTTTGTTATTGAATTCACTCACCTGTTTATCAGCATCTTTTAATAGATCCTCCAGTGATTGAGGAAATACAATTATGCTTTGAACAAAAATTGCGAACAATAAAATCAGTCCTCTAAAAGTAAGTTTAGTTTTCATGTCAGTCATCAAATAAAGTTTTTTTTTCCTGTTCCTCTTTAATTAAATCCTGCCCATACAGATCGGTGCCTGCAAGCTGTATATATTTAGTCCACTTGCTGTCACTTTTCAATTCAGTTTGAATTGCATTTTTGTATGCGTTCACCTTTGCGCTTAACTCATCAGCCTGGTAAAGCGCAATTGCTTCAACTGTTTTGGGAACAACGGGTGATGCGTGTTCCAGCTTGCCCTGGTGACTAAGAATCAGATGGAGTAAAGAATTTTTTAGTTCTTCCGGAAATTCTTTAATCAAATTTATTTTTTCATTTACGATCATTGCAGCAATTGTAATATGACCTAACAATTTTCCCTTATCGGTGTACTCGAAAGATGTATCTGAATTCAGTTCTTCTATTTTTCCGAAATCATGCAGCATTGCCCCGCATACAAGCAAATCCCTGTTGATGTCCGGATGAATATCGCTCATCAGGTCGCAGATTTTTATTATCTCAAGTGTGTGTTCGATCAAACCATGCAAATATCCATGATGCCACATTTTTCCTGCTGGTGAAACAGAAAACTTTTGAAAATTCTCATCATCAAAAACTAAAGTAATTAGCTGCTTAAGTTTTTTGTCTCTGATTTTTTGAATGCGTGCGGTGAATTCCTTTTTCATTTCTTCAGGATTTCTTTTTGACTTCGGAAGAAAATCGGAAGATGAAACACCATCTGACGGGATTGCAAGACGAATGGTATCAACTTTTATTTGATTTGCGTTCTGGTATTCCTCAATGTGTCCTTTTACTTTTACAAGATCGCCGTTCTTTAAACCGGGAACCTGTTCTTCATAATTATCCCACACGTTTGCGCTTAAAGTAAGTGATTGATCTCCAAGTTCTAAACTAAGGTAAGGCTTCTGGTTTTTTGTTAATCGGACTTCGTTTCTTCGCACCAGAAGAAAATGGTCAACCCTGTTTCCTTTTACTAATGAAGCAAGCTCGGTTTGTTTTGTCATTATTGTTCTTTCAGAATTTCGTAAGAACTTTCTTTCGGTAAATGAGCAAGCACTGACCTGTTAAGCAATTCTATTGAAACCGCTATTGTCTTTTCGTTTGCTTCTTCCCGGTACACAGCAACAACATCTTTAAATGGACCGTCAAGAATTCTAATTCTCACTCCCGGAACAAGCCCTTCTTTAATAATATATTCTGTTTCAGTCTGCAGCATTTTTCTAAGATTATCAATTTGCCACGCCGGAATTTTTGCGGGGCTGCCTTTATCCGAAACGCATCTTACAACAGAAGGCTGTGTTAAAGAAAGTATTCTTTCTTTCTCGTCGGCAAAAATAAAAATATATCCTCTAAGCAAAGGTTCAGTCACTTTTTTCTTACGGTCACTCCATTGTTTCAATCTTGTTACCGATGGAAGATAAAACTCAACTCCTGCTTCTTCAATCTGTTTTGCAGCTTTAAATTCACTTCTTGGTTTGGTGTATAACGCAAACCAGTGTCTCTGATGTGTTAATTCATTTATCATCAGAGTTTCCCTGAAAAAATTATTATTAAGATCATCACTTACCCTGAACCGCAGCTCTTCCGATTGAATAGTAAGTTAAATCAAGATGTTTCATCTTTTCAATGTCGTATAGATTACGACCATCAAAAATCACAGGTGTTTTAAGTTTTGATTTAACTAAATCAAAATCCGGGTTCCTGAAAACATTCCACTCAGTTACAATTATCAGGGCATCTGCATTTTCAATTGCGATGTAAGAATTTTGTGCATACTTAATCATATCACCAATAACTGCTTTTGTTGTTTCCATTGCTTCAGGGTCGTAGGCAGTTACAGTAGCGCCTGCATCCACAAGTTTTTTTATCAGGTAATGTGATGGTGCTTCACGAACATCATCTGTATTCGGTTTAAAGGCAAGTCCCCACATCCCAAAGTGTTTTCCTTTTAAACTATCTTTATAGTGTCTGCTTATTTTCTGAAAGAACAAATCAACCTGGCGGTAGTTAACATCAATAACGGACTTTAAAATTTTAAAGTCATATTTATTTTCATTTGCGGTGTTAACGAGTGCAATAACATCCTTAGGAAAACAAGAACCTCCGTACCCTACACCGGGAAATAAAAATCGTTTACCGATTCTTGAATCAGCACCAATTCCGATTCTTACTTTATCAACTTCAGCGCCTGTTAGCTCACAAAGATTTGCGATTTCATTCATAAAGGAAATTTTTGTGGCAAGGAAAGAATTTGCCGCATACTTTGTCATCTCGGCAGATTTTTCATCCATAAAATATATCGGGTTACCGGAACGTATAAATGGTTCATAAAGCTGTTCAATTATTTCTTTCGTTTTAGGATTGCTCGTTCCTACAATAACTCTTTCAGGTTTCATAAAATCTTCTACGGCAATTCCTTCACGAAGAAACTCCGGGTTTGAAGCAACATCAAAATCAAAATTGGGGGCATGTTTTTTTACAGCGGCACGAACAAGTTCACTTGTACCAACAGGCACAGTACTTTTATCAACTAAAACTCTGAAGCCGAGGTTGGGTTCAGCTCTGAAGAACTTTCCAAGATCATCTGCAACTTTTAGTACGTATTGAAGATCAGCTTTTCCATCGCCGCCTTGTGGTGTAGGCAGGCAAAGCATAATTACAGCTGCTTTTCTCACAGCGTCGTGAAGGTCTGTTGTAAATGTTAATCTTCCTTCTTTAATGTTTCGTTCGAATAATGAATCAAGCCCTGGTTCATAAATCGGCATTTTACCGTTACGCATCATATCAACTTTTGCAGCATCAACATCAACACATATAACATTATTTCCGGTTTCAGCAAAACAGGTTCCTGAAACTAATCCCACATAACCTGTTCCAACTACTGCAATATTCACTAAGTCCTCCGTTTTTTTACTGTGAAATATAGCGATTGACCCAGTAACTTGGAACTGAATTGATTGATCGATAAAATGGATTAGGTGAGAAGAAAAATATTAATTCAGAAAAGTCAGTTTTCGAAAACCGCTTTCATTTTTTCTATTAATATTTTTTTGCTGACTGGTTTATCAAGGATATAGTTTACACCTAGCCTGGAGTATTGTTCTTTAACTTCATTCGCCTGCTTGTCGGCGAGAATTATAACCGGCAGCCGATAGTTCTTTATTGTTTTCCTTACTGACTCGGTTAATTGAATCCCGCCCATTAATGGCGACGAATGATTTGCAAGTATTAAAGTAGGAAATTTGCTCAAAGTTAATTCTAATGCCTCAAAACCATTTTGTGCTTCAACAAGGTTGAATGCTGGAAAATATTTTTTTACGATCTCGCCATAAAAATTTCTGTCCTGTTCATTTTCATCTACAATCAAAATACAATTTGAACTGCAGGGAATGGTAAAATGAAATTCACTGCCTTCGCCCTGCTTTGAATAAAGCCAGATATCACCGCTGTGCCTGTCAATAATTTCTTTTGAAAGAATCAGCCCCATACCCGTTCCCTTCTCACTCCTTGTTCCGGCGGTTGAAAACATTTTATCTATCTTAAAAAGTTTCAATTGATTTTTTTCCGAAATGCCGATGCCTTTATCCTTTACAATAATCTCAGCCATTTCGTTGTTAAAGATATTTGCGCTTACTTCAATTTTACTTCCTTCATTTGAATACTTAATTCCGTTTGAAAGCAGGTTTGTTATAACTATTGAAAGATGCCGTTCGTCACCCTGAACAAAGAGAGTGTCGCTGACGTTTAGTTTGATTTCAATTTTTTTTCTTATTGCCGCACCGGTTAAGGTTGATACGCAATTATAAATAACAGTTTTGCATGAAGTCTCTGAGTCTGAAGTTTAAGTCGTCCTGTGCTTAATCTCGACCAGTCAAGAAGATTATTGATCAACTGTAATTGATTTAAAGACGAATCATAAATGAAGGTCAGGTATTCAAGTCTGTCTTTCGCCGACAGTGAATTTTCGTTCATTAATATTTCAGCAAAACCAAGGATACTAGTAAACGGTGAACGGAGGTCATGTGAAAGCAGTGATATAAAACTATCTTTCGCTTCGTTTAATCTTTTTGCTTCAAGCATTTTTGAATGAAGCAGGTTTTCATTTTCCTTTGTGGAGGTAAGGTCGGTCAGTGATGCGTAATAGTAATTAATCTCTCCTTCTACGCCCCTCTCCTTCTGTATATTTTCTTTAATGAATATTTTTTTTCCTTTTTGAGCGGTTAAAGTATACTGAACTTCAAGCGCATCTTTAATGCTGCCGTCAAAAAAATCATCAAGTTGTCTGCGGACTGATAAATACTCTTCCTTATCAATAAGCGAATAATGTTTACCTTTAAAAGAATTAATTTCCTGAGCAGAATATCCGGTCAGGATAGTTATATTTTCCGAGAAAAAAATGTTCTGATTTATGTCGGCAGTTTCTGAAATCCAGAATGAAATGCCCGGTAACTTTTGAAAAATCAAATCAAAGTTTTTTTGTCCGCCATGCCTGGATGATGAGCCTTTTGCTTTAATCATATATGAAAAACCGGATTAAGAAATTTGAGGGCACTAAAATATCAACAGCATTTATTATTGATGAATCACACACAAATTATATAGAAATATAAATAATTACTTTGTTTAAGAAAAACGGAACTAATTAACATAGCTTTCTGTTTCAATAAAAAAATCTAATGGCAAAATGAAAAAGTATTTTTTCGTAATAATCTATTTGTTCGTACTTTACACACTCAACAGTCAAGCTCAATCAGGCAGTGCAGTAATTTATGGAACAGTTACAGATGCAACTACAAAACAGCCCATAACCGGAGCCAATGTTTTTATTCCCGGAAGTTTAAACGGTGATGCATCGGACAAAAACGGAAACTACCGTATTTCCGGACTTGAACCGGGAACATATCAGCTAAGGGTATCATCGATAGGCTACACCTCATTAATAAAAACTGATATTGTGCTTAGTTCCGTTAAACCTGTTCAGGTTGATTTTGAATTAACAGAACAGATTATTGAACTTGATGGAATCACTGTGTCAGGAGATTATTTTTCCAAAGATCCTTTCGAAGTAAATAGCATAAAAAATTTCAGTTATGAAGAAATAAGAAGAAGTGCAGGCGGATTTGAAGATGTTGTTCGCGCGCTTTCGATATTACCTGGTGTTGCGCAGGCAAATGCAGGAAGAAATGATCTTATTGTTCGCGGAGGTGCGCCTTCAGAAAACCTGTATATAGTCGATGGTATTGAAGTACCGAATATAAATCACTTCGGGACTCAAGGTGCAACAGGCGGACCGCTGAGTTATATCAATCTCGATTTTGTGAAGGAAACATCTTTTTCTACGGGAGGATTTCCCGTTCTTTACGGGGACAAACTTTCATCCGTGTTAAATATTAAACTAAGACAAGGACGAAATGATCGGCTCGGCGGAAAAGTTACAATAGCTGCAACTCAGTTTGGTTTAAATCTTGAAGGACCTTTAACGGCAAATTCTGATTTTATTTTTTCTGCAAGAAGAAGTTATCTCGATTTTATTTTCAAAGCCGCCGACTTTGCTTTTGTGCCTGAATATTATGATGTACTATCCAAAGCCAATTTTAAAATTGATCAGTACAACTCAATTTCATTTCTTTTTATCAGTGCGTTTGATAATGTAAAATATTTTAATGATACGGAAGAACAGAGATTTGATAACTCAAGAATACTCGGAAGCAATCAAACTCAATATGTAACAGGATTTATCTTCAGACGTTTATTCGATTATGGTTTTATTGATGTAACGTTGAGCAGAAACTTTACTGACTATGATACTCAGCAGAGCGATACTCTTTTTAATCCGATCTTCAAAAATAAATCTATTGAAGGTGAGAATAGTCTGAAAGCAGAGGCTGTAATAAAGCTAACAAAAACTTCAGAGTTAAATTTCGGAGGGATGATCAAGTCGGTCAAGTTTGAAGCCGATATTCTCTTTCCGACGTTTAAAACTTCATTCGGTGATTCACTTCCTTTGCAAACTTTATCTTCATCAAACAGGTTCACCAAACTTGCGTTATTTTCAAACTACAGTTTTTTAATGTTTAACAGCCTAATGATTAACCTTGGTCTGCGCGGTGATTTTTTTGATCCGCTTGAAAGTAAAATATTTGTAAGCCCAAGAATCTCCGCTTCATATCAATTTAATGAACTGACTACATTGAACTTCAGCGGAGGTATTTATCATCAGTCACCATCATACATTTGGCTTGCTGCTGATCAATTAAATAAAAAACTAAAGCATGTGCGGAACAATCAGTTGGTGATTGGATTTGAACATCGCTTGCGTGAGGATGCCCTGCTTAAGATAGAAAGTTTTTATAAAGACTATAAAGATTATCCGGCTAGTTTGATAAGACCATACCTGGTTCTTGCTAATACTGGGGCGGGATTTTCGGGCAGTGATGATAATTTTTCTTCATTTGGACTTGAACCATTAATAAGCGAAGGGATCGGAAATACAAAAGGTGTTGAACTATCTGTACAGAAAAAACTTTCTGACTTACCGTACTACGGCATTTTAAGTTTAACATACAGTCAGTCTGAATTTACTCCGCTTGACGGCATCACAAGAAAAGGAAGTTATGATCAAACATGGATATTTAATATAAGCGGTGGTTATAAATTCAATAACGAGTGGGAAACCAGTTTAAAATTACGGTACGCTTCAGGAAAACCATTCACTCCTTTTAATTCAGATGGTTCACAAAGTGTAGTAAACTATAATTCTGCAAGACTTGAAGCAAATCACAGTCTTGATATCCGCGTTGATAAACACTGGTTCTTCAGCGGCTGGACACTTATAACTTATTTAGATATTCAGAATATTTATAACAGGACCAACAGAAGCTTTATCCGGTGGGATGCGCGTAAACAGGCTGTTGATGATGAATCATCAATTGGTATTTTACCTTCAATAGGAATTAGTGCAGAGTTTTAGAGCACAATAGTACACTGATTATTATGATGTTTATGATCTGAATTATCGTCGTCGGTTATAAATCCCCAGAATAATACCGAGAGCTAATGACCATATTGCTGCTAATCCTATCTGAAATTCTTTTGGAAGTATAAATGTGACTGTGTGTGCGGGTATCCAGAACCACAACAAAGAATAAAATCCTTTATCAATATTTCTCCAGTTACTTTGTTGTGCAATTGCGTTGTCCAGCACACGATGCATAATTACAAGGAAAGGTCCGAATTGTAAGTTCATCATTGCTGAAATTGCAAATGATTTTCCGATGCCATCAAGTTCAGGCAGATAGTTATGAAAAATCAAACTGTCTACAAAGCCATTAAATCCCACAAAAGCATATTTGATAAAGACTGCAAGTATAGCCCATTCGATCATCTTCAACAGTAAAGTTTTTAAATCGTACGGTGAAAAAATTTTCCGTTTAACTAACCAATGTGAAACTATATCTCCTAATGTTCCAAGAATTGCAAACTGAATCATTGCTGAGATGAGTGGAAAATTTTTTACGAAATCTATATACCAGGACATTCAAAAACCTTTTCAATAACAATTACAAAAATGATTTCAAACATAGAAGTATTTATTGATGCACCCAAATAAAAAATTCTATCATAACAAACCATAAAGAACTTAACGCCTTCCAATCGGACTCAAATCAGCGTACTATTGCCCTTACCATCGATTGTATGCTAACAACAGTTTACTGCTGCTGGTACAATAGTTGAAAAATTTGTGCTAAAAAAATCCGGAGAAAATCCGTCTCTTGACTATAGCTGACTTCACGCATACATTGAAATCAAATTCATTGGAGGTTAAAATGTCCGCACTCAAAACAATCCTGTTAAGTTTGGCAGTCACAATCTCACTTTTTGCGGGTGAAGGAAAAATTGTTGGTAAGGTAACTGATGCTGAAACCGGCGAACCATTAATCGGTGCTAATGTAATTATTGATAATACCAAGCTTGGTGCAGCCACAAGCATAGATGGTACTTACATTATTCTGGATGTACCTGAAGGTACTTACACAATCATTGGGAAATACATTGGATATAAAGAAACCAAAGTCAAGGAAGTTATAGTATCTTCCAATCTCACAACTGAAGTCAATATTAAGCTGATTGCTGAAGCTTATCAAATAGATTGTATAGAGATAGTCTCTGAAAAGCCTTTAATAAATAAAAACCTTACTAACTCCACTACGGTTGTAAGTCCCGATAATACTTCGGTTCGAGGTGTTAATGGAGTTGTGAGTACGCAATCTGGTGTAGTCAATCAGAATGGTAATCTTCACGTAAGAGGCAGCAGAAGTGATAACAGTGGTTATATTGTAAATGGTGTGCAGGAAATTCAATTTCAGGCAGGTGGTTATACATGGGGAAATTTCAACACAGAAGAATACAACACAATAGTTGAAAACGAATTTCTTGAATCAATGTCAAATCCACTTTCGACTTTTTCGATTGATGTTGATGCCGCGTCATACAGCAATGTACGGAGATTTATTAATGCAAACACCATTCCGCCGAGAGATGCTGTAAGAGTGGAAGAGTTTATCAACTATTTTGACTATGATTACCCCCAGCCAAAAGACGGTTCACCATTTTCAATAACAACTGAAATTGGTGAATGCCCATGGAACAAAGACAACTATCTCATTCACATCGGGATAAAAGGGAAAGAATTATCTGATAATGAAAAACGCCAAAGTAATCTTGTGTTTCTTCTTGATGTTTCCGGTTCAATGACACCTGAGAATAAACTCCCGCTAGTAAAAAGATCAATGAAGATGATGCTTGATAAAATTTCGCCTAATGATAAAGTATCAATCGTTGTTTATGCAGGTGCTGCCGGATTGGTTCTTCCTTCAACGTATGTATCAGAGAAACAAAAAATTCTTGATGCAATCGACAGGCTTAATGCAGGTGGTTCAACTGCCGGTGGTGCGGGGATTCTGCTCGCATACAAAACCGCGGAAGAAAATTTTATAAAAGGAGGCAACAACAGGATCATCCTTGCTACTGACGGAGATTTTAATGTTGGTGTCTCAAACACGTCAGACCTGGTTAAACTTGTTGAAGAAAAGAAAAAGTCGGGTATTTATTTAACCATACTCGGATTCGGAATGGATAATCTAAAGGATGGCAGACTTGAAGAACTTGCAGATAAAGGCAACGGCAACTACTATTACATCGATAATTTTATGGAAGCAAAAAAAGTACTCGGGCATGAAATCACTTCAACATTGTTTACAATTGCCAAGGATGTGAAAATCCAGGTTGAGTTTAATCCTGCAAAAGTTTTAAGCTACAGGTTAATAGGATATGAAAACCGTATGCTGAAAAAAGAAGACTTTGAAGATGATAAAAAAGATGCCGGCGAGCTTGGCGCGGGTCACACTGTAACAGCATTGTATGAAGTTGTTCCCGTTAAAGAAGTAGCTGCAATACAGGGATATGAAAATCTTCGTTACCAGGAACACAGACTAAAGTATGAAGCAGTAAGCTCAAAAGAAGTTTTATTGTTCAGCATCAGGTACAAAGAACCGGATGAAGATACAAGTAAACTGCTGACTAAAACACTTGAGCTTGATCCTGAAAATGAAATGCAAGTTTCAGAGAATTTTCTTTTCTCATCCGCTGTTGCACAGTTTGCCTTGCTGTTAAGGGATAGTCAGTTTAAAGGAACATCTAACTTTGAATCAGTCATAAGTCTTGCTGAAGACTCACAAGGGAAAGATGAGTTTGGCTACAGGGAAGAGTTCATAACATTGGTTAGAAATACAAAGGATATGATTGAAAGAATAAGTATTCGTCAATAATAAGTTTGAATAGCACACGGATTAAACAGATCAAACGGATAAAAACTGATCTGATCCGTGTTAATCAGTTCCATCAGTCTAATCTGTGTGCTATTTGTGTTTAAACAACAAACACTTTTGCAATATCAATCAGCAATGATGGATTGTTCATCAACGCAGTTGTAAACACTTTGCCTAGTGTTCTTTTCTCGATTGGAATTTTTAGAATGGATTGTGCAATACTGTTAAACTTATCATCCGAAAAATTGTAAATGCCTTCCTTAATCCTGTTGAAAGTTTCGTGACGTTTACCGAGCCTGTCCTTCCATGCTTTATCATAAGTCAGGACATGATCGGGTTTGTTCATCTTAATAGCTTCAGCAGCAATTCTTCCGGCAATACTTCCACCGATCATTCCGCTTGCAATACCTCCGCCGCTTAGTGGATTCACCTGTCTTGCAGCATCACCGACAAGCATAATTCCCGGGGCTGAAATTTTATCAAGTGTAATTGAACATGGAACTCCGCCCGCAATTGTGGTAAGAACGGGAGCGTCAGGATAGTGTTTGTTCATAAAATCATTAAGGAAAGATTGTGCTGATTTTTTCTTTCCGATCAACCCGCTTACACCAAGACCAATATTTGCCTTTTTATGACCTTTAGGAAAAATCCAGAAGTAACCATTCGGCGCAACATCTTTTCCAAAGTAAAAGTAAAGTGTGTTCTGATCGACAGGAATATTTGCAGCAGTAATTTGCACAGCACTTTCCATATCACGGAAGTCAATGTGTGTTTCAAGTCCAGCCCATCGACCTACTCTTGATTCAACACCATCAGCAGCGATAACTACTTTTGCAGTTACTTCTTTTTGTTCGCCCTGAAATTCATATTTAACTCCGTTTACTTTTCCATCATTGTCAAACAATAATCCGTTTACATAAGCACGTGTGATAATGTGAGTTCCGGCTTCTGCGGCAGTTCGAGCGAGTTCGTAATCAAAAATTCTTCTGTCTAAAACATAACCTGCTTCACCGAAATCAATAATGACTTCGCTACCATCAGGAGCGTTAAAAGAGAACTTGCAGATCTTTGCCGCAATCCATTTATCATCACTTGAAATGAATTCTTCAACACCGGGTTTACTGATTGCTTCGCCGCATCTTACAGGATAACCAACATCACGATCTTTCTCCAGCATTAAAACCGAAACACCCTGTTCAGCAGCATAACGCGCGGCTATACTTCCGGCGGGTCCGGCACCGACTACTATTATGTCGTAGTTTGTTTTCATTCTTATTCTAGATTTCAATTTTTAATTAAACTGATTTCATTTGGAAAGTCTTCAGTCCACAGTTCTCAGTCAGCAAATCTTTATTTAAACTTTTCAGGGTTTTCAATCATATGATTTAACATTTTACCGACTTCTTCAGATATTAATTTATAGTCCTGGTAAACTTGTTTAGTAATGTATTTACAGCTTAAAGAAAAATCCAACCACACCTGTGTTTCAGAATTTTCCATATCGGCATCAGTCACTTTAGAAATAAAATGAGCGGGATATTTTCTTTTTCTATAAGCTTCTCCAATCGATGAACAAACACTGCGAGATGATCTCCTTATCTGAGAAGTCAATCCAAACTTTTCTTCTTCAGGGAAGGATTTAGTTAGATTAAAAATATCCATCGCCAACTTAAATGCTTATTGATATACTTTTAAATCTCTAAAAGTGCTCATCACTAAACTTTAATCATTTTTCTGATTGAAGGCTGACGACTGCGGACTGATGACTCATCCAGCTAACACACCTTCCTTCTTAAACTTAATCACCTCAATCGGGCAGCTCCAGACACACTTTGCGCAATTTGTGCAGCGAGGGTCAATGATAAATATTTCCGCTTCTTTCAATTCAATCGCGTCTTCAGGACAAACACCAACACAGCACCCGCAAAAGTCACACTTATCCGGAAGTATGTCTATCATTAGTTTGCCGGTTTTTGCTTGTCGGTAATTCATCATTTATAATTTTTTATTTGGCGGGAAAAGTTAAACAAACTAAGTGTTAATGAAAAATTTATTCATTGGGCGTCATTTTATGTTAATCCCGATTGATGTAAACCAGCTTCAGCAACTGAAGGTCATCATATGAAACACTGCCTTCGAATAAATCGAAAATTGTTCTTAAAGGAAACACACCATTTTTTTCAAATGCGTCAAAAACTTTTTGATGATATTTTTTTGATAAGTTAATTCGTTCAAGCAGTTCATTGGTTCTTATACTGTTTCCTTCATTAGCATATTTAACCAGATGCTGAATTATTGTCCTTTCCTGAACACCGAACTCCTTCGCTAATTTATCAATCGGTTTGCCTTCATTATAAAATTCACTTACAATCATATACTTTGGTTTTGCAGATGCGATTGAATTTATTTTCACTCTTGGTCTTGTTTCACCGATTGATATGTTATTAAGACTCATATGGTTTTTTATGATGCTCATAAATGCTTCACCATAACTTTCAAACTTGCGCTGACCTACTCCGCTTATGTGTAAAAACCCTGCGGTGTTAACAGGATATGTAATGCACATCTCGATCAATGTTTTATCCGAGAAGATAACATACGGAGGCACACCTGCTTTATCGGCAAGTTCTTTTCGTTTTGCTCTAAGCAGTTCAAATAGTTTTTCATCGTAAGGCTGATCAACCCCGGCAACAGCTTTTTTAGCTGATTTAATTTTTACTTCCGGCTCTTTAATAAACCCAAAAACTTTTTCGTTGCGGAGAAGTACACCATAAGATTTTTCCGTCAACTTCAGACTGCCATATTCATTATCGTTATTAAGATATTCTTTATTTACAAGTTGTCTTGCAATTAACTGCCATTGTTTTTTATTAAACTCTTTGCCGACTCCATACACAGTCAGGTTCTGATGGGCGTTAGAAAAAATTTTATCGTTTTCACTTCCGGTTAATACATCAACTATATAATTGATTCCAAAAATTTCCCCGGTGCGTTTAACTGCCGACATAAATTTCTGAGCTGCAATTGTTATATCACTGCTTTCCTTTTCATCACCAAGACAGTTATCACACATCGCGCAGTTTTCTGTTTTGTAATGTTCACCGAAATATTTTATGAGCGGATGTCTTCTGCACGATTCAGACTCGGCATATTTTATCATTGCATTAAGATGAACCTGTGCAGAACGTCTTTCAGCTTCATCTTCCTTCTGGTCGATGAAATATTTTATTTTGACAATATCAGAGTAAGAGAACAACAAGAGACAATCCGATTTCAAACCATCGCGTCCGCCTCTTCCTATTTCCTGGTAATATGACTCAATGTTTTTAGGAAGATCATGGTGAAGTACAAATCTTACATTCGATTTATTTATTCCCATACCAAACGCTATTGTCGCAATGATAATCTGAACTTCATCCTTGATAAATAATTCCTGGTTTAAACTTCTGTCTTCATCTGATAACCCGGCGTGATATGGTTTTGTTGAATAACCAATTGATGAAAGATAATCGTGAAGTGAATCAACCTGCTTGCGTGAGAAACAATAAATTATTCCGGATTGATTTTTATGTTCATTAATAAAATCAACAACCTGCTGATAAGAATTTTGTTTCGGAACAACTTCAAGAAAAAGATTTTCGCGGTTAAAACTGGCGACAAATTTTTTATGTTCAGTAAAATTCAGATTGTTTGCAATATCATCCTGCACACGCGGAGTTGCAGTTGCAGTCAGCGCAATGCAGACTGCTTGTGGAAATGCTTTCCTGAAAATGCCAAGCTGCCTGTAATCCTTCCTGAAATCATGACCCCATTCAGAAATACAATGTACTTCATCGATTGTAATGCAATCAAGCTTAACCGTTTTAATTAAGTTTGAAATATCTTCTTTCCCCAAAGACTCGGGTGCGAGATAAAGAAGTTTTGCTTTCCCGTTTTTTACACTTTCAAAATTCTGCCTGTAAACATCCTGTGTAAGCGAACTGTTGAGAAGAGCTGTACTTACTCCAAGCTGTCGTAACTGTTCAACCTGATCTTTCATTAATGAAATTAGCGGGGAGATAACAATTGTCAGCCCGTCAAAAATTAATGCGGGAACCTGATAGCAAAGTGACTTGCCCCCACCTGTCGGCATAATTACCACGGTATCTTTTTTATCAAGAACATTTTCAATTATTTCTTTCTGAAGTGATCTGAAAGAATCATAACCAAAAATATCCTTCAATATTTTGTATGCTTTATCCAAATGATATTTAAAGACTAAAAATGAATGTCAGATCTTTAACCCGTTCAGGTCCCTGCTTATTGAAACTTTTTCCTGCTCGAGTTCACGGTTAAGTTTCAGCAGTTCAAGTTGATTTAACTCATCCGTTGATTCCCGGATCAACCTGTGATTTTCTTCTATCTTTCTGTCAATCTCCATCGTCTTGAATTTTTGTACAGTATCAATCGCAATTTTTATCAAAAGTTTTTCAAATGATTCATTGGGACGAAGTTCATCCCAGTATTTACTTACTGAATATTTTTCAAATGTAACTTCAAGAAGATACGCGCGGAGTTTTTCATCAGAAATTTTTTCAAGGATGGATGATGCAATTATACTTTCACCATCATGAAAACAATTATAAATAATTTCAGCGAGATTGCGATGAGGCTCAAATAAATAATCATCTGAGGTTATATATCGATTTATAAGTTCAACTATGCTTTCGTTTCCCTCGAGCAAAAGTTTTATTAATTCTTTTTCAACTAAATAGTTTACTGACAATGAATCAGCAGGCTCCTGTTCAAGTCCGGAAACATTTCGTCTATTTAAACCAGCCGATTGTTGTTTTGTGTTTCTGTCATCCTGTTTAACGATGATCTTATCAAGTTCCGATTCAAGAAGTTTTTCACGCAGTCCGAATTTTTGAGCAATTGTTTTTATAAGAATATTTCTTTTCAACTCATCATTTATCAAAGCAACGGGTTTAACAAGCTCGCGTATCGCCGCAACAGTTGTTGATGCATCTTTGAAATAACCTTCGCGTTCATAATATGCAGTCTGGTATTCAAGAAAGTTTACACCTTTGTCAATTATCTCTTCAAACTTATCAGCACCATAATTATTTACGTAAGAATCCGGGTCTTCACCAGCCGGAAGAGAAACGACTTTTATTTCAATATCACGTTTTAAAAGAAGTTCTATACTTCTCATAGATGCTTTGATGCCCGCTGTATCGGCATCAAACAGCAGTACAACATTTTTTGTGTAACGAGAAAGAAGCAAAACCTGGTCTTCGGTCAATGCAGTTCCGGAAACTGCCACAACATTTTTAATTCCGTTCTGGTAAAGCGAAATCAGGTCCATATAACCTTCAACAAGAATGGCTTTATCCTGTTTTCTGATTTCATCTTTTGTCAGGAACAAGCCGTAAAGTGTTCTTCCTTTTATATAGACTAATGATTCCGGTGAGTTGAGATACTTAGCTGTGTTTTCCCGGTCTTCAAGTATTCTTCCGGCAAATGCAATTACTCTTCCATTAGGTGAAAAAAGGGGGAAAATTATTCTGCCGGAAAATTTATCGTAAAGTCTTCCGTCATTGTTTGAGCCTATCAGACCGAGGTATAATGCTTTTTCAAGATCAATCTTTTTTGCTGTTGCGTATTGAACAAAGCTATCACGTGATGAAAAAGAATAGCCAAGCCCGAATGCTCTTATTGTTGCCTGTTTGATTTTTCTATTAGCAAAGTATTCACGTGCAATTTCAGCATTATCATCATGCAAAAGATTATCTGAAAAATATTTTGCCGCATGTGTGTTTATCTCATAAAGTAATTCCTGCTCGGTTTGTTTTTCAGTTGATTCTGCATCATCAAACTCTAATTGAATTCCGGTTTTCTCAGCCAGTTCCTGTACAGCTTCGATGAATGATATTTTTTCATATTCCATCATGAACTTGAAAACGTTGCCGCCATTATGGCAGCCGAAGCAATGATATATCTGTTTATCAGAACTTACCGTGAATGATGGAGTTTTTTCACCATGGAAAGGACACAAGCCAAGCAGGTTTTTCCCGCGTTTTTTTAAAATGACGTACTCGGAAATTACATCTACAATATCAGCCGCAGCTCTTATCTCTTCAATTTTTGATTCAGGGATTCGCATTTAATGAGGTAACATAAGTAGAAAATAAAACATGAATTACTGTCTAAATATATAATTATGAGTTACAAGTTTGAAGTTTAAATTCATTATCAGTTGATATTTTATTTTTGAACATTAAATTTGAATAAAATTTAAGCGGTTCTGAATTAATGGAATCAATAAAAATCCAAAATCACTTATATTGTGGATGAACTAGTTAATCTTTTAAAGAAAGCTATACGATGCACGAACCGGTTGAAAAAATAAAATCATACTGCAACAGCTTAACAAAGTATTCCCGCTATAAAACCAGGGTTGTAAAAATCGGCGATGTTCCGCTCGGTGGAGATAACCCGATACGAATACAGTCAATGACAATCACTGACACAATGGATACTAAAGGTACTGTTGAACAAACCATAAGAATGGTAGAAGCCGGATGTGAGTATGTCCGCATAACAGCACCAAGTATAAATGAAGCGGCAAATCTTGAAAATATTAAAAAAGAACTTAGAGCAAGAGGATATTCAGTTCCGTTGATAGCGGATATTCACTTTACTCCAAACGCTGCCGAACTTGCTGCAAGGATTGTTGAGAAGGTAAGAGTTAATCCCGGCAATTATGCCGATAAGAAAAAGTTTGAAGAAATAGAATACACCGATGATGCTTATGATGCAGAGCTTGAACGGATAAGAAAAAAATTTACACCCCTTGTAAATATCTGCAAAGAATATGGAACAGCTATGAGAATCGGAACAAACCATGGTTCATTGTCAGATAGAATAATGAGCAGGTACGGAGATTCACCTCTTGGTATGGTTGAATCAGCATTAGAGTTTGTAAGGATTTGTGAAGACTTAAATTATCATGAAATAGTGCTATCTATGAAAGCCAGCAATCCGCAAGTGATGGTTCAGGCATACAGACTTCTTATTCAAAAAATGGAAGAAGAAAAAATGAACTATCCTCTTCATCTTGGTGTGACTGAAGCAGGCGGTGGTGAAGACGGAAGAGTAAAATCAGCAGTTGGAATAGGAACATTGCTCGAGGACGGACTTGGAGATACAATAAGAGTTTCATTAACTGAAGATCCTGAGTTTGAAGCGCCTGTTGCAATTTCATTAGCATCCCGATACACAAGCAGAAGTAATCACAAGGTAATTAAGCCGAATACATTTCTTCCTTATGATCCGCTTAATTATAAAAGAAGAAATTCATTTGAAGTAAATGGAATCGGCGGGAATAATGTTCCGCGGGTTCTTTCAGATTACAGTAAGAAAGGTGTAAGTGATTTTAAAGATCTTACTTCTATTGGCTATATTTATGATGCGCCAACTGATAAATGGAATATGAGTGATATGGCTGCCGACCTGATCTATCTTGGTAAAAAAGATAGTCAAATTGAACTTCAACCAGGATTAAAAGTTATACACGATTTTGATCACTGGCTGCAGCTTGGTGATAAAACAGCAAGTCATCCTTTATTTAATGTAAATGAATATTTACTTACCGAGCAAAAATCTCTTTCAGCAAATTTTCTGTTGCTGTCATTAAATGAATTAAATGAAGAGCTTATAAATAGACTTCGTGATGACAAAACTGTTGTACTTGTTGCTCAAACTCAAAACGAACACGCTATGGCTGAGTTACGAAGATTATTTATTGAATTAGTTAACAATGAAATACTAAACCCGGTTATCATCAAACGGGATTATGAAAATATATCCGAAGATGAACTAAGATTATTTGCCTCTACAGATATTGGCGGATTATTAATAGATGGATTCGGTGATGGCGTCTGGTTATCATACAATTCAAAAAAGTCTCCCGACGAAAATAATGGAACTTATGTCAGATCATTTATAAAAGATAAGAGTTCGGTTCAGGCAAACATAAACAGGTTATTGTTCGGCATACTTCAAGCGGCGCGGGTTCGCATTTCAAAAACAGAATATATTGCCTGCCCTTCCTGCGGCAGAACTTTATTCGATTTACAATCAACGACAGAAATGATCAGGAAAAGAACAGAACATCTTAAAGGTCTGAAAATAGCAGTTATGGGTTGCATAGTTAACGGTCCGGGGGAAATGGCTGATGCTGATTACGGATATGTTGGTTCGGGAGTGGGAAAAATTACGCTGTACCGGGCAAAAGATATTGTAAAAAGGAATGTCCCGTCAGAAGAAGCGGTTGACCGGTTGATAGAAATAATTAAGGAAGACGGATATTGGATTGATCCCGTCGTTTAGTCCAAAACTCCTAAATAAATTATTAAAATAGCATTGTTGGCGCATTTATTGATAATTAGAAATCAATAAGCTATATTAGTCCACCAAATATGATTGCTATTTTACCAGAAAGAATTTTAATCTTTATAACTAAACCCGGTCCTGAGTCAGGGCTTAAGAAAAGAAAAGTTTAGAAATGCACTTCAAATCCAGAAGTGCATTTTTTTTGTATGAAAAGTAAAGATGTGATAGAAGACATAGAAGAATGGACGCCAAAAGAAATCGCATGGCAAAAAGACAATGTCGGTTTACAGGTTGGCAGCTTAGAGCAAGAGATTAAAAATATTATGTTATGTCTTGATGTTGATGAAAACGTTATAGCAGAAGCCGGAAAGAAAAACTGTAACCTTATCATTTCCCACCATCCGTTCCTGTTTTATCCTATTAAGAAAATCAATACTGCTTCCGATCAAAAATCAAAATTAGTTTCCACCCTGTTAAAGAAAGATATTTCTGTTTACTCAATGCACACCAATTTTGATTATACAAAAGATGGTGTCAGCTTTAAACTTGCCGAAGCACTTAAACTTCAAAACATAAGATTCCTGAAAAACTTTGATAATAATCAGCTTAAGCTGGTCACGTTTGTGCCAAAAGACTCATTGAACAAAGTTGCAAATGCAATGTTTAATGCCGGTGCCGGAATAATTGGTGAATATAGTTCATGTAGTTTTTTATCTTCCGGAACAGGTACATTCAAAGGCTCTATAAAATCAAATCCGGCAATAGGGAAAAAGAATTTTCTCGAGCAAGTCGATGAACAGAGGCTGGAAGTGGTGTTAGATTCCTGGAAGTTAACCGGTGTAATAAAAGCCTTAAAATCATCTCATCCGTATGAAGAACCCGCATATGATGTTTATCCAATTTTAAATGGCAACGTAAATTACGGCGCGGGTGCAGTTGGGGAGTTATCCAGCCCGATGAATCAAAAAGCTTTTCTTGATCATGTTTCAAAATCATTGAGAATAAAAAATTTTCGTTACAGCGGAAAAGTAACAGGATATATAAACAAGATAGGCGTATGCGGAGGTTCCGGCACTGAATATATTAGCGATGCTGTGAGTGCTGGGTGTGATGCTTTTGTCACGGCAGATATAAAATATCATACTTTTCAGGAAATGGAGAAAAAAATTCTGTTGATTGATGCCGGACATTACGAGACCGAAATTCCTTCATTAAAAGAAATTGAAAAACGGTTGAACAGGAAATTAACCGGAAAACAAATAAAAGTTTATAAGTATAGCGGTTCAACGAACCCGGTAATTTTTTATAATAAAAAAGGAGCATAAATAAATTGTTTAACAGATTAAAAACTCTTTACGAGTTACAATTGATTGACGATCAGCTGGATGAACTGGAAGAACTCAGAGGTGATCTTCCAAATGCGGTTAAAGAACTTGAAAATAAAATTGACGGAATTAACCGTGACGTTGATCAGAAGGAAAAGGAAAGAACGGATTCCTTAAAAAAACGTGAACAGAATGATGAAGAAATCGAAAAATTAAAAGACAACCAGAAAAAATTTAAAGCTCAGCTTTACCAGGTCAGAAACAACAAGGAATATGATGCGCTGACAAAAGAAATTGATCATTCAGATGAAATAGTAAATAAACTTACTGCTGAAAACGATGCGCTTGCCGATCTGAGTAAAAAACTTAGTGAGGATATCGAATTAGTAACCCCAATGTTGTCGGAACTGACGGAAGAACTTAAAATAAAGCAGGCTGATCTGAAAGAAATCATTAAAGCCAATGAAAAAGAAGAAGCCAAACTTCTGCAGCTTAGAAAAACTAAAGAGACTGAAACGAAAAAACCTGACTATTCCGCATATATGAGAATCAGGAAAGCAAAAAAAGGAAAAGCAGTAGTAACAATAAAACGATCAGCCTGTTCAGGTTGTCATAATATTGTCCCTTCACAACGTCAACTTGAAATAAGAAGGAACAACAAGCTGTTTTTCTGTGAATACTGCGGAAGAATACTTGTTTCTCCGGAAGTTTCGGAATCTACAGAATAAAAAAAATCAGGAGGCTGCCTCAGAAGTACTTTCATACTTATAACAGATTTTTGAAATTTTACTTTTGAGACAACCTCTTCCATCCGGATGAAAATCCCCTATCATCTCAGCAAATCTTTTTAGCTGTTTTAGCAAGAGATATTTCGTATATTCGCACCACTGAATTCAATTGATTAACTGCTCGTTATTATCAGAGTGGTTTGAACTTTTTAATCAATTAATAACTTTTTTTATAAATACAGAATTAACATACTAATCCAAACCGGGCAATCGCTTTTGGTTTTATAACCAGAGGAGGAAAGTCCGAACTTCGTAGAACAGAGTGCCGGGTAATTCCCGGGGTTCCGCTTTTGCGGGATACGGAAAGTGCCACAGAAAAATACTTCTCCGGTTTAAACCGGGGTAAAGGTGAAAAGGCAGGGTAAGAGCCTACCGCAGTAATGGTAACATTACTGGTCCAGAAATGGATTCCGCTTTTGGCGGAACAAGGTAAACCCCACTCGAAGCAAGGTCAAATAAGGTAGTTGTTCCTTAACCGGAAGTGAGTTGTTCGCTCATAATAGCTGCCGGGTAGACCGCTGGATCCCGTTAGTAATAGCGGGACGAGATAAATGATTGCCGTCCTGATTTTTTTTCAGGATTACAGAATTCGGCTTACAGGTTTGGATTGCTATTAGTTCTTTAATTACCATAACTTTATGTTGAAAAAGCGTTGGAAAATTCAAGAAGTAAATGACGAATACGCAGTAAAATCACTCGCAGATTCCCTGAACATTTCTGAAGTCCTATCCAAACTTCTGGTTCAGCGTGATATCAAAAATTTCTCCCAGGCAAAATATTTTTTCAGACCAACACTCGATTCACTACACGATCCGTTCCTGATGGATGGAATGGAAGCCGCAACATACCGTGTTATAAAAGCACTTACAGAAAATCAGCTCATATATATTTATGGCGACTATGATGTAGACGGCACATGCTCAACTGCTCTTCTTTATATGTTTCTTAAAGAACTCGGGGCGAATGTTAAATTCTATATCCCCAAAAGATTAACTGAAGGTTATGGTATTTCAACTTCAGGAATTGATCATATAAAAAATGAAGGTGCCTCATTATTAATTTCTGTAGACTGCGGAATAACAGCCGTTGAAGAAACCGATTACGCAAATCGTATAGGTCTTGATATAATAATCTGTGATCATCATCAGCCTAAAGATCAACTGCCTAATGCTTATGCAGTGCTCGATCCGCTTAAACCGAATTGCAACTACCCGTTCAGTTATTTAAGCGGAGCCGGTGTAGCATTTAAACTTGCACAGGGAGTTTCTGAACGAATCGGTAAACGTGACCTGCCTTTAAAGTATCTTGACCTTGTTGCCTTAGCAGGTGCCGCTGATATTGTTCCTTTGATTGATGAGAATAGAATTCTTGTGAAAGAAGGATTGAACCAGGTCAACACTAATCCACGTCCGGGTATTGAAGCCTTGATTGAAAGCAGTAATATGGAGCCCGGTAATCTTACATCAGGACAAATTGTATTTACAATTGCACCGAGGATAAATGCTGTGGGCAGATTAGGCGATGCTGAACGCGCCGTTGAACTTCTTGTAACAGAAAATAAAAATGAAGCACTCGAACTTGCAAAAGTTCTTGAAAGTGAAAACTACCATAGAAGAAAAATTGATGTTGATACTTTTGATAATGCGCTCGACATAGTCGAAAACTCACTCGATCTTAACACCGACCTTGCCATAATTCTTCACCAGGAAAAATGGCATCCGGGTGTTATTGGTATTGTTGCGTCAAGGTTAGTTGAAAAATATTACCGCCCCACCATTATGCTAACAACAGTCGATGGAATTGCGAAAGGTTCTGCAAGAAGCATTTCAAACTTCAACATTTATGAAGCGCTGAAAAAATGTGAGGATCTTTTAATTCACTTTGGAGGACATCAGGCTGCTGCGGGACTTGCTGTTGAAGTTGAAAAAATCGAAGAGTTCAAAAATAAATTCAACAAAGTTGTTAAGGAGTCAATTACAGAGGAAGATCTTCTTCCGGAAATTAACATTGATACAAAACTAAAGTTCAGTGAAATCACTCCAAAATTCTTAAAGATAATTGATCAGTTCTCCCCGTTCGGTCCCGGCAATATGCGTCCGGTTTTTCTTGCAGAAAATGCTGAAGTAGTTAACACTCCAAGGAAAGTAGGAACCAATCATCTTATTTTGAATTTAAAACAAAACGGGTCCGATAAAATATTTGATTGTATCGGTTTCAATATGGCAGAACATTTTGAATCAGTAACTAAAAGCGGAAAATACCTGGACGTTGTTTTCACCATCGACAAAACTTTCCGTGATGGAAGAACATTTCCACAGTTCAGGTTAAAGGATTTAATAGTAAAAGAAAAATTTCAGGAGTAACCAGTAATGTCAGGTCATTCAAAGTGGGCAACCACAAAAAGAAAAAAAGCCGTGATAGATTCCAAACGCGGAAAAATTTTTACAAAGATGATCAAAGAAATCACCATCGCTGCACGTGAAGGCGGAGGCGATCCAAACGGCAATCCGAGATTAAGGCTTGCAGTAGATAATGCCAAGTCTGTAAACATGCCGGCAGATAACATTGACCGCGCAATTAAAAAAGCAACAGGAACTCTTGAAGGCGCTTCATACCATGAACTTACTTATGAAGGATATGCACCTGCGGGAATTGCTGTGGTAGTTGAAGTAGCAACTGACAATAAAAACAGAACTGTCGCTGAAGTCAGACACCTCTTTAGTAAAGGCGGAGGAAGTATGGCTGAAACCGGATCAGTATTATGGATGTTTGACCGCAAAGGTGTTATCACTCTTCCATGTCAGGGTAAATCTGAAGACGACTTGATGGAAATAATACTTGAAGCTGGCGCAGATGATCTTACAACGGAAGAAGAATATTTTGAAATACAGACCGCGTTAGAATCTTTTGAACCTGTAAGAAAAGCTGTTGTTGAAAAAGGATTAAGCATTGAAAATGCCTCGCTTCAATATATCGCAAAAAATATGGTTGCTGTAAAAGGCGAAGATGCTGAAAAAGTAATGAAGCTGATTGAGTCATTAGAAGATAATGACGATGTTCAGAATGTTTACTCCAATGCTGATTTTATAGACTAATTATTTTCAATAAAATATCAGGGAAATTTGTGATAATTCTTGGTATCGATCCCGGAACAATTATAACCGGTTACGGAATTATTCGTCACGATAAAAACACTTTTACCCATATAAGCAACGGGTTGATCAAACTTCCCGCATCGAATGACCTGCCTCATAAACTTGAATTAATTTATAACGGACTGTCAGAAATAATAAAAACTTTTAAACCCGATGAGTTTGTAATTGAAACAGCATTCTATGGAAAGAATGTTCAATCAACATTAAAAATTGGATATGCAAGAGGTGTTTCAATTTTAGCGGCCGTACACAATAAAATTCCTGTGAGTGAATATTCACCAAGAGAAATAAAAAAGGCGGTTGTTGGAAAAGGTGCAGCCTCAAAAGAACAAGTCAGCTTTATGATTAAAAGTCTTCTTAATCTTAAATCAAAAAAAATGAAACCTGATGAAAGTGATGCGCTTGCTGCTGCATTATGTCATGCTTTCAGAATGAAATCACCTGTTAAAAAATCAAAAAGCTGGAAATCATTTGTTGAACAAAATCCGGAGAGAGTTATTTCTTAATTGAAAAATTAAAGATTAAAAAATTGAAAGAACAAGACAGTGATAGGATTTCTTAGCGGCAAAATAATTTTATCAAAACCAACAAGGATTTTACTCAATGTAAACGGAGTTGGGTACGAAATAAATATTTCAATTAATACTTTTGAAAACATTGCGGAGAAAGAGGAGGTTTCTCTTTTCATCCATACTATTGTTCGTGAAGATTCAATAACGCTATTTGGATTTTATGCTGAATCAGAAAAAGAAATGTTTAACCTGTTGATCTCTGTAAATGGTATCGGACCCAAAATCGCATTAAGTATTCTTTCAGGAATTCAGACTGATGATCTGAAGAATGCAATTCAGTCAGGTGATATTTCAAGGATACTTGCTGTCCCCGGCATCGGCAGAAAGACTGCGGAAAGATTAGTATTAGAACTTCGTTCAAAAGTAGATTCGATAACTTCAGGTGAAACGGATCAGCTTCCTTATAATGTAAAAAATGAAGCAGTTGCCGCACTAACTACATTGGGGTATAATTCAAAAGTTGCTGAAAAAGTTGTCAGAGATATACTTCAAATGTTTCCCGCATTATCAATTGAAGAAGTGATCAAAAAAGCATTAAGCGGATTGAATAACTAAATAACTTCAGTTTGCAGTTCAATCATTTTTTCAAGTTTCGCTTTTAGTTTGTCGCCTCGATTAACTTTGCTGACTCCAGCCGGTGTTCCGGTAAAAATCAAATCTCCTTTTTCCAATGTCATTAATGAAGAGATGTATTGAACGATTTCTCCAGGTTTGAAAATCATCTTATTCAGTTTTTCCTTCTGTTTAATAGCTCCGTTTACAGTCAAAGAAATTTCTTCATCAAGAGTTAAATGATGTTCAGAGCTTAAAATAAATTCAGAAACAGCCGCCGAAGTATCAAAACATTTTGCAATTGTCCAGGGATGACTTTTTTTCTTTAACTCATTTTGAATATCACGAAGTGTCATATCAAGTCCTACTCCATAACCTGCAATTACTTTTTCTGCTTCAATCAATGATGCGTCTTTTATTGTTTCACCTATCAATAGAACTAATTCAACCTCGTGATGCATGTCCGTTGAAAAATCCGGATGAATTATTTTTTCACCGGAATAAATCATAGACGAAACAGGTTTAAGAAAAATTACAGGCTTCTCGGGAACTTCATTTCCTAATTCTTTTGCATGCTCTGCATAGTTCCTACCGACACATACAATCTTCCCGACAAAAAATTCTTTATCACTGTTTTTAATTTTTACTGATTTCATTTTCACCTTTTGCATTTTCAAATTTTAATTTAAGAACATCTTCAATTTCATTTATTACCTGCTGTGCGGTTATTCGCTTCATACATTCAACAGGAAAAATATTTTTGCATATATCCCATTGAGCCGGTTTGGGATTTTTATTCACGCAGGGAATGCATGCAATATCTGACGTAATAACTCTTGCCGCAACATCGGGGTGATAAGGTCCGGTATCGTCTTTGTTCATATAACCCATAAGACAAACGACGGGAATGTTTAATGCAGTAGCCGCATGGATTGTCCCAGTGTCAACACCAAGAACTAATTTTGAAATACTAGTTAAGGCAAAGAGATGTCTTACAGAAATTGTTTTTTCTCCTGCAAGCATCAAAGGTTTGCAGGAAAGTTTTTTTAACAATTTATTGAAAACTTCTTCATCCCTTTTCATTCCGTTAAAAATAATTTTGTAACCGAAATTCATAGCAAAGTGATCTGCAACATCGACATATGATTCAAGAGCCCAATCTTTTGGCGAATGCTGTACACTGCTGCCGGGGTTTATTAAAATTATTTTATCAGATTCATCAATTCCATTTTGTTTTAGAAAATTTTTTATTTCTTCAAGTTCGGATGATGAGACGACTAACATTGTTTTATCTTTGCCATCCAGCGTTGTCCACTCACGGACTAATTCAGCCTCAGCAAGTGCTGCCTGCTTTTTAGGACGGGGAATGAAATAGTCAACTGAGTTTTTCATCGACCCGGCAAATGAAGCTATCTTTTTTGCAAAGACCAGCTTGCCCATCAATGTGTAATGTGGATTAACTTCAGGTATGATTAACAGGTCATATTTCTCAAACGCCAACGAAAAAAAGAAAAAAAATTGTTTGATGATCGACAAAATGCTCAGGTCATAATTGAAGGGAATTATTTTTCTTACTCCCGGAAAATGTTTTAACACATCAGCGGATTTTTTTCCAACTATCACATCGATAAAAGCATCAGGGAAAGTATGATTTAATCTTGCAAGAATTGTTGTTATAAAAACAGTGTCGCCGATCAATCCGTCACGCAGCAGTAAAATCTTTTTTACGTTTGATTTCTTCTCAACAAAAGAAAAAAATTTTTCCCGCCTGTTCATTCTATGTTTTTTGTTTCTTCTTTGTAGCTGCAGGGAATAAAATATTATTGAGAATTAATCGGTAGCCCGGAGAATTTTTGTATAAAGTAAGATCAGTCGGTGGATCACCAACAGCGTGCTGATAATCTTCCGGATCGTGTCCGCCGTAAAATGTAAATGTTCCTCTGCCAAAATTTCCATGAATATATCTTACCTGGTCAGTGTTCTGCCGTTCAGCAAGAATGATGACTGAATTCTTTATCAGTTCTCTCCTGAACATAGATGTTTGCCCCATAAACCCGCGAATGACGTTTGCGTGATTTTGCGTCAGCATTGTTGGAACAGGATCGTACTTTGCAGAAAATTCGAATAGCGTGAAATAATCATTATCAAAATTTCCAACTTCAATTGGTTGTATATCAATATCACTGTACTCATATACAAAGGGATTCATTTCCAACTTAAAATCTTTAAAGGCAAGTGTGTTTGTGAAATCAAGTTTTTGTTGCGCGTTAGCATCAGAAGGATCACCATCATACATCTGGGCGCAGATATCGGTATTCATTGCCGCAAGCGCAATGTCATAAGAATCAGTAGCTGAACACATCGCAAACAGAAAACCTCCCTGCCCAACATAGTTTTTTATTGTGAGTGCTACATCCCTCATCATATCAGAAACTTTTCTGTAACCGTTTTTCTTTGCATTGTTCTCATATAAAATCTGGTTATCAACATACCATTGAGCATTTGCAAAACTTCCATAAAACTTTCCATACTGCCCCGTAAAATCCTCGTGGTGAAGATGTATCCAATCGTAATTTGAAAGATCGCCGCGGAGTATTTCGTCATTCCATATCTTATCATATTTAACATTTGCATACTCAAGTGCTAAAGTGACTGCATCATCCCAGGGCGCAAAACCCGGCGGAACATAAACAGCTATGCGCGGTGCTTTTTCAAGACGAACAATATCCATGTTGTTGTCTTCACTTTGAAGTAAAGAATAAAGTTGAACGACGGTTGATGCATCAACTATGTCAAACGCCACACTCTCAAGTCTGCACTCGGCTGCAAGTTTATCGGAGTACTCAAGCAGGAAAGAACCACCGCGATAATTTAAAAGCCAGTCTGCCTTGCTGCCCTGGGTAAGTGAGTTAAAAGTTATTCCATAAGCTTTGAGGTGATCGGTCTGTTTTAAATCCATGTAGATCAGGATTTTTGACTGAGCGAATGTAACTGTTGAAATGAAAATCAAAAAAAGAATTGTTCTAATCATAATTCATCGAAACAAATGATATGATACAGGTTAGAAATTTTCTCTGAAAATCTTTATGCGGATTTTCTGTCAGCTTCAATAAAAATAGGCTGCGCGCCTTCTTCAATCACATCCCTTGTGATGATGCACTTGTCATATTTTTCTTTGGACGGAAGATCATACATAATATCGAGCATAAACTCTTCAACGATGGAACGTAAAGCTCTGGCGCCTGTTTTTCTTTCAATTGCTTTTTTTACAATCGAGTCAAGCGCGAAAGGATCAAACTCAAGCTCAATGCCTTCCATCATAAAAAGTTTTTTATACTGTTTGAGTATAGCATTCTTCGGATCAACAAGGATGCTCTTATATGCTTCTTCCGATAGTGACTGCAGCGGTGCAATAACAGGAATTCTTCCTATCAGTTCAGGGATCAAACCATATCTTAACAGATCTTCGGGTAATGTATGTTTTATCAGATCATCATCTGTGGTTTTGGTTTTTTCAAGATTGGAAGCAAAGCCCATTTTATTTTTATTGATGCGCGTTGCAATGATCTTATCAATACCGTCAAATGCACCGCCGACGATAAACAAAATATTTTTTGTGTTTACATTTATCAGGCTCTGTTCCGGATGTTTGCGTCCGCCTTTTGGAGGAACACCCGCAACTGTTCCTTCAAGAATTTTTAATAATGCCTGCTGAACGCCTTCACCAGAAACATCTCTTGTAATTGATGTACTCTCGCTTTTGCGCGCGATTTTGTCTATCTCATCAATATAAACGATTCCCTTTTGTGCGCGTTCAAGATTATAATCAGATGCCTGAAGTAAATGTACAAGGACAGTTTCAACATCATCGCCGACATAACCGGCTTCGGTTAATGTTGTGGCATCTGCAATCGCAAACGGAACATCGAGAATTCTTGCAAGGGTTTGAGCGAGTAAAGTTTTTCCGACACCCGTAGGGCCGATGAGAAGAATATTACTCTTTTCAATTTCAACATCGTCAAGCTCAAAGAATGAACTTCTTGAATTAATTCTTTTATAATGATTGTACACCGCAACGGCAAGAACTTTCTTACCGCGTTCCTGACCGATCACATATTCATCCAGCGCTTTTTTTATTGATGCCGGGGTATGTGATTTGGGGGCGCGGGACTGGTTATTTCCATAAGCAGCAAGATTGTTCTTTAAGATATCAACACTGCTTCCGATACATATATCACATATATAAACATCCGGACCGGCAATCATACTGCCGACTTCACTACCGTCTCTTCCGCAAAATGAACATTTAACAATCTTCTGATTTTGTTTCTTAGCCATTCTATTCTCTAACTTATTTTTTCTTTTAACTTTATTATTTCTGCTCTTGCTTCATCCAGGTAAACAGATGAAGGAAACTTTGCAAGCAGTTTTTCATATGATTCAACAGCTTTAAAAGTATCTTTCAGTCCAAACTGAAAAATTTTTGCCATCAAATATAAGGCTTTATCGGCATAAATGTTTTTCTCAGCTTCATCCGAAATTGACTGCAGTATAGGTATTGCCGAAGTATAATCGTCAACCGCTATCATCATTTCCGCACGACGGAGTCCCGAAATATTTTTCAGAATGAAAGCCTGCTGATCTGATGCAATATTTTTATATATCTCATTCGCCTGAACATATTTCTGCTGTGCGGCAAGATATTCCGCTTCAGCAAACTGCAAAAGGTTAGACGAATCATAAGACGCTGTGTTCAAAAGTAATGAAAATCCTATCGCATCGTTTGCGGTGTTATCACCCAGGGATCGGGTAATTTCCTCAAGCAGTTTTTTTGATTTTTCCGATTCATTCTTAAAGAAATAAAATTGAGCCAGACGGTACTTTGCAGAATTCCGCCTGTCAAAACTTGTCCGGGAATTTTCATTAATCAACGAGTAGTATTCTATTGCCTTATCAAGATTCCCGTTGAGCAGCGAAATTTCACCAAGTCCTTCATAAGCGCTTGATGAAAATTGTGAATAAGGTGATTTCTCAATTATCTGTTTAAAGTACACACCTGCATTATTCCGGTCAGCGTATTTGAAAAAATAAAGCCAGCCAATCCGTAACTCAGATTCGTAAGAGACATCACTATCAGGAAATAATTTTGTTAACTGTTCATACAGCTTAATCACCTCTCCAGCTTCGTCTGTCCGGTTTGGTTTGATGATTGAATATGGTTTCCAGGTTTCCATATCTTCATCCGAAGTCGAGTAAAGTATTGCTTCTTTGGTTTTGGCAAGACCGAGTTTTATTTCCGATATGAAAGAAGAAGCAGGATACCTTTCAAGAAGCACGGTATAAACATTTTGCGCGGCGTTAAATTGTTTTTCATTGAAAAGGAAAAGAGCAAATGACATAAGCTCGGCACCGCCGCTGTTTAACTTCTTATCTATTGAAGAATAAAGATCAAACGCCCTGTCAAAGTTTTTTTGTTCGATATATAATCTTGCAAGTAAGTATTCAAAATTTGTATGTGAGTCACTGTACTTTTCAACTACAGAAATAGTTGACGTCAGCGCATCTGTTTTATTTACATATTGCATAATCCTTGATTCAACAGACGGAAGCTGATCCGGGTTGCTTGACAATATCCTGCAGTACTCTTCCGCTGCATCTTTATATTGCATTGTCAGCGAGTACAGGTTTGCAATCTCATAGGAAAGAGATTTCTTATCATCACCGAACTGCTGCCCGCGTTTAAGTATATCAATGGCTTTGTTGAATGCTCTTCTTTCGATTGCGTAGTTTGCAATTGTTCTGAATATCTGCGGATTATTCCCCATTCTGTCCAGGGCATCATCCCAGGTTTTAAAAGCCGAAACTTCATCACCTTTAAGATGATAGGTTGCACCGAGCATTCCGTAAAGTGTAATGTCGTACGGAAAATTTCTTAGTCTCTCTTTCAGCAATTGTTCGGATGCATCATACTCTTTAAGAGACAAATAAATTTTGTTCAGTGAATAGAAGTACTGAACATTTGCCTGGTCGGTTTTGAAGAGTTCCTCAAAAATGCTTTTTGCTTTTTCAAGATCGCCAGCCTGTTCATAACTTTGTCCAAGCAAAAAGCGGTTCAACTGGTTGTTTCCTGATTGCGCAATGCAAACATTCACCGAAATAAATAATATGATGAAGTACTTAATCACAGCTCAAAAATAGTAATTATTGTCCGGCTTTCAAGGCAAATTTCAGCGTTAAAAAATCAGGTTATTTTGTTGATGAATGTGCATGACTTAATCCTTAAATTTAAACAGAGATAGATTTCACAATGAAGCAGCCGGAGGCAAAATGAAAAAAGTATTTTTACTTCTCTTACTTTCAACCACTTATGTGCTTGCACAAACCATACCTTTTCCCGTTGATACAATTGTAAGAAATGAAAGATTCAACAACAGGGAATTTCCCGCGTATGATTCACAGGGAAAAATTCACCTGACATACACGGGACAGGTTGGAACAGACGGAGCGACGCGTGAAATTTATTATGTGAAAGAGGAAACCAACGGAACATTCACTACAACCAATATTACTAATAATCTTGTAGATGATAATTACTCATCATTTTCTTTTGACCCCGGCGGAACTGCGCATGTTGGGTTTACAGGAAGAGACGGTTCCAATCTTTTCCAGGTGAAGTACACAAATAATTCTACAGGCAGTTTTGGAACACCTATGTTCATAACAGCCGGGGGGTTAAACAAAGCAACTCCCATTTCAAAAGTTGGTCCTGACAGTATTGTGCATTTTGTGTTCTTTACATTTACGAGCGATCCGGATAATATTTATTACACAAATATTGATTCACGCGATTCTATGATACTGCTTACACCGGTGCTACTTGCGGCAGGTAAAACCGGCGGTGATTTTGATGCTCATCTTGATGTTGATCTCAACGGCAAAGTTCACATAGTAATGAAAACAGGAAGCGCGTTGGGCGGACCATTAAAGTATTTTAATTCAGTTGGCGGTGGGTTAGGTGAAGTTCCAACAGGAGTAACAGCAAATGTTACAAATCCTAAAGTGCTTATTGATAACAATAACAAAGTTCACATTCTTTACAGGAATGAAAGCGATCTGCGGCTTTATATAATAAATAATGTTTCAGGCAGTTTCAGTGCGCCGCAGCCGGTTACTCCGCCGGGGCAGCGACCTGCATTCGCGCAAAACTTTGCGATGGATGACAATAACAGGATTTATATTGTTTATCAGTCAAGCGTATCACAATCCGGAAGAGGATTTTATTTTATCTGGGGACAGAACAATGTTTACTCGGATACAATGCTTGTCTATGATCTTACATCAGAATATGTGACGAGAAATTCATCTGCTGTAATTGCAAGAGGTGACGGAGAGATTGCGATGTTCTACGCGCCGGGTGGTGTAAGGAACTCACAGGTTATATGTGATATCTTTTTACGAAGAGGAAATCTTTCACAAATAGTTCCGGTTGAACTGGTTTCGTTTAGTGCAGAAGCCCTTATGGACAGGGTTATGTTGAGCTGGGTCACAGCGACGGAAGTTAATAACAGAGGGTTTGAAGTGGAGCGGAGGCAAGTCTTCAGTCGGCAGTCTTCAGTCGGCAATCAGGAATGGGAAGTTCAAGGATTTGTTACTGGAAAAGGAACAACAACTGAACAGAATTTTTATTCTTTCATTGATGAAAACTTATCGGCAGAAGTTTATCAGTACAGGTTAAAGCAAATTGACCATGATGGTACGTATGAGTATTCAAAAGTTGTTGAGGTGGATTTATCCAAGCCGTTTACTTTTTCACTTGAACAGAATTACCCGAATCCGTTTAATCCATCTACGAAAATTAAATTTACGATTCCCTCAAACGTCAATGGTGAAACGGTAAATGTGAAGCTTACTGTTTTTGATGTGCTTGGAAATGAAATAGCTTCACTTGTTAATGAGGAAAAACCCGCAGGGAGTTATGAGGTTACTTTTGATGCTAACGGACTTTCGAGCGGAATGTATTTTTACAGGCTGCAGACTGGCGGTTTGTCTGACGGCAAGGCAGGGTTTAGTAAAACAAATAAAATGATACTGGTTAAGTAAGTGCATTGAATTATTCAAATGAGCACAATAAATACTCATAAATAAAATTACGTAGTATGTAATTTCGGTTCTATGTAGATTAATTGTAAGAATTTGATTGCTCAAAATTAATAATATAAGTGGGTATATTAATAGCGGGAGGATCATATGAAATTTCTAATGATTTTGCTTCTGGCTTCGTCATTTCAACTGACCTATCCTCAGATTTCCTGGCAACTTATAAGTAATCTTGATTCAATGGGAAGTGTTAACTCACTTCAGTTTGATTCAAACAGGAGGATTTATGCGGCAGCAAATAATGGTTTGTTTACTTCAACGGATTTAGGAATATCCTGGGAACGAAATCTCAGCAACGAACTGATGAATTCTATGATAACTGATTTATTGTTAATCGATACTCAGAATTTACTGATAGGAACTCATGACAAGGGGATTCTTAAAAGTATTGATGGAGGGAAAACCTGGAGTCAGACACAACTTAGTAATACCTGGATTGAAAAAATTGTTTTGAAAAAAAATACAGCAATTTTTGCTGCGACCGATGATAAAATGTACAAATCCACCGACGAAGGAATAAACTGGGAGAGATTAAGTAACGGATTTAATCCGTTCTTAAATGTTGTCTGGTCACTTTATATAACTGACCGGGGCAGGGTTTTAGCCGGAACTGAGTGCGGGCTTTACTCAACAGATGATAATGGTTTAAACTGGAACTTAATTGAGTCATTTAATTGTGGAGATGTTTTGGCAATCAATGGAATGACTAATGACGCAAAGATTCTTCTTGGAGGGGCAGATAGGTTATATGGAATTTATTTTAGTGAGGATGCAGGAAACTCATGGGAATATCTTCATTTTAATGATACAATATTTTATACGTCATCAATCTTGGTTTCCGGAAACAATGACTTTTACATTGGCGCAAAGATAAGCGGTATTTACAAATATAATGTTCTTGAAAATACACTGACGTCATTAAATTCAGGATTGCCGCATAGTCTGAATCTCGGGCGCGAATGGTATTTTGTCAGCGCAATAGCCATGGATAGTCTTGGATATTTGTATTTAGCAGCAAGTAATTTATATAGAAGCCGGGAGCCAGTCGATTCCTTAAAATACATAGCGAATAATTTTTATGATTTTTCTTTGAGCCAGAATTACCCGAATCCATTTAATCCAAGTACCAGTATTCAGTATGCGGTAGGCAATAGGCAATATGTATCACTAAAAGTTTTTGATGTGCTTGGAAATGAAATAGCTACGCTTGTTAATGAGGAAAAACCTGCGGGAAGTTATGAGGTTACTTTTGATGCCAACGGACTTTCGAGCGGAATGTATTTTTACAAATTGCAGGCAGGGGGTTTTAGTAAGACGAATAAAATGATCCTGATTAAGTAAATATGTATAAAAGATGGAATAGAGGCTGAGGTGAAGGCTTAGGGGGAGTGAAATTGTAAAAATAAACATTCAGGAAATCTTTTAAATGTTTATAAATACGGCGTAGTATTTTAACAGTACAGGTTGTTATTCAAATGATGATACCATCAATTTTATGTGATAAGTGTAATAAATTATTTCCTCAAAATTTAATTGTAGAGAGGGAAGATAATTTTTATTGTAGAAATTGCTTTGAGCAATTTATTGAAAATAATGAGCTTGCGCGAAAAGATGATTATAGTTTTTCAGTAAAATATCCTAAAACATATCGAGTAATAAAAATTTTATTCAAAAAAGAATTCAAAGTCATATTACATGTTTTATATGTATTCTCTTTAGCACTGTTAGTATACTTAGTGAATCAAAATATTTTTAATGACAATCAACTCATTATAAGCTTAATTGTTTTGAATTTGCCGTACATATTTTTTGTTTGGTCAGTTGTTTTTACAGACCTTGATGATTTCACGGATTCAATTTGGTACACGTTTAGGTGGGATATAATTTCACTGATTAAAGGAGAACCTCAAAAAGATTGGAATGCTGAAAGGGGATTGAAAATATGGATTTATGCGTCTGTGATAATTGTTATCACGGAATATATGTTGATCAATATTCTTAAATGGCAATTTTAGTTTAGAAAGAATAGTAAAATTCCAATATCCTGTAACTAGTTCAGCAAACATTTTGTGAAAAAGATTCATTATTAAAAATTAAACAATCCATATTTGCCTCAAAGAAAATTAATTCTCTATATTCTCATCCACATTTCAATAATTACGGTTCCATAAAAAGTTTTTAGTAAATCCACTTATTAAAGGAGTGAGTCATGAAAGTGATCGGTGTTCTTAGTTTGCTTGCTGTCACGTTGTTTGTTGTTACGGGATTTAACAGTAATCCTCCCTCGCCTGTTTTTGTTGATGAGTATATAGGTCAGTTGAAATTTATTGAAAGCCGTGTTCTTCAGCTTGAAGAGGCGGTGCCGCAGGATAAATATTCATACCGTCCCGCAGAGGGTGTAAGGTCTGTAAGTGAAGTTTATCTTCATATAGCCCAGGCAAATTATCTTTTTGTCGCTTTATCGGGAGGAAAACTTCCTGAGGGTCTGGAAATGGATCAAAAGAAATATGAAATGCAGACGATGGATAAAGCCAAAATAGCAGAGCTTATCAAAACTTCTTTTGCGTTCGCAACAGAGTATGTAAAGAAACTTAATGAGGAAGATCTCAATAAAGAGATTGAAGCTTTCGGAATGAAGTTCAGTGTAAGAAATTTTATGGTTACAATGTTAAGCCACACTCACGAGCATCTTGGACAGGCAATCGCTTATGCGAGAATAAACGGTGTAACTCCGCCGTGGAGTATGGAATAATTTTTTTAATTGAGATTGATCTGGCGATGTTAAATTTCCAGATCAAATTTTTAACTCACCTTACATATTTGTCATGCTGAACCTGCTTTGCCCGTCGGTTTATTTCAGCATCTGAAAACTTAAAATGCGAAGATCCTGAATCAAGTTCAGAATGACAAAGACAAAAACCTTATGTAAGGTGAGTTTTAATTTTTCAAAAAACTGATACGCAGAATACTTACCAGTAAAACTCCCGCTCCTATCCATTGAACGACACCAAGAATATTACCGTGAACAAAATATTCAAGTATGACCGCAGTAAGCGGAAATGACAGTTCGCATATAGCGGCAACAGAGGCAGTTATTTTTTTTAATCCGTAATAGTAAAGGAAGATCGCTGTTCCGCCAGTTGAGAACGCGATGATGAGAAAGATATAAACCTGGTTAGTTGTAACAGCACCTGCGGAATTTATTTCGCCCGTAAGCAGAACAATAAAAAGCATTACAAAAGATGTAATAAGGAATCTGAGGTACGTGCCCATCCTGTATTCAACATTTCTCAACGCCCGTTTGCTTAACACTGTCGATGAACTAAAGCTTATAGCCGCAA
This sequence comes from Ignavibacteriales bacterium, assembly GCA_016700155.1. Taxonomy (NCBI): domain Bacteria; kingdom Pseudomonadati; phylum Ignavibacteriota; class Ignavibacteria; order Ignavibacteriales; species Ignavibacteriales bacterium. Next base: position 3,932,232 of record CP065001.1, read on the forward strand.
CAAGTGAGAAGATTGCGGCGATGGTTGTTTTATCACCTGAGTTGAAGTCGGGCAGGTTTGTCCCGAACGTCATAAAGTACGCGCCGGTTATCGCAATTACAGCCCAGATAAAAAAATCTTTATGAAGTTTTTCTTTAAGCAGAACCGCCGCTAATGAAATAGCAAATACAGGCTGGAGTTTCTGAATCAGAATTACAATTGAAAGATTAACAAAGTTTACATAGAACAGTGCTTTAGTGATTGCCATTGTGCCAACCGCACCGCCGAGTATTGCAACTCCGGCAAACGCAATCCAATCTTTCGGTTTAAGACTTTTCAGTTCCGCAAAACGTTTTAAGAAGAATGGTGTAAGGATAACCGCGACCACAGCGCTTTCTATCAGCACAACAACAACAACGGGAAGACTGAACAGTGATGGTCTTAACACTATCCCGTCCAAAGCCCAGAGGCTTGCGGCTATTATTATAAAAACGGGTGCGAGTCTTTGCATAAAACTAATTTCAAAATTTGATTTGCAAAATTAAGTATGATTCATTTCTAAACCTAAATGTGAAATTCCGCTGCTGACAAACCATAGAGACTTAACAAAATGTTGTGTCCTAATTTCACTTTTAGATTCAAATTAGCAATCTGTCATTCTGAATTTATTTCAGAATCTTTTCAATTAAGTAGATCCCGAATGGCAATGCCATCGGGATGACTATTTGTGAAATTAGGACACTACTTAACAAAAATATTTCTTGCCTTTTTACTGAATTAAAAATATGTTGCTTCAGCATAAGGCAATAAAACTCACACCCGCTGATATTGCATATTCATTTCTACAGTTGATACCCGATAAACCTGTTAACGATCTGAAATATTATTGTTCATCATAAATAGGATTTAAGATGCCGTCAATATCATTAAGCGTTTCGTTACAAGAAGAATATACACGGTTGTTTAATACGTGTAATATTAAGACTGAAAAATTTCCGGATGTCGAGAATATTATTTCAAAGTTATCAGCAAATAAATCCAGGTATGAAAACGCAGTTGCAGGATTGAAAATTCCATGGTACTTCGTCGCGGTTATTCACAATATGGAATCATCGTTAAATTTTTCAAGGCATTTGCATAACGGAGATCCGTTAACCGCACGCACAAAACAGGTTCCAGCAGGCAGACCAGTTGATGGTGATCCGCCGTTCACATGGGAGGAAAGTGCAATGGATGCTCTGATGTATAAGAAACTTGAACAATGGGAGAATTGGAGTTTACCGGGTATTCTTTATCAGCTTGAAAAATATAACGGGTGGGGATATCGTTCAAAACACCCGGAAGTTCTTTCACCGTATCTATGGAGTTTTTCCAATCACTATACCAGAGGCAAATATATTGCCGACGGAACATGGTCTGATACCGCCGTGTCAAAGCAAAGCGGCGCAGCGGTACTGTTACGCCGTATGGCGGAGAAGGGAATAATTATTTTTCCCGGTGAACCCGTAATAGCAGTTGATGATGATGTTGATAAACCGGCGATTAGTTTTTCAAATAAAGTTATCCCTTACGGTGATGAGCTGCAAAAATTCTTAAACCGGTTTCCGGGTATTTATCTTAAAGAGGATGGTAAGCCGGGTAAAAAAACTTCTGAGGCATTTAAAAAAATTACAGGTTATTATCTGAAAGGAGATGACAGAGCATAATGAAACAAAAAAATTTTATCGCTTATCATGTAGAAACGATTGCCTTATTACTTGTATCATTTCTCTCATTAGAATGCACACCGGTAGCGAATTATAGTCCGATAGCTTATGAACAGGCAGTCACTTTAAAAGTAGAATCACTTGAAATAATGGAACTTGCGACGGGAGAATATTCAGCTAATGAAGAAACGGTAAAAGAACTGAAGAGAAATCTTAATATTGCTTATGAGTTTTCCAAAGGAAGATTGAATAATGAAATTTCCACCAAACAATGGGAGATACTTCTGGATCCGGAAAAAAACCTGCTGGGAGGATTTTTAGTTAGATGGCAGAATGCCGGTTCACTTTCCGAAATGTTCATAAGTGAAATGAAAAAAATTGTATCCGACGCTTTTGATACGATCATCGGACTTGAAGGCGGAAAAATAAAACCATCCGAAATTAATTAAAGGAATAGTTATGCCTGATTTTAAAGATCTGCTTAATACTATAAAGAATGACCTTATAGCACTCGCGAAAGATAATTTTGATGAATTGAAAGACGAGATACTAAAAGACGGAAGTGCATTTGCTAAAAAACTTCAGGATGATGTCCTCCGCTGGGGTGAAGGATTGGCTGGCGGTCATCTTACACCCGGAGATGTGGAGTTTTTAGTAAAAGCCAAAAAAGACCTTGCAGAGATGGAAGCCTTAAAACTTGCGGGACTATCTAAAATCAAACTTGAAAAACTGAAGAACCAGATCATTGATACTGTGATAGGATCAGTAATTAAAGTGTTTGCCTGACCCGGTATATCGAAGACAGTCGTGACTTTCGAATTATTTAATAATAATTAAAGACCATTTAAACCATTCAAAACCATCCGGAATCAAAACGTTAAAGAATATGAACTAAAAATGTTTAATGGACAATCTCAAATACACAATTACAGGGAAAGCAGTTTGATCGATTCACCTGAATCGGCTGTTGTAAAAGAAGCTCAATCAGGGAGTCATTCTGCGTTTGAATTTTTATACAAACAAAACGTGGGAAAAATATTTGCAGTGTGTCTCCGGCTGATCGCTGACAGAACCCGCGCGGAAGAATTAACACAGGATGTTTTTGTGAGAGCGTGGGAGAATCTTAATTCCTTCAGAGGCGAAAGTTTGTTCTCAACATGGCTTTACAGGCTTGCAGTGAATGTTGTTCTCGTGGATATGCGGACAGTTAAGAGACGTTCATTAAGATTTTCAGGTTTAAGCAGTCTGTTAAAGTTCACAAAGAAAACTGAACATAATCATGGTGATTCAATTGATCTTGAAAAAGCTGTTTCAACATTGCCTGAAAAAGCAAGGGTTGTTTTTGTACTTCATGATGTTGAAGGTTACAAACATGAAGAGATAAGTGAGATGCTCGGTATTGCTGAAGGAACAACGAAAGCTCAGCTACACCGGGCAAGAAAGTTATTAAGGGAGGTTCTTGTAAAATGAAATGCAAAGAAGTTAAATATTATATAAATGATTATGCCGATGGTTTACTCCCCGATGAAATGAGAGAAGATATTCATGCGCATATCCTGATCTGTGAAAAATGCAGGAATGAATATGAAGAGATTCAATCAATAAAATCGGAGGCGGCAAATCTTCCTGATGAAATTTTTCCTTCGCAGGAATTATGGGAAGGTATAAACAGCCGGATCAATCCGGGAAAGAAACAAGTAAACCGTGAAGCGAAAATTTATAACATCGCCTCAAACAAATCCGTTAGTACATTCGGTGAATCGCTTACACTGCGATTCAAACAGCCGTCACATAAAAGAACAATTTATGCTGCCGGCTTAGCTTTTGTGCTTATGGTTATTGTTTCGATTAGTCTGCTTACACTCCCGGGTCCCGCACCGGCGGCATTCCTCCAGGTGCAGAGTCTTGAAGGGACTTCAAAAATAAGTGATGAACAATTCAGTGATATCGGTCTTATAAAAATAGGCGACTGGCTTGAAACAGATGCTCTTTCACGTGCTAAAATAATTGTCGGATCAATCGGTGAGGTTGAAGTTGAACAGGACTCACGAATTAAACTGGTTCAGACAAAAGCCAATGAACACAGGTTAGCGCTTGATAAAGGAAAAATTCATGCAACTATCTGGGCGCCGCCAAGATTGTTCTTTGTAGAAACACCTTCCGCGACCGCTGTTGATCTCGGATGTATGTATTCGCTTGAAGTTGATGATAACGGTTCAACATTTTTACACGTTACCTCGGGATGGGTAGCGCTTGAAAACAACGGACAGGAATCCATCATTCCAGCCGGTGCAGTGTGCGCTACGTACAAATCATCGGGAACCGGAACTCCGTATTTCAAAAATTCAGATGAAAAATTTATCAACACGTTACAATTGTTTGATTCAGGTGTAAGAGATGTTGCTGTTATTAATGAACTATTGAAGACCAAAAGCAAAGATGATCTGCTCAGCCTGTGGCATATCATACCTAAGGTTGATGAAAAGTCGCGCGGAGAAATTTTTGCAGCAATGAAAAAATTAGTTGATGTTCCTGATACTATCACCAAAGAAAAAATAATCACCGCGGATAAAAAAACACTTGATGAACTCTGGGAAGTACTTGGGTTTGGAAGTAAATCTTTGTGGAAGATTTGATCACGAATAAGAATAAGAGAAAGATAAAGAGGTATTACAATGTTTATTAAAAAGTTGAATTCCCGAAAACTTGTCGTAACAGCAATTATTGTTTCAACAATGCTTGCTCTTGGTATGCTGTTCCAATCATCTGACCCGACTGGAAAAAACTGGCAGATAAAAATCAGATCAGAGAATGAACCTGGGGAAAAACTTGTTGTTACCGGAAAGGTATTTGAAAGTGATGGCAAAACTCCCGTCGAAGATGTTGAAATACTTGTATATCATACGGACGCAAACGGATACTACGGTGAAGGTGATGACCGGCTTGACGGGATAATGTTCACAAACTCCGAAGGACGCTATGAATATCACACAATAAAACCTGCGCCTTATCCGGGAGGAACAAACCCGGCACATGTGCATTACAGGTTAAGAGGGAAAAATATTCCTGAGCAATGGTTTGAACTTCAGTTTGCAGATGATCCTCACTTGAAAAAGGAACAGATTGAAAAAGAAATGAAAAAGAAAAACTTTTCTCAGATTCAAAAACTCACGAAGGATTCTGACGGCTCACTTAAATGTGAAATGGATATAATGATAGAAAGGTAATTGGTTTATCACATTTTGAAGTTTGACACCGGGAAAAATCTTTTCATTTACTAAGGGCTTATGATTTCTTAATTTGACCTCACTTTTTATAACACAAAATTCTGTTGAGGTCCGAATGAAAAACTCCAGACTGATTATTATTTTCTTACTGCTTGTGGCAGGAACTTCTTATTACTTCTTTGACTTAAACACATACAAACCTGACCCCAAAAAAATATTTAAAACTTCAGGCGCTTTAAAAGCTATGCAGTTTATGAATATGAAAAGGTCATACCCCGGAACTGATATTCCATCTGATGGTTATCAAAAAGCATACGATTATTCCAGACTTACGTTTGATAAGTCGGCGAATAAATTAACGACATACACCTGGGAACAAATCGGTCCACACAACATAGGCGGAAGAACACTTGATGTAGAATTCAATCCTCAGAATCCGAATACAATTTTTGCGGGAGCGGCAAGCGGCGGATTGTGGAGGAGTTATACCGGCGGACTTGGTGCAATGGCATGGGAAAGAATTGAAACGGGATTCCCTATGCTCGGCGTAAGTTCAATCGCGATTCAGCAGAGTGATTCAAATACAATTTATATCGGCACCGGTGAAGTATATAATTACCAGATGTCTTTAGGCGGTGAAGTTATCAGAACAACCAGAGGCAGTTATGGAATCGGAATTCTTAAATCAACTGATTATGGAAATACATGGATTAAAAGTCTTGACTGGTCTTACAACCAGGAACGCGGCGTAAATGAAGTTGAGATTGATCCGAATAACTCATCAATAATCTGGGCTGCAACGAGTGAAGGTATCTTTAAATCAACGAATGCCGGCGCTACATGGAATATCTCTAATAATGTTTTAATGGGTTTTGATATCGCCATAAATCCTTTGAACAGTAATATAGTTTATGTGTCACACGGTAATCTTGGATCAGTTGGACATGGTATTTACAGAACAACCAACGGCGGCACAAACTGGACAAAACTTACAAATGGTTTACCGTTAACATTCGGCGGCAAAGCAATATTCTCGATGTATAAAACTAACCCGCAGATAATTTATGTGTCAATAGGAAATGGCGATGCAAGCGGTGCGGGAACGTGGTTATGTAAAACAACAAACGGCGGAGACAACTGGACAATCGTAAATACTACAGACTATGCAACATACCAGGGCTGGTATTCACACTGGGTTGGTGTTCACCCAACTAACCCGGATTTTCTTTTAACCGGCGGGATAGATATTTATAAATCAACAAATGGCGGAACAAACCTGAACATTAAAACAGATTGGGCTGCATGGTATTTCGGAGTTACGATTCCCGGTGAACCGGAAGGTCCCTCTGATTATGTACATGCAGATCAGCACTCTGTTACTTTTCATCCGACAAATCCGAACATAATCTACTTTGGAACCGACGGAGGTGTATTCAGAACAACAGACGGAGGTGAAACTTTCGGCGGATGCAACGGCGGTTATCAGTCGACACAGTTTTATAATGGTTTCTCATCTTCATTCCAGACACCCAATCTTGGTATTGGTGGTTTACAGGATAACGCAACTGCAATATTTGAAGGAACAGTTGCATGGAGAAGAGTGATTGGCGGGGACGGCTGTCAAACAGGAATTAATGCAGCAAACGAAAATATTCTTTATGGAACTTCTCAATATCTTAACCTGCTCAGATCAACCAACAGAGGATTGAACTGGTCAGGTATTACCCCGGGAGGCAGAGTAAGTCCTGCATTTGTTGCGCCCTTTATAATATGTCAGTCCAACCCAAGTGTTATTTATGCAGGCAGTAAAGTTTTTCATCGTTCAACAAACAGCGGAAGCAGCTGGACTTTAGGTAACGGAGGAGTTCAACTCGATGGAAATGAAATCCTGGCTATAGGTGTTTCCGCGACTTCAACAGATACTGTATATGTTGGAACCGCGCCGACTACAACAACTGCGCATGTATTCAGAAGTACGAACGGCGGTTCAACATTTACAAACATAACAGGAATAATTCCCGACAGGTATATTGATGACATTGCTGTAGATCCATCCGATTCAAAAGTCGTTTATGTTGTCGTGTCAGGATTCGGTACTTCACATTTATTTAAATCGACCAACGCCGGTAATGACTGGATTGATATCGGGTCAACGCTTCCGGATGTTCCTTCGAGTGCAATTGTGGTTAATCCATTCAACACCCAGCAATTATTTTTTGGCAATGATATCGGGGTTTATTTTTCGCCCGACGCAGGACTATCCTGGTATGAATACATGATCGGGTTGCCGCAATCTGCAATGATCATGGACTTAAGTATTGTAAGATCAGATAACAGGATAAGAGCAGCTACACATGGCAATGGTGTATATGAAGCAGATATTGAAAATCTTGTTCCAGTTGAATTGGCTTCATTCTCGGCTGAAGTCCGGAATGAAAAAGTAATTTTGCGATGGTCTACTGCTACTGAGTTAAACAATAACGGCTTTGAAGTGCAACGATCGGGTGACGGAAAAAACTTTTTTACAATTTCATTTGTGGAGGGAAACGGAACTTCGACCGAAACAAACAACTATACTTATGAAGATAATAATGTCAATGGAAGATTATTCTACAGGCTTAAACAGGTTGATTTCAGCGGCAGATATTCGTACTCAAACATAATAGAAGTTAATGCAATTGCGCTGAATGATTTTGTGCTGGAACAGAATTATCCGAATCCTTTCAATCCGTCAACTATAATAAGTTATAATCTTATTGCTCCGTCTGTTATAACTCTGAAAGTGTTTAATGCTAACGGGGAGGAAATTAAACTACTTGAATCCGGTTTAAAACAAACAGGAAAACATTCTGTCCGGTTTGAAGATGAATCATTGAGCAGCGGTATTTATTTTTATAGTCTCACAGGAAAAAACCAGAACAGCGGAAGAGAATTCAGCATCACCAAAAAAATGTTGCTGATAAAATAAAATTTCTGTTAGTCAGAAATCTGAGTTGCATTGCTGCTGATGAAATGGTTTTTAAATATTTCCAACGGTTAACTTGAAAATTGTTTTTAGGTTAACCGTTCTCTATGTTTGTCTGCAGTCACCCTTAATATTTTTAATTTCAGCCAATGATTTATTTCTATCTGAAAATTTTTCATATCGCCGCGGTAATAATTTTTCTCGGCAATATTTTTACAGGTTTATACTGGATGCATAATGCCTTTAAAACAAAAGACCTGAGAATTATTTCTTATTCTATGAATGGCGTAATAAAGAGTGATAAAATATTCACCGGACCAGGTGTGGTCTTAATAACTTTTTTCGGATTATATATGGCATTCGAAGCTGGATATCCGATACTCAGAACCGGGTGGATATTCTGGAGTATTATTCTTTTCACAATATCAGGATTGATTTACGGAATAAAAGTCGCGCCGCTTCAGAAAAAAATATATAAACTATCTTTTGATAATATTGATAACTCAAATTTTAACTGGAGCGAGTTAGTCTCACTTTATAGACAGTGGGAGTATTGGGGATTAGCGGCATTATTAACTCCTGTTGCTGCAACGGTTTTGATGACACTTAAACTTCCGCTTTAATAAGTCAGTTACTTTAATCCCATTTTTTGTGGGAGTTGGGATAAAAAAATTAAAAGAGGTTAAATTCCAAATGGATTATAACTACAACACAAAGCTCGATATAAAATTTGCACATCTTGAAAAAGTAAGTATTCCCGATATGGTTAAAGAGAATACGCATAAATGGTTTAATCAAACTCTGACACAGGTTAATGATAGTGTTGTGCGCGTAGGAATTGTTCAAGGAGAATATCACTGGCATAAACATGATAATGACGATGAATTCTTTTTTGTACTTGAAGGAAAATTATTTGTCGATCTTGAAGAAAGAACAATCGAATTAAATCCCGGCGAAGGCGTTACAGTTTCAAAGGGAATTGTTCATCGCACACGGGCACCGCATAAAACAGTTATGCTAATGGTTGAGAATAAAGGAATTATTCCAACCGGAGATTGATTACCTTCTTAATTTATTAAGGATAAACATGTTTTATTGTTAATCATTTTATTCTTTTCTAATTTGGTTTCGTGTCTGGCTCCAAAACTATATCTGAAACAAATACATTTAACATTTACCAGGAGATGTTATGAAAAAGTTCGCTGCTGAATTCATTGGAACATTCTGGCTCGTGTTGGGTGGCTGCGGAAGTGCTGTACTTGCCGCTGCATTCCCGGGTGTTGGTATTGGTTTAGTTGGTGTATCATTAGCATTTGGTTTAACTGTACTTACTATTGCTTACTCTCTGGGACATATTTCGGGCGCACATTTAAATCCCGCTGTGTCTGTCGGCTTATGGATTGGAGGCAGATTCAATGCAAAGGAATTGCTGCCTTATATAATTTCTCAAATACTCGGAGGTATAGCTGCTGCAGGTGTTCTTTACATTATAGCTACAGGCAACGGAAGCGACATTGGCGGTTTTGCGGCAAATGGTTATGCAGAACATTCACCTGGTAATTACAGTCTTGGAGCAGCACTAGTAACTGAAATTGTAATGACATTCATTTTTCTGATTGTGATTCTCGGCGCAACTGATGAAAGAGCGCCGAAAGGATTTGCCGGGCTGGCGATCGGTCTTGCATTAACATTAATTCATTTAATAAGTATTCCCGTTACAAATACTTCCGTTAATCCTGCAAGAAGTATTAGCCAGGCTCTGTTCGTTGGCGGTTGGGCTGTTGAGCAGTTGTGGTTGTTTATTGTAGCGCCAATTACAGGAGCCATATTAGCCGGAGTGGTCTATAGTGCAATTTTCAAAAAATAGTTTTTAAGTTTGAACCAAAACAATCAAGTCACATTACACATATAGATTAGTTGTTTAGAGATGACATCTTTGTTACTGCTTTCGACTTAGATAAAAGTTTTGTTTGAATAATAAAATTAAATGTTTGATTCCTGATAAAGATGTCATCTCTTCCCAAGCTCAAAGTAAGTTATCAAGTAATTAATAATTCAGCGGTAGAATAAGATGGAAGAAAAATCTTTCATTGAAAAAAATATTAAACCTGATGAAGCGGGTTTAAAAAAGGCACTTGGAAAAACTTTTTCATTCTATGAAAAAATTATTAAGCAGGTTTCATCATTTAAATCAGATTGGAGCTTCTACAATAAAAGCGGATGGCTGTTAAAAATTTATGATTCGAAAAAAGCGCTGCTTTACTTTGTTCCGCTTAAAAATGAATTTATGATAAGTATGACTATAAGAGAAAATGAACGGACTGTTTTTATGAAAGATGATGAATTATCTTTCTTTCACGAAGAGATGAATACCAGCAAAAAATATCCTGAAGGATATGCTTTAAGATTTATCATTAAAACGAAAACTGATTATGATAATGTGTCTTTATTCATTCAAAAATTAATTTCGATGAGATAATATTTTGCGGACAATTAAAAAAATACATTATGCTGAGTCAGTACCGTTTGAAGGATTGAGAACGAACTCTCCCCTTCAATCACCAAACACTTCACCAATTGATCCGTTTATTTTACTTAACCATCACGGTCCGCAAACATACGAACCAAACAACACCGGACTTCCATTTGGTCCGCATCCTCACAGGGGAATGGAAACAGTTACATTTATTATCGACGGTGATCTTTCACATAAAGATTCTGCCGGACATGACAGCATAATAAAATCAGGCGGTGTTCAATGGATGACCGCTGGAAGCGGAGTTATACACGCTGAAGTTTCGTCAGAAGAATTTAAAAGGAACGGCGGCAATCTTGAAATACTTCAACTGTGGCTTAACCTTCCCGCAAAACTAAGAATGGCAAAACCGTTTTATAAAGGATTACAAAAAGATGAAATCCCTTTTAAAAGTGAAGATGAAGGCAGAGCAATCGTTAAGGCAGTTTCAGGTGAATGGAAAAATATTAAAGGTGTTATTGAATCAATATCGGGAGTATCAATATTTATTCTTGAAATGAAGTCTGGAGGAAAACTTGAAACAAGTGTTCCTGTTGATCATAACATATTCTTCTATGTGGTGAACGGAGAAGTAATCGTAAATGAACATCAGTCATCTGAAGGTGAACTTGTGGAGTTTAATCATGACTCCGAAAATATTTTTATTGAATGCAAAAAAGATTCTGTAATCCTGTTCGGACATGCAAAGCCATATAACGAAACTATTTTTGCATACGGTCCTTTTGTTATGAACAACCGCCAGGAAATACAGCAGGCTTATGAAGATTACCAGGCTGGAAAATTCGGCAACTGGGTTTAAAAAAATAGTTGTTAATTTTCCGGTTGTCAGTACGCTTCTCTCCTGTTAAGTTTCAAATAAAAAAATTATGCTTTCAAACACATCAATGTATAACGCGCTTGTAAGGAAAGATTCTTCATTCGAGGGAATATTCTTTGCGGCAGTTAAAACCACTGGAATTTTTTGCAGACCAACCTGTACAGCGCGTAAACCTAAAAAGGAAAATGTCGAGTTCTTCAAAACAACAAAAGATGCAATGCTCAGCGGGTACAGACCTTGCAAAGTTTGTAATCCATTAGAGAAATCGGGCGAAACTCCATCTTACATAAAAAGTATTTTGAAAGAGTTGAGTGAAAATCCTACCATAAAATTTAAAGATTATGATCTCCGCAAACGCAACATTGAACCAAATAAGATCAGGCGATGGTTTATAAAAAATCACGGTATGACGTTTCATTCATACCAAAGAGTTTACAGGATAAATTCAGCATTCAAAAAAATTCAGAACGGAGATTCAGTGACAACAGCGGCATTTGATTCAGGTTATGATTCATTAAGCGGGTTCGGTGATTCATTCAAAAATATTTTCGGTGTATCCCCTGTAAAAAGTAAAAACAAAAATGTTATTGATATAACAAGACTTGAAACTCCCCTCGGAACAATGTTTGCCGCAGCTATTGATGACGGAATTTGTCTGCTGGAATTTTCTGACAGAAGAATGCTTGAAACCGAACTGAAATACCTTTCAAAAAAATACGGGGCAACGATTGTTCAGGGAAATAACAAACATTTCGAAATACTTCAGGAGCAGTTAAGAGAATATTTCGATGGGAAAAGAAAAAAGTTTACCGTTCCCGTTGTAACGCCGGGCACAGAATTTCAGAATAATGTCTGGAATGAACTTCAGACTATTCCTTATGCAACAACGCGATCATATAAAGAACAAGCGACCGCATTAAACAAACCGGAATCTGTACGTGCAGTAGCAAACGCAAATGGTATGAACAGGATTGCAATAATAATTCCCTGCCACAGGGTTATTGGTTCTGATGGAAATCTTACAGGTTACGGCGGAGGATTATGGAGAAAGAAATGGCTCCTGGATTTTGAGCGTTCAAATAAATAAAGCAATACAATTGCTGTTGAAGATTCTGTGAACGATCATTTTTGATATCCGGCTTGATACTTACCTTGAATTAATTCTATTTTCTACCAGCCTTTATTACCAACATTAACCGAACATCATAATGCAACCAGAAAGAAAAGTGTTTGTTTATATCGCAATAAGTCTGGATGGTTATATTGCTAAAGAAAATGATGATATAAGTTTTCTATCGATTGTTGATAAGCCCGGTGAAGATTACGGCTACTCTGAATTTATAAAAGATGTTGATACAGTTATTATCGGAAGAAAAACTTATGACAAGGTTTTAACTTTCGGTATCGAGTTTCCGCATAAAGACAAACGCTGTTATGTAATTACACGAACACCGCGTGAGCCGGCTGATAAACTTATTTTTTACACACACAGTCTTAGGGATCTTGTTCTAAAACTAAAACAGGAAGAAGGAAAAAATATTTTTGTAGACGGCGGTTCGGAAATAATAAATACTTTACTGAAACAAAACCTGGTTGATGAATTTATTATATCCGTCATTCCCGTATTGCTTGGGGGCGGAATAAAGCTTTTCAGAGACGGCAGACCGGGAATGAATTTAAAATTAATCGGATCGAAAGAATTTGATACCGGTTTAATCCAGCTTCATTACAGAAAAATCAGTGATCAACAATAATAAAAATATATTGAGGGTTAAATGAAATACTCAACAGAAATTGAAATAAATCTTCCGGTAAACAAAGTGATTGAACTTTTTGATAATCCCGATAACATGAAAGAATGGCAGCCGGGTCTGGAGAGTTTTGAACATTTAAGCGGAACACCGGGACAGCCGGGGGCTAAGTCAAAACTGAAATACAAAATGGGAAAACGGGAAATTGAAATGATTGAGACTGTGACTGTGAGAAATTTACCAGAAGAATTTTCCGGAACTTACAAGGCAAAAGGTGTATTCAATATTGTTAAAAATAAATTCGTTCCTTTAAATGATGGAAAAACAAAATACATTACAGAACATGATTTTCAATTCACCGGTATGATGAAGTTATTCGGTTTGCTGATGCCCGGGGCTTTCAGGAAAGAGTCATTCAAACTGATGAAACAGTTTAAAGAGTTCGCGGAAAAATCAGGTAAATAAAAAGAGGAATAATATGTACGAATTAAAAACAAAACTTAATGATGCAAGCGTTCAAAAATTTTTGAATTCAGTTAAAGATGAAAAACAGCGCGAAGACAGTTTTGTTATACTTGATATTATGACAACAATAACAAAGCAGCCTCCAAAAATGTGGGGACCTAGTATTATCGGTTTTGGTTCTTATCATTATAAATACGAAAGCGGACACGAGGGTGATATGTGCCTTACAGGCTTTTCACCGCGCAAACAAAGTCTGACACTTTATATTTTGCCCGGATTTGAAAAGAACAAAGACCTGATGGAAAAACTCGGCAAGTATAAAACCGGCAAGTCATGTTTGTACATAAAAAAACTTGAAGATGTTGATATGAAAGTATTGAAAGACCTTATCAAACGCGGGCTTGCGCAAACAAAAGAGTCAGTGAAAAAGTATAAATAAAAATGCCGGACAAAAAATCCGGCACTTATTTTTAGAGTAGAGTAAGTTATCTATTTCAGTATCATCATTTTATTTGTCTGTATAAATGAACCGGCTTTAAGCTGATAGTAATAAATCCCTGAAGCTAATCCGGATGCATCAAAGTTGACTTCATGTTTTCCTGTTTCTTTGTATCCATCAACCAGCGTTGCTACTTCATTTCCTAATACATCAAAAATTTTTAACGTCACGTGTAGAGACGGGGCATGCCCCGTCTCTACGGATGGAAGTGTAAATTGAATTTTTGTAGTCGGGTTAAATGGATTCGGGTAATTCTGTTCAAGTTTAAATTCGTTTATTGTATTTGATTCATCTTCAACATCGCTTACGGTCAGAACAAATTCATAAAACGCAATATTAAATCCGCCGAAATAAAAATTAACACTGAATGTATGTGTCCCCTGCGGCAGCCAGATATCCGGGACAACTAAAGTACTCCAGTTCTGCCAGCCACCTGTTACAGGCAGTGACAGTGGGTTTGTTATATTATTTCCATCCATACGCAACAGCATGTTTCCGCCTGATTGGTTTGCGGCATATTCAATATTTATATCATATAATCCTGACTGCTGAACATCAATGGTATAGTTTACATATTCACCGGTCTGTATGAATGCAATATTAAAACCGTTAGAGAACGGATGACTTGACGCTTCTATATCAACACCGTCATTGCGGTACGACCATCCGCTGTTATAAGCTGGTCCCCCGTTACCCTGTATATTATGATAATCAACATCACTATATGCCGAATTGTTTCTACCCATATCATAATCAACCGCGTTGATTATACCCGGAACTATATTATCGGCAAATTTTAGATTAGCACTTGAATGAGGCAGGCGGAAAATTGCATCAATGACATCCTTCTGATATACACACTGGCTTATATGTAGTTTTTGCGCCTGAGTATTTAACGCATTAACAGAAAATTGGAGAGTTGGCTGAGAAACCTGTCCGTTCCAGTATCGAAGTAAATAATTATAGTCGTTTGTTTTTATTGCTGAAAGCGGATCGGCAATAGAACCAATCTTTTTATGCGGCCACCACGCCCACCCGATGTTGTTTGCTTCCATAAGACTTATACAGTCACTGAACCATTGATTTGAATTTTCACCCGACTCGCCAAGCCACAATGGAACATTATGTGTATTTCTGATATTCAATAAATACCCAATCGCACTTGGAGAATTTTCATTCCAGTATTTGTGAAAACTGTAAACCATGTTATTGTCCCAGGGCGGCGTAAGTCCGCTGAAATCAGTTGCGAACCAGTTGCCTTCGATAAACACAATATGATTTGTATCTACTTCACGGATTGCTGTTGTGATATCAATGAATAATTGTCTGAGAGGAACATTATTCGTTCCAAGGTCCCATGCTGTTTCATTTATAAGATCATAACCGCCGATCCATTCTTTGTTCACGTAACGTTCGGCGAGTTTTTTCCATAAAGCGATTGTCCGTTGTTTGTTTAAATCACTTTCCCATAGTGATGGATATGCAGGATCGTAATCACTTATGTTCTCTGCATTCTGTCCTCCGGGGGCACAATGTAAATCAAGAATAAGATAAAGTTGATTAGCTTCGCACCAACTTAATAATGAATCAATCTGCGCGAACCCTTCTTCGATGTAAACATACGGTTGATTGCGTTCGGTAAGCAGATCATAATGCATAGGCAGTCTTATTGAATTGAATCCCCATTCTTTAATGCGGTTAATATCAAGACGGTTAACATAGTTTGCGTAGTATAGATCCCAGAAAGTTTCTGCATTAGCTTCACCAATTAATGCTTTGATTTTATTTCTTATCTGCGTAGGTGAATTTGCAAATCCGCTTGTCTGAAGCATATAGCCTTCAGGTACAAGCCATCCGCCAAGTCCAATTCCGCGGAGAAGAATTTCATCGCCATTACCTTTAACAATTTTTTTGCCTGAGGCTTTAAGAAAACCCTGCGGGTAAGATGACCCGGTGAAAGCAAGAATCAGAGTGAAAATGAGAATAGCAAAAACTAAAAACTTTATTGAAACGTTGTAACCAGATTTCATTCGTAACTCGTTATTAATAATTAATTCTGCCGGAAGGCTGCAAAAATCAATCCGGTTTGGTGTGTTAATTTTTAACGCTTAATCACAGATTCGAGAATAATATCAGGATTATCTTTTTCAATTTTAATAATCAGGTGTTATTAAAATGATAAATGTGAGAAGCCGCTAAATGATCTTCACTTTTTTAGATAGTCAAGCCTGAACTTCATTAAAAGAATGTAAAGTGAAAGCAGAAGTGTAATCGAATTTGCGGCAATGATTGGAGGGGAAAGCAGAATTAACCCGTATATCAGCCAGCTTAACACACCGAGCGTCATTAATAAAAACATTCCGATAGAGATATCAGAAGTCTTTCTGGTTTTGAAAACTTTAAAAGCCTGCGGAACAAAAGATGCGGTTGTACAGAAGGCAGCCAGATAGCCGAAGATAAAATCGGAACTCATTAAAAATCCTTAATAAAAAATTGAGTAAAAATAAGAAGAAACTATTTAACAAGAATAGATTTATTTGCTCGATGAAATCAAAATCCGTAATTTTGCCCCGCACCCATAGCTCAGTTGGTAGAGCATCTGACTCTTAATCAGCAGGTCGCCGGTTCGAGCCCGGCTGGGTGCACGAAATGCTTTAACTATTTAAGGTTTTGTCTAGCCCGGTCCTTTGATTCCGATTAAAAAATTATAAGACATAAAAGAAAATTTGCCTACGTGCTCTCTAGGGTATTTGTTTAATTCAGGAGTTACATTAAATTCAAAGAAGCATTTGTTTAGCATCAACTTTAAACCTGCTTTAACTGTCACGGAAAATAACAATTCATCCATATACCATGGTGAGCGTTGAATGTTTTCTACACTTCCTTTTCCAATAAAATAAATATTATTCTCACCTATCGTATATCTAATATCAAATCCTAACAATGGAATTATTTTTAATTTTTCATTTAATGGAAATGAATATTGGAATACAAAAGGAACTCCTAAAATTAAATCGAAAATATCGTAACCCGAATAAACCATTTTACCATTAATATCGTGACCTTCTGGAATATTGATTGTAGCATTCTTTACTCGTAGTTCAATGCCCGAATAAGAACTTAATTCGTCCCCAGACATCAGATAAATTTCAAGCCCGAGTATTAACCCTAATCTGGATTCATATACGATCGGATAAATATTTAAGGTTTGTTCAGTTAATTTTGTATCAAAGAAAGTTCCGGCTTTGAATGATACTTGGGCAAGACTTAAATCTGAAAAGAAAAGTAAAATTACAATTACAATTACAATTACGATAACGATAACAGCACAATTCTTTTTCATATAACCCCATTATTAAAAATTCTTCAGTAAATATAGTAGTTTGTTTGCTCAATATATTTCGGGAAGAAATAAATCTTATTACTATATTATTTTCTTAGAACTCTTTTCCGCTAATTCCCGCCATTATATTAAATGACATAAATGAATATTGACCCACATGCTCAATTGGATACTCTGAAATTTCCGGGGTTACATTAAACTCAAGAAAGAACCTGCTATATGTAAGCTTTACCCCGGCTCTACCAGACGCGGATAATATCGCATCATCCATATAGTATGGTAAATACTCAATGTTCTCTATACTTCCCCCTCGACTAAAATGTATCATATCCTGATTCCAGGTAAATCTGAAATCAAATCCTAATAACGGAATAATTTTAATTTTTTCTGCTAACGGGAAAGCATATTCAAATACAAATGGAATGCCTAGCATATAGTCATACACATCGTAACCCGAATACACCATTTTACCATTAATGTCGTGACCTTCAGGCATACCAAATGTTGTACTTCGAATACGTAGCTCGACTCCGGAATACATACTAAAATCTTTTTGAGAAATGAAAAAAACATCCAACCCTAAAATCAGACCCAGATTAAATTCATACTTGATTGGATAAACTTTTGCAATAGTCTGTTCAGTTAATTTTGTATCAAAGAAAGTTCCGGCTTTGAATGATATTTGGGCAAGACTTAAATCTGAAAAGAAAAGTAAAATTACAATTACGATAACAGCACAATTCTTTTTCATATAACCCCATTCTTAAAATTCTTCAGTAAATATAGTAGTTTATTTGCTCAATATATTTCGGAAAGAAATAAATCTTATTGTCATTCAGATTTTTTTAAGAATCCATCAGGGAGAGGATCTGAAATGAATTCAGGTGACAATAATTGAAATTGCGACACCAATTATACTTTTCCTGCTATGATTTTACCCGCTTCTAAATTATTTTGAACTTCAAATCACGAATATTTATTCAATAAAAATGCCTTTATTCAGCTTACTTATTCCTGTTTACAACAGGGGAAAATTAATTACCGAAACTATCGACTCCGTGTTGAACCAATCTTTTAAAGATTTTGAAATCATTGTTGTTGATGACGGATCAAGTGATGATTCTCTTGAAGTGCTTAAAGGTTACGGCGATAAAATAATTCTGCTTCAGCAAAATAATTCGGGTCCTGAGGTTGCACGCAATCTTGCTGCAGCAAATGCTAAAGGCGGATATTTTGTTTTTTTAGACAGTGATGACCTTCTGCTTGATTGGACTCTTGAAACTTATGCTAAAATTATTTCAAGGTTTAATCAGCCGGGAATCTTACTCGGTAAACTTTTTGCGTACAGGAATGAAAATGAATTGATGTCATTGAACAAAATCAAAACTCCAATTGAAGTCGTTGTGTATGATGACTATCTGAAGAAAGACAGGAAGAACTGGAGTTCAAGCAGTATAATCGTTGTTAAGAAAAAAGTATTTTTTGATGCGGGAGGATTAAGGAACAGCACTCCGAATACATTTCACATTGATGATCATAATTTTTTAATGCGTACCTGTACTTACGGATCAATGATTCTTGTTGAACACCCTTACACTGTACTTTACCGTTTGCATGAAACCAATTCGATTCACAATCTTCAATTGATCATTAATGGTGTGCAGCGGTTAAAGTCGGCAGAAATAAATGGTGAATATCCGGGCGGCTCTTCTCGTAAGTTTGAAAGAATGGCTTCAATTGGCGGGCCGTTTTACGGCTGGGCTTTGTCTATGTTAAACAACAATCACTACCTGCTTGCTGCGGAACTTTTCTTTTCAGGTTTACCGATGATTATCGCGAACGTAATTCGGAAAATAAAACTAAAGCTAACAGGTGTTAAACAATCAGTTATTATTGAATAATATTTGCTATGTCGGCTAAACTTTCAACTCTTAAAAAATATTTCGGTTATGATTCTTTCAGAGGCGTGCAGGAGAAAGTAATTAACCGGATTGTTGATGAAAAAAAACATTCGCTTGTTTTAATGCCCACCGGAAGCGGAAAATCTTTATGCTACCAGGTTCCCGCATTAATGTTTGAAGGCGGAACAATTGTTATCAGCCCATTAATTGCACTTATGCAGGACCAGGTTGATGCACTCCGCAAAAAAAATATTCCTGCAGCTTTTATCAATTCAACATTATCTGCTGAGGAAAGAGAATCACGGCTAAAAGATTTTTTGAATGATAAACTGAAACTTCTTTATGTAACTCCGGAAAGATTTCGTAAAAAAGATTTTGCAGAACGAATCAGTAAAAAGAAAATTTCCCTTCTCGCTGTTGATGAAGCTCATTGTATCTCTGAATGGGGACATGATTTTCGTCCTGATTACTCACGTATCGGTGAGTTCCGAGATCTGCTTGGTAATCCTTTAACAATTGCTCTAACGGCAACTGCAACTAAGGATGTTCAGAAGGACATCGTTAAAAAACTTCATTTAGCTGAAAGCGAAATTGAGGTTTTTCACCAGGGAATCGACAGACCAAATCTTCGCCTTGAAGTAAGAGATGTATTTGATGAAAAAGAAAAGATGAATGAAATAGTATCAGTACTGAATAATTATAAAGGCGCGGGTATAATTTATTTTTCATTAATACAGACACTCGAAAAATATTCAGAGAAACTCGACGATAAAGGTTTTAAACACCTTGTTTATCACGGTAAACTTTCAGACAAAGAACGAAAACAAAACCAGCGCAAATTTTTAACAAGTGATTCTCTTATTCTCGCAACTAACGCATTTGGGATGGGAATAGATAAACCTGATATTCGTTTCGTCATTCACAATGAAGTGCCGTCTTCAGTTGAATCATATTACCAGGAAATCGGCAGAGCCGGAAGAGATGGAAAAGATTCAATATGTATGCTTCTTTATAACCAGGATGATCTTGCCATTCAAATGGATTTTATAAAATGGTCAAATCCTGATTCAAATTTTTATTCTGCTTTATATGATCTGTTGAAACGTGATATTCAAATGGTGAATGCTTCGGGCATTGATTCTATCCGTGAACAAATGCATTATAAAAACAGGAATGACTTCCGGATAGAAACTGCACTTAATATGATGGACAGGTATGGAGTTACTGAAGGTGCAATTGAAAATAATAATCTTTCAATTATCTCTGATTTACCAGATGAACTTTTAGATGAGGAAAGACTGAAAGCAAAACTACTAAGCGATAATAAAAAACTTTACTCAATGGTTCAGTATTTTAAACAGCAGGAATGCAGAAGAAGATTTATTTCAGGCTATTTTGGTTTTAATTCTGATAAGTGTGGTAACTGTGATAACTGCAGTGATGTTGAAAATGTGAATTAATAAAACCGGGTAAAAATTATAAAAGGTAATGTTATGAAGAAAATATATTTACTCATTGTCACTTCGATCCTGTTCCTTTCATGTAATGAAGATGATATTGAAGAATTATTTGACAGCACAATAACCGCTAAAGAACCAATCAGTGAAGTGATCACAGCAGCCCGCACTACTTTTGCCGCGGATGCAAGACTATCGGCTATATATGGAAAAGGTGTTGACATAAATGGTGAGATTGATCTGCGCAATACAGTTTCGCTGAATGCATTCGTTTACATTGTTCAATCCAGCATAAACCAGTCAAATGAATTTTATGTCCCGGTATTTGGTGCTGGACCAGTTAAGTCCCCGATAAACTTCATTACAATACTTTCATTTATAAGTGACACTACTGCAAAAAATATTGTTAGTGCCGCACTCGGCACATTAGCTTCTGTCAGCATTGATGATTCTGTAGATTATATGGACAGTCCTGCGGTGATTGATACGGCAATGCAATACGGCGGGTCAGTTTTTATGGATCAACATTCGGATACCAAGATTGATTTGCTTTTACTGCCGAGTAAATCCATCGACACAACAAGTATCAGTAATTCAGCTGACTGGATTGTCAATTTCCATTCATCCTCAGGTTCTTTGGTTCTATGGCTGAATACTCAAACCGGAAATGTTATTAAGCTGTCGCAATAAAAAATCAGGCTGAATAACTGACTTAAAATTAGCCCGCAATTATGTTTTGACATTTCTTAGACGATTTTGTGACAAGTAATCTTACTCAACAGATTATGTTCCAGCCAGCAATTTCTGATTCACTTTTTAAAGGAGGTATAACATGAACAGATTTAAATTGCAGGCAAATTTTTATTTACAGATCTGCCTTGTTTTGTTACTTTTTGCATTTTTTTCAACTGTTTCTGCCCAGGTTTCAAAAAGTGTTTCTGCCAAACCAGATAACCGGGCAATTAAATCTGCGAGCATTGCACAAAACTTCAATAACCTAAAACTTGCTGAAACCGCAGTTCTTTTTTCTGCCGATGAAAGGATTCAGGAAGCATCATCACTTCTTTTTGAAAGGCTTAGTACAGAAACAAGCCCGGAGCTTAAAGCGTTGATCGCATTTGCCCTTTACAATATTGGTGATGAGCAAGGACGAATCGCTGTAAGTAAAATGGCGGAAAATGATGAGAGTGAATATTTAAGGCGCATCTGCTTGGCAATTCTAAGTAAGTAATTTCAACATCACGCCTCTTTCTCAAGGGGTGTGATTTAATATTTAAGACTTCCCTTTCTTGCATGACAATTTTTTACAATCTGTTACCTTAGAATGACACTCATTGCAACACTATCCTGTAGATTTACATCAGAGCTTTTAACTAAGCTTACAACAAATTAACGGAGACTAAAATGAAAAACAGATTATTGACTACCGCAAAAAGAAACCTGGTTTTATTAACCGGAGTATTAATGCTTGCACTAAGCGTTAATCTTACAGCTCAAGGTGATAAAGTTGTTAAAAAAGAGATAAGTGAAAACATGCTAAAGAACCTTGAAGTTGCTATCAACTCTGAAAATGAAGGACTTAGACGAAGTGCCGTTTACCTTGCAGGAAAGTATAAAGTTGCCGAAGTAGTTGATGACCTTACAGAAATATTATCAACCGAAAAAGATCCGAATAACAGGGTGTTGATAGCACTTGCATTAAATGAAATAGGAAGTGAAGAAGCTCTTAAAGCTCTAAAAAAACTTTCCGTAAATGATGAAGATGTTTATGTAAGACGAATGAGTTTAGCCATAGTTAACAAATAAAAGATTTTCCTTTCCTCCTTATAGTTAGACAGCGTAAGACCTGACACCCTGAAGCGAAGCAGGGTGTTTGGGTTTTAAAGCCCTTCTGTCAGATACTTTTTAAAAAATGAAATTATTTCACGGTTATATATCTGACCACCTATAGCAGAAACATCATTATGACCAGCTTGCTCAATTGGGTACCAGATTTTGACAGGTGACCGTAAGTTCTCATAAATCTGCTTTCCATATTCAGGTTTGATATGACTATCATTTAAACCATGTACAATCATTGTTGGTTGAGTGATTTTAGAAGCAGAAAGAAGCGGCTGTACACTATCTGCAGAAAAATGAGCAATAACTTCAGCTTTATTTAATGAATTATCTGGAATAGAATTAATACTCAAAACAATGACTCTGGAAAAATAATCTCTGACAATTTCGCGAAGCGATCCGAATGGGCTTTGAGCAATTCCACAAACAATTCTATGATCTTCTGACATTGCCTGAATTGCGACGGCAGCACCGAGTGAAGTTCCGAAAACTGCGAATGGACCCGATCCACTAAAAAGAACTATTGCTGAATCTATATAAGCTGAGAGATCTTTTTTCTCGTAGTAACCAAACGTGCAGTTCAATCCCCCGCTTTCTCCATTTGCTCTTGAATCATAAACAACACAATTAAATCCTTGTTCAACTAACATTTTTGATGTGCGAAGCATTACGGATTTTGAGTTTCCGATTCCATGAAGTAAAAATATTGTACCGGTAGCTGGTTGGATTTGCGAATGGATAAACCAACCCTTAAGCTTTAATGTATCTTCAACTGTGATATCAAATTGTTCATATTTAAGATTAAGGTCAGATGGTAGTACAACTCCGTCATTAAATTTTCTGATGTCATCGGCTGTAACTCTTGACGGTCGAATAATAGAGTATGGCAACACATTCTCAACAGCATAATCAATTATAAAATATATTGCGATCGAGATAATGATTAATGCAATCGAAAATATTTTAATAAACTTCTTCAAGGAATTCAGGATTTAAAAAAGAATGTATAAACTAAGTATAAGACAACAACACTTACTATTAATCCCAAAACAACGAATAAGAGTTTATATTTTTCTTTGATTTTTTCGCCGGGAAATCTGCCAATGGTTATGACTCTTAAAAACAATACTCCTATTGTAAAGAAGATTGGATCAAGTATTTCATCGATTATTATATGAATCAGCATTAGTTTAGAATGATAATTGAATTAGTGATTATTTTTTTTCAACCTGAATGATCTAAAAAATCTTTCAGCATTTTTCTTTCCTGCTGAATCATCCGGAACAGAGGCAATGAACATCAAAATTTTTTTATCAACAACGTAGTAATTAACAAGAGCGTTCATCCCGTTTATTTCGGTTTGAATTTGTTTACCGGCACTCCCATCTACCGATACAATTGATTCTATTTTTAGTGAATCGGTATTAACCGTGATCCATCCGAGAATATCCTGCAAGATACTGTCTGCTTTTTCATTAATATCTGACAAAGTTTCATACTTGATCGCAATGAACACACTTTTTTCCGCAATATCTAAACACATACCGGATTCTATTTTTACATCAGGATCAACGACTGGAAACGGAATTGGAAATGGAGTCCCCGGCATCTCAATTTCAAACTCTCCTGTTGAAGGAGAATAAATCTGCCAGAGCAGTTCCATACTTTCAACAGAATATTTATCGCTTACTTCTGTGTTGCTGCTGAATACAGGTCTCAACTTAAATCCATCTTCGGCTAATAAAGAAATTACTCCTCTCTCGCCGGAAAGATGTCCCGCCCCGATTGCAATAAACACAGTTTGGCGCTTAACCAGATTATTGATCTCTTCAGCCATTTTAATATTCCGGTCGTATAAAATCACATTTGCGAGTTCGGGAAAATCTTCATCCCACCCGGTCATCATTTCGTTTATGAGTTTTAAATCATTTCTACTGTAAGCAATAATAAGCTCTTCAATGTCTGTTGATTCATCATTAATTATTTTTAATAACGACTCTCTAATTATTTCTTCTGTCATTGAGTTTAATACATTAAGCTGATCCTCAAGTGTTTCAACTGATGTAATTTTCAGTTTGTTGTATTTGGCAATTCTGTATAGGTATTCATCTAACGTGAAATCAAAATCTTCGTTTAGTTCCCCGTCCTCTAATGCAATGGTTATTATTCTGGGATCTTTGATAGGAATTTCATTCAGAGGCAGCCCCAGAATTTTCTCGGATTTTTTATTCAGCTTTTCATATTCTTCTTTTGTTAATAATTCCTCTAAGCTTTTACCTGTATATTTTATTTCTGCCAAATAATTCATAACCTGTAAATAGACCGAGTCCATATTCAACTCGCCTGCAAATGCATCGCAGTTTTCGATTGCAATTACAACTGAATCATGCAGCTCAAACACTCTTTTATCCTGAACGTGAATTGTACCGTACAGGTAGGATGGTTTCGTTAAACCATTATCTGAAATTTCCCACAAAAGACTTTCATCATAGTTCTGTGGAAAAAGGTTTATTGAAATGAATAAAAATATTATACCAGGCAGGACAGATTTTGTATGTATGTTTTTCATGTGAATATTTTGATGTGACTAAATTGAATTACCCTATTTTGTTTTAGCTCTGCAGCAAAATTAGAAAATATAATTCTCAAATACCCGTTAAGAATTCCGAAAATATCTCCACCCCCATCTTATTCTTTTTCTTAATCTTACTCTTTTATCATTTCAATACTTCCCTCTTCAGGAAATTTAAAATAATATTGAACTCTGTTTTTGTTTGTAAGCGTAACATCTCTGAGCCACGGGTTATACATTTTTAATATTTTATAATTGTACCCGTTGTTAATCGCGAACAAAGCAAGATCATTTATCGATGAATCAACAAGCATATCTTTGGTTTGTAAAGGCGGATATAAATCTTCATCCTTCAGTTCATAACCATATCGTTTGGGATTTGTAAGTATCAACTTCACAGATAATATCCTTGCCATATACCGCGATGTTTCTTCACCAAGAACAAGATTGTAATAATTTTTTGTGCGCTGCCGTTCAAGCTGTTTGGCAACTCCGTCAATGCCCATATTGTATGAAGCAGCAGCCACTGTCCAGCTTCCGAAAAGATCATAAGCTTTCTGCAAATACCTGCACGCAGCTTCAGTTGATTTTTCAACGTGATATCTTTCATCCACTTCCTTGTTCACGGTAAGACCGTATTCCTTTGCTGTCTTTTCAAGGAACTGCCAGAAACCTGTTGCACCTGCTGGTGAGATAACATTTGCAAGTCCGCTTTCAATCAATGCGACATATTTAAAATCATCCGGAATATTATTTCTTATTAATATCGGCTCGATTACCGGGAACCACCTGTTCGCTCTTTTAATTGATAAGAGTGTGAATGAATGCCAGTAAGTGTTCACCAAAAGTTCGCGGTCGAGTCTTTCTTTAACTTCATAATTATTCAGCGGAACATTCTCTCCTGCAAATTCCATTTGCGCAGGCATATATGGAGAGATAATTTTATATCCCTGCGGAAAATCATCATTGACTTTTCCATCAGCCTTAACTCCGTTTACAAAAACAAAAGTGTTAAGAAGATAATACAAACCGCCTGCTAAAATAAACCCGGTGAGTATGTAATAATATTTGTGTCTGTTACCTATTGTCATGCTAACCTTCAAAAATTTTTTAATATTCTGATAGGAAATTTTGATTTTGTTCACGTCTAAATATAACACAAGTGAGTAATGAATTCACATCACAACAAAATGACTTTGAAAAATTATAAGAAAATTATTTTCGCTCTTGTTCTTTTCCTGAATCAAATACTGATTGCGCAGGAACTTCCCCCTATCAATTTGGATTATTCATCCTATGTATTATCATCCGACGGAAAAGTTCTTGGTTATTACGGCGAGAAAAAACGAGTTGATGCCAGAAGCACGGGTTACGTTTCAAAATATGTTTTGTGGTCATTGATAGCTACAGAAGACCGTGACTTTTATAATCATGATGGTGTTTCAATTAAAGGATTGGTAAGAGGTCTGTGGCAAACGATAACGGGCAACACACAAGGCGGTTCGACTCTTACAATGCAGCTTGCAAGAAATTTATTCTTAACAAATGAAAGAACAATCTCACGTAAGCTAAGCGAGATTGATATTGCATATCAGCTTGAATCGAAATACACAAAAGATGAGTTATTGCTTTTATACCTCAACACAGTGTTCTTCGGACATAATGCTTACGGCATCTGGGCTGCTGCAGAAACTTACTACAGTAAAACTCCCGATCAGTTAAGCATAACAGAAAGTGCCGCGCTTGTGGGTTTGCTTCAATCGCCAAACGGATATGATCCGCTGAAGCGTCCTGATAAAATGTTGAAAAGAAGAAATGAAGTTTTATATAATCTTGTTGAAGTTGAAAAAATATCGGAGCGTGAATTCAACAAACTAAAAAAAGAGCCTTTGAATCTTATAATGAATGAAAACATTGCGGGACATTTTGTTGAATATGTAAGAATCGAAGCATCAAAAATTTTATCTCAGCTTGGATTATCTCTCAACAAAGATGAACTGAAAATTACAACAACACTCAATTATGAATTTCAAAAAGCTGCTGAAGATGCGGTTATATGGCAGTGGAATCAATTCCCCGAAAAAATGAAAAGCGCACAAATCGGATTAGTTTCTGTTGAACCAAATACGGGTGAAATAAAAACGATGATAGGCGGAAATCCAGACAGCGACAGTAAAGGATTCAACCGCGCGACACAAATTCTTCGTCAGCCGGGTTCTGCTTTTAAACCTTTTTTATATGGAGAGATGCTTGAAGATGGTTTTACAATTGAAACGCCACTCATTGATTCACCGCTGGTTGTTGATTCAGGAAAAAGCTATGAATGGCGACCGACTAATTCTGATAATTCTTTTTCTGGAATTAAACTCCCGATGATTACAGCGGTGCAGCATTCTGTTAATCTTTCAGCAGCACACGCAATAACGGAATTAACTTCACCTGATTCCGTGATTGAATTTGCAAACAGGATGGGGATAAAATCATTTTTAAAATCTTTCCCATCACTTGCGCTTGGAACAAGTGAAGTAAACCCGCTTGATATGGCATCATCATTTGCGGTGTTTGCTGCTTATGGAAATTATGTTGAACCGTTCGCGATAAAGAAGATCGAGGATAAGAACGGCAGGATCGTCTATGAAACTAAAAATGAAATTCAGACCGTTACCGATTCCGCCACAGCATATCTTTTAACAACAATGATGGAAACAGTTGTTGACAGCGGAACAGCAACATCAGTAAGAAAATATTATAAGGGAACAGCAGCAGGAAAAACCGGAACAACACAAAACTCAACCGATGCATGGTTTGTGGGTTACAATCCGCATTTATCAACTGCCGTGTGGATAGGTTATGATGATCCGCAAAAAAAACTTTCAGGTGGATTTCAATACGGCGGTTCTGCGTGCGCCCCCGTCTGGGCACGAATGATGAATGACATTTCTAAAAGTGTTCCCGGGTTTTTCGGAGATGTATTTCCAATGCCTTCATCAGTTGATTACAGAATGTTGTGCATTGATTCAGGTGAGCGTGCTGTTGAGGATTGCGTGAATGTCGGTTACTTCCCTGTTAATATTTCACTTCCGGTATTTGAATGTCACATTCACTCAAAAGAGAAAGAGTATTTTGATATTCATTATGCGTGGTGAGGGAGAAAGATTTCACGGAGAACCACGGAGACGAAAAAGTGAACCACAGAGAAATAAAAAATACTTTGACTATAACAGTTTGGCTTTATAGGTTAGTTGTAAGTTTAGTTCATTTTATTTTGGGGATGATTGGGTGTTGGGCAGTTTTTCGGATCAACTTCTCAACTGTTCCTTGGAGTGTAGTTCTTCTTTCACCTAAAGGAGTTTTGATATGCGAATTATGATATTACTTATATGTACATTATTGGTTTGTACATTGATGAACGCTCAAACAATTGATCCAAAAAACTTCTTTCCATCTTCTGTTGGTAACATTTGGCAGTATAGCGGTATATGGGGCGCAACAGAACATCTCTTCAAAGATTCTGTAGATAACGAAGGATTTCGTCATCTGTTTTACACATACGATGGTTTTTTTCCTGACTATGCTACTTACAAACTTGATACGCTGAATCAAGTGGTTTATTATACTCCATTTCAACTGAGCTGGTATTACTATAAACTTAATTGTGATAGTGGAGCTATTTGGATTGTAGATTCACTAGATTTAGGAATTGGAATGACATACAAATTAGCATTGTGTCGGAATCAATATAATGGTCAGATATTTGGTGTAAACACTACCTTTAAAGAAATAACTTTTTACGATTATCAGTCAGACACAATTATTACTCAACAGTCCTGGCCTCGGTACACATTTATACTTGCATACGGAATAGGTGAAATATCGCAGTTTGATGAAGAAGGCGGTGGTCCAGTTAGAGTTTTGCAAGGTTGTATAATTAATGGCGATACATTAGGCATAATAACTTCCATCGATCAAAATCTAACTTCCCTAGATAAATTTATTCTTCACCAAAATTACCCCAACCCATTCAACCCAAATACAACAATCAGTTTCAGTATTCCCGAAACTGATTTTGTGCAATTAAAAGTTTTTGATATGCTTGGTGAGGAAGTTGTAACACTTGTTAATGAATCTAAATCACCAGGAAATTACTCAGTCCATTTTAATGCGGCTGATCTGCCGAGCGGGATTTACATTTATTCATTGAGAGTTAACGGGCAAGTACAAAACCGTAAGATGTTGCTGATTAAGTGATGTAATCACTTAATAAGAAATCCCTGTGGGAATACAGTCAAAATAATTTTCCTGGTGTACTTTGTGAAAAGAAAGTTTTTCAGAATACAACTTCGTGCTCTTTGTGGTTTCTGTTTTTTTTACCACTAAGAGCACAAAGCAGAATGTAATCATCAATGTTTTTCACAAAGAACACAAAGTGAGAATCACTAAATATTTCTTCTCACTCTTCCGCATAAAAATTAATAACCTTCTCTATCGCTGCCTCGCAAACTTTGCAGAAGGGTTTTGTTCCTTTGGAAAACATTATGCAATCAAGCATTGATCTGTACAATCCTTTTGACGCATAACCCGCGCCCTCATAAGCGCCGACTTTTCCATAGAACTTACTCGACTTTAAGTATTTATCAACAACCTCTGAATGTTCGCGGTCTTTTTTATCATACTCTGTGCGAAGTTCCGCAATTACTTTTTCATCCGCGCGGTTTCTCGTAAGTTCTGCAATTTTATTATTGATCGCTCTTCGTTCCGCCTGCCACTCGAGATCCATCTTATCAAAATTAACTTTTTCCCATGGTGTCGGCAGTTCAATGTTTTCCGCTGTCAGATTTTTCCATTTAATATTTTCCGGATCCATCAAACGGGTGATGTTCGGTTCAACAGGTTCAACGCCATCAGGGTAAAATTCATTATACGCCACATCCGATGTGTAATACTCATCTGCTAATCCTGCAAATGAATGCCCGAATTCATGAAGAAATAAATAATCCTGGAACTGATTGTCTGATGTGAAAGTGCAAAACAGGTTATAAATCCCGCCGCCGCCGTAACGGTCGTGATTGACCATTATATAAATAGCATCATAAGGAACATAAGCAGCAAGGTCGCGCATTGTTTTGTTGTCTTCAGTCAGTAAATATCTTTCCGAGCCGAGCGAGTTGAATGTTGTGTTCAGAACAGTGTTCTTAAAAATATTATGCATCGGCAGATCGGTTCCGCTATCAACGGAAGGTTTAAGCACTCCATACACATTAAACTTGTTTTTGTGCCGTGCATATGGCTCAAGTTTGAAAAAAGTATTCGTGAATTTTTCAAGGTCGGATTTAAACTTCGCTTGTTCTGATGAAGTGTATCCGTCACCAAGGATCACAACATCAACTTTGTTTTCAGGATTTCCGCTGAATAAACTTTTTACAACAAGCACAGAAGGATCATTCGTTGTTTCCCTGACTATGTTCATATCATCAGGATCAATTTTAGCTGAATAGATCTCCTTCATTGAATTATCACGCAGCCTGTTTTCAACAACAAACCTGAATTTGTTTTTCGGATGAGGGATTATCGCTGATTCGTGATATGCTTTTTTAATTCCGTTCAGTCCATCATCACCGGTTTTATATTCACCGAAGTAACTATCAAATCCTTTGGAATAAATCAGCGTACCTGATTCTAAATCGTAAATCTTGAAGTAATATCTGCCGTTATTAAAATTGTCAACTAAGTTTTTCTTATTTCTGTTCCATTTATCATAAGTGTAAAACCTGTCAATGGTGATGATCTCTTCATTGTTACTACCGATGTGAAGGTAATCGATGCGGAGAGTTTTATCATGAAAATAATCTTCAAACTTCATAACATCCTTTGGAGTTATTGATAATTGAAAAAATAAAAATGCGAATAAAATATTTTTGAACATCTGATCCTCCTTAAACTTAAACAAGCTGGAAAATTTCAACCGGTTCTTCTCTTCCTTTCACGGAATGAGCGCCGAGTGATACTACTTTATATCCGTTTACAAAAATCCTGTTAAGCACTTCTTTAGAAATTAATAACTGTGAGTTAAACTGTTTATTCAACTGTTCGATTCGTGACGCAAGTATAACAACATTCCCTGTAATTGAATACTGCTTGCGTAAAGATGAACCCACATTCCCGGTAACTGCATCGCCCGTGTGAATTCCGATTCCAACACGAGTAGGAATTATTTTTCCTTTACGGGATTCTTCATCTAACATCCGGATAATTTCCACCGCGGCATCGACAGCGTATTGACAATCATTTCCCTTTGAAACAGGCGCGCCGAATGTAGCCATAAAACCATCGCCGACAAACTGGTTGATTATGCCGTTGTACTTATTAATTATATCAATCATAAATCCGAAGATCGTGTTAAGGTAAGCAACAATTTCTTCGGGTGATTTTTTTTCAACTGTCGGAGTAAAGTTCCGGATATCGAGGAACATCACACACACATTTCTTTCCACACCGTTTGCATAATCAGCTTTTGTATCAAGCAGCTCATCAACTACGGCCTGCGATACCTGCTGACCAAGAACATTTTTTATCCGGTTACTTTCTTCGATATAACGCATTGAGTTAAAAATACCGCGCCGTATCTGAAGAGTGATAAACCCTGATGCTAATCCGCTTATTAAAAGAAAAATTCCTTTAACGATATACAACATATTTGAATTCAGTACTGAAAATTCAGAAGGAACAGGATAATTTGATTTTATATAATAACACAACGCAAGATATTCTGTTGCAGCAAGCAGTCCTGTAAAAACCGATAACTTAAAATTCAGCCTTAACGCGGAAAGAATAATGAACGGAAGATACGCAAACGGTGAAGGTCCGTTTATAATAAGATACGGATCAAGTGAAGCGGAAAGAATTATCATAATAACCGTAGGCATACTTATCTCGACAAAAGTATTGCCGTACCTTACAGGCTCGGGAAGTTTTTTATTTATTCTTATCCGGTATGAGATTACCGCCCGAAGCATCAACTCATAAAGAAAAAAAATACCGAACGTTATTGAAATAATATTAAAGAATTTATAAGCACCGAACAGCCGGATATATTCTTCCTTATACAACCAGAATAATAATGAAAGTATTACCCATAGAATGCCAAATATGAACAACAGCAGATTTACGCGTTTTTTTTCACTGATGAGAACATCACGCGCAAAACTGCTTTCTAACAGCTGTTTTTGTTCATCGAATTTTCTTTTTAAAATGTTTTTGATATTCATCTGGTAATTTTTTAACTGCGGTAAATTTAATGAAGCATAAAGTTAATGTACAATAAATATTGATAAATGAATTTCAATTCTCTAAACCATAACTTATTATTGTGAAGTAAAAATCTTTCTTAACTTTTTCAGAGGTTTTTGTGAAATCATTTTTTCTCACTGTTGTTTCGATAATAGTTTTCAGCTTAACAGTCATTGCACAGTCAGACACAATTACAACTGCAAGCGGACTTAAATATATCATCATTGAAAAAGGTTCAGGAGAAAAAGCAGTTACCGGAAAAGAAGCCGCTGTTCATTATACAGGTTATCTGCTTAATGGAACAATTTTCGATTCATCCATACCGAGAAAAGAACCTATCGAATTTATACTCGGTAAAGGTATGGTAATTAAAGGCTGGGATGAGGGCATTTCATTGATGAGCATCGGTGATAAAATGAAACTGATAATTCCCGCAAACCTTGCCTATGGCGAAAGAGGCTCCGGAGATGTTATTCCGCCGAACTCAACATTAATATTTGATGTGGAGCTTGTAGGACTTTCCGATCCCAAAACTCCTATTTACCCGGTGCTTGAAGAAATTGTTTTAAATGAAAGTGTTGAAAAGGCAATCGAAAAATACGACGAACTTAAAAAGAGTAA
This sequence comes from Ignavibacteriales bacterium, assembly GCA_016700155.1. Lineage (NCBI taxonomy): Bacteria > Pseudomonadati > Ignavibacteriota > Ignavibacteria > Ignavibacteriales > Ignavibacteriales bacterium. Next base: position 3,965,197 of record CP065001.1, read on the forward strand.
TCCCGATGATTATAATTTCAAAGAAAGTCAGTTAAACACTCTTGGTTACAGGCTGATGAGAGTTCAAATGATGGAAGAAGCAATAAAGATATTTGAATTTAATGCTGAACTATTTCCGGAATCATCTAACGTGTATGATAGTCTTGGTGAAGCATATATGCATTCAGAAAAATTAGATGAAGCGGTAAAGTGTTATGAAAAATCGCTTGAGCTTAACCCTGAAAACACAAACGCAAAACTTATGATTCAAAAGCTGAGTGAGAAATAAGCATCAGATGGACCTTGAATCAATAAGAAAATACTGTCTTAAAAAAGTTGGAGTAACAGAACACTTCCCTTTCGATGAAGTGACTCTTGTATTTAAAGTCGTTAAAATTTTTGTGCTGGTCAGCACTGACGAATTCCCTTTGCGGATGAATCTAAAGTTTGATCCGGAAAATGCAGTTGAGGCAAGAGAAAAATATGAGGCTGTAATTCCCGGTTATCATATGAATAAAAAACACTGGAACACAATAATCCTTGATGGATCAGTTCCGGTTAAAGAAATATATAAATGGATTGATGATTCTTATGATCTGATTGTTGCATCGCTAAAAAAAGCCGACCGGGAAAAACTGAAACCGGGTCAAGAATAAATTTTAACAGGCATCAATAATTATCTCTGAAAAGTAAAATTTTTATCACGAAATAATTCAAAATGATGAATTTGGGCTGGAATTATCGTAGTGAAACAGGGTCAAGTATTTCTTCTTTGAACTTTATTAAATATTAAATAAATTTCTCGTGCCCGCATAAAATAAAGCAGGGTTTAGGTGATTTAGAAACAGTAAACTGAATGAATCATATGATCAAAAAATTTTTCCCCCTCTTCTTACTATTCACATTCTTCGGATGTAAAACTAACCCGCCGGTGGAGCCGGTAGTCCCTATAAACCCGACTCAATCAGGTAAGGTTTATGTTCAGGGAAATGTTACCGGTGCGCTAATTTATGTTGATGGATTAAGTACCGGTGTTTTAACTCCTGATACAATTACAACTTCTGCTGGAGACAGGGTAATTCATCTTGAAAAAGAAGGTTACATCCCCCAGGATAATGATGTAACTGTAATCGCAAACTCAACCGTAGTTCTGAGTTATGATTTGAAACTTCAGAAAACTATACTGCTGGAAGATTTTGCAAATGTGAGTTGCATTCCCTGTGTCGCTTCGAATAAAATAATTGAAGCACTTACAAGAGTTACTTACGGACATTCAAAATTAATTGCTATAAAATATCCTACAAACTTCCCGGGACCCAATGACCCGTTCTATCTTGCAAGTAAACCAAATTGCGATACAAGAATGACTTTCTACAATATCCTGTTTGCGCCTACAACTATAATCGATGGCAGGATGCGACCGATATCAAGTGATTCTATAAAAATAAAGGACAGTATAAACACAAGACTTCAGATACCACGCCAGTTTGAAATGACAGTGACAAAAAGTATCGTAGATTCAGTTTATTCGACAACTGTGACAATCGAGACACTTGATGGCGCCGGTATAAATTTTACAAATCTTGTTCTGCACACTGTTGTAACAGAACAGGAAATTGAATTTGCAAATCCGCCCGGCAGCAACGGCGAAACAAAATTTTATGATGTTATGAGAGAAATGCTTCCAAATTTTTCAGGTGAAGTTATTTCTAATATTAATCAGCCGGGAGTTTTTACTTTTAACCGTAGTTTTACATTAAGCGGAAGCAAAGCATCCTGGGATAAAACGAAATTGCATACGGTAGCGTTTATACAGGACAGAGTCACAAGAGAAGTTTATCAGGCAGTATCAACGCATTAGTGTGGTTGATACAATGGAATTAACTAACATAATTCATTAAATAAAACCGGAGAGAAACATGAAAAATAAATTTACTTTCATCTCTTCTATTCTTGCAATTATACTTTTACTGGTGGTTTCTACAGATTTAAAATCACAAACACAAAGAAATCCTGTGCTTGAGGAATGTACAGGCACCTGGTGTCAGTGGTGCCCTTGTGGTCATGATATTATTGAATCGATTACGCAATCGATGCCTAATGCTGTGGTTTTATGTTATCATGGTCCTGCAAACACTCCAAGTGACCCATGGTCAACTTTCCAGGGAAATGATATTATAGGTATGCTTTCAATGTCATCATACCCTACCGGTGTAATTGACAGAACCGGACCTCCACAATCAAGAAGTGCCTGGGCTGGATTAATGGCAGCTCGTTTATCTGTTCCGGCAACTGTAAGTATAGATCTTCAGAGATCATATAACAGGATAACCCGCGAACTTAGCGCAAATGTTGATGTTTCAGCTTTGGTAGATCTTACCGGCGAATACAGAATGAATATTATACTACTTGAAAATGGTTTGGTTTACCCTCAAACAGGAAATGGTTCCTGTCCCGGAGCTTCAGATTATGTTCACGATCATGTTGTTCGTTCAATTATTAATGGATCAACCGGTGATGAATTAAATGGTACAAATCCATGGCCTACAGGAACTGTTCATGGCAAAAGTGTACAGTATACAGTACCAGCTGGTATTAATCCTGATAGTTGCGATCTTGCTGTACTCGTATATAAAGTGGCTTCACCTTTTTATACCAGTGAAATACAGCAGGCAGAAAAATATGTTTTAATTCCGCCCGATTACGTAGCTACAATATCTTCAACAAGTCCTGATGTTATGGGAACAAGTACAACCCCGGTTCAATTCACAACCATTCTTCATAACGAAGGATTAATGAACGACGTTTATGATATCGGCGCTCTTCTTTCTGCCCCAACTGGATGGACCGGTGAATACACAACAGTTAACGGTACATTCCCCTTCGGTACTGTTGATAGTGTCGCAATTGCTTCCGGTGATTCTACAGAAATCACTATATCAGTTAATCCAAACTCGGTTGATGGTTTCGGACTTACGACTATTACCTATACATCACGTACAGAACCCAGCACAACCGGAGATATTATTTTCAGAAATGTTACAACCAGCGGTGTTGAAGTGCTTGTTGTTGACGCAAGCGGTGAGGGTTATGGTGATCTTGTTTTCAATTCACTGGAAAGAGTTTATCCAGGTACTTACGGTATTATCTCAAAAGATGCCGTAGCTCCATTCGGTGATCTAACAGGATTTGATATGATCGTATGGTCTGCAGGCATTTCTACCCCGGTATTATCAACAGATGAAGTGACTATGTTACAGGAATTTCTTGATCAGAACGGACAGTTATTTATTAATGGTCAGAATATAGGTGCGGATATATTTGGAGCTACGGGACAGAGCCAGCACGCTCAGTCATTCTATAATAATTATTTGCATGCTTCATATGTTCAGGATGTCGGAACGAGTTTCCTTATCCAGGGATATGCCGGTGATCCTATATCCGATGGACTGTTATTAATACTCGGTGATGTGTACGCAAAATCACCAGACCAAATAGCTGAATTTGATGCCAGTGCGACTCCTATTTTTAAATTCGGAAACGGTCCTAATGTAAGCAGTATTAAAGCAGAGACTGACGACTTCAGAGTTGTTTACTGCGGATTTGGCATTGAACAGATTCAGGATGCTGCCATAAGAGATTCGTTGATTTCAAGAGCTATGCTGTGGCTTAAAGGCGGTATTGTTTCAGGTGTAGCGGATAACAACCTGATACCTGAAGTTTATTCACTTGATCAGAATTATCCGAATCCTTTTAACCCTGCAACAGTGATCAAATACCAGGTTCCCGCAGCTGGTAATGTTGTACTAAAAGTTTATGATGTACTTGGTAAAGAAGTTGCATCACTTGTAAACGAAAACCAGAATGCCGGTTATTATAAAGTATCGTTTGATGCATCAAACCTTAGCAGCGGTGTTTATTTCTATACACTCACATCAGGTGAATTTACATCAACAAAGAAAATGACTTTGGTTAAGTAATTTTATTTCGCACAGCTCCTGCCAGGTGGGCAGGAGCTGCTTTATAATATCTAAACATGGGAGTAAGTATGAAGGTAAAATTGTTACTTTCGTTTTTTTTGGTCTGCATCTTTTCACTCACCGTTTTTGCTCAGGGTGTTAGACTTCAGTTTATAACTGTTAACCAGTATGGAAACAACCTTTACCTGGATAACGTTACGTTAGGCAATCAATTTAATAATGACGTTGGAGTTGGCTCTATCAATAATATAAACCCGGGAACAAGTTATGCTATCGGCTCAGCCCCGTTTGTTGTGGCTCCGGATGTAACTGTCCTTAACGTCGGAAAAAATAATGTTACATCATCATTCAATGTTACAATGACTGTAACTCCCGGAGGTTATTCAAGCACTAAACCTGTTGCTTCATTACTAAGTGGTCAGTCAACAAATTTAATTTTTGATAACCTTACTATTACACCCGGCGTTGCCATTGAAATCACCATCACTACTTCATTGGCAGGTGATGAAAACAGTTCAAACAATACTCTGGTTCAGAATACAAGTTATCTTCCGGGCGTTCAAAGAAAAATTCTTCTGGAAGAATGGACAAGTTCAACTTGCGGACCGTGCGCAAGTAATAACCCGACAATTGACGCATTCGTTGCAGCAAGATTCACATCCTTAGTCCCAATAAAATACCATATGAACTGGCCACAGCCAGGAAATGACCCGATGTATCTTTATAATCCCACACAGGCAACAGACCGCAGAACATATTACGGTGTAAATGCCGTTCCCCATGTAATAATGGATGGAGTTGTAAATCCATCTTATCCTTATACGGGTGCAACAAGTCTTCCAGGTGCATACGATCCAAGATATTTGGTTGGTTCGCCTTTATCAGTTACTGTCACTGATACAAGAGTTGGAGATTCTATTCGCGCTGTTGTTGAAGTAAACATTGTGTCACCACTTCCTGCAGGAAATTATTATTTAAGAGTGCACGCAATAGAAAGACATATCCACTATGCTACAGCACCAGGCTCAAACAATGAAACAGATTTTTACGATGTATTCAGGAAAGCATATCCAAGTTCACTTGGTACATCTCTTCCGACTGCTGCCGGTAATTACAGTTTCAATTTTACTTACCCGCTTGATATGGCAGTTTGGGTTGATAGCATGATTTACACCGCCGCATTTGTACAGAATGATGATACAAAAGAAGTTTTAAATAGCGGTAAAGGTCGTAATGTTACTGATCAGCAAATATTTACTAATGTTCTAAACACAATAATTGAAAAACCGGTTATCTCTGATGATTTTATTTACGGAACAGAATCTATCATCAGAACAAATGAAACAGATGCGCTTGTCGGAACATTTCACTATAATCTTTTTGAATCTGCTTTTCCGCCTGCAGGCTGGACATTAAAAAACCCTGACGGCGGAATAACATTCGCGCAGTTCACGGGTGCTAACGGACCAACATTAGGTGGAAACAGATCCGTTAAAATGGATTTCTACTCATACTCAACTACCGGACAGACAGATACACTTACATCACCGGAATATTTAGGACTTGATGTAACAGATTCAGTAAAATTTAATTATGCGTATGCACAATACAGTTCATCGTATAATGACAGACTTGTGGTACGGGTATCTAAAGACGGCGGATTAACATATCCTTACGTAATATTTGACAAAGCAGGCGCACAACTTGCAACGGCTCCTACAACAACAAGTTCTTTCACTCCTTCTGCAAGCCAGTGGGCTACTTTCTCATATTCGCTTGAAAGTATTGTCCCGGTTGAACTGACATCATTTACGGCATCTGTCACCGGGAATAATATTATACTGAACTGGTCAACCGCGAGTGAAACTAATAACAACGGGTTTGAAGTTCAGAAAAAAATCGGTAACGAATTTGTAACCATAGCGTTTATCGAAGGCGCCGGAACAACTACAGAAACACAATCATATTCATTCACAGAGAAAAATGTTGCTCCTGCTGTTTACGTTTACCGCCTGAAACAGGTTGATTATTCAGGAACATATCAGTACTCAAATACAATTGAAGCTGATGTTGCTTCCCCAAAAGAATTTTCACTTGATCAGAATTATCCGAACCCATTCAACCCGTCGACTAAAATATCTTTCTCACTTGCAGATGATTCAAAAGTATCATTGAAAGTGTTTAATCTGTTAGGACAGGAAGTTTCCGAAATATTTAACGGCAGTCTTCCTGCAGGTCCTTATAAAATGTCATTTGACGGAAGTTCATTGACAAGCGGTGTTTATCTGTACAGACTTGAAGCATCAGCTAAAAACGGAAGTACTTTTACTGAAATCAAAAAAATGACTTTGATTAAATAGTAATAAAATACGGGAGAGGTTAAGAGCCTCTCCCTTTGTTTCAATAACATATATGAGAGAACGATGAAAAAATTTTTATTTGCCGGCTTCTTTTTATTCTTAGTATCAGGTTTTGTATTGAAATCTCAGGCACAGGATATTGAAGTCATTGTGCATGCGACCCAGCTTATTGACACACTTGGTTATGGTAATATAGAAGCGGTTTTTGATTTTGAGGTAATAAATATTTCAATGATGGAACAGTCGGTATTTGAGGTTAGAACAATTAATGATTTACCTCAGGATTGGACTTCATCCTTATGTTTCGGCGAACTTTGTTTTCCTCCTGATATTGATAGTGTAGTAACAGCTGATCCTTTTCCGCAACCACCCCTGCAACCAGGTGACACATTAATTACATCTCTGCATGTTTATCCCCTGACAAATGTCGGAGTTGGACATGTTCAGTTACAAGTAGGAACTTTAAGAAACCCCGATGTTCGAGTGATATTGGATTTTTATACGACAGGAATTATTACGGATGTAAATGAAACTGGTTCTGTTGTTACTTATTCTTTAGATCAAAACTATCCTAACCCATTCAACCCATCTACAAACATTGTTTATTCAATTCCTGAACGAGGAAATGTAAGCATCAAGTTATATGATGTACTTGGTAATGAAATTGCGGACATTCTTAACGAAGACAAAGAAGCCGGTGAATACAGCTTGCAGCTCAACACTCAAAACTATGATCTATCAAGCGGTGTTTATTTTTATACGATGAGAGTTAATGATTTTGTTCAAACAAGAAAACTGATCCTGGAGAAGTAATGAAAAAACTTTTTTTAATTGTACTCGTTTTATTTTTTTCAATTAATGTTTTGCCTCAGAATGGTGAAACCAAATCAGGTAAGAAAGCTCCCGGTTTTAAATTAGCAGATCTTGATGGTAAGTATGTTGATTTAAAAAGTCTTCTCGGCAAAGGTCCTGTACTTATAAGTTTCTGGGCAACCTGGTGTAAACCCTGTGTTGAAGAACTTACCGAATACAAAAAGATATACAACGACCTGAAAGAAAAAGGTTTTAACATGGTTGCAATTTCAACCGATTCTGAAAAAAGTGTTTCGAAAGTAAAACCTTTTGTAAAATCCAAGGACTATCCTTTCACTGTTCTTCTTGATACAAACTCTGAAATAGCAAGAAAGTATTATGCAGACCCGATACCTTATTCAGTGCTCCTTGATTCAAAAGGAAATATTGTTTATTCACATCTCGGATATAAAAAAGGAGATGAGATCGAGCTAAGAAAAAAAATTGAAGAACTTTTAATGAACTAATTATAAAATAAATTTTTCTATTACTGACTATGAAATTTTCCCGCCTTCTTTTTTTGCTGATGTTCTGTCTGATTATCTCGTCAGTTTCCTTTTCACAAAATGAAGATGAACCCGAAGAAGAATCGGAACCGATTACACTTCCATCCGGACTCTTCCTTTCAAACCAGATGAAGTACTCTTACGACTATGATAAGGAACTTGAGATATTTGAAGACTGGTTAACACTTGATTACCGTAACGGAATTTTTTCAACCGGAATCCGTTTTGAAATGTTCCAGCCGAATGATCCAAATCCATCTATCAGCAGGGGCAAAACACGCTTTGCTGATATCGCTTTTAAATATATTAAAGCGGAGATTGGTGATATTGAGCAGGGCGGTGAAATAACAGTCGGCAACTTCTATACTCTTTTCGGAAGAGGAATGATTCTTAAAAGTTATGAAAACAGATCGATCCGAATTGACAATAATCTTATCGGTGTAAAACTTCTCGGCAGGTATAACGGATTTATTGTAACAGCATTAACAGGTATGCCTGAAAACTCCGATGCAACAAGAACTGACCTGCTTCACGCCGTTGATCTTGAATATGCCGGATTTAATATGTTGAGAGTCGGCGGAAGTTTTGCATCAAACCAGCCGAATGTTGATGGTGTTGCCCGTACAAGACTCGCGTCACTACGTGTTCAGCCGAGTATCTGGAATTTTGATTTTTACGGAGAATACGGAATAAAACAAAACGAAGACATCAAACAGAATATTTTTAAAGGTGAAGATGAATTAGCTGGTGAAGCATATTATCTTAATGGAAGTTTTTATTATGATCATCTGAGTATTTCAGGTGAATATAAATACTATGATAATTTTGCTTTTGAATCTTATGACAGAACGGTTTCATACAACACACCTCCCGCAGTGAGAAAAGAATATACTTACGCATTGCTTAACAGGCATCCTTCACCGCTTAACCAGCAGGATGAAAAAGGTTTTGCCGCAGAACTTAATTATACTTTCAGTGATGAAACTTATTTAAGTGTGAACTACGGTGAAACAAAAACTATCGGTCCGGGTTCTTATTATCAAAAAGTTTTGCAGGATACACAAACAGTAAGACTTCAGCTTAAAGAAGCATTCGGACAGATTGGACATACATGGAATGATATGATTTCCACAATCGCCGCATTTGGTTATATGGAAGAAGGTTCGACAAATACCAAAAGCATAACTCCGGTACTTGAAAATAAATTTTACTTTGATGATGTAAACACAATCAAACTTGTACTTGAACATCAGCATACAACGGATAAAACCACATCAGAACAGTATTACGATGATGTTGTTACTGTTGAATATCTGCGTTCTCCCAAACTTAGTATTTCCGTTGTTGCGGAAATGCAGACCAAAGAACCCGAGAAGGGAAGAAAAGTAAGAAAGGTCTGGAGTTTCATTTCATTCGGTTATAAAATCGGCGAGCACACAGATGTAAGTTTATTAGTCGGAACACGCCAGGCTGGCAACATTTGTATCGGCGGTGTTTGCAGGTATGAACCGGAGTTCAGCGGTGTTGAACTGAAGATGTTTACAAGATTGTGAGAAGGTTTTAAAAGGTAGCCGCAAGCTTTAGCTTGCGTGGAATGAGTAACGAACTATTGGTTCCAAATACATACTTCGCAGGCTGAAGCCTGCGGCTACCAGATGTCAATATTAATTAATCCCTCGCGTTTCCTGTCACGAACAACTTCGTGACAGGACATTTATCTTTTCTGTTTTTCTACTTCCTTTTAAACTTCAATGAAACTGAATTAATACAATACCTGTCACCCGTTGGCTGCGGACCATCATCAAAAACATGACCGAGATGTGAACCGCAATTTGAACACAACACCTCAGTTCTTACCATTCCATGACTATAATCAGTTTGCAGCTTAACGTGATCTTCAGCAGTTGGTTTGTAGTAACTTGGCCAGCCGCATCCCGCATCAAACTTTGTTTCTGAACTGAATAGTTCCTGTCCGCAAGCGGCACAGTAATAAGTTCCTTTTTCAAAATGCTGATCGTATTCACCTGTGTAAGGTCGTTCAGTTCCTTTTTGTCTTAACACATAATACTGTTCGGGTGTTAATTCTTTTTTCCATTCTTCATCAGTTTTCATAACCTTTTCCATTTTCATTCCTTTGTTTTTTGTGTCTTTTTTGTTCGGATCGTTTTGAGCAGCAGCATTATTTATATCGGAAGAACTTACAGTAAAATAAATAATCGCCGTAACAAAAAATATAACTGCGGGGATCAGAAGTTTTTTCATCTTATACCTCATTTCATTATTGGTTTCTGTTGAATTGTATTAGTCACTTTGCGTTCAAAATGTAACGAAGAATTTCATTTGTGAAAAGTTACATTTTTTACTCTATCAAAGTTAGTATTGATATATCACGAAAGTGTCACAGGTTTGTGTATAGAGAATCTCCTTCAAATCCCGTATTTTTGAACGTGTTTTAAATAGGATTTTGTATTCACAAACGGAGCCACAATGAAAAGAATATCACTCGTAATCACTTTCATAATCATCATTTCATTTGCCGCAGGTTCAGTATTCGCACAATCAGTTTATAAAAAAGAAGATAAGATAGGACAGGTTGGTCTGGGATTAGGTTTCGGCGGTATTTACGGAAGCGTTTCCTTTCCTCCAATCAGTTTTGGATTTCAATATGGCATTCACGAAAAAATTTCAGTCGGCGGAATTATTGGTTACACATCTTCAACCGAAGAAGTGTTCTTTACCAGGAATTATGAATGGAAATATTCCTACATAGTAATCGGCGCACGAGGTGAATATCATTTTCTTGAAAACGTTGACAAGGTTGACGGATACGCAGGCGCGACACTTGGTTACAACATAGTCAGTGTTTCCGAGCCTACCGGCTTTGGCGGAACTTACTCCGCTTCGGGAAGTTATTTACTGCTTGGTGTTCACATAGGCGGAAGATATTATTTTAATCCGCAGATAGCCGCATTTGCAGAGCTTGGGTATGGCGTTGGTTATTTGACTATCGGGGTAGCGTTTAAATTATAGAAATAAAATCGATCCTGTCGGATCTGTATATAACAAGGGACAAATAATTTTGTTTAATCATCATGAAAAATATTCTTCTTACTATAACAATACTTTTCTGTTCAATTCAAATTATTTCAGCACAACAAGGAACAATTAAAGGAACGGTTAAAGATAATCTCTCCGGAAGCCCGCTGATAAATGTCAATGTAACTTTAAATGAGTTTGCATCAGGAACAACGACCGATAAAGACGGCAACTACAATTTAAATGTAAGCTCCGGATACTATCACGTTACCTTTTCTTATGTTGGTTATAAAACTGTAACAGCGACTGTTGAAGTTGTTCCTGCAAAAGAAACGATATTAAATATTTCACTACTACCATCCAGCGTTGCAATTGGTGATGTCACTGTTTCATCAACACGTTACATCACAATGGAAAAAGATATTGCTCTTCCAATGGAAGTGATCGATAAAACTTTAATTGATAAAAAAGCGGTTAATACTCTTTCCGATCTTTTAAAGAACGAACCGGGACTTTCAATATCAAGGGATGGAATCTGGTCAACATCTGTTGTAATAAGAGGTCTGAGCAAATCGAGTATTGTTTCGATGATCGATGGGAACAGGATTGAAACCGCAACTGATCTTTCCGCAGGATTAGCAATGATCGATCTTTCAGACATTGAAAGAGTGGAAGTAATAAAAGGCGGAGTTTCATCACTATACGGAACAAGCGCGTTGGGCGGGGCTGTAAACATCATTACTAAAAGAAAAACTTATGGAAGTAAATTCTTTTTATCCGGTACAACTTCGGGAGATTATAATTCCGTTAATGAGGGATCATCAGGAAGATTATCACTTACAACTGGAACAGACAAATTGTACTTGCGTGTAAGTGCTTCCAAAAGAAATACTGAAAACATAAACACTCCACGGGGTGAATTAAAAAACAGTATGTACAATGATCAGAGTATTTCGCTAAGCGGCGGAATAAAACTTATTCCAAATCACGAACTTATTCTTGATTATCAGAATTACAAAGCAACAGATGTTGGGGTTCCCGGCGGTTCGGTTTTTCCGACTAACGCTTCTGTAAAATATCCGTCGCATAAAAGAGATATGTTCTCAGCCGAATACAACATTACATCACTTGCCGCTTTTCTTCCAAAAGTTTCATTGAAATATTTTAATCAGAATATTTACCGTGAAGTTGAAAATATTCCAAACCAGGTTGTTGTTGATTCAGTGAACAGGAGAAAAACTTCTGTGCTGAGCATACTGCCTTACGGAAGACATTTTACAAACGGGGCACAACTTCAAACAGACTGGTTACTTTCAAAAAGTAATTTGCTTATTGCCGGTGTTGATGTTTGGCAAAGAAATCTTGACAGCCGAAGACAAAGAAATATTAAAGTTGAAACATTTGATTCAACATGGACAAACATAACCACAACAACAAACAGGACTTTTGGCGAAGCCCCTCTGCCCGAAGCAAAGTACAGAAGTATAGGAACATTCGCGCAGCTTGAAAGCAACTTGTTTGATGATAAATTATCAGTTACTATCGGCGGAAGATATGATCAGATTAATATTAAGAGTAATGATGTTTTTAATCCTGTTTACATCATAACTAATGGTGTAAGGAATGATAATCCAGCCGATTCATTGATCTATGCCGCAACGGATGAGAACAATAATTCATGGGGCGGAAACATCGGTCTGCTTTATTCAGTTGATGATAACATAGATTTGTCTTTTACCGCGGCACACTCATTTCGTTCACCCTCACCCGAAGAACGATTTCAGTTCATAGACCAGGGAAGTATTGTACGATTTGGTAATCCACGGCTTGAACCGGAAACAGGAAATTTCTTTGATCTCGGATTCAGAGTTTGGGAAGATAATTTTTCATTTAAAGGTAGTGTGTTCCTCAACCTGATGAAAAACCTTGTGACTGATGTTCCCGGCTTTTATGAATCAAGAAGATCAACCTATAAATCAAATATCGGTGAAGCGCGTTTATATGGATTTGATTTTGCAACTGAGTTCACGATTTCAAATTATGCGTTGACATATATTTCAGCTTCGTATGTAAGAGGTGAAGACACAGGAAATGAAACTGATCTGCCGCAGGTTCCGCCGTTGAATGGCAGGATAGGAGTCCGCTCTGACTATCTTAAATATGTTACGATAGATTTAACAGCAAACATTTTTGACAGGCAGGATAAAACTGCTTCAGGTGAAATTAACACTCCAGGTTATGTTTATTATGATATGTATCTGAGTTCACTTCCGATCAGTTTTAGCTATGCTGAGTTTCAACTATTTGCAGGTATAGAAAATATTTTTGATAAAGCATACAGAAATCATCTTGCTACAAACCGCGGTTTGGTTAACATTGAACCCGGAAGAAATATTTTTGTAAAGGCAAAACTGAGTTGGTGAAATTCAATATTATTTTGATAGGTCAAGTGTCACACTGAGCCTGTCGAAGTGTGACGGTGTTTTTAACTAGTTCGTCTTCGACATCTGCCTCTGCATAGAGTTGCAGAACTGTCATTCCGAACTTGGTTCGGAAACTTATGTTGAGGTTTTGTACAATAGAAGACCCTGAAACAAGTTCAGGGTGACAAAAAGAGATTTGTACAACACCCTCCTAGAGCAGGTCGACTGACATATTGGATTTATTTAGACAAAGTTCAGTTCCTCAAAATTCTTAATGAAATAGATTCTTTGAATATAAAATTATGACCTGGTTCATACTCGCATTTACATCTGCAGTACTTTCTGCAGCGGCTTCACTCGGTGAAAAGAAATCTCTATTTAAAATGAGTGCGATAAATTTTTCTTTTGTGTTATCTCTATTCACACTTTTATTCTCGATTCCGTTTTTTCTTTCACCAACTTTTCAACAGCCCGGAACAACGAGTCTTATAATCCTTTTTGCCAAAACACTGCTTAACTCGTTCGCGTTTTTGTTTGTGATGTACTCGATAAAGAATTTAGATATCAGCGAAGCATTACCGCTGATGGTACTTACACCGGGATTCGTTGCGATCTTTGCATTTATATTTTTAGGCGAGTCATTAACACTTCAGGAAATATCCGGAGTAATACTTTTGCTCGTCGGTACTTATATACTTGAAACGGGTTCTGACGGGGGGATTCTCGGTCCGTTCAAAGTATTTATCAAAACTAAAAATTACAGGTTTGTAATTACAGCATTACTTTTATTTACAATCACTTCGATTCTTGATAAAGTTTTGGTCGGACAGTACAAGGTGACACCTCATACATTTGTCGGATATCAGCATTTGTTTACTGCAATAATTTTTTTAATAACTTTTTTATTCAACAGAAGAAGTGATGATGAAAAACTAATTCCTGAAAAATCGTTATTGGGATTAATTGTAGTGATAGCCGTAATAACAATCGGTTACAGATACACACAGATTGAAGCAGTTAAACTCGCGCCGGTTGCGTTGGTATTATCAGTTAAAAGAATTTCCGTTTTTTTTGCAACGTTAGCAGGCGGAAAAATATTTAAAGAAAAAAATCTTTTGAAGAAAGCAATCGCAACGGCTGTAATGATTGCTGGGGCGTTACTAATATTAGAGGAATAAAAATTACACAGAGATACACGGTGGATCACAGAGAACCACGGAGATGAATTCTCAGTGGTTCTCCGTGTAAGTCTTATTTCTTCTTTACTCTAAACTCCATTTATTATTTGTTAAATCTGAATCAGGTATTTTATCATCACCAAGTTCAGCGGATATAACTTTTGAATTAACTTCCGCAGTCAACATAATTTCTTTATTCCCTTTCTTCCATACATAAGCAGTTTCATAAAGTTTTATTTCATCACCGGTTTCTGTTTTTAATTTTACAACGACCGGAACAGGAAGATTTCCCTTCATCATAATTTTAATTTCAACTTTACCTGACGATTGATTGACAGCACTTATACCAACATCAGGAATTCCTCTTTCAAGAAACCATGGATTGAAATACCAGGATAAATCTTCACCGACAGCATCACTGAAACAATTAAAGAAATCATAAGGCGTTGGATGTTTGCCGTTCCATCTTTCGATATAGGTCTTCATCGCGAGTTTGAATTTTTCTTTCCCCAAGGCATCGAGAAGAATATCATATGCAACTCCCGGTTTATAATAACTAAGCATACTAAGATCAGGATCACGAAGCATTGTTGATGGACCAAACATCGGGATATCATTTTCTTTTCCGGCAAAGTTCGCAAAACCTTTAGCTGCTCTTATCCTGTGATCATAAGGCTCAAACGATAGTTGAATATCATACGGAAGCATATATGCCCAGCCTTCATCCATCCACGCGTATTTGGTTTCGTTTGTCCCGACATAAAACGGGAAATACATGTGTGCAATTTCGTGTGTCGTTACATAAATATCCCAAAGTCGGCTCGGGAAAATACCATCATTAACAATCATAGGGAATTCCATTCCTGCATCACCATTAAAAACAGTTATCGCAGGATATGGATAAGCAACTCCCGGAAGATCGTTTGATAACATTTCAATTGTCTTTTTTGCGACAAGCGCCGACTCATAAAAGAATTTTGACTCAGGATTATATGCTGACTGAACAAGTACTCTTCTCCCCTTTTCTATTTCAGTGCTTACAGCATCATACAGGAAATGATCTGAGACTCCAAATGCAAAATCAGGAATGTAATCAGCATAAAACTTCCAGGTTTTTTTTCCGTTTTTACTTTTGAATATGTTTTTGCCCTTAAGATCTTCGGTAGTAATAATATTTATAACTGAATCAGATTTTTGTGAATTGTTATATCGTTCTAAATATTTAATCTCAAAAACTTCTGATGGATTTTGAAGTGTGCCTGTTGCCCAGACTCCAAACCCTGAAGGCACTTCAATTTGAACATCCATCTTTCCGTATTCGTTATAAAACTCATGTTCGCCGTTATGCTGATACATGTCCCAGCCGTTTATATCATCATAGACAGCAATCTTAGGATACCAGTAACCGATAAAAAAAGTTGTTGAATCATAAGCTCCCATTCTTGGATTTGCAGGATATGGAATTTCAAATCTCCAGTTTATACCAAAAGAAGTATTTGATTTTGGAGCCAATGGAACGGGAAGTGTGACAATCATATTTGTTCCATTTATCAGCACGGATTTATCTTCAGGCTTAAGACTTAAAGAAGTTTTTTCTGAAATGAATTTTGAAATTATTATTCCATCTGTTAATGAGTTTTGATCAAGTTCAATATTTCTTACTGCTTCTTTTTTATGAACATTCTGATAAAGTTTGAAAATGATTTTCTTTAACGTGTCGGGACTGTTGTTGAAATAAGTTATTGTCTCCTCACCTATTAATGTTCGTGTTGAAGGTTCGATAAAGGCTTTGATTTTATAGTCAGAAATATTCTGCCAATAATTTTTCCCGGGATTTCCATCCGGCGAGCGGGTTTCCTTCTGATAGGCTTTTGAAATTTCTTTCGGCATGAAAGAATATCGCTGGCTATAAATTGTGCCGGTAAAACTTATGAAAAGAATAATAAACGGTGTTAAGAGAGCATTCAACTTCGGCATGATAACAATCTCCACATTTAATACTTGATGAATTGTAAATTGTAGAGAAGTAAAGAGAGAGTAAAACCGTTTATCAAATTTTTCTAATTTGATTCAAAGCTTTCTTTGTCGGAAAAGCAAGATAAACATTCGCCAATATCCTGCCGATCATAAAAGATAAAGTTGCTGCAACCGCGCCGACTAAGTAAAAATACTTTATCGAAATAAACAGGACTATTATGATCCCTACAAACTCTGCAAGTGTTCCGACTGAAATTGGTTTTGTAAACTTACTGCTTACAAGTACCGCTCTTTGAAAACTGACAAGTACAGTAAGCATCGGGAATACTGAAATTATCATCAGCGGAAATTTTGCAAAGTCTGCAAGTTCATCCGTTAATCCTGCAACACCTTTAAACCAAAGATCAGCGAGAGGCGTGTAAGCAATGATAGTTAATGTTCCCGCAAGTATGATTGCCAGCCCTATCCCGAATTTCTTAAGCCTTTCATATCCTTCACCTTTATCACCAATTAACGCAACCACAACTTCCTGGTATGAGAGTCCAAGGCTTCTGAATATAAAAAGGAATGAAGTGACAACAGGAAGAACTGCATAGGACTCAAGCGGGTATTTACTCTGCCCGATAAAAAATGTAACAATCGGCTGAACACCGAGATTGAGTAATGACATGATCGCGAGTGGAAAATAAAATGAAAATATCTCGCGGTAGCGGATTGAGTGTTCAGTGATAAATTCTGCTGAACCCGACTTTAATTTCTTTATCAGCTCTTTAGCCATTATTCTGCTTGCAATTGCTTCAACAATAACAGCGGCAGAAAGTGATGATGCGCCGATCACAGCGCCGGGAATTTTTGTAAATGAAAAAAGAAGTACTGCCGTTGTGGACATTGTAAGCAATCGTATTATTGTTCCGTAAGCAACTCTTCTTGTAAGATTATTGCTAATCAATATTCCCTGGTAAAATCTTCGGTACCCAATAGCCGCAGGCCATGGTAATAACATTATCAATGAATGATGAGTTAGTTCAGCAACAACAGCCGGCAATCCGATCAGATCGCGAGTTATGAAATAGAAAACTATAGGTAATAACAGAATCGCAAATATTAATGTTATCGCTGAGTTAAGTGTGTAAGTAAAAACGCGAAGTTTATTAAACGTAAGTTTATTCTTAACAATTGCTATCGATGCGCTCATCATCATTATAACGGGAGCTTCAATTATAAGTGCAAATGAAAAGGCAACACCGTAAGCCGCAAGATTATATTTGGGATCAGGAAGACGCGCAATAAGTGCAGTTAGAAACGGACCTTCAACCGACATCATCAGCCAGGTTAATGCCAAAGGCAGCCAGAATAAAAATATCTTTTTTGAGTTAAGTTCTTCAGCCGGCGATGTCATTGATCAGTTTGTTCTTTCATTTCCTTTTTATTGTCCGCTGCAAAAATAAAAAAAGACAGGATGTTATTCTGATTATTTCTTATGGACGACTAAAATATTTATAAATATTTTCGACTATGAGATAAGAAGAATTGTTTTATTTCAAATAAGAGATATGACTACAGAAGAAAAAGCAGAGTGGTTTGAGCGTTCGCTAAAATTTGTGCTTGACGGGAAAGTTCAGCTTGTTATGAAGTCCCGTAAAAACGGCGAAGGAAGCTGGTCAATTGTTGATACTTCAACAAGCCAGGTGTTAAACTCCAACCTTGAGTGGGAGTCAGAGCCGCAGCTTTCAAAGCGTGATCAGTCATTTCTTATAAGGGCAAGATTTCCTTTCGACCAGGCAGCCGCACTCTTTGAACAGTATAAAATGTTCGCTGGTGTAGAGTAGTCTACTCTGTCCTTTTTCACCACTGAGACACTCCCGGAGGGATGCATCTGGCATTAGTTCACTTAGTTAGACTAAGAATCCCACAACTATTTTAATGGAACTATTTCCTGTTTTTCTTTAAGTTTGAACAGAGGAATTTGTTCAAATGAAAACTATTTATTCTATTGCCGTTACCTTACTTATTGTGAGTTTTATCTCGTGCACAAGACCTGCCGAAACTATAACCGACAAATACAAAAAAGAGCTGTCCACCACCGCCGATGAATTTCAGAATAACCTGAAAAGTGTTCTGGTAAAAGAATTGCAATCCAATGGTGTAATCTCTGCGTTGTCTGTATGTTCGGATACTGCACAACTTCTGACAAAATCAATTGCTGATTCAAGACAGGTTGAGATAAAAAGAATTTCATTTAAGAATAGAAATAGTTTGAACAAGCCTGATTCATATGAAGAAAAAGTCCTGAAGAAATTTGAATCATTGTTCAATGCCGGCAAACTTCCCGATTCAACAATTCACATAGAGTTATTGAGTGAAGGAAGAAAACAGTTTGTAAGATTTTTAAAACCAATTTATGTTCAACCGCCATGCCTGGTTTGTCACGGGGATGATAATCACGTTTCACCTGAAACCGCTGAAAAGATAAATTCAATTTATCGCGATGACAAAGCAAGAAACTACAAAACCGGCGACTTAAGGGGAGCCATTTCAATTAAAAAATTTTTAAGCAGTATTAATTAGACGGGGATATTTATGAAACTAAAAAGTGAATTAGTAAAAGTACCAACAATCAGTTCCTTGCAGGATATGGTTCTGCAATCTGCACAGAGATATAATTCAAAACTTGCACTTGAAGATCTCACCAACACTCCCATAAGCAAGGTCAGTTATTCAGAACTGCTTGAAAATGTTTTAAAGTTTGGAAGCGCTTTAAAAAAGCTTGGTATAAAGGAGCGAACTCATATTTCACTTATAGGTGAAAACCGTGTTCAATGGGGAATAAGTTTCCTTACCTCGATGTGTTTTAATTATGTAATTGTCCCGATAGACAGGAACCTGAACACAAATGAAATCCTGAATATTATTCATGAGTCTGATTCGGAAGTAATAATATTTACTGAATCTTTCGACTCAATGATAAGAGAGAAAAAATCCGTCTTTAAGAATTTAAAACATTTTATAAGCATGGATTTAAGAACCGAGAAAGAAGGATTTCTTTCAATGGTTGAACTGATGGGTAAAGCCCCTAATTTGACTTCACACAATCTTCCAAAAATTAATCCTCATGAAATTGTAGAAATAATTTTTACTTCCGGTTCACTTGGAAGAGCAAAGGGTGTAATGTTAAGCCAGGCAAATCTTTGTGCTAACCTTATGAGCATGACCAGTATGATCAAAATGTACGAGGAGGACCGCTTCCTTTCTGTTCTGCCAATACATCATACTTATGAATGCACGTGCGGATTTTTATGCCCGGTGTTCAGCGGTTCATCTGTTCATTATGCGCGTTCACTAAAAACTGTTGTTGATGATTTAAATACTGTAAAAGCAACAATGCTGCTTGCTGTTCCTCTTCTTTATGATAAAATGTTCAAGCGTATTTATAAAACCATAAATGAAGATAAACTGAAATCGAAGATCATTCCTCCGATGATACGCGTGAGTAATTTTTTTGAAGCTGTGGGCTGGAAGAGTTTTAAGAAAATTATTTTTAAAGAGTTGCATCACAAGTTCGGCGGTTCAATAAGAATATTTATTGCAGGCGGTGCGGCACCTGATCCAAAGGTTGCGAAAGGTTTACGCGAGTTTGGTTTTAATTTTATACAGGGCTACGGCCTTACCGAAACTTCACCGATTCTTGCTCTTAACAGGCTGGATCAATTTAAAGATGATGCCGCCGGTTTACCGTTGCCTGGAGTTGAATTGAAAATTAATAATCCCGATGCAGATGGTATTGGCGAGGTTTATGCAAAGGGTCCAAACATTATGCTGGGTTATTACAAAAACCAAAAACTCAGCGATGAATCAATCGATAACGGCTGGTTCAGAACGGGTGATCTTGGTTTCTTCGACAGTGAGGGCTTTCTTCACATAAGCGGCAGACAGAAAAATGTTATCATTGCTAACAACGGTAAAAATGTTTTTCCGGAAGAGATTGAAGATATTCTTAACAGAAGTCCGTTTATACTTGAATCACTTGTTTATGGTGAAAAAGATGACAAGCATGATGAAATAATAGCTGTGCAAATTGTAACTGATGCGGAAGCATTTATTGAATTCTCTGAAAAGAACAATGTTCAGATTACTCCTGAATTAATTAACGAAACAATAAGCCAGGTTATTAAAGAAACGAACAAAGAACTTTCAAGCTATAAGCAGATAAAGAAATTTGTTGTACGTGAACAGGAATTTGAAAAGACAACAACACAAAAGATTAAAAGATATTTAGTTAAAAAGTCAGGTGAGAATTAATAACGAATGTTAAGCCTCGTTGAAAGTTTACATCTTTTTAAGTTAAATCAGGAATTAATTATAAAATTAAAATTGTAACACTTTTTAATGCTCTACTAAAAATATAAAGATGTCATCTTTGCCTACCTGGTAAAGATTTAAAGTAAGAATTTATTCTTGTCTCAACTTCATAGCCGTTTCAAATCACATCATAATTATTTAAGTTGAAGTAATCTTACGGAGGAAAAAATGCTGCAGTTTAATTACTCTTTCAAAATGTTATTTATTTGTACAACCATTCTTGTGTTTACTTCAACACAGCTTTACTCACAATGGACAAACGACCCATCAACAAATCTTACAGTATGCGATACAACCGGAGAACAGGCTCTGGCAAAAATAGTTTCTACTTCCGACGGCGGTACTTATGTATCCTGGTTTGATAACCGGTCAGGAAGTTATGCAGTGTACCTGCAGAGGTTAGATCCGATGGGAAATAAACTCTGGAGCAGCAATGGATTGCTTGTAAGTAATAATCCGCAATCAACTTCTCTTGTGGACTATGATCTTATTGCAGACCACAATAATAATGCAGTTATTGTTTTTACTGATACAAGAAATTCCGGAAACCTGAATGTGTTCGCTTATATGATAAGTCCATCGGGTAATTTTGTTTGGGGTGCTAACGGTGTCGGTTTATCATCAACGTCTGATTTTCAAGCCAATCCCAAAGTGGCGGAAACACTTGATGGTAATTTTGTGTTTGCATGGATCGTCGCCACATCTCCAACAAAAATCGGTTTACAAAAATTATCGTCAACAGGTGTAAAACAATGGGGCACAGACCCTATACTTATTTCATCCGCAACCGAAGGATTTAATTATCCTGCCGTTGTACAATCAGACAGCAACGCAGTTTTAGTTTTTCATACAGCAACAACGGGTTCATTCCCTGCACAGACGGTTAAACTGCGTGTAAATAAAATTCAATCAACCGGAACATTAAGCTGGGGTAGTTCCGGTATGAGTATTCAGGACCAGGGTAGAATTGCCGCATTCACTGTTCCAAAAGTTTATTCTGATAAAATGAACGGTGGAATAATTGCATGGCACGATGACCGTGATCAGAATAATCTTCAAAGCGCTTTTGTTCAGAGAGTATCTTCTGCGGGAACATTGTACTTTCCTGTTGATGGTGCAGAAGCTTCATTAATGGGCTCCCGCCATAAGTTCAATCCTGTCGCGACTATTAATCCTTCAACCAATGAAACATTTATTTTCTGGCGTGAGACAGATAACAATCAGAATTTTGATGGAATAACCGGGCAAAAACTTTCTTCCAATGGAAGCCGGTTATGGACTGATAACGGAAAAATATTCAGAGATCTTTTATCCGCCACAACTGACGGATTAAGCAGCTTGAACATTCAACGAGGCTCAGACAGGACGTACATGATGTACACGAAGAATAACGGTTCAGTTGTTAATCAACAAGTTGAAGCATTTGCCTGCAATGATAATGGTGATTATATCTGGAGCGGAAATACAGTAACGATGTCAACTGTTTCAAGTGAAAAACTTCAAATGGTTTCAACTGTTGACGTATTTGGAAATTGTAAAGCTGTATGGGGTGACAGAAGAACGGGTGCACAAGGTATTTATGCACAGGATATTAATATGAATGGACAACTTGGTAATCCTATTGTTCCTGTTGAATTAGTTTCATTCTCTGCCTCTGTTGTAAATGATGATGTTCATCTTGGTTGGGTAACTGCCAGTGAAACGAATAACTTTTGTTTTGATATAGAACGAAAACAAATGGCAAGTCTTCAGTCCACAGCCGGCAGTGAACTTTGGGAAATAATCGGGAATGTTGCAGGAAATGGAACAACAACAGAAGTCAATTCATATTCATTTGTTGATAACTCAGTATTCCCCGGCAAATATCAATACAGATTAAAGCAGTTTGATTTCGACGGAAGTTTTGAATACTCAAACATTATTGAAGTTGAAATTAATTTCATTAATGAATTTGCTCTTGAACAGAACTACCCGAATCCGTTTAATCCTTCTACAACAATTTACTATACCGTAGCGGACGCATATTTTGCGTCCGGTGTACCTGTAAGTTTACTGGTGTATGACATTTTAGGAAATGAAATCGCGACACTTGTTAGCGATATACAAATGCCCGGCGCATACAAAATTAATTTTGATGCAGGCAATTCACTTGCAAGCGGAATTTATTATTGCAGACTACAAGCAGGTTCCTTTAGTAAAACGATTAAGATGAATTTAATTAAATAGTATTTATGGCAGGCAGACTTAAAAAAATACTGAGCTCTTCTAAGACTTATAAGAAGAACCAGATTCCTATACTCAGAAAGATTGTGAAGTTAAAACAAACATTCTTTCATCTGTTTCATCTTTATGACACAACTGATGTTGAAGGTACAATTGATAGCATAAGCAGGAATGTAGCTTTCAGAGGCGTGAACAACTGGATGCTTATCTGTGCCGCGTTATTAGCGTCACTTGGACTTGATACCAATTCCCCTGCGGTAATTATCGGAGCTATGCTCATCTCGCCATTGATGTCTCCAATACTGGGAATAGGACTTGGTATCGGCGTCAATGATAAAGAGTTGATGATCAACTCAATTAAAAATTTTGCGTTTGCGGTAGGGCTAAGCCTGTTTGCGAGCGCAACATATTTTCTTTTAACTCCGCTCGGTGAGTTAACAAGCGAGATGAACGCACGCACTTCACCAACGCTTTTAGATGTTGGAATTGCTTTCTTTGGAGGAGTTGCAGGAATAGTTGCCGGTTCAAGGAAAGATAAAACAACGGCTATTCCGGGTGTTGCTATTGCCACAGCATTAATGCCGCCATTGTGTACAGCCGGTTTTGGTTTAGCAGCCGGAGATATGACAATTTTTTTTGGTGCGTTCTATTTGTTTTTTCTTAATGCCGTGTTCATAAGTCTCTCAACTTATTTTATTGTCAGACTGTTAAGATTTCCTTACAGGGCTTTCATTGATGCGAGGGCAAAATTAAAATTCAAAAGATGGTTAGCAGGCATAACAATTATTGTAATCATTCCAGCCGCAGTAATTTTTCTTGATGTAATTGATGATATCCGGACGAATAAAAAAATTCAGAACTTCATCCGTGAAAATGTTGAAACAGAAAATCGTAATTCAGTTAAATGGGAATTAATTGAGAATGATTCACTAAGAGTTGTAAAAGTTTATCTGCTTGGAGAAACAATTCTCCCGGATGAAGAATCTGCAATATCAGACAAACTTGCAAAACAGGAAGGTGATGATTTACAGATCAGGTTTGTACAGATGAACCTGCCGGATTATGAACGTGAAAAAATAGCGAGTGAAACCGCATTAAATGTTTTGAAAACTATTGAAGCCGGACAAATAGCAAGAAAGACAGAGCAGACAATAATCGATAGTCTTAACAGAAGAATTTTAAGACTGATGGGTGATACAATCCCGATGTATCAACTAAAAGGTGAGATTGAAGCACTGTTCCCGGAAATAAAAGATTTTTCATTCGCAAATGTTTTCCAGGGAACAAACTTAAGTAAGAGTGATACTATCCCTTCATTCCTTATCAGTTATAGTAAAAGGATGAGTATTTCATCACAGCGATCAACAGAAAAGAAGATTGAAACATTTTTACGCCAGCGTCTTAATAAAGATACTCTTTGGGTGATAAGCAGAAACTAAAATGGTATTGTCAACACCCCCAAACTCTTAATAGCATACGTATTAAACAGATCAAACAGATAAGAACTGATCTGTGTTAATCAGCTCCATCAGTCTGATCTGTGTGCTATTTGTGTTTACTTCAGCAATATCATCTTTTTAGTTTCAGAAAAATTCCCTGCGTGCCCGCCGCCAGGCGCGGCAGTTAACTTATAATAATAAACACCGCTTGCCAAGCCTTCTCCGTTGAATGTCACTTCATAAGTTCCTGCGGGTTTTTCTTCATTCATTAATGTTGTTACTTTACTTCCTAGCGCATCATATACTGCTAAAGTTACCATACGCTGAGACGGGGCATGCCCCGTCTCTACATCGGAAATACTGAATTTAATTTTTGTTGTTGGGTTAAATGGATTTGGATAATTCTGATTCAACAAAAAACTTTTGGGTAATGGAGATTCTAAACTACCGACAACATCCGATACAACTTTCGGTAAAGACGTTCTTCCTGGTCCGCCATAAACTCCCATATCATTTCTTAAAGTTCCTAAAGAAGGCAACTCAGCATTTCCCGGTGAATTAATATCTTCAGGATCATTATAAACTGAAGAACTATCTCCCGCATCAATGCAAAGTGAGCCCTGCAGCAGATAAAAATTTGTCGTATCAAAAAGAGGATTTTCATTAATGTTCCCTGTGCCGTTGTATCCACCCTGAACATCATTATATGAAATGCTTGCGGATGCAGAAGTCAGTCTTAACTGCGGATTGACAGGCGCTGTATTACCCCAAAGAATATTGTTCTTCACAACCACATTATTTGTTCCCCATAAAAATACTCCGCCTCCGTTAGTTGCGGATGAATTATAAACAATAGTATTGTTCACTAACAGTTTTACTTTATTCTGAAAATGATTTCCAAGAATCCAAACTCCTGCTCCTGCATAGTCTTCACCTCCGCTGTTCCTTGCAATAATGTTGTTTGTTATTACCGCTCCGGCATAATTTAAAACTATTCCTCCTCCGTATCTTCCCCTGTTCTCAACAATTATATTATTTGCAATGGTAGGATTTCCATCACCGCAACGGATGCCTCCGCCTCCGGCACTGGTAAGTCCGGTTTTGTCATAAGCATCATTATCCCTGATTATGTTAAATAAGATTCTTGGTGCCCAGTACTGAATAAGTATTCCTCCGCCTTCCCTGTAATAGCTGCCAAGATTATGTTCGTCTTCCCACGAAGTTCCTTTCCCGCCTGTTAAAGTGAATCCAATTAATGCGGCGGATGTATCAAGTGATGATGATTGATCAAGCTTGTACATTAAAACACAACTTGCCGAGTCCGGGTTTGATGGCTGACTGCCATTTATGATTGTTTGTTCTACATCTTCAAAGTTCCCGCCGAAAATAAATTCACTTGCTAAAGTAATCCCCTTTCCGCGAAAATTGATATTTTCAAAATATGTTCCTCTTGAGACGACAATAGTATCACCTTCCTGGGCATTATCAATCGCTGTCTGAATATTGTTAAAGTCTGCAGGTACATGGATTATATCTGCTGACAGCGAACTAAAGAATATCCCAATTAATGAAATCGTAAGAATAATTTTTTTCATAGAAGTTCCTTTTTTTGAAGCCAACATAATCCTTTGAATATACAATGTCGTTCGGGTTCAGGAATCAGAACGATTTTATATAAAATGGATATTACATTTTAGTTAAGTGGTTTTTATTGTAATTGAATGGTAAGGTTTTTAAGCCTGTATTCAGTAGGTGTTTGCCCGGTATTCCGTTTAAATGCGGTATTAAAAACAGATTTTGAATTAAACCCGCATTCGTATAAAATTTCAAGCACGGTCATTTTAGATTTTGAGTGATCTGAAAGAATAGTTTTCGCTTCACGGATACGGTAATCATTAACAAAATCATAAAAATTTTGATTGAGGTTCTGGTTAATTATCTGGGATAGTACTTTAGGTTGAACTTTTAAAGATGCGGCAAGATTACTCAATGTCAGTGTCGGCTCAAGGTGCGGCTTTTCATTTTCCATATAAGCCAAAAGCTCTTCAAGATACTCCTCGCTTCTTTCTTTTGTTAAAGCAGAATTTTCATATTTAACTTTTTCAATAGGTGTTTGCAGCGTATCAAAATATTGCGGTTGTTTAAGTCCGCGGTACATGATCAGTATTGCAAATACAAAATTAATTGTCAAAGAAATAAGTGATAGCCAGTTACTTATGAGATTGGTAATCAAATAATTTCTTATCAAAACATAATGAACAAGATCAATGAACCACATAAAAACGAATGCCCATATCACGAGTTTTAACCATGATAATTTTATTGTATCAATATCCGAATACGAGTTCTTGATAGAAAGCTCATGCTTTTTCAGTATGACAATAGACAGAATCAGATAAATAAGTATCTGAGTGTTCATTACCTGATTGAACCAGAATCCTAAATTCCCCGGAAATACATGCCCCGTTTGCAGAAGGTTTATTTTTTCTTCAAGTGGTTTTAAATGAAATAATAAAAGAACTAATACGATATAAAGAAGTGATGGCAGTAAATGAAGAAAGAATCGTGAAGTTATTTTATATCCGGGAATCGTCACTGACTTTGTATAAAAGTAAAGAAGCGGTCCAAACAGAAACCCAAACGTAGTTCCCCAGAATAAAAAATTCACAAATAATTTCAGGTCAACAAAAAGATAGTGTTGTATCAAAAAGCCGGCAATAAATAATGCATTTGATACAAGGAATATTAAAAGTAGTGAATGGCTTAAGTCTCCCTTTTTTCTCAGCATCAAAACAAACCCTGCAAACAGCAGTAGCTGGAATGTTGTAATGATGGAAACCATTCTTATAAGTTCAGCCATAAACTTATGTTCTTATTATTCTATTTTATTAAAACTTGTCCTCCGCAGTGTTAACGCAGGAGGATCATTTTCTTTGTTTGAGTATACTTCCCTGCTTGCCCACCGCCAGGCGTGGATGTCAATTTATAATAATAAACTCCGCTTGCCAATCCTTCTCCGTTGAATGTCACTTCATAACTGCCGGCAGGTTTTTCTTCATTAATTAATGTAGTTACTTTTTTGCCAAGTACATCGTAAATGTTTAGTGTTACCATTTGTAGAGACGGGGCATGCCCCGTCTCTACGTCAGAAATACTGAATTTAATTTTTGTTGTCGGGTTAAACGGATTAGGATAGTTTTGTTCAAGAGTAAAATTATTAATTGCAGAAGAAGTGCTTTCAACATTTGTCACTGCATTAAGATCTATTTTATACATCGACCTTCCATACGTACCGGCAGCAAGATAATTTGCTGTTGGATGAATTTTTATATCACCTATTGGAAGAACAGGCAATCCTTCACCAAGCACTTCCCAGCTTGCACCGGTATTGAAGCTGACATACATACCAACATCGCTTCCAAGATATAACCTGTTCGCATTATTGTTATCAACTGCAAAAGCATTTACGGGAGCGTCAGGAAGATTGCTGCTTATATCTGTCCAGTTGCTTCCTTTATTTGTACTTCTGAAAACATGCGGCTGCGGGTCTCTCCATTTCAATCCGCTGAAAGTTACATAAACTATATTTTCATCATTCGGATCGACAACAACTCTTGTAACCCATCTATCAGGAAGTCCATCTGAAATTTCTGTCCAGTTTGTTCCATTGTTTGTGGTAACCCAAACGTGTGCATCATCTGTTCCGACATAAATTACGTTTGTGTTTGTCGGTGCTACTGCAATGGTTGTGATTGTACCAAGTCTTCTTCCGCTAACCCAATCAGTAAGTGCCGGACTAATTTTTGCCCACGATGAAGCTCCGTTAGTTGTTCTGTATAAAAAGTTAGTTCCGTAATAAAGTTTTGTTGGTGTTACAGGATCCATAATTACAGGCGTTGACCAATTGGTTGGTTCGCTGGATGATACTCCGTTTAATACATCATAGTTCCAGTTGAAGCCTCCGTCAACAGATTTTCCAAGTCCGCCGTTTTGTGATTCTGCATAAATAATATTCGGATTTGAATGGTCGACGATTACATAAAATCCATCGCCGCCGAAAATGTTCTGCCAGTTACTTAAGCCGCCGTCCTGAGTTCTGTTCGTTCCGTTATCCTGTGTGCCGCCATATAATTTTTGCGGATTATTTGCATCAAGTCCAATTTCATAAAACTGAGTCGCTGGTATATGCGCCGCATTTGACCAATTCACTCCGCCGTCAGATGAAATATTTATTCCGCCGTCATTTCCATTTAAAATATAATTAGGGTTTGTTGGATGGAACGCAAGCGCGTGATGATCAACATGTAAATGATCCGGTCCGCCATATCCATAAATTATCGGCCAGGTAGTTCCACTGTTTGTTGAACGCATAAAAGCGACGTCCATCACATATACTGTGTTGGGGTTTGTCGGATGAACTCTAACCTGACCAAAGTACCAGCTGAATCCTGCAGTTCCATCCTGAAGTTCCCCGTCAGTATCAACATCAATCCAGCTATTTCCGAAGTTTGTAGTTTTAAACAAACTTATAATGTTACTTCCATCACCATATAAAGCATAAACAATTTCAGGATTACTTTTACTTATTGATAAACCAATTCTTCCCACATTTGTTGAAGATGGATCAGGAAGTCCTGATGTAACTGGTGACCAGCTATCACCGCTGTTTGTTGTTCTGTAAATTCCGCTTGAAGGTCCGTAAAGATGTGAAGAGTTTGGTCGCCTTACTCTTTCCCACATTGAAACCATTAGCCTGTCTGGATTATTCGGATCGATAACAATATCAATTGCGCCTGTTGAATCGCTGATAAATAAATTTTGTTCCCATGTACTTCCGCCGTTTGTAGATTTATAAATTCCTCTTTCAGGGTTAGGTGAAAAGTAAGAGCCGACAGCGGCAAGGTAAATGATATTTGTATTAACAGGATGAACAATGACTCTTCCGATTGAAGTTGTTGCTGACAATCCTAAAAAATTCCATGTTGTTCCGGCATCCGTTGATTTGTAAACACCGCCGCCGGGAAAATTATTGTGACCGCCATTCGATTCGCCAGTTCCAACATAAATAATGTTCGGGTTGATCGGATCGATTGCAATATCTCCTACGGTAAGAACCGCAGCTTCATCAAAAACAGGAAACCACGTTACACCCGTATCGGTAGATTTAAACACTCCGCCAGTGGCGAATCCCGCATAAACATTGTTGGGATTAACCGGATCAAATTCGATATCAACAACTCTTCCGCCGATATTGAAAGGTCCCGCAAACTGCCATTGAACTGCAGTCTGCCCTTTACTCAATCTCTTAATTCGTGTTTCTTCAGCCAATAACTTTGCCTGTTGAATTGCATTTACATAAGCATCAGCATCTGCTTTATAAAAGGGATAAGTTCGTTTGATGAAATCCCACTCCGACGGTCTTTGATCAGGACCCGGTTCTTCACCTGTTGAAAGAACTATTTCGTTTCTATTTTTAAGTGTCGTTGAATCGTTCCCCGAAATAAAAAGAATTGAAATGAGGGCAAGAAGGAAAATCACCTGTAAAAAAATTTTCATAACGAACCTTAGGATAAAATTATTGGATTAATGTTTGAATATTCTTTAGTGGAAACATAATCAAGTTTGGGACTTTACTCAACGGTATAAATAGTGTGGTATATTGTAAATGTCACACTGAGCCTGTCGAAGTGTGACATTACTAGTAATGTCAAGCTTCGGCTTCAAGAGGCCAGGTATGCTACTTTGATGAAAAAAATAGCTGTTCCATAAGTGCCCATCCCATCAACCTGTCCGTTAGCTATTTATTATCAGGCTTATGATGATGGTTATGAAACAGCCATCTGCTCTGCATTTGGAGGACTATTATTTCAGTAGTGACCTAATTTCACACTTAGTCATTCCGAACTTGTTTCGGAATCTATTCAACCGAGGAGATTCTGAAATAATCCGCCGCAGCGGACAGAATGACAGTTTGTAATTTGAGCCTTCAGGCGAAATTAGGACACTGCTTTTTTTCAGGCTATTTCATTAATCATCTTAACAGAATCATCTTTTTTGTTTCTATAATGTTGCCAGCTTGTAATTTGTAGAAATAAACTCCGCTTGATAATTGAGAGGCATTAAACTCAACTTCATAAGTGCTGGCGGGTTTTTGTTCGTTGACCAGAGTTACAACTTCATTTCCAAGCACATCATAAACGCGCAGCAGCACGTGCGCCTGGGACGCATAATATGCGTCTCCCACAACGTATTTTATTTTTGTTGTGGGGTTGAATGGATTGGGATAGTTCTGAAGTAATTCAAATCCACTCACTATTTCGTTTTGAGCTTCGTGAATAGAAGTTGGTGCATCATATTTTAGTTTGAGGGAAGGATCACCAAGTATGTTAAGTGATTTTTTCATTTCATAAAAAAACCCTCCCGAACCATCAAAGAAATTCAAAAGTTGTCCAATGGATTCATCTGGAAGCGAAAATAGATTCTGGGCTATTATCCGTTGCATGTTTTGATATGTTGACCACCATGTTAAACCGCTTATTACCAGACTACCTATTGATCCTGCATTTTCAAGGTACAACATTTCATTACTTATTGTTGTGTTTGTATCGACTATAGCAGATTGAGTCATCAAAATTGAAAAGAAATATTTCCCATCATTCAGTAGTAATGATAGATCATTTAAACCAAAATAATCTTCTCGATTAAGAGATGAATCTTTATTCCGACCCTCAAACCACAAAACGGCACAGCCTGCGTTATTTACATAATTGGCGATCGAATCTTTATTTCCATAGAAAATTGAAGTGTCTACATCAGCAATAATTTTTTTATCAATATAAGTTGGTAAGTAAGCCGATAGTGATTGAGCTGTCCCTACAAAATTAAATACAGTATCATCTCCACAAACAAAAAGTACATTGTTATTCCACTCCTGCAAAGTTGAATTACTTTCATACTGTATAACTTTATTCAGATACTTTGTTAATTCGTTCTCACTCTTACAGGGGATTCTTCCAACATAAAAATCCGTTGCTACCGTATCTGGTTCGTAAATACTTTGTGTGTAGTAATAGTCTGTAAAAAATCTCCACTCCCCGGAACTTCCTAGTTGAGGGTTATCAAAATTCGGAACCATTGTAGTTGTACCCGCAATTAAGAAATAAACAGGTCTGGGCTGCTGCCAGTAAGTTCCCGCATAACTTATAAATGAACGGATGTTATCCTGTTTTGTTGAGTCTTCAAAAAACTCGGCGTAAATAGATGTTGTATCCGTTACGAGTACACTAAAATCAAAAAGTGTTTCTTTGTGATTTTTGAATTGCTGAAATGACTGAACCAGTTCCGGCGTTGTGATTACTATATAATCATACTGGTTCATTGTGTCGCGTAGTGTAACTGTTTGTGAATAGATCGTGCCCAGAAAAAGAAAAACAAGAAGCCCGGTTATTTTCCTCATATCTCCATCCTTATGTTTTGTTTCCGGTTACCCTCATCGCCGGTGGACGCAAAGCATGCGTCCCCAACTTTATTTTCTTAATTGTAAAACTATGCAGGTTCATAAATCAAAAAAAGAGGAAATAATTTTGCGTTCATTTAACAGTGACTGCATTTTTTTGTTTGGTCAGTTTTTAAGGGAAAAATCCGTGTATTACTTTAACTCGCTTTTCTCTTCAAACATCAGGCAATTGAACCACTCATAAAAATTGTTGCCTGTCGACAAATATTTAATCCTACTTTATTTCACACACCAATAAAAAATTTTAGGAGGGATGTATGAGGTATTTTTTTAAGTCCGTTTTTTATGTGTTCTTGTTAATGTTCCTGGTAACATCTATTGAAACATTCTCTCAGCCGCAACTTACCTTGCCGGATGCCAGTCA
This sequence comes from Ignavibacteriales bacterium, assembly GCA_016700155.1. NCBI lineage: Bacteria > Pseudomonadati > Ignavibacteriota > Ignavibacteria > Ignavibacteriales > Ignavibacteriales bacterium. Next base: position 3,997,389 of record CP065001.1, read on the forward strand.
ATCCGCAACTGTGTCACAGCGTATCGGGTTGACAGATATATCAATCACCTATAACCGTCCGGGAGTAAAAGGAAGAAATGTGTTTGGAGAGCTTGTTCCGTATGACCAGGTATGGCGAGCCGGCGCAAATAAAAACACAACAGTTTCTTTCAGCACTGATATAATGGTTGAAGGGAAAAAACTTTCTGCCGGTACTTATGGTCTGCATATGATTCCGTCAAAAAATGAATGGACAATTATATTCAGTAAAAATAATTGGTCGTGGGGCAGTTTTAATTATGATGAAGGTGAAGACGCACTGCGCGTTAAAATAAAACCACAAAGCGGTGAGTTCACTGAATGGCTTCAATATACTTTTGAATCTGCTGATCCTAACTCAACAATCATTGCATTGAACTGGGATAAAACAAAAGCCGGGTTTAAAGTTGAAGTTGATGTAAAGACACAGGTTCTTGCAAGTTTCAGAAAACAGTTTGATGACTTGCCGGGATTTTTCTGGCAGCCATGGAACCAGGCAGCAAATTATTGTCTTCAAAATAAATTTAACCTTGATGAAGCACTGACCTGGGCTGACAGATCAATAGGTATAAACCGAACTACTCAAAACCAGGTTACAAAAATTATGCTGCTGGAAGAACTCGGGAGAAAGAGCGAAGCGGATCAACTTAAAGGAACAGCATTTGAAAACGCAACAGAAGCTGATGTAAATGCGGCGGGCTACCAGTTTTTATTCGCAGGAAAAATTGATGATGCGATTAACGTATTTAAAATGAATACGGAGAATCATCCCGATTCGTGGAATGTGTGGGATAGTCTTGCAGAAGGATATATGAACAAAGGCGACAAAGATCTTGCGACAAAATTTTATAACAAAGCGCTTGGTATGGCTCCCGAAAATCAAAAGGCGAGAATTAATCAATTACTTGGGCAGTTGAAGATGTGAGTTCACTTAATATTTCATAAATATAAAACCCGCCCACAAGAGCGGGTTTATTTTTTTACATCGCATAAACTGAAATCACTTCATCAAAACCATTTGCTTTGATTCACGGAATAAAATACTATTACCATTGCTTACTGTTATGGTATATATGTAAACCCCGCTGCTAAGTGATTCTGCATTGAACTTAACCTGGTATGTTCCTTCGTCTTTTATTTCATTTACAAGTTCTTTTACTTCCCGTCCTAACATATCATAAACTTTGATTACCACATTTGATCTCTCTGGTGTTGAATATTCAATTGTTGTAGAAGGGTTGAACGGATTGGGATAGTTATTTATTTGAAAATCATAAATTATATTTTTTGAACTAATTAGTTTTTCAGGACTTTGCCCGTCGATGTTAGCAACAACAGTATTTGTTGCCTCACTTTCACTTTCGTGGATTACAATTGCCTTAACATAATAATACGCATTTGTACCGCCTTGTATAAAATCTAAAGTAAGTTCTGTGTCATTATAATAATATTCATCAAAGTCTGTAGTTGCAATAGGATCAAAAGTTGCTGTACCGTATTTCCGATAAACACGGTAGCCAACAACATCGGTTAGAGTTGGATGTGGACCCCAAACAAGTTTTGGATGATTACCGATTTGGGAGGGGATTAGAACTAAACAGTTTTGCCAAAAATTTTCTAATAAATTGTTGATAGGATAGGATTCATTAAATATTTCCCAAATAGATATTAATTCACCATTAACTAATTCAGTAAATTGTGTAATATCTGAGGCAATACCAGCAAACCAATAATATTTATTTATATCTGACCTATATTTAAGGGAAATATCATAGTTATAGTTTCCTAAAATGGACAATCTATCATCTCTATAATCAATGTAGAAACAGGTATTACTATCATCACAATGCACTTTATAAAGTCCGAATCCAATAACGGGATATTCATAACCTTGTGGACTTGAACCTCCTTCATTAGATTTAATAAAATGCCAGCCCCCACCTCCGCTATTTGTTCGATTACCCCTAATCGGAAAAAATGTATTGATGATGTTATCTCCATTATTGGGATCAACTGTATTAATATTATAATATTGATCCCAAACGACACTTACAGCATCAAAATGGTGAATTATTAAATGATTAGAATTATCTGCCAATTGATGAACATAAATCTCAACTGCGGGTGGTAATTCTTGTGGAAAGAATGGAATGGAATACATTATTATAAGAGTGCAGCAGAATAAGATTTTCATTTTATCACCTTATTGTAATTATATGTGATGATTTCCATGTTGGGACAAAAAGTTTTGAAAAACCAAGGGCAGGCGAGGAACCACTTCCATTATTTGTAAAATTTATTTCTGTTTGCCATGCGATGTTCCCGTTTTTAATCGCCAAAATTCTACTCAAACCATTTTGATTTTCACAGACTATCACAGTACCTGATTCATCACATATAATCGGTGACCAATTAAACTCATCTAAGTCTAATTTCCATTTCAGATTTCCTGAATAATCAAGTGAGTACAAGGAATCCAGCGCAAAATAAATATTGCCCTCGACATCAATCGTTGGATCAGCATTACCGAAAATATAATTGTTCACACCAACCTGATAATCAAAATACCATCTAATTTTACCATCGTTGGTTATTGAGAAGAAGAATGGTTTTAAAGAATCTACCAATGATGACTTACAAAAGAGATAAATATTTCCTTGTGAATCAATTACTGGAGTATGCAATACTTCGGAGTTACCAAATATCCATTTGATACTCTGAGAAATCAAATCGAGCGCTAATAACGATGTACTGCTTTGCCCGGGAAGATACATCGTTCTGCCATCCGGAGATATCGAAATAGCAACACCGGAACTTGGATTAAATCTGGCATCATGAATTTTCCATAAAAGAGTTCCGGTAGAACTAACTGCATTTAAATTACCTCCACCATCAATCACATAAAGATTTCCTTCCTTATCAATATTTAAGGTTGTTTGCCATACTGGAAAGCCCAAATTATAAGTCCATTGAATATTCCCTTCACTACTAAGGCTATATAAAATACCTTCCTGACCAGAAATACAATATATGTTACCGTTATTATCTATAAGTGGAGTTGTATAAATATTCTCATTCCCTAGTTTTACCTTCCAATTAAAAATTCCATTGATGTTATAAGAGTGAATATAACCTGGCATCGAAGAACAAAAATAAATATTTGAATCAGGTGAAATCGAAATTCCGGTAAAGAGGTAGAGGCTATCAATATAAAAATCAATTGAGCCATTAATTAAAATACGACCTTTGTATCTGCCTGTGTTTTGTGGATCGTTATGATTCATCGGCCAGGGACTATCAGCAAGGCTTGGCCAGGGTATATCTTCCTGCCAGCCGGGTGGATTATTTTTTGGCGGTGGAGTTACTCCGTTGTCTTTACAACTTAATTGTAAGATTAGTAAAAGAAGGATTGGTAAAATTATTTTTTTCATTTTCCCCTCTGCTCCTTTCATAATATGATGTGTGATTTAGTGAGGTGTTGAAGGCAAAGCAAAGATTTTATGACACTGTAAATACCCGTATATGTTTTGCAAAGCCAATCACCCCCATTTTATTATTGGAACCTGTACAAACGTACTTCAGACTTGTTTTATTGTCAACATAAAAAACATATTTATTTTTTAGCAATAAAAAACCCGCTAAGTAAAGCGGGTTTTTATTACTTCTCTTTTTTCGACTATAGTTTTACTTCATAAGTAGCATCTTATGCGTTTGGCTGAAGCTGCCGGCTTTCATCGTATAAATATATACACCTGAACTTAAGCCATAAGCATCAGTATTGAAATCAATTGTATAACGTCCCGGTTCTTTGTTTTCATTTACAAGTGTTGCTACTTCGTTGCCGAGTATGTCATATACTTTTATTGTTACCGGCACTCCGGACGCATAATATGCGTCCGCTACTGTGTAGTGAATTTTAGTAGTTGGATTAAATGGATTAGGATAATTCTGCGACAGTGAAAATTCTTTAGGACCTGTTACATCAACTTCTACTGCGTTGCTGTAATTTACTGTGCCGTCAAAGTCGATTTGTTTCAGTCTGTAAGAATATTTCCCTGTAACTACTGACTTATCAACAAATGAATATGAATTCACTTCTGTTGTAGTTCCTTTACCTTCAACACTACCAACCATTTTCCATTCCTGGTTGCCTACTGCCGATTGCCTACTGCCTACTTCCCTTCTCTCCACTTCAAATCCCCTATTATTCGTTTCACTCGCCGTACTCCAGTTAAGTACCACATTATCATCTTTCTGCTCTGCACTGAATGTTGCAAACTCAACGGGAGTTTCATTTGTTATTGTCATATGAACAGGCACAACAATGTTTGTGTGAAGCGGATCGTTGGTTGTTATTTCCATATCCATTGAGTAATCACCAAGTGCAAGATCATCAGTAGTAAATGTTAATTGTATATCAACTGAATTTCCGTTGTATATCCTTCCTTCATAGTTGTTTGATGCAAGCCAGTCCGGTTCCGCAGAAAATTGAAGAGCGAGATTGTTCTGAAGGTAAGCTGCGTTCCTGACAACCTGCAATCCATCATTACCTTGGAGATTTTCAATACCGACTGTGCAGGACGTAACAGTTCCAAGTATTGAATTGTAGTACAACATTATTTTCCCGCTCTTGTAAAGAACTACCTGGAAAGTAAAAGGTCCCGTACCGCTGAAGTAACCGGGCCAGTCTTTATACTGAACAATGAACTTATCTGATTCAGCTTTGTAATAAACTTTACCCGTGGTTTTACCGTCAAGATCATCCCACAAAGGAGCTATTAAATTATTTGGAATCGCCGTACCAGGAATGGCTGCGTTTGTCATTCCCGCATCAGTAATATCTGTAAATGATATGAAGCCATTGGTGCAGAAATAAACCTGCGTATACTGAACACCATAATACTTAAAGCTGAACCCGAGATTAAATGGTCCTGCTTTGCCTTCATCAGTCGCAGTGTAAGTACTTGTTGCAATCCAGTTATTTACGAGCGTACCGGTCGCTGAAATATCATTCCAGATATAATCCGGTCCTTCGGGGTCGTTGCTGTCAATCCATTCATACCCGAACGTATCAGGTCCGCCGCTTCCCCTTTGCGATGTTCCGTAGAACTGCTGTTTAAAATTCTTATCCGAACTTTCTTCAGCGTTTTTATTTTTTTCAACAACTTTTGCAAGTACGTTTCCGGGAAAAGTATTATTAGTAAAAGTGATGCTGTAATCAAGTGTTGAACTGGTTGACGAAATATTTGAAAGTGATATTATCTCTGTGTGAATGGTATCAGGTAATATCAAGCAATTCAGCGAGTCAGGATTAACGGACATTAACGGCGCATCCCAGGTTATGATTGATGGCACATTAGACATTGTGGATTTATTGCCCCAGATATCAGTTGCTTTAATTGCAACGTAATATGTTGTGTTGAAACTTAGATTTTTCAATTCATAACTTTTTGCAATCCCGGCTGAATCAGGACCGCCCGGAACAATTATCGAGGTTGCATTTTGAAAATCAACCTCAGTAATGATAGGACTGTTAGAATATCTTAAATCATAACTGACAACACCGCCAAGTGATGAATCAAAAGGTGATGTCCAGTTGATCATAACTGAGTTTGATGTCGGGTTTGCAGCAGCAAGATCAGTTATCTGTTCAGGTGCTGTTGAATCAGGAAGAAGACCAAATGTAAGCAGCATGGTACAGTCGCCAAAAATATTATACTGTTCCATCAGCTTTAATCCTTCTCCGGAACTTCCGCCCCATAAATCCATTGCGTGCATCAGCCCGTTAAAGCAAACACCGCCGACTGATTTCATCTCCCTGGTTGTTAACAATGATACACCATGATTCTGCATATCACATGGAGGAACCCAGCTTGCATTTGTCGATGAACCATACACACCTATAGCGCCTTTCGGGTTTGCCATATCGCCTGCTCTTATCCAAGCTTCTTCCATACATTCGGTCATTGTAAAATCACCGTTCATACAAGCTACATCAATTATGAAAGGATTCTTATAGCCATTAGCAAGCTGATGAATTGTGCTTACACCAAATCCGGTTGTACTCCAGCTTGTGCCGGAACCGTGACCGATGTAATTAATAATGCTTCTTCCATTATTAACCGATGTTGTAACCATGCTTGATGTTGCACCCGGATCATAAATTTCATCAACTTGTGTGAAGTACATGTCTTCGATCAACATTTCTTTTAACCAGCCTGCACGCGTATAGTCCGGTGGCGATCCTTCATTACTTGCAACACCGACTCCCTTTAAATACCATGTTGCTGCCGGACCGGTATCTGGAAATTTTTCATAACGGATAAGTTTGTTAAGTACATAGTCCAGATTCGTCGCTGATGAAGGTGATATTCTTGATATGAACGCATCAGGATATGCATCTGTTCCTGCAAGTTTAACATAACAAGGATCAGACGGCGCGCCTTCATATTGCCCGCTGATTGTAGGTATCTGGTTAGATTCACCGACAAAAATTATAAAGGTTAAACCTTCAGCAGAGTTATATAAATTCTGTATATAACTTTTTAAAGCCGCGGTTCCTGTTCCGGTTGTTGTCGGATATTCTGCTGTAAGGGTCTGTAATCCTCTCTCCTGTTTCCACTGAACAAACGGAGTTATGTTAGAAGCAAATGCAGTCGGATAAACTATAAGCAGTCTTCCGTTTTCCTGCAGCGGAACATAATCATAATATGAAAAACCAAAGTTGATAAAGAGTGAACTGTATATGCTTGAAAATTCTTTACTTATTCCTGTTAGCTGTCTGGTTCTTTGTAATATATTGTGAGCCGCAACATTTGCATCAGAATAAACTTCGACAACCATACGCGTACATATTTTCAGTTTACCCTCCGCAGGATTATACTGCATCGGGTTGAACTGAACTGTCTGTCCTCTCAGATCACGAATGATGTATGGTTCATCAAGCAAAATATTATTTTGCGGATACCAGCTATTTGACTGATAAAACTCACTGAATGTATAAGCCACAGTGGAGGGGTCGATATCCCTGGTTATATGTCCCTTTGATGGCGCTACTTCTCTTGTAACAATTGTGTTGATGTCCTGATCAATTACCCTGAAGTTCATTCCGGCAAGATCGGGAATAACAATACTGACTCTGTGAGTTGGTAATTGGGGCAAGCCTTTTTCCATAAGGAATATGCTGCCCGGGATGTAGTAATCAACAAATTCTTTTCCATTAATTGTCGATGAGTACGTTTCATAATTGTTTACAACAAACTCAAGAGTTGTCGATGTTGGTGTAGTGCCAATAACATTCACTGAAATACCCTGCGGGTTATTTCTTTGTGCAAATGAATTATTGAAAAGAAAAGTCAGCATCAACACTACTAAAAATTTTGCAGCTTTGTTTAGAATATTTTTCATAAAATTTTTCTCTGTAGTTTCTGATTAAGAATTTTATTTTATCAATATCATCTTCTTTGTTGAATAAAACTCACCTGATTTAATAGTATAGTAATAAACTCCGCTTGAAAACGATGAACCATCAAAATCAACGGTGTGTTTACCCTGTTCTTTTTCTTCACTTACCAGCGTTACAATTTCACCTCCGAGTAAGTCGAATACTTTCAGTTCAACAAAATTCTTAACCGGTATGGAATACTGAATTTTTGTTACAGGGTTAAATGGATTAGGATAGTTCTGTTCAAGAGCAAAAACTGACGGTGCTGCAAAGTTCACTTCGATTGAGTTATAAATTTTTGAAGTTCCGTCAAAATCTTTTTGAACTAAACGGTAAAATGAAATTCCGGTTACCGGATCTTTATCAACAACGGAATAATGTGAACTTGAAGTAACTGTTCCGTTTCCTTCAACATAAGATATTGTATACCATGAATTTTCATCTGTTGATCTTTGAACTTCAAAGCCTGCATTATTTAACTCGGATGCTGTTGACCAGTTTAAGTGAACTTCATCATTAATAACTGCTGCGGCAAATGAAGTAAGTTCAACAGGTACTGATGAGTATGAAATAATTTTTATGTTATCAATAAACCATCCGTCAAAAACCTGGCTGCCGTCTGAGCGGAATAAAAATCTGAGCAAGATTGTCTGTCCGTTGTAAGTGGAAAGATCAATAGATTCAGTAACCCATGTTGATTGAACAGCATCATACAATGGCTGTCCGCCTGGCTGAAATGATCCTGTTCCGGGATTTGTATACAATCCCTGCTGCGGTGTCCATGTACTGCCGGAGTTTGTTGAAATTAAAACCTGTCCGTAATCCCAATCAGTTTCGATATTCCACTGAGTATCAAATTCAAGTATTGAGCCGAGAGAATTATCAAGCACAATTGGAAGACTGTATGTTAATGTTGCTGTCAGATTGTTTGTGTAGTTACCTGAAGGCGATTCATTAAATGATGTAGGCGGAGAAACAAATTTTGTTGTTGCAAGTCCCCAGGCTGAACTGATCGTCCAATTAGTAGTTGTGCTCGCATTGTCGTTAAGCGAGTATGTTATTGGCGCAACATAGAACGCGTAAAGATTTAACGGAGGAGTACTGCCGGGAGGATTATATCCGCCGCCGCCTGCTGGCAGAGTTGTTACTATTGATGAGTTGGCATCCTGTGCTGCAATATAATATTGAACAACTGTTCCAAGCGGCTGAGCCGGAATAGTAAAATTATATGTTGCACTTAGTGTCGCTGGTGTACCAACAATTTCATTAAACTGTGAAAAAGAACCGCCGCCGGTCTTCGTTCTGTAATAAAGTCTTGGTGCTGCGCTTCCTGTTCCGATAGTTAAACCGGTTGAGATAAATGCGCTTGTATTAATTGGTTGTGAAATATCTGTCGATGCAATAGGTGAGTGCTGAATTGTCAGATTAAGATTAAGTGCGAATGATACCAGCGTACCAATTGCCAGCCTTGACATCTTAAGGTAATATGGATTATTAAAATGTATAACAAGATCATTTACCGTGTGGTAGTATGGATGAAAATCATTATCATCTTCAATAATTAGTATGGCACCGTAACCGTGATCTAAGAATGATTGATGATCACTGTACGGTTCTGCCGGAACGACATCAAGATCAAGATTGATTCCGTACACAAGATTTACTTCCAGCATTTTATCTTTTAATAAACCTGTATTTGCTATTGAACTGTTATGAACATCTGCATTGCCATCATTGTTGCCGTCGTAAGCAATCATATCCATGTTTACTACACCAAGTATAGAATCACCTGCATTAGCCGCCTGAGTAGCATAATATTCGCTGCCTATCAATCCCTGTTCTTCTTCATCCCATAAAGCAAAAACAATAGTGAACGGGAAAGAATAATTCTTTAATACCCTTGCCGCTTCAATAACAGCCGAGGTACCGCTTGCATTGTCATCCGCACCAGGCGCAGTTGTACCGCTTGGCATATCGTCATAATGTGCGCAGATAATATATTTTTGATTCGGGAATTCTGTACCTGTTTTGACTCCGAGAACGTTTTTCCCGGTTGTACTGAATGACTGAATAGTTGTAGTCAGACCATAATTCTCAAGCTTCTGTTTTATATAAGTTTCAGCGAGTGAGTTCCCCGGCTGGTTTTTGTGTCTTGAGACAATCGTTTGAGATGTTCCATTAATAATAGTCGGAACATTACCGGAGAGTTCGCGCACAAAATAAACTAATGAATCCTGACTTACAGAATTCAGTATCTGTTGAACTACCGGTGATTGTGGGAAAATCTGAAAAGCAAACAGGAATGTGAAAAACACTGATTGTAACAATCGTTTCATAAACTACCCCGTAAATAATATTTAGTACTTAAAGTTTCTGGTTAAAACTTAAGAACATTTTACGATAAAGACCATAAATAAAATTTATTTATGCGGGTTGTATCAGTGAAAACAGCTTTTTTGAACTAAATCGTCAAGGCATCCATTCTGATTTTTGCGAGGATCTCTCTTTCGATTTCAATTCCTTTATTCTGTGCATACCATAAGTGAAGTTTTACAAGCCATTCGTCTTTTGTTAATCCTTGTGATTTCAGATCTTTGACAAGTTTTTCGACAACTTCCGGACGCGAACCCCACCTTAATAATTCTTCTCCTGCTTCATCAAAAATCACCAGAACAGGAATACTTCTTTTATTGTCCTCAGTTACATACAAATCCATAATTTCAGAATTTTCATCACGAAGAATAATCTTTAAGTCAATCAAAGTGTTTGCCGAAGCAATATTTGCTAATACCGGAATAATTTGTGCTGAGTCTCCGCACCAGGGCTCGGAGATTATCATCCATGTTTGTTTTTCATTTATCTTACTTATTTCCTCTGCCATTTCTTCTGATACAGAAAAAGTTTTTTCAACTCTCTTCATTCTCTGTACATTTAGTTTAAGCATTGAGTGCCGGTGAGTTTGTATTTCATTTGCGTCTGCGGGCAATATTTTTACACTGTCATCAACTGTGCGCTGAAAATACTGATTATAAGTAAGACCATTAGTTTTAACTGAATCCAGAAAGAATGGACGCCCCATTAAATATCTCCTTGAATAAAAGAATAATTTTTCTGTTTAGTTAGAGACAAATATTTCATTAAGGATTCAGAAATAGTTCCGAAAGATTTTTTTATGAACTTTTTTTATTACACATTAAGTTTATCTTAACATCGTTATTTGAATACACATTTGATTTATGACAACCGAACTAAAATATTTTACAGTTTCTGAAGCAAACAAAACTCTCCCTCTGGTAAAAAGGATTGTGCAGGATATTATTCTTGCCAGCAGTGAATTAAAACTTTTTGCGGATGAGATTGGAAAAAATCCAGAGGAAGATCCGAGAGTAAAAAAATTAATTGCAGAGATAAACGGATTTATAAATGAACTTGAAGAAATCGGGTGTGAATATAAAGACTGGAATTTTACAATCGGTCTTGTTGATTTTCCTGCAATAATTGATGGAGAAGAAGTTCTCCTCTGCTGGAAGAGCGATGAAGAAGATATCAGGTATTATCACAAACACGAATCAGGATTTGCCGGGAGAAAACTTATTCCCGAACAGTATCTTAATGAATGATCACTCTTCCGTAATTTCAAATGAAGCTGCCGTAGTTGCAGTCTGATTATTGTTCACATCCTTCACATTAAAAACCACATTATATTTTCCTGCAGCATAAGTTGAGTCAAGTTCAAATTGTGCTTCGAGTGAAGTGTCGAGCACTTTCTCATTGTTGTTAAGATCTTCTACGCGGGTTATTAGTCCCGCAATTGTATCACCGGATGGTGTTATCAGATCGACAGAAAAAGCTAATGACGCTTTGAACATTTCATTTTCTTCGACCTGCAAAAATCCTCTTACCTGTGCAGAAGCATTCACTTCCCAGGTATCACCAATATCAAATGCAAAAGCTTCGGGATTAAACGCTTCAAGTTTTAAATCTTCTTTGCCGCAGCTTATTAGCGTCAATCCGGTGAGTAATACAAAAAATATTTTTTTCATCCTTAACCTTTTTTTTCATAGTGTGACTAAGTGAGCTAAGTGCCTTAGTGGTAAAACTTCACTAAGGCACATAAAATAATATTTATCCGTTCTTCTTCTGGAAATCTTTCATGAATGAAACAAGATCTTCAACGCCTTTTGTCGGGAAAGCATTATATATAGAAGCTCTCAAACCGCCGACAGAACGATGCCCTTTAAGTCCGCTGAATCCGGCTTTAGTTGCTTCATCGATTAATTTTTTCTCAAGATCAGGAGTTGCAAGATTGAAGGTAACATTCATCAATGAACGGCTTTCTTTTTCAGCGTGACCTTTATAGAAACCACCGCTGTTATCGATTGCATCATAAAGTATCTTTGCTTTGTTTTTGTTGATCTCATACATCTTATCAAGTCCGCCTAAACCAAGAAGGTGTTTAGTAACAAGCTTTATAATGTAAATACCAAATGTATTTGGTGTGTTATAGAGGGAATCATTCTCTGCCTGGATTTTATAATTCAACATTGTGTGAAGCGAATCCTGGCTTCTTTCAATCATATCTTTTCTAATGATAACAAGAACAACACCGGATGGACCAATATTCTTCTGTGCGCCGGCATAGAGTAAAGCATATTTACTTACATCAATTTTTTTATGGAGAATGTCAGAAGAAGCATCGCAGACAAGCGGAACATTACCAACTTCCGGTTCGCTCATCCATTGGGTTCCGTAAATTGTATTGTTTGATGTGAAGTGAACATAGGATGCATCAGCATCAAGTTTAAGCTCACTCTGTTTTGGAATACGTTTAAAATATTTATTCTCGCCTTCGCCTTCTTCTGTAGTTGCGGCAACGTTAACTGTTCCGACTCTCTTTGCTTCTTTAATAGCTTTCTTCGACCAGCTTCCTGTTGAAATGTAGTCGGCTTTATTCTTTGGCGGCATTAAATTTAAAGGAATCATTGAGAACTGAAGACTAGCTCCGCCTTGTAAAAACAAGATGTGGTAGTCATCTGAAATATTAAGAAGTTTTTTAATTCCGTCTTTTGCTTCTGCGTGAATTGCGTCGAATGTTTTTGAACGGTGAGAAATTTCGAGAATTGACATTCCCACACTGGGCAATGTAAAAAATTCTTTTTGTGCTTCTAATAAAACTTCTTCCGGAAGAATTGCCGGACCAGCACTGAAGTTATAAATTCTTTTTTCCATGATGTTTTTCCTTTGATGTTTTGACTTTCTTAGTGAATCTTAGTGTTCTAAGTGTCTAAGTGGTAAAAATAATTCGGTCACTCAAATTAAATGCGTTAACAAACCATCTCTCAATTTCGGTTCAAACCATGTTGATTTAGGAGGCATAATCTCGCCGGCATCTGAAATATTCATAAGGTCATTCAGGCTTACAGGATAAAGTGAAAATGCTACTGCAGCCTTGCCTCCGTCAACTAATTTTTCGAGTTCTTTTGTTCCGCGAATTCCTCCGATGAAATCGATCCGGGTATTTGTTCTCGGGTCATCAATACCAAGCACAGGATTTAATAAAAAATTTTGAAGTACGCTTACATCCAACTTTTCACCAACCGACTTTTCTAAAGATAAACTTGCAAGGACCGAATCACGCGCGCTCAACAAGTACCATTCTTTATCTAAATACATACAGAACTGCTTCTGAACAGATGGTTCTTTTACAGAAGTTTTTGTCACTTCAAATTTATCGCTTACAGCATTTAAGAAATCATCCTTGCTCAATCCATTAAGATCAAACACTACACGGTTGTATGGAAGAATTTTCAACTGGTCTTCAGGGAAAAGAACAGCAATGAAATAATTATACTCTTCATCACCTTTGTGATTCGGATTTGCTTTCATCTTTTCTTCTTTTGCGCGGCTCGCGCTTTTTGCACGATGATGACCATCAGCGATATAAAGTTTGCTTACCTTTTTAAATTCGTTGACTATCAACTCATTGAGCTGCTCGGGCATAACCCAAACTGTGTGCTGAATTCCATCAGGCGCAGTAAAATCATATTCGGGTTTTACTTCTTTAATTGTCTTATCAACAAGTTCATTAACTGATTTTACTCCGCGATAAGTGAGGAACACAACTCCTGTTTGTGCTTCAGTTGTAATAATGTGATTTGTTCTGTCGTCTTCTTTTACCTTACGTGTTTTTTCGTGTTTGAGAATTACATCATTGTCATAATCATCAACAGAAAATGTTGCGCAGATACCGGTTTGCGATCTTCCATCCATTATCAACCTGTAAAGATAGAAGTGTGGTTTATCTTCGGTTGTTAACGGAGCTTCTTTAATTATTTTGTTAAGATTTTCTTTTGCCTTCAAATAAATTTCTTTGGAGTAAACATCTTTAACTTCGGGCAGATCAATTTCTGACCTGGTGATGTGTAAATAACTTAACGGATTTTCTTTTGCAAACTCCGATGCTTCCTCCCTGTTAACTACATCATAAGGAACGCTTGCTACAAGTTGTGCTTTTTCTTTTGTGGGTCTTAGAGCATTGAAAGGTCTGATAATAGCCATTATGAAAAATCTCCTAAACTTTTTTTTGTGCTGGGTTTAAAATCTGTAAAAATTGTACAATTGTCCATTTAAACCTGATGAAAATTACTCTAGAAAATGGTGCTTTAGTTTTGAATATCGCATTTAATCCAATTTATGGTTTATTGCCCGATTTTTGCATTATTAAAAACTATAAGTATCTTTTCGATAATTAATATATTTCAATTTCATATGGAGAATATGAGAAACGCGGTTAAAAAACTTTCCGCCGGTTTTAAAAGACGCGGGAGTGATGGAAGCATCAAAATAGTAGGGGATATAAAATTCTTCGATGATTTCGAATCAAAATTCCTGCATAACAAAAGAAGAGTGTTTGTATGGCTTCCTCCTGCATACAAAAGTAACCCGGATAAAAAATATCCCGTGCTCTATATGCACGATGGTCAGAATCTTGTCGATCCTAAAACATCTTATGCGGGTTATGACTGGAGAGTTGATGAGACTGCAACAAAGCTTATAAAAAATCACAAAGTAAAACCATTTATCCTGGTCGGCATAAACAATACGAATGACCGGCTTGACGAATACAGTGAAACAGAAAAAGGAAGAAATTATCTTCAGTTTATCGTTAATGAACTAAAACCTTTTGTTGATACGAATTTCAGAACTATGCCGGACAGGATTAACACTGCAATTATGGGTTCATCAATGGGCGGGTTGATTTCTTTTCTTGCTGTCTGGAATTATTCCGATGTGTTTTCAAAAGCGGGATGTATGTCCAGTTCATTTTATTATCACAATGATCATGCAATAAATCTTGTTAAGAACTATAACGGAACAAAGAAGGACATAAAAATTTATATCGATCATGGGGAAGATGGGATAATACGTGGTCAGCAAATGTTCTGCGCGCTTACACAAAAGGGATTTGTTATCGGGACAGACCTGGATTATTTCTATTCGCCCGGTGCTGAACATCATGAAACCGAATGGGCTAAAAGAATGGAACGCCCGCTTAGATTTTTTTTCGGAACAAAATAAACTTTTATAAAAATGAAACTAACATCGCTGTTTTTGTTTGCTCTGATTTCATTACTTTTTTTTAATAACGGATGCTGTCCTTCAATTCAAAATGTTGAACATGTTAAAAGGTTAGTTACTCAATATTATGAGTCCGGGCAGTACGAAGCGGAGTTGAAGGAAATCCTCGATGATGCGAAAGAGGATATAGACAAAATAATTCCCGCGAATTTATCCGCAGTTATTTTTGATGTTGATGAAACGGCTCTTTCAAACTTCAAGTACATGAAACAGTATGATTATGGTTATGAAAAAAATATCTGGGATGAGTGGATAAAAAAAGCTGAGGCAGAGCCGATTGTTCCTGTCAGGGATCTGTACAGTCACTTAGTTAAAAAAGGATTCAGGATAATTTTTTTAACAGGAAGAAGAGATTATCAATACCAGCCCACCTACGATAATTTGTTGAGCGCCGGTTATACAACATTTGATACTCTCATCACACGTTCACAAAGTGAATATAAATTACCCGCGGGTCAATACAAGACACAGGTAAGAGCATCACTTGTTAATAAGGGTTATACAATTGTTGCAAACTTTGGTGATCAGCAGAATGACGTTGACGGCGCAAACAGCGGAATAGCAGTTAAACTACCCAACTACCAGTACGGGGTAGAATAAAACTTAATAATTTCCCATTTAGTACACTGTTTCAATGGGACTCTCGCTTCCCTTTCATTTTTGTTTTCATCTCCTTATACTAAAATCAAAAAAGGAAATACAATGAGGAAACTATATTTAATCCTGTTTCTGTTGGTGATATCTGTTATGTCATTCGCGCAGAACCAGAGAAAAGCACTTGTTGAAGTGTTTACAAATTCGCATTGCCCGTTATGCCCGGCCGCACATAACACACTTGATAATTATTTGATGAACAGTCCAAACAGCGGGAACATCAATTACATATATTATCATATGATCTATCCTTACAGTACCGATCAGCTTTATATACAAAGTGCGGAAGGATCGGCGGCGAGACATACATTTTATAACCCTGTTGCAGCAACACCGCGAGGATTTTTTGACGGCGCGATACAAGGATCAACTTCAGGCTGGGGCAGCTCACTTGATGCACGCATTATGATGACGAGTCCGCTGACGATAAGTTTGAGCGGAACGAGAGATGAAAATGAATTTAACATTTCCGCAGAAGTGACAAGGACCGGAGATATTTCCGATAGCGATTTAAATATTTATTTCGTTGTTGCGGAAGATGTGTTTTATGCCGGGAATAATGGAATACAAAACCACAAACACGTGATGAGAAAAATCTTACCCACAACTACCGGAACACCTTTTACAATTAATCCTTCTGAAACAAAAACTGTTGGACAGAATATTCCACTGGAAGCATTGTGGGATGTTGATAGTCTGCACGTAATGGTTTTTATTCAAAGCAATACTTCAAAGATGGTTTACCAATCTGAAATGATAAGTTATAACCAGTTGACTGTTACCGAGGTTGATGATGTTATTGATGTGCCTTCCGGATTTATTCTTGAACAGAATTACCCGAACCCGTTCAATCCAAACACAAAAATACGTTATACTGTTGCGTCAAATGTCACTGGTCAAATGTCAAAGGTGGTGTTGAAGGTTTACAATTTGTTAGGGAACGAAGTAGCAACACTTGTTGATGAATTCAAATCCGCAGGAAGTTATGAGGTTGAGTTTCAGTCGGCAGTCAACAGTCAGCAGTTGGCAAGCGGAGTTTACTTTTATAAACTGCAAGCAGGTTCGTTTGTTGAGACGAGGAAGATGGTTTTCATGAAGTGAGGATGATTGTTGCATTGATCCATTATTGGCTTGTTGGTTTATAAAAATGATATACTTTTTCAAACTTTGATCCCGAAGGAACAGGTTCGACAGCTTAAGAAATTTTGCCCCCGCAGAATGAGATAGTTCTGTGTTGCCCCTCAATTGCAGAAGGGCTTTTTTATTGGAAACTGTCAGGGACTAGTCCGAGACAACCGGGAAAAGTTCTACTGAAGGTGTAGTTTCTGGTGTCGTGAACGTTGTCACACTTCGATCCCAAAGGGAAAGGCATGCTCAGTGTGACATAGTGGTCAGATTTTCTGAAGTAATTTCCCCTCAATTACGCACATCAATTTTTCTTATATTTGCATTCAATATTTTCACTAACAGAGATACGAATGTCCTCAACAAACTTTTCAGAATCCCCGCAGGGAGCGGGGCAAGTTCCCAAAGCTTATGATCCTTCTATTGTAGAAGATAAATGGTACAGGTACTGGCTTGAGAATAATCTTTTCAATTCAGATATAGACAGTTCAAAGAAACCTTATACGATAGCAATACCTCCGCCGAACATTACCGGTATGTTGACGATGGGACACATTCTTAACAACTCACTGCAGGATATTCTCATCCGCACAAAACGTATGCAGGGTTATAATGCATGCTGGGTTCCCGGCACCGACCACGCCTCAATTGCAACCGAAACAAAGGTGACGAAGTTTCTTGAGGAGAAAGGAATAAAGAAGTACGACATCGGTCGTGAAAAGTTTTTAGAGCATTGCCAGGTTTGGAAAAAAGAATACGGCGGAATAATAATCCAGCAGTTGAAGAAGCTTGGCGTTAGCTGCGACTGGCGGCGTGAACGTTTTACTATGGATGATGATTATTATCACGAAGTAATTAAAGCGTTCGTTGAACTTTACAAGGAAGGAAAGATATACCGCGGTTACAGAATGGTTAACTGGGACCCGGCTAACAAGTCCGCAATTTCTGATGAGGAAGTAATCTTCAAAACTGTTAACGGTAAGTTGTGGTACTTTAAATATCCCGTAATGAACTCGAATGAGTTTGTTGTTGTAGCTACCACACGTCCTGAGACTATGCTCGGTGATACAGGCATTGCTGTTAATCCTAATGATGAACGTTACAAACATCTTATCGGCAAAAAAGTTTTACTGCCTATCGCTGAAAGAGAAATACCCGTATTCGGTGATGAGTATGTTGATATGGAATTCGGGACAGGTGTTGTAAAGGTAACTCCCGCACACGATGTTAATGATTATGAGATGGGTAAGCGACATAATCTTGAGTTCATTAATATTTTTAATGATGACGCAACTACTAACGGAAATGTTCCGGCTGATTTTAGAGAGCTTGACCGCTACGAGGTAAGAAAAAAAGTTGTTGCCCGTTTGGAAGAGTTAGAGCTTGTCCAGAAGATTGAAGATTATCAGAATAAAGTCGGCTACTCCGAACGCGGTAATGTTCCGATCGAACCATACTTAAGTGAGCAGTGGTTTATGAAGATGGATGAACTTTCAAAACCCGCGCTTGAAGTTGTGAGAAACGGCAGAGTTAAGTTTTATCCGCAGCACTGGGAAAAAACTTATTATCACTGGATGGAAGGAATTAAAGACTGGTGTATATCACGACAGCTTTGGTGGGGTCACCGTATCCCGGTCTGGTATAATTTCAAAACAAAAGAAGTTTATTGTGATGTTAATCCTCCAAATGATTTAAATATTTGGAAACAAGACGAAGATGTTCTTGATACGTGGGCATCAAGCTGGTTGTGGGCGCACGCAATATTTAAAACGGATGATGAAAGAAAATATTATTACCCGACCAGCTCATTAGTAACCGGTCCGGATATAATTTTCTTCTGGGTTGCGAGAATGATAATGGCTGGCATGCATTTTATGAATGACATTCCTTTCAGTGATGTTTACTTCACGAGTATCATTCGTGATTCGCAGGGAAGAAAGATGAGTAAGTCGCTCGGTAATTCTCCCGACCCGCTTGAAGTGATAAAAGATTACGGTGCAGACGCGTTAAGGTTTACCGTGATATACTTAGCGCCGCTTGGTCAGGACGTTTTGTTCAGCACTGATAAGTGTGAACTCGGCAGAAATTTTGCAAACAAGATGTGGAATGCCGGAAGATTCCTTTTGATGAACAAGGAAACAATTCCCGTTAAGAGTGAATTAATAGACACGCATATAGACTTTGCGGATGAATGGATAATCTCACGCTTCAACGAAACACTTCAACAGCTTAATAAAGCTATGGATGATTTTGAGATAAATAATTCGCTTAAACTTATTTATTCTTTTATATGGAACGATTACTGTGACTGGTACATAGAGTTAATTAAGAACAGGCTTTATTCTGATAATGAAGAAATAAAATCTGCGGTACTGACACGCGCTATTTCAATTTTTGAAAATGCTTTAAAGATTCTTCATCCGTATATGCCGTTCATAACTGAGGAGCTTTATCATCTGCTTGGTGAAAGAAAGAACGGAGAGAGTATTTCTACTTCATCGTATCCGCTGGAAAATGAAAGCCTCATTAACAAGAATGCTGAAACTGAAATGGCAATGGTGATGGATATCATTACGGCGATAAGGAATATCCGTGGTGAGATGAACATTGCGCCTTCTAAAAAAGTTAACGCAATTATCAAGACTTCATCAGTAAAGCCGCACCAGGTTGAGTATATAAAAAGGCTTGCAAAAGTTGAGGAGCTTTCAGCAGATGCAAGCATAGCAAAACCCAAAGCGAGTGCTTCGGCTGTGTTGAGTAGTTGTGAAATATATATCCCGCTTGAGGGGTTGATTGATCTTGATGTTGAAAGAGCACGTCTTCAGAAGGAGATAACAAGACTTGAAGGTGCATTAACAGGAATTCAGAAAAAGCTGTCGAATGAAAAGTTTGTTGCTAATGCCGCCCCGGAAGTTGTTGAGAGAGAACGCGCTAAGGAGAAGGAATGGATTGCAAATATTGGTAAGTTGAAAGAGATATTGGTGAGTTTGGGTTAGAATAATTTTAATTGAAAAATATTTCTATTGCCGTTGACTTCAGTCAACGGTAGTGATCTCTGAAATTAATTCAATGACTTTAGTCACATCAAAAAAAATCAAATGTGGTTAAAGCCTAAATCATACTGTTATTAACCCCCGGCATAAATGCCGGGGCAATTTTATGAAATAGTTTTAGAAAATAGACAATTATACAAAGGGAGAAGAAAAATGTACTACAAACTAAATGACTTCTTAAACGACTGGGCTTATGAATCACAGGCAACATTGAAGCTGCTGAATAATCTTACCGATGAATCACTAACAAAAAAAATCGGTAATGACGTACGTACTCCCGGAAGAATTGCATGGCACATTACAACATCTATGAATGAAATGGTATCGCGTACGGGATTATCTTTCGATAGTAAAAATCACGAAGCTCCTGTTCCCGCAACAGCAAAAGAAATTGTTGATGAGTATAAACATTCATCTGAAAATCTTGTAAAAGAACTAAAAGCAAAATGGAATGATGATTCTCTTAAGACTGAAGACAACATGTACGGTGAAATGTGGTCGAGAGGAAAAACTCTTGGTGTGTTAATTACACATCAGATACATCACCGCGGACAGTTGACTACTTTGATGAGATTATCAGGTTTAAAAGTTCCCGGTATTTATGGTCCGTCAAAAGAAGAGTGGATCGGTTACGGCATGCAGCCGCAGGAGTAAAAGAAGTTTCAGCGTTTTACCAGTTTATTTTTGAATCCAAGATTAATAACATCACGGATTGCGAGTTTATCGCCAGCCGAGAGATCATTAAATTTCATTTCGGAGTTGGAGTCGGGATTAATAACTGAAAACATTATGTCTTCTTCGTTATTACTATGACCTAAACCAAGTGCGTGACCGAGCTCATGAATGATTGTGTTTTTTATTTCACCTTCGGTTACCGGTTTGTTGTTAAACTTGAGTAAACTAATCTGAATATCAGCGAACTTAATTTCTTTCCTGTCATTTGTTTCATATTCAGTCAGCCCGAGATAATTTTCATCATATTTTTCCATAAGATTATGAATGAATCTTATCGATATATCTGCGTTTGAAGATGAGGATGTTTCAACAAATTTAATTCTGCTGTCTGCCTTCATCCAGTGATTGAAAGCATATTTTATAAACTCTCCGTATTTCTTTTTAAAATATTTTGATGATGTGGATTTAACATACACCTTAAGTGGGAAATCATATTCATTCCAGTGCTTTCCATCCCACAAAGAATTTTTTGATTTGTCTACCCGGAAATAATTTTTTCCGGAAGATTCATTTTTGTTATATCTATCCCAATGATTTCTGTCGGAACTTTTATTATCTAACTTTGATTCTTTTTTGCTGTCACCGTAACGACTATTCCGCGCCTGTTTTTCATCCTTAACAACTGTGCCGTTATTTGCATCAGCTTTTGTATTTCTTGAAACCTGCGCAATGCTCATTCCCGAAACAGCAAGCAGAAACAGAAATACGACTGAAATATTTTTGAGTTTGTAAATCATCTTCTTGATTTAACCAATAAAAATTTTTTCTTGATTGAGCATAAAAAAAAGAGAATTAAAATTCCACAGAAATATTATGGATAGAGCAGGTTTCTTTTGACCCGAAATGAATGGTATTCTTTTAGTATATTAGCGCACAAATTTTAATCAAAAAATCACGCAATCTTAAACAAAAAAGGAGAATTATTATGCCTGTCAGGAGTGCATCCGCAGAATGGCGCGGAGATTTAAAGGGCGGTAAAGGGAACCTAACAACCGACAGCAAAGTGCTGAACAATAATGAGTATAATTTTATATCAAGATTTGATTCGGGAACTGTTACAAATCCCGAAGAATTACTTGGTGCATCACACGCCGGTTGTTTTACAATGGCGCTTGCCAATGCTTTATCAAATGACGGATTCAAAGTGAATTTAATTTCAACAGTAGATAAAGTCCATCTTGAAAAAGGAGATGCCGGATTCGGAATTTCAAAAATTGAGATAAGCACAGAAGGCAACGTTGAAGGAATTGATGCTGCAAAGTTTAATGAGTACGCAGAAAAAACAAAAACAGCCTGTATAATTTCGCGGGCACTTTCAAGTGTTCCGATGACCCTTAACGCCAAATTAAAATAAACTACTCTTTACAGCCGCATAAAATTTTGTGCGGCTGCAGTTTCATGCCCTTGTAATCAATTCTTTGTACTTATCATTTTTTTGCATGTAATAATGAACATATGAACAGGTGGGAATAACCGTGAGATTATTTTCGAGCGCGAAATTCAATGCAGTTTCTGCGATTGATCCCGCAATCCCTTTCCCGCGTAAATCGTGAGGCACGTATGTCGAACGTAAATCTATAGTGGTAGCATCTTTCATGAAATAACGCAGGTAAGATTCTTTCCCTTCGATAGTGCAATAAAACTTATGATTTTGTGCATCGTGAATTATTTTCGGATTCATCATTTTGTTCCGTATAGTACTTAAATTTTCTGATACAAAAATACATAAATTCAATTTCAGAACCTTCATACTGTCAATAGTATAAAGCTGATTAAAATTTTTTTCTGTCAGAATGATGTTTGTTAAATAAAAAATAATTATTTAAACTTCCGGCGTGATTTAATCCGACATGATTTCAGTATAAAAGCAAAGATTAACTGTAACAATCAAAACAAGGATTTATTTTAAGCAGTTTCCTCCTAAAAATTTTGTTCCGTTCATACTTCGAATAATTTGAATTACCTGGTTAATAATCACAATGTGATTGGCATGGGAGCCGGAATTAACTAAAAAGGTATTGTGCTCAATATGCTATAAAGCAGGTTTCAAAAGCCATTACGAATTTCTTTAAATCAAAATAATTTAAACACCACTTACAGGGATATGTCATGAAGCTATTTGTAAGCTTTCTATTATTGCTGGCAGTTACATTTCTCACTTCCTGTTCAACTTGTAAAGAGACAAAGGACTCCGGCACATCAACCAACCAGAATAACCCGACAACAGTCACTCCGAATGTATCAATAGTTACTGCCGTGGTAAAAGAAATCAATTCAAAAAATGAAACTGATTTTACCATCAGCGCAACTATAGTTGAAGTGCAGGAAACTGACCGCCTGCCGAGCATTGCAGTAAAAGGTAATGAGTATAAACTCATTCCTAATTTCAGGTATGATAACGACAAGCTGATTGAAAGTGATGTTAATGACTCATTGAAAAAACTTGGCAGACTGAGTGAAGGTAAAAGTTTTAAAGCAGAAATATCTTATGAATATCAAAAGGGATGGTATATACAAAAAGTAATTAGTGTTGAATAGTAAATGAAATTCAAAAGTTTAACTAAACAAGAGGTATAAAATGAAAAAGAATCTGTTACTATATTTTCTTTTTGTGGGACTGTTGTCTGGTTTCTTTTATCTTCAAACCGGGGAACATGAATTTACGAGTGAGGACTTTCAGCAGCACAGAATTGAAAAGAAAAAAGCAAGACTGAATTTGAAATATGATCAGCCTGACAAAGCCATGAAATGGTTTTATGATCAGCGTGCATACCCTAATGGTTTCATTCCTGAACGATGGCAGGAAGAAGCAATGGAACATATACTGCTGCATAATCAGTCCCCAGCAAGTAACCCCGCAGCACTTAACTGGACGCAATTAGGTCCGGGAAATATCGGTGGAAGGATCCGGGCAATCGCTGTTCATCCTTCCGATCCGAATACAGTTTACATTGGTGCTGTGGCAGGCGGTGTTTGGAAAACCGTTAATGGAGGAACTACCTGGACACCGTTAACTGACTTTATGGAAAACATTGCGGTGTGTGCTCTGGTAATTGATCCTGATAATCCTAACACAATTTATGCAGGTACAGGCGAAGGGTTTTTTAATGGCGATGCAATTCGCGGCGCAGGTATCTTTAAATCTGTTGATGCGGGTGCAACCTGGTCACGTTTATCTGCCACAGACAATTCTGACTATTACTACGTTACGGATCTTGACTATGATAACACAAATAATGTTCTGTATGCTTCAACCAGAAAAGGATTATATTCATCAAACAACGGCGGCTCATCATT
Organism: Ignavibacteriales bacterium; assembly: GCA_016700155.1. Taxonomy (NCBI): domain Bacteria; kingdom Pseudomonadati; phylum Ignavibacteriota; class Ignavibacteria; order Ignavibacteriales; species Ignavibacteriales bacterium. Next base: position 4,021,353 of record CP065001.1, read on the forward strand.
CACAACTCATTTATCAGGTACAGGCGGAAGTGATGTACATTGCACAGATATAGAAATTGCGTATACATCGCCCGTTACTGTTTATGCTGCGTTTGGTTTATTCGATCAGTCACAGATATGGAGAAGTACCAATGCAGGATCAACATTCGAGTTTAACTATGGATTAACGGGTGCCGGTAGAATTGAATTGGCAGTTTCGAAGTCAAATCCTCTGGTTGCTTATGCTTCATTTATGGATCTTAGCACTAACGGTACAGGCGCAATGGCTTATACTAATAACGGCGGTGGTTCATGGTCTGCAAGAACAGTCCCCGGCCCTTCTTATGCTGGACAAAGTACATATACAGGATCACAGGCATGGTATGATAATATACTTGCTGTGGATCCCGATAATGCAAACAATGTGCTTGCAGGAGGCATTGATAACTGGAAATCAACAAACAGCGGAAACAACTGGACACAAAAAACAAACTGGTACTCTGAAGCAGGTGCACCACCTTATGCGCATGCAGATCAGCACGGCTTAGCATTCGCTCCATCTAACTCAAGTATAGTATATCTTGGTAATGACGGCGGTATCTACAGATCAAACAATAAAGGTGAAACCTGGACATCATTAAATAATGATCTTTTCATAACTCAATTTTTTTATGGAACAACTGCATCATCAGGAACTATATACGCCGGCGGAACACAGGATAATGGTACTTTAAAATCAACCGGAGGCACTGCATGGAATGAAATTCTTGGTGGTGATGGCGGCGCAACAGAGATTGATTTCAACAATCCAAACAATATTTATATGGAGTATGTTAATCTTGCATTCTTTAAAACAACAAATGGCGGGGCAACATTCTTCAAGGCGATGACGGGAATTCCCACAGGTCCGAATTTTTATGATGGAACCACCGATAGAACCCAGTTCATTTCCCCGTTCTCTATGGATCCTAATGATGCCAACACAATCGTAGCAGGCACATACAGAGTTTGGCGTACACAAAATGGTGCATCAAACTGGTCTGCTATAAGTACAGACCTCACAGGTGACGGTTCCGGTCAATCAGGTGCAACAATATCTGCAGTTACAGTAGCCAAAGGAAATTCCGGTGTTATATATGCCGGCTGTTCAAACGGAAGAGTTCAGGTTACAACTAACGGCGGTACTAACTGGAACCTTAGAAATTCGGGTTTACCAAATCTTAGTGTAACAAAAATCGCAACTGATCCTAACAATCCTGCAGTTGCATATGTTACTTTCTCCGGTTACCAATCGGGTTCAAAAATTTTCAAGACGGACAATTACGGACAGAGCTGGTCTAACATTTCAGGAAATTTACCAAACCTGCCCGCAAACTGTGTTGCTGTTAATCATTCAAACGGAAATAATATTTTTGTTGGAACTGACCTTGGAGTATTCTCAACTGAAAACGGCGGAAGTTCATGGGTTCAGGACGTGAATGGTATGGCAAATGTTCCTGTACTGGATCTCGACCTGCGCGCGAGTGATAATAAATTATTCGCTGCCACACACGGCAGAAGTATGTACTCAGCAACCATTGGAGGCGGTGGCGGCGGAACACAGACTACATTGATGCAGCAGGGATTTGATCAGGCATTCCCTCCGGCCGGATGGACCACACAAATTTTAAACTCTTCTTATACATGGCAACAGGGAAATCCACAGAATAATAATTTCAATCAGATTGACCCTTCAAGTACAAACTCAGCTATTTGCCCCTGGGTAGCACAAAATCAAAACGAATGGTTAATATCACCGGCTTTTGAATTGGGTAACGGAAGCGCTTATGTAGAATTTTATGCTGCATATAGTACTCAGTGGCTTTCTGCAGCGACTTTAAAATTACATGTTTCAACAAATGGCGGTTCAAACTGGCAGGAAATCTGGTCTGCTGAAAATGATGGTCAGGGTTTTATGTGGAGACAAAAGAATGTTGATCTTACAGCTTATTCAAACAGGTCAAATTTAAAACTTGGCTGGCAGTATGTTGGAAATGACGGCGATCTTGTAGGATTAGACGGAATTAAAATAGTCGGCTTCCCTACATCAGTTGAAGAGATTGATTCTGAAATTCCTGAAACGTTCGATCTGTCGTTCAACTATCCTAATCCATTTAACCCATCTACAAAATTCAGATATGCTCTGCCTGAAGCACGAAATGTAAAAGTAATTATTTACAACATTAATGGTGAGAAAGTAACCGAGCTTGTAAATAATTATCAGAATGCCGGAACGTATGAGATTACATGGAATGGCAAAAATGATTTGAATCAGGAAGTCGCAAGCGGAACATATATATATTCTGTTGTTGCCGGAGATTTTTCCCAAACACGGAAGATGGTACTGCTTAAGTAATATTTCTTAATCATTCAAAGGCTGTCTTTCACTTTATTGAGAGACAGCCTTAATATTTATTTGTAAATCATACAGGCAGCCTTTAGCTAAATTATCTAAAAATAATCACTTACAAGCGTCTCATTCATTGATTTTTAGAATACTTAATACTACTTTTGTGCAGGTTTTCAATAACAACCACTAAAACAAATTGAGTTCAAGATCATCCTTTTCTGATTATGAGCTTTTGAAAAAAGTTACGGGGAAAGATAAAAAAGCCCTTGAGACTTTATACTCAAGATATTCGCCAACTCTTTTTCCACTTCTTTTAAAAATCCTGAAGAATGAAAGAATAGCTGAAGAAACTCTTGTTGATATTTTTGTGATCATCTGGCGCAGAGCAGGTTCATTTAATTTTGGTCAGGAAAATGTTTATGCATGGATAATCGGAATAGCAAGAAACAAAGCGGTTGATTTACTTCGCAGGAATTCAGAAGACAATACGATTGAAGAATACACCGAGGATTATGAAACCAGGTATATTCTCCCTGTTCTATCCTCCGGCTTAGCCTCTATGGATTACAAAGCTGCCGTTGAGTATAAATCCAAAATAACAGATGCATTTAATGAACTTACTGACGCGCAGCGTTACGTGATTGAACTGGCATTTTTTGACGGATTAACTGAAAGTGAAATAGCACAACGATTGAATATCCCGCTTCCAACAGTGCAATCCAAAATAAAAATTGCTTTAAATAACCTGAATGAGTTTCTGTTAAAAAGCAGGAAGAAACAATAATGTCATCCGAAGACCTGAACGAAAAAATATTTGCTGCCGCTCTTGGATGTCTTGATAATAATGACCTGCTTAAATTCAGAGAACTTTCGGGCACTCAAAAAGATTTTCCGGAAAAAAATTATGCGGTGTATCAGCAGCTTGTCTCATTACTTCCGCTGATACTCGATAACGCTGAGCCGGATAAAAATGTTAAGGATAAAATCGCAAGAAAAGTATACCGCTTGAAGGATACTGCGCCGAACAAATTTATTGATTCGTTAACAACTCCTTCACAAAAACCACAAAACGAAACAAAAGAAATAACTGACCCCGAAGAAGAAAATAATATTTCCCAAACATCTGATAACATCATCATAAATGTTCAGAAGGAAGAAGTAAAACCTGATGCAATAATTCCGGAGCCTGTTGAAGTCAGAACACCGGCAAATATTGAAATCCCAAAGCAGATCACTGAGAGGTTTGAGAAAATTAATTCACTGTCGGATGATAGCGCAAAGGATGATATAGTTTTTACTCAAAGAAAACTTGATATTCCGATAGAAGATAAAAAACGTAAACAGCCCAGAAGAGAACAGGCAGCTGATGATATTGACGATGTAGTGCCGGTTGCATTACCTAAAATCGACGATGAAGGTGAAAAGAAAAGTAAGTTCTTTACAATATTGCTGATACTGATTACAGCAGTTGTGCTTGTTGGCGCGGCTTTTATGTACATAAAGTTTACCGGGGAAACCGATAAATATTTTCAACAGGTGAATACGTTAAACAATAGAATCACTGTTTTAAATGATGAAGCTGCGGCAAACAAGAAGCTTCTGGACTTGTTTGAATCAGAGAATTTAAAAGTAATAAACCTGAATCCTCTTAAAGGTGACAGCACATCGATGGTCAGGATTTTACTTGATAACAACTATCGCGGATTTTTACAGACAAAGTTTTCGGGAACAATAACTCCAGGTAAAACACTAAGACTATGGGGATTGAACGAAGTTGAAAAATTAATGCTTGTGGAATTCAAAGGTGAAGATCAAAATAAATTTTACCCGGTTGATGTGTCTTTTCCTTCTTCACCATCGGAAGTGATTTTAGTATTAAGCACTGAAACAATTGCGAATTCGATCGCTCAAGACAGTTTAGTTTTCAGCGGAAGTTTTTTCTTTAACCTCCCAGCCGAATAATTTCATCTCTTTCGGCTCCACAAAAAACTTAAAACAAGAGTAATTACAAAAACAGCCCAGTACTCTATTACAACTCTTTGCACGGAAAGTGCAAATAAATTCAAGTTGAGTTTTCCCCTTTTAAAGATTACTGCAAGACCAACACTCAAAAAAATAACAGAAAGTATTGCACTCAAAAAGTATTTTCTGTCTTCAATGAACAACACCGCAAATCCCGCCGAACAAATAAACATAGTAACCGGAAGGATGAGTAATCTTAGATCCGGAAATTCAAAATAACTAATTGTAATAAGGAGAATCCCCAGCATAAAGATTGTAGTCCCGCTGAAAAGCGCAATCCGTTCATAATTACCAAAATGATTTATAACTACAATGATCCCGTAGAAAACCAGTACATACCCGCTGTATTCTATAATACTAAAATCAACGACACCAAAAGCTTTTAACAAAACTGAAAGAAGGAAAACACCGGCAACGTAGTAAACTATTGAGGAATTGTTTTTCAAAATTATCAGCCTGAAAATATTTTATAAAATTCTTTGACCCATACTTGAGGCAATAACATCGGCAGTAAATAAAGCACTTTTATTTTTATCATCAAGAATAGGATTAACTTCGGCTATCTCAAGTGATGACATACAACCGCACTCAGCGATTGATTCCATTAACAAGTGAGCTTCACGATAACTTAACCCGCCGGGCACTGGTGTGCCCACTCCCGGGGCAACTGCGGGATCTACAGAATCAACATCAAAACTAATGTGAATGTGATCGACTTTTTCCCTGAATTGTTTAAGTACGCGTACTATTATCCTGTGAATGCCAAGCTTGTCAATATCGCTCATAGTATACACGGGAACTTTTAATTTATTAATTATTTCTTTCTCAAGTGAATCAATGCTTCTTATGCCGATCAATGCGCAGTTCTCGGGTTTTACTTTTGGTGCGAATCCCATAAAGTTGACAAGCTTATCGTTCCCCACTCCCATAAGTGCGGAAAGCGGCATTCCATGAATATTACCTGATGGAGAAGTTTGATCCGTGTTCATATCAGCATGCGCATCTATCCAGATAACTCCGAGTTTTAACCTGTTCTTTCTGCAGTGCGCTGCAATTCCCGTAATCGTACCAAGCGCCATTGAATGATCACCGCCGATACAGAGAGGAAAGTGTCCCTGGTCAAGTACTTTTTCAACTTTTTTTGCCAGCACTGTGGAAGTTTTAAGTATTTCATTTAAATACTTTAATCGGGGATTTGTAATCCGCTGTTGCTCCATGATCTGTATGTGAATATCACCGCTATCAATAATTTTATAGCCAAGTTGTTCAAGTTTCACCTGGATATCAGCAATGCGTAACGCGGAAGGACCCATATCCACGCCTCTTCTGTCGGCACCAAGATCCATAGGGAATCCGATGATATTTACAATCTTGGAATCTTTCTTTTTCATTTTTTGGTAGTTAAAAATTAAATGAGGTAAAAATTTTCCGGGTTCAATATACGAAGAGACATCTTATAATGTTTATAAAATAAATTGCTTAATTCTTATATTTTGTTTTTGAAAATGACCAGTTTAGAAAATAATAATTAAGGTCAAGGCACAAACACAAATGAAACTTCCATCCAAAGAACCGGAAATAAGTGTCGGTATTACATCTGATAAACAGATTAACTTTGAATTGTACGGCGACTTCAAATCCGGAAACTCTAATGATGAATTCAGCGGAAGATTCAGTGCGGAAATTATTAATGACAAGATCAGCTTTAAACGCGGAAGTGAAAAATACGAAGCTCAGGATAATGTAATTTTTGTGCCGCAGGATATTGAAACTGAATCGTTCCTTGTTAAAGATGTAACGATAGGAAAAAAATTTCACTGGGAGCGTAAAGAAAAACAAAGATTCATCGGTACGCTGAAACTCATAAAGGACAACGGCAAACTAACTGTTATAAATATTCTTCCCCTTGAAAAATATCTTGTAAGCGTTATCTCATCTGAGATGAGCGCAAAAAGTTCCTTGCAACTGTTAAAGGCTCATGCTATTGTTTCGCGAAGCTGGCTGCTTTCTAATATTAAGTCCCGCACATTAAAAACCAAATCCTCTTTCGGTGAGTTTCATGAAACCGGCAGCGAATATATTAAATGGTATTCAAGAGAGGAACATGAACACTTTGATGTTTGTGCCGATGATCATTGCCAGAGATATCAGGGAATTACCAAGATATCTTCAGAAGGCGCAAGGAAAGCGGTTGAACAAACTAACGGTATTGTTTTGTTGTATGACAATTCAATCTGCGATGCCCGGTATTCAAAGTCATGCGGAGGAGTTACTGAATCATTTGAAAATGTATGGGAGCCCGTCAAGTACGATTACCTCACTTCAATTGTTGACTACAAGTTTGATCAGGATAACTATAACATAGATTTTTCTTCCGAACAAAATGTAAGGAAGTGGATAGTTTCAAACCCGCCTGCTTTTTGCAACACTAAGGATGACACGATACTTAACCAGGTACTCCCGGCTTTTGACCAGGAAACAAAAGATTTTTACAGATGGAAAGTTGAATACTCTCAGGAAGAAATTTCATCAATTATAAAAACTAAAAGCGGGTATGACTTTGGTAACATTATCGATTTAGTTCCGGTTGAAAGAGGCGCTTCGGGAAGATTGGTAATATTAAAAATTGTAGGCTCTGATAAGTCACTCGTTGTAGGTAAAGAACTCGAGATCAGAAAATATTTATCACTTTCTCACTTATATAGTTCAGCATTTGTTGTTGACAGACTTGACGTAAAAGAAAATATTCCCGGGAAATTTTTAATCCGGGGTGCCGGATGGGGTCACGGCGTTGGAATGTGCCAGATCGGTGCAGCAGTAATGTCACAGCAGGGTTATCAGTTTGATGAAATTCTGCTTCATTATTTCAAAGATGTGAAATTAAAGAAACTATATTGATCAGATGAAAGTATTGTATTCATGCCTTTCTAAAAGCTGGGGCGGAATGGAGATGAATACTCTCACTTCCGTTAAGCAACTGCTGAACAGAAGTTTAAATGCTGAGTTGATTTGTTCTGCCGAGTCAAGAATCCATGTGGAAGCCGTTAGTATGGGTATACTTACACACCCTGTTCACGCTCCCGGATATTTTCATCCCGTTACGGTAACGCGCATAAGTAATATAATCCGCAAAGGTAATTTTGATCTCATCCATTCACACGCATCAAAAGACTTATGGCTGCTGGTGCCTGCATTAAAACTGAGAGGAATAAAAATTCCATTATTACTTACAAAACATGTCGGTTCATTTATAGTGAAAAAAGATTTTTTTCATAAATGGTTGTATAACCGTTTGACTTACGCACTGGCAATCAGCCGGGCGATTGAAAACAATCTTTTGAAAACCTGCCCGCTGACAAAAGAAAAAATTTTATTGCATCACAACGGCATTGATACCTGCCGGTTCGATCCGAATAAAATTAACCGGGATATATCACGGAAAGAGTTTGGATTAAACACTGAAGATCTGCTAATCGGTATGATGGCAAGATTCAGCCCCGGAAAAGGTCATGAAGAATTTCTTTATGCGGCTTCTGAACTGAACAAATTATATAAGAATCTGAAATTCACTATTGTTGGTGAAGCAAGTCGCGGTGAAAATGAATATGCGGAATCAATAAAAAGACTCGCCGAAAGCTATGAGTTAAATAATTTGATTTTTACAGGCTACCGGAGCGACACTGAAAATGTTCTGGCAGCGATGGATATTTTTGTTATGCCTTCACACGCTGAAGCATTTGGTATAGCGCTGGCGGAAGCAATGTCAATGGGAATTCCTTCTGTTTGTGCCGATGCTGAGGGACTGCTTGATATCGCAGTTGACGGCTCCACATCATTACTCTTCGAAGTAAAGACCGGAGATAGTTTAAAAGAAAAATTAATTCGTTTGATTGAATCACCATCCCTGAGAAAATCTTTTAGTGCGGCTTCAAGAGAAAGAGCCGTTGATAAATTTGAAATAGAAAAACTCACAGACAGAGTACTGGATATTTATACAAAAGCGATTAAGAAATGAAACTAAATCCTGTAAATATTTTTCTTCCTTTTGATGAGCAAAATCCTTTTGCCGTTCCTGAGGCATTTGAAAATAATGTTCTGGTGAATAAAGTATTTTTTATCTCACCTGAAAACATTTCAGGTAAAACTGGTGAATTGATAATTTCTAATTCGCTTACCGGCAGTAATACTTATAACAAAATAAATCTCAGCAATGATTCCCATGACCTGATACTGATCACTTCGTCTGTCAAAATTGAATTCACAAAAGAGGACCTGGAAAGGTTCATTAAAATTGCTCAGAACACTGACGCGGGGATAGTAACATCCAATCACTTTGAATTGGTCAATTCAGTTAAACATTCGCGCCATGTGTTGAATTATCATTCAGGAAGTGTTCGTGATGATTTTTATTTTGGTCCGGTTATGTTTTTCAAACGTGAAGCATTTGATTATGCAGTCACCCACGGCCCGCGGGAACTACAGTTTGCAGGATTGTATGAGTTACGACTTCTGATTTCAGAAAAATTCAGGATCATTAACATTCCTGAACAACTATACAATTATAACAAACATGCTTTGAACAAACCGGGAATTGAACAGCACTTCATTTATGTTGACCCAGGAAATAGGAATGCCCAGATTGAAATGGAAAATGTATTCACCGATCATTTAAATCGTATTGGTGCATTAACTTCACCCGAAAGAAAACAGATAGAAATTAATGAACAGCAGTTTGAAACCGAAGCTTCGGTGATTATTCCGGTTCGCAACAGGGTTAAGACAATTGCTCACGCGATTAAATCCGCAGTTAATCAGAAAACTGATTTCAGCTTTAACATAATTATTGTAGATAATCACTCAAATGACGGTACGAGTAAGATAATTGAAGAATTAAAATCAAAACAAAAATTAATTGTTCATATCATTCCTGACTCTGACTCCCTTGGCATAGGCGGCTGCTGGAATGAAGCCGTCAACTCTGTTCACTGCGGAAAGTTTGCTGTTCAACTGGATAGCGATGATATATATAAAGATGAAAATACGCTTCAAAAAATTGTGGATAAATTCAGGCAGACTAAATGCGGAATGGTTATAGGTTCGTATATCATAACAGATTTCAGTCTGAAGGAAATTCCTCCCGGATTAATTGACCACCGTGAATGGACTGATGAAAACGGCATGAACAATGCATTACGCATCAACGGACTCGGTGCACCGCGGGCATTTTATACACCGCTTATTCGTGATTTCAATTTTCCAAATGTAAGTTATGGTGAAGACTATGCTGTCGCGCTAAGAATTTCTGCTGAGTATAAAGTCGGCAGAATTTATGAACCAGTTTATATCTGCAGAAGATGGGAAGGAAATTCTGATCACAATATTTCGCACGAGCAGCAGAATAAAAATAATTCGTATAAAGATTTTATCCGTCTTCAGGAAGTTTTGACTAGACAAAGAAATAATAAAAATGTTAGCTGACCGAATAATTAAAGATGATTTAATCGAATCTTATCTTGCTGAAAATAAATTCAGCAATGCGATTGAGCGTTTATTTGAACTTCAAAAAAAGGAATGGCAGGATTTACAAAATAATTATTCAGCACTTTCTGATATCCAGTCGAACACATTTTACTTTGATGGCTTCCGGATAAAAACTCAACTCAACCCTGGAAGAATTACATCAACCAGTGCAAAGACTGATAAGGTGAATATATTACAGCGCAATTGCTTTTTGTGTGAACATAATCTTCCTGATCATCAAAAGGGGATAATGATAAATGAATCGATGATACTTTTGATTAATCCGTTTCCAATATTTCCGCTGCACCTTACCATTCCGCATACAAATCATATTGAGCAGGAAATTTTAAAACATTTTGATTTGTTCGTTGACTGCGCAAAAAAAATCGGCACTGATTTTACATTAATGTATAACGGTCCTAAATGCGGGGCTTCGGCTCCTGATCATTTTCATTTTCAGGCTTGTAAAAAAAATCTCCTGCCGGTTGATGATGATTTTCATCAGCTCAAAAATGAGTACGGTGAAACTCTGCTAAGAAATGATCTTGTTGAAGTAACAACTATTGATGACTCACTAAGAAAGATTATTTCAATTGAAACGAATGACAGCAGAATTTTACTTCACACTTTTTCGCTTATCATTCTGCATCTTCAAAAATTTTTATTCACGGATGAAGAACCCAAAGTTAACCTTCTTTGCAGCTATGAAGAAGACCACGGATGGAGGGTGATAATATTTTTACGAAGCAAACACAGACCGGAAATATATTTCAGTGAAAAGGATGACAAGCTGCTGTTCAGCCCGGCGGTTGTGGATGTTGCCGGGTTATGTATCACCCCTCTGGAAAAAGATTTTATCCGATTAGACAAAAATCTAATCACAAAAATTTTTAATGAAGTTTTTATTTCCCCAAATGAATTCTATCAATTCACTTCCGAACTTGCAGAACTGTTATCCTATGATTCATTTAACGATTAAACTATCTCATCAGTCCAGAGGGTGTCTGGGGTGTTGATAAAAGTTTTGTAAAAATTTTCCATCTCAGTTCTTCTTCATTACTGCCAGCCATTGATTTCTTAACATAGTTTTCTACTATCTGCTCGCCCAGATTATAATTTATAACATAACCCCGATAGTGATCAACAAATTTCATTCTCTGCTCAGCGCGTTCACCTGTCATTAAAAGATATTTCATAAGCCAGTTTAATGAAGCTTCTCGTGTCCATTTTCCATCAAGATAATTTCTTGCTGCTTCATTTCCGGCAAAACTTAAATTGCTCATAAGTTCAAGCACTTTATAATAATCATCAGTCAGCGATGTATCCAGTCCTGCAATCGGGAACAAAACTTCTCTTTCAAAATTTATTCTTGATTCACCGGGGAAAACGATTCCGATACCATGATTAGCTGTTCCTTCAGCAATTAATGATTGCGGACTATATAAAGGATAAACCGAATATTCTACCCAGCCTCGTTTCCGCATCAATTCTTTTTCAAGCAGCGCGTTATAAACATGATGACCGGGATAACCTTCATGCGCGGCAAGATCCACAGCCCTGTCTATGTAAACAGGCAGTTCAGTATTAATTTGTATAAGACTGAAACTATTTCCCTTATACCAGTTGTAAGCAGCCCAGGGTTTATTTACGACATACTCCAATTCAAAATTTTCATCGGCGGGAAGATCAATATATTGAAGAGTACGTTTTCTGCACTCGTCTATGGCTGCACGAAACACTCCATCAATTTTATCTTTTGGAATTATAAACTGATTCCTGAAATTCTCAAAACGTTTTTGTAAATCACCTGTGCCGGGAATTATTTTATCTATCTCGGTAAGAACGCTGTCAAAATGTTCACCGCTTAATTGCGGGGTTACGGCATCATACAATGCTTTTGTCTCCGAGTCAAAATCAAGTGTTCCGCCGAATATCATAAACAATCTTGTTTTAACGGCGAGTAATTGTTTGTAAAGAAAAGTATACCGAAGCGTCTCTATTTCATCTGCTTTAAGATTACCAAGCGCTTCAAGCTGATTAAGCAAAGTATCTGCTTCTGCATTTAAATCGGTGAATGCGGTAGAATCATTCATACTTACGGTGGAATCTTTTGGAAGCCATTCCTTTGGTCCGTAATAAGCGTCAACATACCCTTCATCATGCAGTCCGATTTTTAGAACCAGTTTAACATAACGTTCTGCGATTGAGTTCATTTTATCCCCAATGTTAAGTTGATTATCGGTGTCTTTTTTTTCAGTGCAGGAAATGAAAACAAAAATTACGAGTATATATAAAAAATATTTTTTCAATTGAATTCCTTTTTATCTGACATAAATTTTTTTGGGTTAACCTGGTTGAACAGCTCATTTTGCAAGTAAATGCAAAGTGTGTTCAAGCAACTCTTTACTCCCGGTGTTGCCGTGACCCGGAATTACATATTCAGCATCCGGAAACTCTGCGAAAACTGTTTTTATTGTTACCGGCCATTGCTTCGTGTCCGCATCTGAAAGATTACCTAATCCTTTTGAGCTTAGTTCTTTAGCCATGCACCCTGCAAATAAAACTTTTTCTGATGGCAGCCAAACGATAATGTTGTCGGCAGCATGTGCGGCACCAAAGTATTTACAGATTATTTTGTTCTTCCCAAAGTTAAGCAAAAGGGAATCACGAAAATGATATTTGGTCAGCGGAAGATTTTTTTCTTTCAGAATATCGTATGTAAGTATGTTTGAATAACTTTCAATGTTTAGTTCATTTATCATCCTTAGTCCGCCTGTACAGTCATCATGCCAGTGATTTGGAATGAAGCCTGTTATTTCAAGTTTCAGACTATCCTTTATAAAAGAGATTAATTGTTCTGTCATTCCTTCTGTCATTGGAGTATCAAAAAGAAATGCTTCATTGCCCTGGACATATATCATTCCGTTTGATGGAAATCTTCCGTACTCTTTTGAAGTAAAATATGAAATATGAACGAAAACATTTTCGGTCAGTTTCATTAATTCAATGTCGGTAGATATTTTATAAATATCATACTGACTTTTTGATGCCGTATTAGCAATAAGAATAATTAACGCTGCGTAAAAAAATTTCAGTCTCATTGGATTCAATTAGTGTGAAGATTTGTAAAGTTTCCCAAGTGAAGTGATGTCTTTGTTCTCAAGTATATGTTTCGAATATCCTTCAGTTGCAACATGTATCATCGAAAGCGCTATGTCCTCCATTTTGCAAATATATTTTGATAAAAAAATATTCATAACAGGATAGAAAATTCCTATAATTTTTGAGGCTAAAAAAGCATGTGTTTGCCCTTTTAACGGCTTTATAAATCCTGGTCTGAAATTATAAACTGCTTTGAATGGGAATTTCATCAAATCGTTTTCTGTTTTACCTTTTACGCGTGCCCACATTAGTTTTCCGTTTTCAGTGCTGTCGGTTCCTTGTCCGGATACATAACAAAAAACCATTCCCGGATTAACTTTAGAAAGTGTTTCGGCGGCACTTATTGTTATGTCGTAAGTGGTAAGTGTATACTCCATTTCGTTTTTGCCGACTGACGTTGTACCAAGACAGAAAAAACATGCCTGGTAACCTTTAAGTTTTTCTTCTATTGAGTTGTACTTAAAAAAATCATCATGAATGATCTCGTGTACGCGGGGATGCTTAAAGTCGGAAGCCCGCCTTGTTATAAGAAGAATTCTTTCCACTTCCTGGTGGTTCAGAATTTCCAGAAGCACTCCCTCGCCAACCATGCCCGTTGCTCCGAAAAGTATTACATCAATCTTCATTGATTTTATACCTCCTGGTTAATTTTTAATTTCAGCCGCAAGTTCTGAAAGTATATTAACTGTATTCCAGTTTCTTGTTGTGGCTTTCACTTTAAGTTTAGATTCAAAAAAATTATTGTTGATCTTTGAGGTTCCATAACCTGAAGGAAGATACATGTAAATCGTCCTTTCTTCGATGACAAATTCCTCCGGTTTGAAATCAGCCGGATTTAATTTTTCAATTAAAGATTTTTCCGGAACTGCAGTCATAAAAGCAACATACATTCTTGAGCCTTCTGAATTTTTTCTTCGGGTAAACGGATTATTTTTTATTACTGAGTTCAGTTCATCCCGATTAAGCACTACAACACTTACATCAAATCCGAATTTTTCCAGGATTTTCTTTTCAATTTTTTTCGACAGCGATGATGTTTCGTTTGATTTATTATCAAACAATACATTTCCACTCTGGATGTAAGTTTTCACATTTTTGAATTTCAGTTCTTCGTAAGCCTTAGACAGATCAACCATTTTGATTTTTTTCTGTCCGCTTACGTTAATACCTCTGATCAATGAAATGTATGCCGGCATATATTCTTTATCTAATTCACTTTTAAAATAAGAAAACTTAACGGCTTCAACATTAAGTTAAGCGAATTATTTTGGGTGCTGTACTGTGATCCATCAATCAAATCGAACACAGAATTGATCCTATAAACTTCAGGCAGCTTAACGGAAGTGCTGATTTCATTATAACTTTTATTTATGACAACAATAATTCTTTCAGTCATATCCGATCTGATATATGAATAAATATTTTTATCAGCCGTAAGCGTAAGGAAATCCCCATACCGCAATGCTGGACTTTGATTCCTGACGCCGATGATTTTACGTACATCAGCTATTGTGTTTGTTTCAGCAGCATTAAGTTCTTCGTCAAACCTCATCATTCTTCTGTTGTCAGGATCAGCAGCGCCGGTCATTCCGAATTCATCGCCATAATAAATTACAGGTATTCCGGGAATCGTATTAAGGAAGACCGTCATCAGTTTAAGTTTTTTATAGCTGTCACTATAACTTACTTCAGGCGGATTGTTCCATCCGATTTCACCCGCATTCATAGCATCAGCAAGAGCAACGTCATAATCCGCGAATGCCATAAACCGGACTTTATCATGGCTATCCATGACATTTCCCATCAGATGGTTTATGCCGTATACTTCAAAAGTATTTTTCATCTGGAGATCAAGCAGCTTGAATGAAAGCGCTGTGTCAATGAATACAGGAACAGAAGTATCATAAAGATTAAAATTAAACTGCGCATCAAGCTGTCCTTTGTTGACATATGAACTAACAAGATCATAACTACCGAATGTTTCTCCAATCTGGTAGAGATTTTTATTCCCGGAGTTAAAAAATTCTTTCCTGATTTTTTTTGTCAGCAATCTCCAGAATTCATTTGGAATATGTTTTACAGCATCGTGCCTGAAACCGTCAGCACCGGTTTCCTTTAACCACCAGACTGCATTGTCTGTCATTACTTCAAGTGCTTCTTCTGATCCTTCAAAATCGAATGACGGCATATAAGGCTCAAACCATGTGGTTAATCTTTGTTCATCCCAGAGTCTTAGATTTTTTCTTCCGTCGGGCAACTCAAGATTTCCAAACCAATCCCTGTGTTCTTTCCAGAAAGGATGCTCGATGTGAATATGATTAGCAACATAATCCAGAAGCACTTTAATGTTTTTAGAATGAGCAGTCTCAATTAATTTTTTCAGTAACTCCATATCGCCAAATCGTTCTTCAACATTTGTGGGATGTACCGGCCAATAACCATGATAGCCAGTATAGTAACGATGTGGTTCGGGGTATTCCTGGTAGGCGCTGTCTGTGTTTGCGATTACCGGAGAAAGCCAGAGAGTGTTTGCGCCGAGTGATGTAAAGTAGCCATCATTAATTTTGTCGATAATTCCCTGAAGATCCCCACCCATATAATTTGCTTTAGCCGTAAGTGATTTGTGTTGAACCGGGATAGTATTTGACTCATCGCCATCATTGAAACGGTCTATCATTATTGAATAAATTATTGCGTCATGCCATGAAAAATTATTCTGATTCAAAAAGATAGTTTGGAGATTCGAGCTTCTGCCGTTTACAGTTACCGCAATTCTGAAAATGCCTCCGGTTTCAATTTTATCATTATCAATTTCAACATAGATATAGTTGTCATCTGTCTTAATTTTTACTTCCTCAATTTTTTTATTGTTTATAAGTGCAAATATATTTTCGGTACTTAATCTGCTTCTGCTGTTTTCATCCTCAAGATAGAATGTATATGTATTCGAACTTTTATTTTTTACCATTGAAATGTTATGAAGATAAAATACACCCGAATGTCTTTCGTGCACAGTACGAACTGAATTATATCCTCCAAATCCGTTTGACAAAAATTCGGGATTATCCGGGTCAATGAATTCCATCGCGCCGGATGAATCATCCGGATCATCAACATAAAATTTATATTCGTGCCGTCCCGGCTCTAATGAAATTGACGTATAAAAAACACCGTCATTATTAATATCAGTCATCCTGATATTGTTTCTGTTCCAGTTATTAAAGCTGCCGAACAAAAACACATTTGATTTTTTATTTGCCGGCTTGAATGCAAAATCCACTTTCTGATTTATCTCACTTAGTACCGGAATGGAATATTTATCATTATTAAAAAAGAAATGTAACAGTTCCATCCCCTCAAATAAGGAATCCGGAGTGAGTATCAATAAATTGTTTTCATACTTCACCTTTATGTTCGGAGATGATTCAACCGTAATATCATATTTTTCTGCATAGAAAATATCGCTGATAAGCAATGTGTCGGTTTCTCCGGACTTTAATTTAATCGGGTCAATAACATCCGTTATGGTTTGACTAAAACCATTTGAGAGGAACAGCAACAATATGGTCAGGAGGGTTTTCGTAAAAGAAGACATATGACTGGTTTATTTTAACTTTTAAATAACTACAAAAATTCCTGGAACATCTTAATTCCTCATAGTTTCTTTAGGAATTTCTTTCGTCTGTATTTTCATTTCATCAAGTGATATTCCGTCGCTTCCAATTTTCCTTTCGCCAATCTGCTGGCGCCACATAGCATAGTAAAGACCTTTAAGCTCCAGCAGTTCACTGTGCTTCCCTGATTCAATTATTTTTCCTTTTTCAAGAACGTAGATCCTGTCTGCATGTAAAATAGTTGAAAGGCGGTGAGCAATTAAAATTGTAATCAGGTCTTTTGTGTTAGAAACATCGCGGATTGTTTTCCCGATTTCTTCTTCGGTCAAAGAATCAAGTGCTGAAGTTGCTTCATCAAAAACAAGAAGGTGCGGCTTTCTTAATAGCGCTCTCGCAATTGAAAGTCTTTGTTTTTCACCGCCGGAAACTTTTACGCCGCCTTCACCTATCAATGTATCAAGTCCTTTATCAGCTCTTGCAAGTAAGGTTTGACATGCCGCTTTTTCAAGAACCGCAAAACAATCCTCTTCAGTTGCACCCGGATTAACAAACAAAAGATTCTCTTTTATTGAGCCTGAAAACAATTGAGTATCCTGTGTTACAAATCCGATTTTTTCTCTAAGCTCATCAAAATTTATTTCGACATGCGGATGATCATTGTAAATAATTTTTCCTTCGTGTGGTGTATAAAGTCCCACCAATAATTTTACAAGTGTTGTTTTACCGGAACCGGATGGTCCAACGAACGCAACAGTCTCCCCCATTTCAACTTTAAAGGAAATTTTTTCAAGCGCTTTCGTAGTGGCACTTCGATGTTTGAAACTGACATTATCAAATTCAAGTTTACTTACCCTTCCGAGTTTTGCCGGAATATCGGGTTTCGTTTCAATTGGAATATTAATTATATCCTGGAAGTTATTAAGCGACACTTCCGCTTCACGGTATATGTTTATTATATCTCCAAGACTTTGAAGCGGACCAAAAATAAAAAATGAGTAGATGAACAATGAAAAGAATTCGCCGACAGAAATTGCCTGAGTGAAAATCAGGAACAGCATCAGGAATAAAATACTTGTTCTAATAAAATTGACTGATGTGCCCTGTATAAAGCTTAGTGTTCTGATATACCTGACTTTTTTTAATTCAAGTTTTAGAATTTTTTCTGTTGTTGAATTGAGTCTATTTATTTCCTGAGTCCCAAGTCCAAGACTTTTAACCAGCTCAATGTTCCTGAGTGATTCTGTTGTAGCGCCAGCAAGCGATGTTGTTTCCGCAACAATCACCTTTTGAATTTTTTTTATCCTTTTGCTAAGGAGTGAGCTAATTAATCCAAGAACCGGCACCGAAAGAAAAAAGACCGGGGCTATAAGCCAGTGAACATAGATTGAGTAAACCGTTACAAAGATTATCCCCACGAGTGTGGTGAACAAAACATTAACTGAAGCTGAAATTAATTTTTCAACATCAATCCTTACTTTCTGAAGCACCCCCAATGTTTGTCCGCTTCGCTGATCTTCAAACATTGAATACGGGATTTGCAGCGAATGCTTTATTCCGTCTGCATAAATCTGTGCGCCAAGCCGTTGGGTAATTACGTTTACAAAATAATCCTGAAAATTTTTTGCAACCCTTGACACAAAAGCCACACCGACAGCCGCTAAAAGAAGCAGGCTTACTCCTTTTATAAATTCGTTTGTAGTATAGTGATCAAACTTTGTTGCGTACTCGTCAATAACAATCCTGAAGATCCAGGGATCGAGCAGCGAGAATACCTGGTTAATAGCTGCGAGCAGCAGCGAGAGCAGCACAAGTTTCCAGTATTGCCTTAAGTATGAGTATAATAATTTCATGGGTTGCGGTGAAAATAATGATTCATTATTTAAATTAAAAAGTATTAGCCAGGGTCTATAAAAAAGAAGCCCGTCTTTTGACGGGCTTAACGAAGCGTTCTTACTATCATTCTTAGAGGGTAGTGTTAATTACAGGATAGCATCTTTTGCTGCTTTTGCTATTCTGAATTTCAATACTTTCTTAGCAGGAATAACCATTGTTTGACCAGTGGCAGGATTTCTTCCCATTCTCTTTTTACGATTAACAACAACTAGTTTACCTAAACCTGGAAGCACAAAAGATTTTTTTGCTTCTTTGTGTGCGAGACTAACTAACTCATCCAAAAATTCGCCGGACAATTTTTTTGTTGTGCCGGTTTTTTTTGAGAGGTGGTCGAGTATCTGAGACTTGGTCATTGGTTTTGCAGCTGCCATAGTTTAAACCTCTTTTTAATTAATGATTGTTTATTTCGCCAGTGAAATTAAACATTATTTTCGTCAAACAAAATATTTACACGTTGTTATTGAAAATTTTTTCAATTTACATGATCTATACTAAGCCCATCAATCAAGGCTGAAAATCATGTATCAAACCCCGCCCCACTATAGAGATACCTGTTCTGTGCCTTTGTGCTGATTCTTTAATTACTTATTTTACACCCGACAATAGTTATGAAAAATCTTCAATTCAACCTGTTATGCAGTTTGATGTTCATAACAATGCTTATGACATCAGCCTCTGCAATTGCGCAAAATGGGCAACCGGGCAATGACAGTCTCTCTACGGTTCATACTGATACGCTAAGCATTCTTACAGATTCTACCAGCAATAGCATAATGCAGGACAGTACATTATTGGTTGAAGTTAAAGATTCGATAATTATTTTTTATGGCAACCCGTTCCTTTCTGAAAGCACTATTTTATCATACGCCGAACTGATGAATAATGATTACAGATATACAGGCGACTTCTTCAAACTATCAGCATTTTCTTTTACAAAGGACTTCGGTTTCATTGGACAGAACAATGAGACAATGATATACGGAACCGGGTTTGAAGGCATTAGCTATTTTGAAGATGGCGTACTCCTCAACAACAGAAGTCTTAATCAACTGGATCTTAACAATGTGCCGAGTGAATTAATTGATTCAATTGAAATACTTCCGGCAGTCAGAGGATTTTTCTATGGTTCGTTCAACAATCCTGTGAGTGTAAATTTTATTACGAAAGATAAAAAGCATAGCCCCGCATACTCGAGGATAAAATACTACGAAGGTCCATTCGGGGAAGCAATGATAGACGGTATCGTTTCAACAAATCCTTTTAAAAGACTTTCTCTTTATTTTGAAGCATCCAACCGAAAGGCTGACCGCCGGTATCTTAACAGCAGTTCAAGTTCGTGGCTTGGACGGATAAAGCTTAAATATTTCTTAAATGATTTTCTTAACCTGCAGGCAAGTTACGGTTATGTTAAATCGACAAAGGGATTAAATGGCGGAGTTCTTATTGATTCCATCGGCAATACAACCAATTTAGTTAGCATAATGTACAACGAAGTACTTGCGCCGGTAAAATTCAGTGAAAGAAGTTATGATGTTAAGCAGCATCACTTCGGACTACGTGCCCTGAGTGAGATCGGTGATTTTACTAAAACTGATTTAAATCTTTATTACAAGTTCAGCCTTGAAGAATTGAATAACTCACAAGCTCCTCATAAAATCGCTGAAGATATAAAAGACAAAACACTCGGAATTAATTTACGCCAGGTATTTACAAGAGGAAATTTTGATGTTGAATTAAACGGAACATATGAGTCAATAAATTATCTGAACCGTGAATATTTCCAGGTAGACACGCTGCCTGTGTCTATTACTGATTTTTATTTTAAGTCAAAAAATTATTCGACCGGTGGAATTGTATCATTCAAAACTCTAAATCATAAATTAAAATTTTCTGCTTTTGGTAAGATGACAGGAAGAGAATATGATTATACATCCGAGTTGAATAATCTTATAGGATATGGGTTTGATGTTGTATTTAAGCCGTCGGAACGGATCAAACTTTACGCGGGTTATTCATATTTTGAACCGCAGTTGTACGCTGAAAATATTTCAACGTTCGAAGCTTCTCTCAACTATGCGCACGATAATATATCCGCCGGTGTCCATGCGTTTTTAAGAAAGTCTGAAATTATTTATTCCCCGGTATTAAATAGGGATCAACCTGATATATTCAATCCTTACCAGGATATGACCGGAATTGCGATAACTGTTAAAAGTAAATTCTGGAAACTCGTATTCGAAGGACGCGGGGCATCTTATTCAGGCAGTTCGGATTCTTTTGATCTTTATAATCTTCCAAAGCAAAACCTGGTTGCGGGAATTTATTTTAACGATCTGCTCTTCGATTCAAATTTAGATCTCAAGACAGGGTTCGTTTATTATTTTACAGGAGAACAGGACCTGTTTAATTTCACTGTTCCTGCTTCTTCAAAACTTGACTTTACTGTTGCCGGTGAAATTCAAAAAACAGCCATTGCTTATTTTACATGGGAGAATTTGCTCGGCGAAGAATATTTTATTGTACCTTATTATCCAATGCCGCTGCGTGGAATTCGTTTCGGTGTTGCGTGGGAATTTCTGAATTAATTTCAGAAACGCATTTATAAATTGTGTTATTAACTATTGTTCTTAAAATCAAAACACTTCCAGTTTAAAATTAAAGTTTGAATCTGCTTGGATGCGCTTTCACAGCATAAACTAAAATTTCTTGTTGCATCAGGAATTGTATCCTTCCTGTTTTACCTGCTGATTACACTTAGCAGCGGCGGCACAAATGATATTCCGCTTTATATGTTTATTTATTTTGAAGCTTTCCTTGTAATGCTGTTCTGCTATTCTGTTTTAAAAATTAAAGAAGATGATAAGAAAACCGTATCCTCTCTTTCCCAAAAATTTCTCTCTAAAATCGGATTGAGGGATACCCCGACTGGATCAGAATATATATTGCTGATATTGTTTTTCGGAATATTGTTCCGGGTTATTCTATTTCCCGCGGACTATGTTACTTCTCCCGATGTTAACCGGTATATCTGGGAAGGTAAAGTGATAAGCAATGGATTCAATCCCTATTCATCGGCTCCGGACGCTGATAATCTTTATCATCTTCGTGATGATGTTTATGAAAAACTGACCTTTAAGCATATCCCTGCGATTTATCCGCCCGCAGCACAATATGTTTTTACGTTTACATATTTTTTCTTTAATGAGAATACAACCGGATTAAAACTTATTTACCTAATCTGTGAGATCATAAGTTTTATATTCATTCTTAAACTGCTTGAGTTAAAGAAAATTCCATTGAACAGAATTATACTTTATGCATGGCTGCCGCTGCCGATAATGGAATATTTTGTAAACGCTCACATTGATCCTTTGCTGATAATGTTTATCGTGATGTTTGTTTACCACTCGGAAAAGAGAAATACAAAACTGTCCGCTTTGTTCCTCGCCCTGTCAGTGCTGTCAAAAGTTATATCTATAATTTTGCTTCCATTAATTCTTAAACAATTTGGAATAAAGAAGAGTATTATTTTCATTTTAATATTTGTATTAACTATAATCGCCGGTTATCTGCCATTCGTCTTTGATGACATAAATGTACTAATAGCTTTGAATAAGTACGTTGCTAAATGGGAGTTTAATGCTTCAATCTATTACCTGCTTAAATTAATTTTTTCTGACGGTACAATTGCAAGAATGATTTGCTATGCGGGACTTGGAATTTCAATTGTTATAATTTCATTTATGTACAAAGACTTTTCCAAAGCAGTTTACGGTGTGCTGATAGCATTTGTAGTATTTGCAGCGACACTTTATCCCTGGTACTTAGGATGGATTGCCGTTTTAAACCCGGTGTTTAATTTCTATTCCGTTACTTCATTACTCTTTACGATAAACTTTTCAAACTTCACTCCGCTTGCGCCTGAGTGGAAAGAATACGTTCCTGTGCTACTGATACAGTATGTATTGTTTTATGTTTTGTTGTTTTATGATTTTGGCAAGAAAATATTAAAAAACAATCATGCTGTCGATAAAACAATTAATGTTTAAGTTTTATTGATCACTCATTTATACTGAGAACAAAAATGAGCACAACATTAACAGAGCCAACACGACTAAAAAATAAAAACTTATTCTTGCTTTCACGAATATTACGGCAAGCAAGCTTAATCTTACTCTCATCCTTTTTCTCACTGCAAATTTTTGCTCAGGATAGTACACTAATAATCAAAGAATTTCATAACAGTTTTCTTCAATTTTTACCCAATACAAATCAAGTAGTTTCAATTATTGTTAAGAGTAATTCTAAACTGGAAAATCAATCAAATGGTCAGCCTGATTTTTTTGCTGCTATTTGCTCCTTAAATGATGGAGAAGTTTTAAAAGAGGTGCGTCTATCAGATGAAGATGTGAAATTTATTCAAGCCTTTAATGTTAGTCATGACGGATTAAGTTTTGTGGTGCTTCTATCTATTAACCAAGGAAATTCTCTAGAGGCGCATAATAATCGGTTCATATTAAAAAAATATTCTTTGGTTGAAAATCGATGGAATTGGCAAATTCAATTAGAAGAGAAAATTCCATATTTAGATTTAACTTTTAGCCACGATAATAAACTCATTGTCGTTATCTCAGCTTACAAGACAATCCTAATTGAATCTAATACCGGAACTCCTCTAAAAAATTATAATCGGGAATCAATAGTTGAAGCAAACGAATATCAACCTTATTTCAGTCTCAGTCAAAATGGTAAGTACTTAGCTTTTTGGTGGAACAAGTTCCTTAGATTCAGTAAAGGAACTGAGTCGGGCATAATTAAATTGATTGATTTATCCTGGTATGGTATTAAATATCTCTATCATTTGGGTTCAATCCCAAACTACCTTTATGTGTGGGATATTTACGATGATTCTCTTCTATGTAAAATTATTATCCCATATGAAGCGAAACGTGGGAATATAGTATTTACTGAAGATGAAAGTCACTTGTTAACCGAATATCCTGATTTTGAATATCATGTTTATTCCGTGTTAAATAAAACATTTATCAGAGATTTTATGGATCCGGATTCTGATTATCCTAACTCAACTAATTATTCAGCAATCGATTACAAAACAATTTCTCTTAGTGCTAATTGTTTTGCTCAAACTTATAAAGATTCTATTTTGTTAATTGAATATCTCACTGGGAAAATCCTACATAAATTGCCGCAGACAACTGTGGCTTATATGCCAATAAATCGATATGCAATGGCATTTAGTCCAGATGGTAAATATTTTGCTGCAGTTACGAGTAATGATAGCGAAACAGAAAAAACACCATTTAGTACCTATATAGTTAATAGCGGAAACAAATTAAGTTTGTTTAGTACTGATTCTTGGAAAAAAATGTGGGACTTAGATATATCCGGTGATTAAAAGGTACATTTTTTTATAATCACTTTTCTGTTAAGAATTTATTGAATGCCTAAGTATGCATTTGAAATATTTAATTTAAGAGTGCCCTTTAATCAGCTCTTGGTTGTTTTACTTTTTGAAGTTTCGTCTTCCCCGATTTCAGTTTTTTTTATTTGCTGCCTATGTTGATAAAATGAAATCTCCCTTGAGTAAAAGTCCCGCATCTGTGAGGCTGAGGTTCAAGTAATTCTAAAAAGTGAGGCTCACCTTTGAGGTGAGCCTCACTTTAATGAAATCTTACAAACTCAGCATCTCCTTAAATTTTATTGCCTGCCTTCTTGATACTTCAATTTTATTCCCGCCTTTAAGTTTTACCAGCAAGCCCCCGTTAAGCCAAGGTTCAATGTTTTCAATCCATTTAAGATTAATTATGTGTTTCCTGTTAGCGCGGAAAAATACTTTTCCGTCTAATCTTTCATCAAGATAATTCAGTGTGCGGAGAATCAATGGTTTGTTCTCATCAAAATATAAGCGGACATAATTGCCTTCCGATTCCATTAAACGAACAGTTTCAAGTTTAACAAACCAGCACTTCTCGCCGTCCTTAACAAACACCTGGTCTGTTTCCGTAAGTACAGGTGTTGTTGTCTGCAGGTTGATTTCTTTTTTATTCTTTTCGATTAATTTTTTAACCGTGTCTTCCAACCGCTTTGGTTCAATCGGTTTCAGGAGATAGTCCATCGCGTTGTACTCAAAAGCTTTTAACGCGTACTCATCATAAGCGGTTGTAAATACAACAACAGGCACACTGTCAAGTTCTTCAAGAAGCTGGAACCCGTTTTTGCCGGGCATCTGTATATCAAGAAAAATTAATTCCGGTTTAAGTTCAGTTATTTTATCAAGCGCGTCTTCAGCATTAACTGCTTCACCGACAATATTTATTTCTTTAAATGGCGTCAGCAATCTGCGAAGTTCTACACGCGCTAATCGTTCGTCGTCTATTATTAAAGCTTTCATTGGTTTGAACCTCCTGTTGGTATTACTAATTCTGCAAGAACAACATTTTGATTTTCATTTTTAATTGTAAAAGAAGCATCATCTCCAAACAAAAGACTTAACCTGTGTTTGGTGTTGCTTATTCCGAATCCTTTTGAATTATGAAAAAGTTCATCATCGAAATGACCTGTATTTCTGATCTGTATATGTAAATCAGTTCCTGTCATTTTCGAATCAACACTTATTTCCCCGCCCTGTGTTTTTTTTGAAATGCCGTGTTTGATACCATTCTCAACAAGCGTTTGTATCATCATCGGGGGAATTTCAATTTTAGAAGATTTTGGATCGATCGTTACTTTATATTTTAATCTCTCTTCAAAACGGATTGACTCAAGTGCAAGATAATCCGATACCGTCTGCATTTCATCTTCAAGCGGAACTGTTTCTGTTCGTTCTATCTTTAAAGAGTACCGCAGTATGTTTGATAATTTCGTCACGGCATTTTGTGCGTTAGCGGGATCTTCTTCAATCAATGCGCGTATACTGTTCATCGCGTTAAACATAAAGTGCGGGTTTAACTGCGATTTCAAAGTCTTCAATTCAAAATCTTTAACTGCTGCTTCCCAGATAAGTGATTCAATCTGCACACGTTTATAATTTTCAAAATAATGAACGGCAAAATATATCAGCGCCCAGAGAAGAACTATACTGCTCAGATTAATTGTTGCAACAAATGGGGTGATTACTTTAAATCTGTCTGACTCAAATAATCCCGCGGCATAGTTTACAGCAAACACCAGGATGTACATTATAAAGCCGAGTACAAGGCTTGCGATTAAAACTCTTGGTATAGTTTTCTTTAACGGAAGATTAAGCCAGTTATTTTTTTTGATGTAAGAACGGAAAAGATGGGTAAAGAAAATTCCGGAGTAACAGAGATAAACCCAGACTAAGGCACGCTGCCATGTAAGCCGTTCAAATGAATAGATAACTATTATGTTTACCAGTCCGAAAAAGGACCAGCCGGAAACCTGGCTGAGCCAATAGATTTTTTTACGGCTGAACTTCATATCTTTTTCAATATTTCCATGTTCCGGAACCGGTTTTAGTGGAATGCCGCTTAATGCGTTCCCTGATTTTTCTTTGTTACTCATCTAAATATAGCTGACCTGTTCTTAAAAGAAAATTTTAAACATAAAGGCTGTGTATTCTCATCTCATTTTGTATTGATTAAAAACAGGTGTGATCAACTCCACCGTATCAATGCGTCCGAAACTTACCTGATATATGCCCGAGTCGTCGATTTAATATTATTGATGGTTTATTTTGGTGATGAGCGGAAGTTAAACACAAAATTCTTTGCGGCTGCCGCTTATATAGTTCATGGTTTATCTTTAAAAAGAAAATGCCGGATGAAAATACTTATCAATCATCCGGCACTAAATTCTATTTCTAAAGTATCAGAGACTTAGGATATCGTTGTAAACGATAAACGCCATCAATAATAGTAAAAGAACAAAGCCTGTGTTTTGAATTGCAATTTTAATTTTGATGGGTATTTCGCGTTTCATAATTCCTTCGATAAGAATTATTATCAGGTGTCCGCCGTCAAGAACAGGGAAAGGCATAATGTTAATTATTGCAAGGCTCAAGCTGAGTAATGCAAGAAAGTAAAGAAAACTAAGAATTCCTGTATCTGCAGATTTTGCCGCAAACTGTGCGATCTTAATCGGACCACCAAAAGCTTTTCCAAACTCTACATTGCCTGCAAAAACTTTTCCAAGCATGCTGAATGTCAGGTTCGTCATTTTCACAATATCAAGCCAGCCGTAATAAAACGATTCAAAAAATCCGTACGTTTTATATTCAACAAGCCCGCCGAATGTTTGTCCCAACGCAACGCCGATTGTACTATCCGCACCCGGTGTTACACTCAATGTTAAAGTTTCTTTATCCCGTTGTACAACAATCGGTATTTCCAAATTTGCATTCTTACGAATTAGCTCTTTTGTCTGCGGAACTGAATAAACAGTGTTATTATCTACCTTAAGTACAATATCCCCCGCTTTGAATCCGGCTTTATCCGCAGGTGAGTTTTCGGATACTTCATTGAATATTGTTTTTAGCCCGCTTGGCACAAGGAACAGTTTTTCATTTTCATCCGAAGGCATTTTTGAACGGGGAATATTCAGGGCAAGTGTTTCATTATTACGTTCTATCTTTACATTAAGATCTTCCCCGATGGTATGTACAAAAAATTCAGCTCGTATATCATCCCAGCTATCAACCGGCTTACCATTAATGCTTAATATCTTATCATGAATTTCAAATCCAAGTGAGTCTGCCGTACTTGAAGGTTCTATATAACCGACCGTTGTTGTCCTTATTACCTGTTTGCCCTGGAAAAAATTCGCTCCCCAGAAAATTAAAAGAGAAAGCAGCAGGTTCATTAGTACACCCGCAGAAATCACTATCACTTTTTGGTAAACTGGTTTTGCTCTGAATTCATAAGGCTGCGGTTCTTTATCTGCATAAGATGTATCAAAACTCTCGTCAACCATACCTGCTATTTTTACATAGCCGCCAAGCGGAAGCAAACAAAGGCGGTAATCAGTATTACCCTGTCCGTCAAAATCTTTTGGCAGATCACCAAATGTAAATCCGGTAAGTTTATTATAACCAAAAAGTCTTTTTCCAAACCCGATTGCAAATACATCGGCGCGCATGCCGCAAAGTTTGGCTGCGGCAAAATGTCCGAATTCATGTACAAAGACCAGGATGCCGATTGTAATCGCGAAATAAATTATATAATCCATTAAATGAATAGCTCCTTAGCGAACGTTATTTGAAACTTAAAATTCTTCTATGTGATGTGTATACTAACAAATCGATGAAACAAATTCGCGGGCAAGTTTATCACATTCGATTATCATTTCCAAATCAGGATCATTATGATTGACTACCTTATCCAATGAACGATTAATAATCTCCGGTATTTTGGTAAACCCGATCTTTCCTTCTAAAAATTTACTTACCGCAACTTCATTAGCCGCATTAAGAATGCACGGTGCAGTGCCGCCTTCATTCAAAACATCATAAGCTAATTGAAGGCATTCGTACTTATTCAAATCAGGTTCAAAAAAAGTAAGATTCCCTATCGCCGGAAAATCAGTTCTTACAAAATCATTTTTTAATCTTTCCGGAAATGAAAGCGCATATTGAATAGGCAGTTTCATATCCGGTAAACCAAGCTGGGCTTTTACAGACCCGTCAACAAACTGTACCATTGAATGTATTATCGATTGAGGATGTATCACAACATCAATTTTTTCCGGCTTTAAACCGAACAACCATCGTGCCTCAATTACTTCCAGTCCTTTATTCATCATAGAAGCTGAATCAATGGTTATCTTATTCCCCATTTTCCAGTTAGGGTGATCGAGTGCTTCTTTTACCGTCACTTTTTCCAGTTCTGATTTTGTTTTATTCAGAAATGGTCCGCCGGATGCTGTAAGAATTATTTTTTCGACTTCATTTATATTCTCGCCTATAAGGCTCTGGTAAATCGCGCTGTGTTCAGAATCAACCGGGATTATTTCCGCATTATTATCTGCACATAATCGGGTTACTAATTCACCGGCAACAACAAGAGTTTCCTTATTTGCCAGGCAGATTCTTTTTCCGCGTTTGATGGCTTCAAGCGTTGGAATTAATCCGGCAAATCCAACCATTGCACCAATCAGTATATCGTAGTCAAAACTTTTTGCTACATCAATCAGACCCTGTTCGCCGCCAAGAACCTCACATTTGCCGCCAACTTTTTTTCTGAGTTCTGAAGCAAGATGTTCATCTTTAACAACAACTGCCGTTGGATGAAATTCTTCAATCTGAGGTTCAAGAAGATCTATCCTGGTGTTTACAGTCAGTGCGGAGATTTTGAATAGCGGGGGATAATTTCTGATCACGTTAAGTGCGTTTATCCCAATCGAACCTGTCGATCCTAATATTAATATTTTCTTCATTTAAGCAATTTTCAGTGGGCAAAAGTATGAATTAAAGCTGTCTTAATCAATGTATAATTAGCTGTTCTGCCTGCACTCTAAAATGATCCGCTTGTTTTCAGACACTTTTTTGATGTTCAGCTCACTTATTATCTGTAACTATTTTATTATTTTCATCAACCACTATTCACTTTCAAAGGAAGTCACATGAAAAAACTCAATCTCTTATTCCTTGTGCTGATTATTTCTTCACTCTTTAATATTGGATTTGCTTTGCCAAGATTTGCTTTAATGACGGGATCACAATGTATTGATTGCCATGTTAATCCCACAGGCGGAAACCTGCGAACGAACGGCGGCTGGGCTTACAGTAAAAACCAGATTGCCATGGTTTCACCTCGTGATGTCGATTTTAAAATGACAAACAGGCTTGGCGATAATATTCTTTTCGGTTTTGATTTCAGAACTCAATACCTTGTAAAGATGACAGACTCGACTAAACAAACCGACTTCCAGCGAATGACCGGATCAATTTATACAGGGGTTGAGTTATCTGAGGATATAAGCTTATCGGCAAGGTACGATTTTATCTGGAGTATATGGGAAGCGTATGCAACCGCATTCATACTCCCTGAAGACGGCTACATAAAAGTGGGATCTTTCACACCAAACTTTGGGATCAGAACTGATGATCATACATCTTACACAAGAGGCGGTGATCTCGGAGTACTATTTCAAACCGGCAGACCGCAGGGCTTAATCTATGAACCACGTTATGTGGAAACAGGAGTAGAGGTCGGGTTTAATTTTTCAAGGATGGTTTTGCTGACAGCAAGTGTTGGAAATAATCTTGCTCGATTCAACCAGCAGTTTGTTACTGATCCTGCATACACAGCATCGCTTCAAATTATGCCGCCCATCAGCGATAACCTCGGACTTTTTGTCGGAGGTTCATTTGTCAATTTCAAAAAGAATAATGCAACCTTTTCCGGGTTTGATGATGTTATGATGTACGGAGGTTTTGCAGGCATCGGTTCCGATTGTTTTTCCTTGATGGGTGAATTTTATCTCGCGAATAATTTTTACAGACCAGATTCGACTTCAAGTGCAATGATGGTTGAAGGTTCTTACAGAATAACAAAAGGTCTGGATGCGGTTGTAAGGTATGACCGTTTTGATTTAAATACTGATTCAGAAAAGAATGATGTGTCCAGATTAACCGTCGGGTTTGAGTTTATTCCATACAGCTTTATTGAGATACGTCCGCAATACCGCCTTCAGATGGAAGACCCGAAGATCGACAATGATTCATTTGTACTTCAGTTTCATCTATATTATTGATACTTCCGGATTGATTTCTTAAGGCTCGCCTGTGATTTTCCGGCGGAGCTTTAGCTTATTTTTGATTTCGCGCAATAATTGGCGTTTGACAATCAAATATATTTTTTGGTATTTTCCAAGTGAGAGTCAGGTACATCATAATAAATAATTTATTTAACATACAAACAGGAGTCAGTATGATAAAAAAACTTGAATACGGTTGTTCATCACCGGGCATTATTGCCTTATTTGTAGTAGCAGCTCTCATCATTTATTTTGTTTAGAGAGATGTTTCTTCTGTTCTAAATCTTTTCTCATAGTATTTATAGAGGGAACCCTGTTTAAGGGTTCCCTCACTTACACCTTCACTGAACTTTACTTTCAAAAAATTTCCTGTACAGAATTAGAACTAATTTCTTTAAGTTTGCCGGAAATCTTTATCTGACTTTGTACATATTCTTGTCGAAAGGAATTTTATGGATAGCAGCACTGAAGTAAAAAAATCGGGCTTCAAATCATTTTCAAAAAATTACTGGATCGTCATAATGATGGAGTTCTTTGAAAGGGGCTCTTATTATGGAATGATGAGTATACTTTCGGTGTATATGACAGATCAGCTTGAATATACTAAAGAAAGTGTAGGTGTTATTAAAAGTACCATCCAACCTTTGCTTTACATACTACCTATCCTTTCGGGTGCAATCGGTGACCGGTTCGGATATAAAAGAACTTTAACATTCGCCTTCATATTTCTTGGACTCGGTTATTTCCTTACGAGCCAGACGACAGAGTATGCTATGGTATTTGCAAGTCTGGTGATAATGGGAATCGGTGCCGGCGCATTTAAACCAATGATTTCAGGAACGATTGCCAGAGAGACTAACGAAACTAACAGTACACTTGGTTTCGGAATATTTT
The DNA here is from genome assembly GCA_016700155.1 of Ignavibacteriales bacterium. NCBI lineage: Bacteria > Pseudomonadati > Ignavibacteriota > Ignavibacteria > Ignavibacteriales > Ignavibacteriales bacterium. The sequence continues at coordinate 4,052,562 of CP065001.1, forward strand.
ATTGGTCGATCAACCTCGGTGCATTCTTATTCCCTTTGATCCTTGTGCCTTACATAAAAAGCACATTTGGTTGGCAATATGTTATGATGGCTTCAGCAATAGCAACAGCATCAATGCTTATCCCAACTTTCCTTGTTTATAAAGAACCTAAAAAACCTGCCAGTACCAAAACTTTTGCCGAAGTGTTAAAAGGTGCTGTCTTGGTTTTAACGGATGTTAAGTTCATTGGACTAATAGTTATCTATTCAGGATTCTGGATTTTATACTTCCAGATGTTTGATTCTGTTTTGTGGTATGTTCAAAAATATGTTGATGCAACTTCACTCAATATCTTTGTTAATGGAGTTCTGGGTGGTGTTGGAATCAATATAGACTGGAAATTTGATGTTGAACATGTTACAGTAATAAATGCGGGAACGATAATCCTGCTGCAGATACTTGTCTCCAACATAGTAAAAAATACAAAGGCGCTTCCAACTATGATTTCGGGTATAGCGATGGGGACTCTTGGTATGGCAATACTTGCAATCAATACAAACATATGGGTGTTTATGCTTGGCATAACGATCTTCTCGATCGGTGAAATGACCGCGCACCCGAAGTTCATTAGTTATGTTGGTTTAATTGCACCCGAAGATAAAAAAGCACTATACCTTGGATACTCGTTCCTGTACGGTGTGCTTGGCAGTTTTATCGGTGGCATTCTCGGTGCTAATCTTTACGTTCACTTTGTTGATAATTTAAATCAGCCTTCAACACTGTGGATTATATTCAGTTTGATTGGTGTAGTGACAATAATCGGATTACTGCTTTATAATAAATTTATCGCTTCAAAAACTGCTAAAGTATAATGATGAAAAATTATTTGTTCGTTTTGCTCGTAATTGCCTGCGGATCTCTGTTTGCACAGAGCGCTCCTCAACAAAAGCTAATGGCTGTTACAATTGATGACTTGCTGATCAATGGTCCTGACAAAGATGTTTCTGTGATTGAAAATATAACCATCAAATTATTAAGCAAACTTCGCTCAGAAAATATTGAAGCAGTCGGATTTGTCAACGAAGAAAAACTCTATACAAATAATGAAACCGAAAAGAGAACTGCACTATTAAAAATGTGGCTTGAATACGGGATGGATCTTGGTAATCACACATTTTCTCATGTTTCCATGCACGATGTATCTTTAAAAGAATATGAAGAAAATTTTCTGAAGGGTGAAGTTGTAACCAAAAAACTTTTGTCGGGCGAAGGTAAATCAATAAGATACTTTCGTCACCCCTATTTAAGAACAGGCGAATCAATTGAAACAAAGAAGCAGTTTGATAATTTTTTAGCGGATCGCGGCTATACAATTGCGCCTGTTACAATTGAAAATTCGGACTGGTATTTTGCTAACGTTTACAGACGTGCAATTGCTAATTCCGATTCAGCTACAATGAAGGTTGTCGCTGAAGCTTATCTTAATTTTACTAAGGATGTAATTGAGTACGGCGAGCTGCTTTCGGAAAAATTATTCGGACGACAGATCAAACATGTGTTCCTTATTCATGCCAATGAAATAAACGCAGATTATTTTGCTAAAATCATTACGATTATTAAAAGTTATCAATACGGATTTACAACGCTTGAGGATGCCTTAAGTGATAAAGCCTATGAACTGCCGGATAACTTTACCGGAAAATACGGACCGATTTGGACGCAAAGGTGGGCACTCGATAAAGGGTTAAATGAAATTATAAAACTTGAACCCCGGATTCCGGATAAAGTCCGGGAGTTGTACGATACTTATAAATAATTTTATTTCATTCTGGCGCTTTACAAAATTAAATAGTATTTATAGTTCAGATTGATTCAGAAATTATTCCAATTACACATGAAGTTCAGAATACAAAACCGGATTTATTTGTTCTTCATATTCTTATCATTTTTTCTGCTTTCATTAATTGCTTTCACTACTCCCGAAAAAATCACAACATCTGAAGAAGGCTGTACAATAGGGGTTGTTTCCGGAAGAGCAACACCCGATGGAAGACCATTGTTGTGGAAAGTCCGTGACAATTCCGATATGCCGAATAATAACCTTGTTTACAATTCATCCTGTGCATATAAATTTATCGCGGTTGTTAATAACGGCGATAGTGTCGTATGGATGGGTGTAAATGAGAAAGGTCTTGCAATTGTAAACTCAACCGCTTACGATCTACCGGGAACTAACTCAGGTTTTTCAAACGGTTCACTAATGTATTATGCCCTCGGTTATTTGTCCTCTGTTGAACAGTTTGAAAATCTGCTGGAGCGGACAAATCAAACAGGAAGAAAGACCCGCGCAAACTTTGCATTGATAGATGCATCCGGAGCCGCAGCTATTTTTGAAACTGCCGGTACACAATTCAAAAAATTTGACGCGAATGATTTAACTCAAAGTCCCGACGGATTTGTAATAAGAACTAACTTTGCATTTTCAGGTGGAGGAACAACCGGAACCGACAGGTACAAAAGAACCGTTGAGTTAATCAGTTCGTTAAAAAAGGATAATGCTCTTTCATATGAATCAATTATTAAAAATCACTTCAGAGATTTTTCAAATGAATTAAGTGTGCCCGTCGAGCTGCCTTATAAAAACCGTTGGTACAACAGCAAACCATTCGGATATATAAACTCCAACTTCAGTGTCTGCAGAAAAATTTCCCTTTCAGCTTCTGTGTTTCATGGGGTTAAGAGTAATGAGCCTCCTGCTCTGACAACAATGTGGACTTCACTTGGAAATCCATCATCAACAGTAGCACTGCCATATTGGGTGGTTGGCGAAACACCTGAATTGACAAGAGGTGAATTGATCTCCCCGATGTACAAAACATCCGAAGCGATTAAATCTTATTTGTATGATGATGCTGTCAACAAATCATATTTTGACAGCTACAAATTGGTAGATGAATCCGGCTACGGCATCACAGGTGAGATAAAAAGGTTTGAAGAATCCATTCTGCGCACCACAGACAACGAATTAAATAATATTCGTGAAAGACATCATTCAATCAACAGACTTTTAAGAATCGAAAACGAATTATGTGCTTCCGGATACAGATTCCTACAGGAAATTAAATCTACTTTGAACAATCTTATATCACTCGAAGTATTGAATGAAAAATCATGGGAAACTATAAGAGACATTTCTTTTGAAGATGACAACATTATCCAATTAGTTTCTGCGGGCAGGAATGGAATGATTGATGACCCCGTAATTAACGGAGGTGATGTAGCTGTGGGTATGCCGGGCAATGACGATTACCTTATCGGGGAAAATCACACACTCGGTGAAAATGATGATGATCACGGCAGGTTTTATCTGAGGAAAATGTTGTGGAAGAACATCCATGGTTTGCCTTCGGCGGGAGAAAAAATTTATCTCAGGATTTTTAACAGCAATGATTTGAATTCTGCTCTATACTATGGTAACTCCGGTTTATATGAAATTACTTCTTCATCAAAACAAAAATTCAACCCTGAAATATTGGAAGTGATAAAACTAAGACCGAAAGAAACAACACCGGAAATTGCGGGTTCAGAATATTTACAATTTTCATTAAGTGATAATTTTCCAAATCCATTTAATCCATCCACGGTTATAAATTACTCCCTGCCTGTTGATTCTGATGTAAGATTAGAAGTCTTTAACTTGATCGGTGAATCGGTAACAGTTTTGGAAAATACATTTAAAAACTCCGGATCATATTCTGTCAGCTTTAACGCTTCAGGTTATTCTTCCGGTATTTATTATTACAGGTTAACTGCCGGTACTTATACTGCCATAAAGAAAATGCTACTAATAAAATGAGGTTATACATGAAAGTTTCGTTATGCTTTCTGTTTTTCTTTCTGATCATACTACCGCAAAAGAATTTTGCCCAGGATAATTCAAACCCTGATGTTCCATATGAAATGAAAACTTATTATATGGCATTTCTTAAAAAAGGTCCGAACAGAAACCAGGACTCGACAGAAACACAACAAATTCAGAAAGCACATCTGCAGCACATAAATAAAATGGTTGAAGATAAGAAGGTTATTATAGCAGGTCCGTTTTTAGATGATGGTGATATACGGGGCATTTTAATTTTTAATGTTGAAACAATTGAAGAAGCAATCGCTCTTACCGAAGCGGACCCGGCAGTAAAAGCAGGCAGATTAATAATGGAGGTTCGTCCCTGGTGGGGAGCGAAAGGAAGCTGCCTTGAGTAATGGCATTTTAAAAAACCCCGGCAAGTTAATCGGGGTTTTAGAGATTGATTATTTAAGAACTGTCATTTTGTTGTTTTGAACAAAGTCATTAACCCGTAGTGAGTATATGTACACACCACTTGGAAGGTTTGCCGCATTGAAGTTCACGGAATAATAACCTTCGGATGTTATTTCATCAACAAGTGTTTCAACTTCAGCACCAAGCAAATCATAAATTTTCAATTGAACAAAACCAGTTTGGGGAATCTGGTAGTTAATTGTTGTCGTTGGATTGAATGGGTTGGGATAGTTCTGATAAAGCTCAAAATTATAAATAAAATATTGTTCATCATTTATGCCTACAGGGTAAGTAGTATCACCGTACACTTTGTTATTAATTAAACATCCAGTCGTAAGAGTTAATGGATTGCCCCAAGGAAAATCAATCATACTTAACATCCCAACTTCATCTGTCCAGAATTGATAAAACTCTGTTAGACCACCATTATTTATGTGCAGTTTTTTTATAGTAAAAGTTGTGTCAAAAACTGGAGCCTGGTATGCATCAACAACCGCTACAACAGAAGTGGAGACTTGTGATAAGGGGAAAGAAAAAGTATCTCCAACAACACAATTTTTTTTATAATAAGGAATATCGCCATCGTTGTATGGATAATTTTCGGAATATCTATAGTAAAGGCTGTCACTTTCACTATATCTTGAATATGAAAATACTTCTGAATCATTATATAAACGAATCTTATAGTAGTTTTTATTATTGATAATAACATTAGAGTCAACTATAGTTGTTCGTATTAAACTATCCCATTCAGTATTTTCCCAAATCCACACGTTTCCCTTATCAAGCGGAAGAAAATTCTGCGCATAAATATTATTGTTCGAGAAGAAAAAATTTATTAATACCAAAAAAATTACTATTACAAGTTTCATAGATACACCATATTTTTATTTTGACAATTAATTTTTATGGCTAGGTTAGCAAATTTTGTGTGGTCACCAGATTTGGGGAGGGTTCCAAAACCTAAACGATGAATTGAGTAAATGAGTGTATTAGAAAGATAAATTCGAGTGTTTATAGTGGCCAAAATCATAAAACTCAAAATGCGCTATTATTAAAAAGTTGGGGAAAATGGTGTTGGTTTTTGTGCTGCCCAACGCCCGAAATTTTCCCCCAATTATTTATTAGAATTAACTCTGGTTCAAACGTAGTTTTAAATTATGCGGGTGTCAAGTTATTAATTTAATTTGTCCTGGGTATAATAGTTAACTATAAATTGCAAATAAAAATCATGTTAAGTCGCAATCTTAAATCGTCAATCTAAATTCACTAGTACTCTCCCTGTTATTCCGCCTTTCAAAATAATATCAATCTTATCACTTAATTGATCAAGTGAACATTCTTCGTACATCATTTCTAATGTTGATGGTTTCCAATCTGCAGCGAGTTTTTCCCAGACTTTTAATCTTGTATCCATTAAAGTTTCTGCGGAATTAATTCCAAGCAGGTTAACGCCTCTAAGAATAAACGGAAAGACTGTTGTATTAAGTTCAAAAGATTTTGCATTACCGCATGATGCAACAGAGCAACCCATTTCAGTCTGTGCAAGAACGGTTGATAAAATATTTCCACCTACAGTCTCAACTACACCAGCCCACTGTCTTGTAAGCAGGGGTTTTTTCTTTTCATCATCAACTTCACTTCTATTAATTATTCTCGCTGCGCCTAATTTCTTTAAATACAATTCGGAATCTTTTTTTCCTGTTGCGGCAACAACGTTATAACTTGCATTTGAAAGTATTGCAACAGCCATTGAACCTACTCCGCCTGATGCCCCGGTTACCAGAACTTCACCGTTTTCTTTTTTTAAACCTGCGTGTTCAAGTTTCAGAAGAGAAAGTCCGGCAGTGAATCCTGCTGTTCCGTAAATCATACTTTCTTTGAGTGTCAATCCTGATGGTAGTTTAACGACCCAGGCTTCGGGCACGCGGATGTATTCACCAAACCCGCCCGAGGTATTCATTCCTAAATCATAACCGGTCACAAGGACTTCCTCACCCAATTTAAATTTGCCGGATGAAGATTCAGCAACGATCCCGGCAGCATCAATTCCCGGCGTGTGTGGATATTTTCTTGTAACTCCTTTGTTGCCAGAGGCAGATAATGCATCCTTATAATTGAGTGATGAAAATTTTACTTTAATCAGCACTTCGCCTCCGGGCAGATCATTAATCTTTTTATCACCGATTGTCCTGACAAATTTTCCGTTCTCTTCTGTGACAATCATTGCTTTGAATTTATCGGGGATCATTTTTTCTCCTGATTAACTTTTTTACCAAACTTTTCTGAAATACTTTTCGCCGCAATCCATGCTGTCGTCCACGCTGCCTGAAAATTGAATCCACCTGTAACTGCGTCTATGTTTAAAACTTCACCGGCGAAAAATAAATTTTTTACGAGTTTACTTTCCATCGATTTGAAATTAACCTCTTTCAGATCTACACCGCCGGCAGTTACAAATTCTTCTTTGAAAGTACTTTTACCATCTACAAACAATTTTGTGGATTTAAAAATTTCCGAAAGCGTGTTCATTTCTTTCCGGCTAATACTGCCCCATTGTTTATTAAGGTCTATTTCAGCCTTATCAATAATATTATCCAACAATCTTCTTGGAATGTTGAACAACGCTGTCTTTGAAATCATTTTATTTTTTTCTTTTTCCGAATGTTGTTTAAGAAGACTTATGATTTCATCCCGGCTTAAACCCGGAACCCAATCCACAACAATGAAATTCTTATAATTAACTTCGGATAATTCCCTCGCCGCGAACGCAGATAACTTTAGGACCGCCGGACCGCTTAATCCCCAATGAGTTATTAGCAAGGGACCGGAAATACTTTTAGAAAATCCGTTTAATTTTATCACAACATTTTCAACGCTGACTCCAGAAAGACCTTTTAACAAATTATCTTTTACATTAAATGTAAATAATGAGGGAACTGGTTCAATTATTCTATGACCTGTTTGGGCTAAACAACCCCACATCGATTTATTGCTGCCGGAAGTTAAAACTATTTTTTTTGCTGTGAATTTATCTCCCGCTTTTGCCTGAACAACAAAATCATCTTTCTCCTTAGAGAAACCGGTGACAGATGCGCGCTTCATTATTTCGATTTTATGTTTTGATGAAAGCGCTATGAAACAATTTATAATTGTCTGAGAATCATTGGTAACCGGAAAAATTCTGCCGTCACTTTCAGTCTTTAACTTCACGCCGCGTTTTTCAAACCAATGAACAGTGTCTCCCGTACTGAACGTATGGAAAGGTCCGATCAGTTCTTTTCCTCCCCTCGGATAATTCGAGATTAACTCCCGGATATCAAAGCAAGAGTTGGTGACATTGCATCTTCCTCCGCCTGAAATTTTTACTTTTGACAGAAGGTGAATATCTTTTTCAAGAATTAAAATTTTTAAATCTTCAGATCTTTCAGCAATATTGATCGCCGTAAAGAAACCAGCGGCACCTCCACCGATAATTATTACATCATAAATATGCTGGTTCATTTTTTTTCAGTTCATTTAAAAATTTTAATTACACATTCCTAACTTATCAAATGTTGGATTAAATTAGTGCCATTAAATTTCATAAGTAATAATGATAAACTTTTCAGAAAATATTGTGCTTGAAAACCGGAATGTCCTGCTCAGACCTACTGTTGAGAAGGATCTTGATTCACTTAAACTGATTTCAACTGATAATGATATCTGGAAATACACGACTAACATGCTTACAAATGAAGTTGAACTCAAACAATTTATAAATTCGGCGATTGATGAAAGAAATAACAGGAACAGGTACACATTCATTATCTTTGACAAGAAAATCGGTGAAGCTGCCGGCAGCACTGCTTATGGAAATATTTCAACAGGTGATAAGAGATTGGAAATCGGCTGGACTTGGCTCGGCATAAAGTTCCAGGGAACTGGTTTGAATAAGAATGTAAAGTTTCTGATGTTGCAATACGCTTTTGAAAAGCTTGGATGTGAAAGGGTAGAATTTAAAACCGATGTTCTGAATTTACAATCACGCAAGGCATTGTTGAATATAGGCGCTGTTGAAGAAGGGATTCTCCGCAGTCATACACAAATGCACAGCAGCAGAAGACGCGATACCATTTACTTCAGCATACTTAAAAACGAATGGGAAAAGTTAAAGAACACCACATTCGACAGTTTTAACAACAACTAAATAATTTTTTTGATTAGAAAGTTTATTATGACAAAAGATGAATCAATACGTTTATATCTTGAAGGTTATCACAAGCTGAAAGGATGTCTTGATGAACTTCCTTCTGAAATGTGGGACTTCAAACCGTCACCCGATAAATGGAGCGTGCGTGAAATAGTAATTCACATAATGGACAGCGAAATAAATGCTTATGTGCGATGCAGAAAAATAATTGCCGAAACCGGCTCAACAATCACCACTTATGACCAGGACAAATGGGCACAGGCTTTAAATTATAAGGATCACAATATTGACATCGCTGTTGAAGTTTTTAAATTTTTGCGAATGATTACACATGACTTGCTCATGATTTTACCGGACTCAACCTGGGAAAATTTTATAATTCATCCTGAAAGAGGAAAAATAAAACTTACGGATTGGTTAAAAGAATATATCGTTCATATAAATAAGCACTGCGGGCAAATGCAGAGAAATTTAGATGAATGGCAAAAACAAAATAAGTCTTAAAATATTATTGCGGAGAAATAATGGATCATAGTCATCGACCTTCATGGGATGAATACTTTTTAAAACTTGCAATGCTGGCTTCCGAAAGATCGACCTGTCCGCGAATGCACTGCGGCTGTGTGCTTGTAAAGGACAGGTTTGTACTCGCTACCGGGTATAACGGTTCAATCCCCGGTTTACCGCATTGTGAAGATGTTGGATGTTTGATTGTTGAAAATCACTGTGTACGTACAAACCATGCGGAAATAAATGCTCTTGTTCAGGCGGCAATTCACGGTATTAATATCAAAGGTTCAACAGCTTATATCACAAATATGTCCTGCACTACATGTGCCAAAGCATTAATTGCTGCAGGAATAATGCGCGTGGTTGTCTTTTCTGATTTTCATGACACACTTGCTACACAGTTTTATACTGATGCTAAAGTAGAAATTGTAAAACTCCCCATGCCTGACAGGCTTATCCAGTATAATCTGGAAAGTTATACTTCTGCAAAGAAGACTGAGAAATCAAAATAATAATTAATTGGAAGACCGGGATTCTCTGCTGCAAGTGTAATGTCTTATTTATAATTATTTACACCCGCAATGTGTTAAGACCGTTCAACACATTAACTATCTCCGGCATCAATCATAATAATAGTTTTCCTCAGCTTGAATTGCTGATATTGAAAATCGGAACTGAATAAGTATCTTTGAACAGTCTTATTGTACGAAAATTTTTTTCACACCCGATATTACATTTGTTAAGATATTTTTGATTTTGTTCAGATTAAACCTTTAAAAGTACTCTGACGTTTTTAATGACTGCTCCTATCTTAAATACAAAACTTTTTAAGCCGGCTGCCGGACCTCAGACGATTATACGCAAACGTCTCAATGACAGGCTTAATGCGGGGCTTAAATCTAAAGTGATACTTATCTCAGCTCCTGCCGGTTTTGGCAAAACAACATTAATCAGCACATGGATAGATCAGTTAAACTCAAACGTGGGATGGGTATCGCTGGATATTGCAGATAATGACCCGAACAGGTTTTTGACCTATTGCCTTGCTTCACTCCAGACCGCTGACAATGAGCTTGGTAAAACAACTATGTCACTGCTTCAGTCGCCGCAAAGTTCCTCGGTTGAATTAATTATTACCAACCTGATAAACGACATAACATCAACACTCAATGAAACCATTCTTGTTCTCGATGATTTTCATCTGATCGACTCGAAAGAGATTCATGCAGCGATGGACTATTTAATTGAAAATCTTCCATCAAATTTAAAACTTGTTGTTTTAAGCAGGCAGGATCCGCCATGGCATTTGTCAAGAATGAGGGTTAGGAATCATTTAACTGAATTAAGAGAAGCTGATCTGCGTTTCACTTCAGAAGAAGCGCTGGATTTTTTCAGGGACACGATGAAACTTGAACTTTCACAAGAAGATATAGCTGCTCTTGATTCACGTACAGAAGGCTGGATAGCAAGTCTTCAGCTTGCAGCACTTGCTATGCAGAACAGGAAAGATATTTCTGCGTTCATTGCGGACTTTACCGGAAGCCACAATTACATTGTTGACTACCTTACCGAGGAAGTGCTACAGCATCAATCAGGCGAAATTCAGGAATTCCTTTTAAAGACAAGTATTCTCAACCGTTTCTGCAGCGGTTTGTGTGATGCTGTAACCGGTAAAAATAATTCATCCGAACTGCTTGAATACCTGATTAAATCTAAATTGTTTGTTATTCCGCTAAGTGATACGAGGATCTGGTACAGGTATCATCATCTGTTCAGCGATCTGCTTCAGTACAGGTTGTCACTAACTTACCCCGACAAAATTAAAGATCTTCATATCCGCGCCAGCATCTGGTATGAAGAAAACGGATTAATTGAAGAAGCATTTTTTCATGCTGTCAAGGGCGATGATTTTGAGAGCGCCGCAGACCTTGTTGAGTCCGTTTCCGTTAATACATTAATGCGTGGAGAAATTGTAACTCTCCGGAAATGGGTTTCGCAAATTCCGGAAGAGGTTGTAAATAAACGTGCGCTGATCAGTATCTGCAAAGCATGGATCTACAATATTTCGGGGGATCTTCAAAAAGTTGAGCCTGAAGTCCTTAAAGCAGAAAAAGCGATTGGTGAAGGACAAAGAAGATATAATGAATCTGATGTCGCTAACATCAAAGGTCACGTAGTGTTGCTGCGGTCATATTACTTCAGTCCCTTTTATACGGGAAATCCTGAAAACATTATTAAACACCGGCAGATGCTGCACGAAGCGGAAAAAAATCTTCAGACTACAAACCCGATTATACTAAGTATACTTCAGCTTGTAATCGGAGGAACATATTTTTTCACCTGTGAATGGAAGCCCGCGCTTGAAGCGTTTAAGTCGGCTCAATATTATGGAGAGTTATCCGGCAATCATCTTGTTACGTATGCGGCTATAAATAATTATGCTGACATATTGATCTTCCAGGGTAAATTGAAAGAAGCACACCGGCTGATATCATCAGCAATTGATGAGGCTGTCTCCAAATACGGAAAACTTTTTCCGCCGCTCTCATTCAGTTACCTTGCAATGGGTAAACTGATGTATGAAATGAATGACATTGCCGCAGCAGAAGAATATTTTCAGTTGTGCATAAAACTTACCAACACTATTGCTAACCCGGCTATTTATTTAATGTCCCTTCTTCAGCTTGCATACATAAAACAGGTACAGGGAAACACTAAAGAAGCTAAAGCCTACTTGAACAAATCTGAAAGCGTAGGTCAGATCAATACAATTTATCTCAGGGAAATAACCGTTGAATCATTCCGAACAAGAGTTCTTCTTCTTCAGAAGAATTTTAAAAGTACAATAAGTTGGATTGAAAGATTCAGAAAAGATCCTATGACAAACGCAGGTTTATTCTCCCAGGCAAAGTTGATAATTGCCAGGACATATATTGCTCTCGGTGATAACGATACAGCTCTTTTGCTGTTATCCGAGTTGAAAGATTCTTCTGAAAATTTTGGCGCTACCGGATGGTTGATTGAAGCTTTGATTCTTGAGTCGATTGCATTTGATGCCGAGGGTGAAACCGACAGAGCAATAGATTCCTTAAAAAAATCTCTTGCCCTGGCTGAATCTGAAAACTATATGCGGATGTATATAGATCACGGTAAATCAATGACTGAACTGCTTGAAACGGTTCTTGCTATTTATCCTGATGATGAATCATTTTCCGCCGGCTATGTGACTTTACTTATAAATGAAATGAATAAGGAAAATTCATCGAATGGATTATCAGATCAGGAACCTTTAAGTGACAGGGAGATTGAAGTATTGAGGCTTCTCTCGGCGGGATTTTCAAACAAAGCAATTGCGGAAAAATTATTTGTCGCTATAGGAACAATTAAAAAACATACTCATTCAATCTATCAAAAACTCGATGTTGACAGCAGAACCAAAGCAATAAAAAAAGCCCGCGACCTGAATATCATCTGAGTTTAAACCAGGTGATTCTCCTGTCTTTCTTAAATCCGATTTTGTTAACAAGATTAATCGCGTTCAGATTATCCTCTTCAATATTTGCAAAAGGAATTTTTCCTTTAGCAATTACCTTTTGTGCAAGAGAGATTGTTGCAGAAATTCCTAACCCTTTTCGTTGATAGTTATCCATCACCTGTAAAAATCCTAATGAACCGTCATCGTGTGTTAGTGCCCACGCGGCAGGTTTATCATCAATGCGTATGCATGAACTTAATCCATTCATGATTCTTTCAACTATGTAATCAAGCGAAAGATAATCTTTATACTTTGCGTTTTCCATAATGAACTCAGCATCGCCCGGTGTAAGAGAACCGGCTTTGTGAACCGGAACTGGAAGTGTTATTTCACGCGGAAGATAATAACGCATCGTGATAAGCTTCCAATCAATCTCTCTGCAATTGGTTATAAAAGGAATCATCCAGTCTTCCAGAGAAGCATAATACTCATCTTCGCCGCTCATCATATCAACTAAAGATTTAAATTCGTTTTCATCTTTACTGCTTATATAAACCCAAAGCTGATCGCTTTTCTGTTTAATCAATATTGAGTTTCCCGCCTGATGAAACTCCTGCACCCCGTTGTTCTCAACAAATCCAGTAATGCTAAGGTTTCGTATCGGGTCTTCGGCAAGCTTTAGGAGAATGGTTTCAATATTCATCTGTTGTTCTTTTTCTTATTCCTACTCTTACTCTCTATTAGCACAAATTATTTTCTTCATTATATTTCCTTTACAAATATATATAAAGTGTCCTGCTTTTGAATCCATACAAATCTCTTAAAAGTCTTCCGCATGATATGTGGATTTTATTCTTCGCCACATTGATCAACCGATCAGGAACAATGGTGCTTCCATTTCTTGCGCTGTATCTTACTCAGGATTTAAAGGTTGCCGCAACATCTGCCGGATTGTTAATCGCATTTTACGGTGGTGGCGCACTTTTAACAGCACCATTCGCCGGACGTTTAAGCGATAAACTTGGTGCCTTGAAGGTAATGATATACTCACTTCTGTTATCCGGAATTTTGTTAATTGTTTATTCCTTCATTCAAACATATGAATGGCTGGTTGTTCTTACGCTTGTCTGGGCAACCACTAACGAAGCTTTCCGTCCTGCAAACCTTGCTTACATTTCAGAAGTGGTTCCGGCAGAACAAAGAAGAGTTGCATACGCATTAAACAGGCTCGCAATAAATATTGGAATGAGTATTGGTCCTGTTGCGGCAGGATTTCTTACGTTAATAGACTACTCAATAATTTTTTATGTCGATGGTATAACCTCAATCATGGCGGGCATTTTTTTAATATATGCGCCGTGGCAAAAAAGTGAAAACATAAACTCATCAACTCAAATATCAGAAGCAGATATAAAGACCGTTAATTATTCGGACAGTAATAAAAAATTGATTTACTTTCTTGCTGCAATGATCCCAATCTCAATGGTTTTCTTTCAGCATATTTCAACAATGCCGCTGTTTGTCGTTAATGAATTAGGAATTTCATCAGCTACTTACGGATTATTATTTGCTATTAACACCGGACTGGTAATTTTATTCGAAGTTCCGTTAAATGATTACCTCGGAAAATTTAAAGAAGGCAGAGTGCTTGCTGTCGGCGCTTTTCTAACTGGATTAGGATTTGGCGGGATGGCCTTTTGTACGGATGTTCTTTCTGTTGCAATTACAATTGTTATCTGGACAGTTGGTGAAATGATAATACTACCAATTAGTGTTGCTTACGTTTCTAACATTGCACCGGATAACAAACGCGGTTCTTACATGGGCTTTTACCAGATGATTTTTAACCTGGCATTCACCGCAGGTCCCTGGCTGGGAACAATAGTAATGGAAATTCATGGAAGTAAAATTTTATGGTATGCTATTTTTGTGCTGGGATTGATTTCAACACTGATGATGTTGAAGCTGGATAAAAAAAGTTAATTCCATAATACATGGAAATTTTTATCCAGCTTCATTTGCAAATCAAATTTTCTGCGGGTTAGACCTATTCGGATATTCTGACAATTTTATTGGGCGCATAATTCCATGCATCCCCCTTTTTGCTTTCATCATTATTTGTGCTGTTGCCGTTTGCATAAATAGTAATCTCTCCGGCTGTATCAGGCGCAGTAAAACTAAATTTAAATGTGATCTTTCCGTCAGCAGGAGCTTTTGGATCTTTGTGAGTAAGTTCACCTTTTTTTAGAGTCATACCATCGCCCGCGATAAGCGTACCGCCCGAAACAGCTATATTAGTACCGCCCCTAACCAAAGGACCACCTGAAATGACAATAGTATATTCACCTGTTTCACCCTTTTTAAGTTCAGAAGGACCATCAATCACAACTGTAACTTTAGAACTCGCATCACCGTGACAATCGCAGCCTTCGCCATTCTTTTTTGTTGTTCCGATTTTACCATTTGTCTTTGCGTAAATGATAAAGCTTATCATTATAAAAACTAAAAATATATTAACAGCGTTTTTTACAAGGTTGTTTTTCATTTTTCCTTTGATTTGTTGTGAATGAATGATATGACTAATAAATGTGAATTACTATTTAATAATAAGCATCTTTTTTGTATCTGAAAAACTTCCTGCCGTCAGGTTGTAATAGTACACTCCGCTTGATAGTTTTCCCGCATCAAATTCGACTTCATAATACCCCGCCGGCTTTTCATCGTTTATGAGGGTAAAAATTTCATTACCTAAAACGTCATAAATTTTTAACATTACATGTAGAGAAGGGGCATGCCCCGTCTCCACCAATGGAATTGTAAATGAAATTTTGGTCGAAGGATTAAATGGATTAGGATAATTCTGCTCAAGTAAAAAAGTAACCGGTTGAGAAAAATCCACCTCAACAATTTTTGAATATTCATACGATCCATCAAAGTCAATTTGCTTTAGTCTGTATTGATAAATTCCGGGTAAAACACCTTGTCTCCCGGAAGGCAGGTTTTCATCAATGAAAGAATAAGTATGCTGTGCGGTAGTCGTCCCAAGTCCGGCGACAAAACCAATGCTCTGCCAACCGTCATTGCCTGCTGCCGATTTCTCGCTGCCTACTTCCTTCCTCTCCACTTCAAACCCTCTGTTATTAACCTCTGTTGCTGTTACCCAGCTTAGCTTAACGTTGTTATTCATCACAGCCGCATTAAAAGAAATTAATTCTACCGGAATTGTTCCCGGTTGGTTCAACTTGGCTACAAAAATATTTATACTTCCGCCGCCTAATGCGATTGAATCAAACACAGAATTTGCGGCAACTCTTCCTGCAAGAATACAATTGCCTGTTGAATCGATTATGATTGATTGAGCTCTGTCATAACCTGTTCCTCCTGCTGTTTTAGCCCACAGCAATTCTCCGGCAGAAGAATATTTTAAGCTCAACACATCCTCATTCAAATTTACTGAATGTGTTACAATACCATTTCCCCAGTCTATACTTCCTCTTAAAAAACCGGCAAAGTATACGCTGCCCTGATGATCCGTAGATAAAAATTCTGAGTTACCGGTACTTGCATCACCGGTTATACTGCCGTTTGGTACTTCACGAACCCATAAAAAATCTCCGGAAGGATTAATTTTTGCGATGAAAAAATCATATACCCAGTTTGGACCTGCAACGACAATACTTCCAAAAGAAGTTTCGTCAAACAGATTTCCGCTGAAAAAAATATTTCCTTCATCATCACATTTAACAATGAACTCCTGAAAGGTAATATCTTCAACAAATCTTATCCATTGAACAATACCTGAAGGTGAATATTTCACTACATACATGTTGTAAACATTCGGCGGTGTTACCTGGTAACCGTTAAACGATTGACTATTGTTTGCGGTGGCTCCCGTAACAATAACATTTCCTTGAACATCAATATCAATACCTGAAACTCCGCGGACATTATCCTGCAGCCAGGTATGAATATGATTTCCTGATTCATCAAGTTTTTGAATGTATGAATCCTGAAAATCATTAGTAACAGTCAACCAGATATTGTTCTGCTGATCGATGACCATTCCCTCGACACTACGGAAATCTGTTATCGATGTATTTATAATTTTATGCCAGAGTATTAGTCCGTTTGTGTCAAACTTCAAAATAAAACCAACTGGATTATTGGTAAGATCAGTCAGGAATAATTGATCGACCGACAAAGTATCTTTAAATAATCCTGATACAACTATATTGTTCATTCGATCAATGATTAAAGATTGAATTGCGGTTTTACCAAAGACTGTGTCCTGAAATAAAATATTTCCCGAAGTATTCATTTTTTCTATAACTGAATTTCCGAGATATACCTGGCTGAATAATACTTTGGACTGTATAATTCTTGAAGAAATAATATTTGACTGCGCATCTGCGGCAACGAGTGCTGTAAGGTATGAGGGGTTTGTTGAAAGGTTTAAGGGCATAACTTTAGCCCACTCGAATGTTTGTGCGAAAGAAAACACTGTGCAAGTCAATACAATAAAAATGATTTTCATAGTTAATTCCTGACCCTAAATGCAATTTGATGCATTGAGCAAAAAAATTTTATGTGCTTTATTATTATCAGTAACAACCGGAAGGGTTTTGTGACATAAATATAGAACAATATTCTCTTAATCCTTCAGTTATATATTAAAGGATATTGATTGTTTTACTCAAGTTCTATTTTTAAATTACTTTCACCATTCCAAATAATCTCAGAGGGAAAAATGTCGTTAACTTATTCAGGCTATCTTCATTTAGATGAACTTCTTCACATTCAGCAGCCTCGCTCTGAGGGGCCGGATCATGATGAAATGCTCTTTATCATAATTCATCAAACATACGAGCTTTGGTTTAAACAGGTTCTTCATGAACTAGATCATTTGAAAAAACTTCTCTCCGGGAATGATCTTCCGCGTTCACTTCACACAATGAAGCGCATACTTACAATTTTAAAAGTACTTGTGCATCAGACAGATATACTTGAAACGATGACTCCGCTTGAGTTTTTAACTTTCCGCGACAGACTTGAAACTGCAAGCGGGTTTCAGTCATTCCAGTTCCGTGAACTTGAATTTTCCCTCGGTCAGAAAAATGAAAAAATACTTTCTCGTTTCGACGAACATTCTTCCGAAAGAAAAAGACTTCAGAAAAGATTTGATGAACCTTCTCTCTGGCAGGTGTTTCTTCATTTTCTTAAAGTGAATAAATATGATATTCCTGATTCTGCAATCCTCTCTATTGATAATGATGTTGAAGCAGATTCCATTGAACAGATCCTGATTAACATTTATAAAAGCGATCACAACCTTGCTCAATTTTGTGAATTACTTCTTGATATGGACGAAGGTTTCCAGGAATGGCGTTATCGTCATGTTAAAATGGTCGAAAGAACCATCGGTACAAAACAAGGAACCGGCGGTTCTGACGGGGTTAAATATCTTATGGCAACTTTATCGATAAAATTTTTTCCGCTTCTTTGGTCAGTCAGAAAGGATTTCAACAAATGAAATTAAAACCTGATGATCTTTATGCTTCGCCCAACAAACTTGCCAGGCACTATTCAAAATTTAAGGTGAGCAAAAGGTTATTGTTTACAGGACACTCACACCAGGCATGGCCTGACTGCGGATTTGCCGGTCAGAAAAAAACCTGGGAAGACGCTGCAGAGTTAGTCGATGATAAATGGGAAAAGGCTTTTGAAAAAGCAGGTGAAGTAAAACAAGGTTTCTTAAAACTGCTTAATGATAAAAATGGATTTATAGCACTTGCGTCAAATACGCATGAACATTTGATAAAATTTCTTTCTGCTCTTCCGTTAAAAACAAAACCAAAACTAATTTCAACTGACGGTGAATTTCATACAATCAGGAGACAGCTTGATCGTTTAGGTGAAGAAGGTATTGAAGTTGCAAAAGTATCATCCTCCCCAGTTGATGAAGTTGTGGGAAAATTAATTTCAAAGTGCGATGAAAAAACTTCCGCAGTAATTGTTTCATCAGTATTTTTTCAATCAGGACTGATACTTCCTCATCTGCATGAGCTTGCCGAACATTGTTACAAAAACAATATTGAACTGCTTGTTGATACTTATCATCATCTGAATGTTGTTCCTTTTTCGATCAAAGAAAAAAATCTTGAAAAAGCATTTGTTGTCGGCGGAGGATATAAATACTGCCAGCTTGGTGAAGGAAATTGTTTTTTAAGGATTCCGAAGGACTGTGAGCTGCGACCAGTAATTACAGGATGGTACAGCGAGTTTACTGCTCTTGCTGAACAGAAAAAAAGCGGAGAGGTGGTTTATGGAACAGGCGGAGACTTGTTTGCCGGAGCTACTTATGATCCAACAAGTCATTACAGGGCATCAGAAGTTTTTAATTTTTTTGCAAAAATGAAATTGACTCCTGAGTTTTTGCGTGAAGTGAATCAACACCAGGTTTCTCTTCTGATGAATGAGTTTGATAAGCTAAATCTGAATGATGAATTAATCACGCGGGATAGAAATGTAGATCTGAATAATGTCGGCGGCTTTCTTGTATTAAACTCAGAACGTGCGGGAGAGATTTCAACCGGACTCTCGGAAAAAGGGGTGATGACCGATTACAGAGGAAGTTCGTTGAGATTCGGACCTGCGCCATATTTGTCCGATACACAAATAATTGAAGCGATAAATAAATTAAGTGAAGTTGTTTCAGAACTAAAGTGAAATTTATTTTTTTCTCTTATAACAAAAACAATATGTCATATGATCATTCACCATTCCAGTTGCCTGCATATGCGCATAAACTATCGTTGAACCTACAAATTTAAATCCGCGTTTTTTCAGATCTATGCTGATGATATCAGACAATCCGGTTTTTGCAGGAATTTCTTTGAGCGATTTGAATTTGTTAATGACAGGTTTATGATTTACAAAACTCCAGATGTATTTATCAAAAGTCCCGAACTCTTTTCTAACCTGCAGAAATGCTTTTGCGTTTGTCACCGCGGCTTCTATTTTCAATTTATTTCTGATAATGCCTTCATCTTTTAATAATGAACTGACTTTTCTTTTGTTGTATAGCGCAACTTTATTAAAATCAAAACCATCAAAAGCTTTGCGAAAATTTTCCCGCTTGTAAAGAATTGTCCGCCAGCTTAAGCCAGCCTGAAATCCTTCGAGTATAAGAAATTCAAAAAGTTTTTTATCACTATGAACAGGAACACCCCATTCGTTGTCATGATATTTGATCATAAGTTTATCATCCGAAGGCCAGGGACAGCGCTGCTTCATAATATTTCCTTGTTGAAAAAATAATACATAAATTTAATAAAAGAATTTACACTCAATACAGGGTTTAATAATGAGCACAAAAGAAAAATTCTCTGAAGAAATAAAAACCGCATATTCATTTGGAACGGAATTTATCACACTCGGCGGAGTTATTTACCAGGGCGAATGTGTTAATGATCTTCATATAAATATTCCGCTAAAAACATTAAACAGGCATGGATTAATTGCCGGGGCTACGGGAACCGGGAAAACAAAAACTCTGCAGGTAATTACCGAACAGCTTTCATCAAAGAGTGTTCCCGTTCTTGTCATGGATATAAAAGGAGACTTTAGCGGAATTGCAAAAGCAGGATCGGTTAATTCCAAAATAGAAGAACGTCATAATAAAATCGGACTGACTTATACTCCCTCAGGTTTTCCTGTTGAATTATTAACTCTGTCGGAAGAGAAAGGTGTCCGTCTGCGAGCAACAGTTTCTGAATTCGGACCGGTATTACTTTCAAAAATTCTTGAACTTAATGATACTCAATCAAGTTTCGTTTCTCTCATTTTCAAATATTGTGATGATGTTCAACTGCCTGTACTTGATTTAAAAGACTTTAAGCGCGTGCTTCAATACATTTCAAATGAAGGTAAAGCTGAAATAGAAAAAGAATATGGAAAGATATCAACGACTTCAGTCGGAACAATTTTACGCAAAGTCATCGAGCTTGAGCAGCAAGGTGCCGAAAAATTTTTCGGTGAAAAATCTTTTGAAGTAGATGACCTGGTAAGGATTGATGAAAATGGTCGCGGGGTAATTTCAATCATCCGGCTTGTTGATCTGCAGGATAAACCAAAATTATTTTCGACTTTTATGCTTTCACTACTTGCAGAAATTTATTCATCCTTTCCTGAAGAAGGCGATGTTAGTCAGCCTAAACTTGCAATCTTTATTGACGAAGCTCACCTGATTTTTAAAGAAGCTTCTAAAGCCCTTCTTGAGCAGATAGAAACAATTATCAAATTAATCCGCTCGAAAGGAGTTGGAATTTTCTTCTGCACTCAAAACCCAACGGATGTGCCTTCAAGCGTACTTAGTCAACTGGGATTAAAGGTTCAACATGCACTGAGAGCATTTACCGCTAAGGACAGGCAGATGATCAAATTGACTGCTGAGAATTACCCAACCTCTGAATATTATAAAACTGATGAGATGTTAACATCTCTTGGAATCGGCGAAGCCGCAATAACCGCACTGAATGAAAAAGGAATTCCGACTCCTTTAACTGCTGTGTTGTTAAGAGCTCCTCAATCAAGAATGGACGTACTTTCAGAAAATGAGATAGATGAGCTTGTACGCAGTTCAAAATTAATCTCAAAGTACAATGATGAGTTTGACAGGGAAAGCGCATATGAAATGTTGAACAGGAAACTGGAAGTCTCAAAAACTCCCAAGACGGAACCTTTGCCCAAACATCAGCCAACTACTCAACCAAGACAATCAACACGACAAGAAAAAAGTACATTTGAGAAAGTATTGACGAGTCCGACAACAAAACAAATCGGCAACACAATTGTTAAAGAACTTGCCCGAGGCTTGCTTGGAGTGCTTGGTTTAGGCGGTACAACAAGACGAAGATAATTTTCTGATTTAATTCTGTTAACAGAATCTTAATTTCATTTTACACATCTGACTTTGCTCAGATCTAAATTTATTTATTAACCATAATCGTTTTAGCACAGGAGGCACTATGGGTATCTTGGATACTATTCAATCATCTTCCGGCGAACAAGGCGGAAACCAGAATGATTTATTAAATACTGTAATGAACTTAATTGGCGGACAAGGCGGCGGCTTAAACGGATTGATCAGTCAATTTACATCTAATGGTCTTGGAGATGTAATTGGCTCATGGGTTGGTACAGGAAAAAATCTCCCGATTTCAGGTGACCAGATCCAAAACATATTGGGAAATGATACAGTGAAAAACCTTGCTTCAAAACTCGGGATGGATACCGGCTCACTTACTTCACAACTTTCTAATTTACTTCCGAATGTTGTTGACAAATTAACTCCAGAAGGTAAAGTGCCCGAAGGTGATATACTCAGCCAGGGTATGAATCTTCTTGGCGGATTGTTTGATGGAAAATAAATTCTGATAATTATGAAAATTGAGCCGTGATATTATTCACGGCTTCTGTTTGTGCGCATAAACTTTTTATTGTCAGGGTAAAAGAATATCATCAAAAACTGCCGCATCAATCTTAAAACACCAATAGCCATTTTCATCTTTTATTTTTTTCTGCTCCATTGAAAACCCCGATGAATAACTTGCCTCGATAGTATTAGTAAAAAAATTATAGACTGTTATTTCATTTTCCTTTGGTACCACACCATATTTTTCACCAGAATAATTTCTGCCGGGAAATAATTCTAAAAACAACTTGCTTATATATCCATCTGATTTTGCTTTTGAGTAAAAGAATACCGGTTCATTTATTTTACAGTGATAATATCCCTGCTTCAACTCTACGCCGGATTGTGAAATGCTGCTGTCAATGATGACGGAATTTTTATATTCTGATGAAAATTGTTTCCACCGGTTTTCATCCGGTAGTTCTTCCTGTTGAATCGTCATTTGATTTATTTCATTCTCACTGCCTGAATACTTCAGATAAAGATTAATATATTCTTCCATTCCAAATTGTTCCATTAAAAATAAATTATAGAGTCCGCTTACAGGATAAGTGATAGAAGCATCGTGCATTTTGAACTCAGAATTTTTTAGTATTTCCCTGTAATTAAAAAATTGAGATTGCTCTAGGAAAGTAGCAATGTTCAGTAATGATCCGGCTGATAAACCTCCCCGTCCACCAAGTGCTACAGCTATTCCTTCCTGCAGGAATGAATGTGTATATAATGGAAGTGTTTTTAATTTATAGTTGACAAGAAAATGAACCAGTTCATGATAATGTGAATTGTAAGTGCTGAGAATCATATCACCTGAAAGGTTATACATCCCGCGTGTATAATAACCTGTAAGTCTTTTTATCTCATCTTCACTGTTGCACAGTACATAGTATATTTTTTCAATTTCCAACAGCATAAAATCAGAATCGCTGAACCCGAAAAGTTTTCCGATTCTCTCAACAAAATTATCTAATTTGTGTACTGCATATTGGTTGAGCGATGAACTATCACTATAAAATAATCTGGAGTATTTACTGTTGAGTACCTGCCAGTTATTTGTTTCGGCAAAAACCGGGTGAATTAGTTTTGCATTTTTAAAGTAAAATTTTGTACTGAATTTTTTTGATGCTGATGAGACAACAAGCCTGTCAAGTGACTCTGAGACCGGTTCTATTTTATAAGATAAATCAGAAGACTGATTTTTATAGTAAGATTTTATTTCATCTGGTAAGTCGTAAGATATTAGTGCTTTGCAGTAAACATTATCATATTTGATCCCTAACCTGTTAACAGCGTTAAGAGTTTCAACTTCAATAAGTGAGTCCGGAAGATCATTATTGCAAAGATGATGGATAAATTTTTTGGCTGAAACTGAGTCTATGTTTTGACAAGCAGCCGCAATGGTATACAGCAGCAAAATAATAAATAGTTTTAGCATACCGCCAATTTGATTTCTTAACGGCAGAAAAATATGTTATAACTTTTTAAGTTTTTCAGTAATAAACCAGACTTGAAAAATCTATACCCTATTATTTAATCAGCACGAGTTTTTTTGTCTGTGAAAAATTTCCTGCTGTCAAAGTATAAAAATAAACCCCTGATGAAAGTTTACGTTCAACAGATGTTGTATTAAACTCAACCTCGTATGTGCCCGGTGCTTTTACTTCATTGATAAGAGTAGTGATTTCATTTCCAAGCACATTATATATTTTCAGCGTCACGTTGGTGCTGTTACTTGATCCAACGCCAGGAATTTCAAATTTAATCTTTGTTGATGGATTAAAAGGGTTTGGATGGTTTTGATATAGTTTAAGATTTTCAGGTAGTGAAATTACATTTTCATTTGCTGATGTAATACCGCCATCCCAGCCCGCTATTCTTGCCATCAAAACCCAGAACGCTTTTACAACCCGGATTTTTCCTGATGAAACAGAACCAAGATGTCCACCCTCTGTTTCAGTTGTATATTCCTGGCAGATAGCCGGTATTTCAATTCCGTCATCAGGATAATTTTCGGAATTACTTCCAAACGTGTAGGCAACACCATCCCTGTTATCATAACAGGGAGTGCCCCACGGAGTGTGCGACAATATATCCGCAACATCAAAAAGTATTATGTCATTCTGCAATGCATACTGCCTTAGCTGATCATTGAATGATTGTGATTCAACAGAACCGATTGAACGGGCAAGTGACGTTGTGAACCAGATCATTTTCTTATCTGTATGACTGTTTATAAAACCCTGATACTGTGATGCTGTTCCGGTATTTCCGTTACCAAAAAATCCATTAACCGGATCAGCGATTGATGAACCGGGCATGACTTCAAGATAACTGAATTGAAATCCCGCAACATCATAGCTGTCAATCCTTGTTTGAACAAAATCTATAAAGCATGGAAGTTTTTCATTCCAGTTGCCGCAGTTATCCGGCCAGCCTTCATAACTCCAGTTACTGCAGTCCCAGATGCCGTTCCAGTAAACCTCTGTGGAATCAACGCTGTAGGAAGGAACGCCTGTATGAATGTACCGCTTACATTGATTATTAGCAGAACTGTATTCTGATGAAAGACATTGTAGACCTTCATAAATATTCTGTCCAACCGAGCGATCCATAAACATCATCCGTAAATTCTGAGCGAGAGATTTATACTGCTGAGGTATGCTGTCAAACAAAGCAACAGAGTTATGATCGACTGTTATCTGAGCCTGAACAGAGGCTATCGATATCAGAAAAATCATAACTGCTAAATAAATGTTCCTATTCATTCTTTGTAACATAACTACCTCTGGCTTATAAAATTTTGTTGACTTACTGATCACCCGCATACCGACAATTATTATTCCAGATAAAAATTGAAATTTTTCCTGTTTTCTTCCTCTCTTCAGCGGAATAACAAGCAAAATATTCACTTTAAGGAAAATATTTTCTTAAATGACAATACTCCCGAAACCCAAAACTGTTTGACATTACAAAAAATAAATTTGCATCACGGAATGGCTTTTCTTATTTTTGTTATGAACATATGCTCATAATGAAAAATGGCAAGACCAAAGTTAAAACGAACAATCCGGTGTAATCCTTCAGCATACTACTTTAAGCCGAGGGGCATTCCGATATCTGATCTCGAAGAAATCACTCTAAACGATGATGAGGTGGAAGCTATAAGACTGGCTGACCTTAATGGACTATTTCACGAAGACGCTGCCATTAAAATGAAAGTATCACGTGCAACTTTCGGGCGCGTGCTTCATTCAGCAAGGAATAAAATAGCAGATAGCATTCTAAACGGAAAAGCAATAAAAATTTCAGAGTCACTAAAGCAAATCAATGCTAAATCACTAAGCCGATGTAATAAATGCGGAAACAGGTTTAGGAAAAGAAACACGGCAAATCAAAACATTTGCTCTAATTGTAATAACAAATAAGGGAGATACAAAAAATGAAAATAGCAGTAGCAACTGATGACAATCAAACCGTAACAGGTCACGTGGGAAGATGTAACGCGTTTATTTTCTACACAATTGAAGACGGAAAAATTGTGAACAGGGAAATAAAAGAGAATAGACATACTCATCACAAAATGCATGAACATCATCACCAGGGCGAAGAACACTCACACGGACATAGTCACTCCGGACTGATCAGTTTGCTTGATGGATGCAAGTCTCTGATTTTCAATCACGGCGGATGGCGACTAATTGAAGATCTGAAGCGATACAATATTGAGCCTGTGATGACAGATATTAGCCTTGCTGATGAAGCCGCTCTTTTATACTCAACAGGTAAGCTTGTGAATAAAGAAGAAAACGCCTGCAATCATCACTAAAAACAATTGATAGCAGAAAACAAATTAGTCACTTTGCGCTATTGAATAAGCGATTTGAATTATCAATATTTTCATAAACCAAATTAAAAATTATTAATCGGAAGTAAGATTATGAAAAAGCTATTCTTTCTTATGATCGCATCAATATTGCTTTTCGGTTTCACCGCCGGCAGAATGATTGATGATAAAACACAATCATTATTAAAACAATTTCAGTTGAGTGAAGACAACGCGATGAACCAGGTATTCTCGAATATTTCGGGACCATCTTTTTATATACCGAATGTTAAAGTTTTAAAATCAATGGCAACAGGTGAACGCGTTGAGATGGTTAAATCAATAGGGAAATACGTAAAAGAATTTACAACCACACAGGAATTTATCAAACGTTATAATCAGTATCGTGAAGACAAAAAACCAGACGAACCTAAAAAACCGGAATCGGGAGCCGAACTGCAGAAAAAAACTGTCGCTGATATGAAGAAAAGTATTTCCGAAATGGAAAAGCAAATGAAGCAAATGCCTGCCGATCAAAAGGCGATGTTTGAGGACGTTATAAAGCAGAATAAACAAATGCTTGCAGAATATGAAAATCCGGACAACCCGATGTTCGGTAAAAATTATGATGACGCGATGAAACAATCTTATGATTATCAGATGAATGATTACAACAATAAAATGACAGAATGGAAAACAAAATACCCTGAAGGAAAACCATCATTCCTCGTTAAAGAATGGCTTACGCTATATCTTGAAAAATCAAAAGACGTCGACTTTGCCGCAAAGACAGCAGCTAATAACTACGGCAAACAGGTATTCGCTAAAGCTGAATATGAAAGAAAAGATTATTTATGGAAGATGCTTTTCCGTGCCGGCAAGGAAAGTGTTGATGCAAGCAGATCATTTGCACAATCATGGCTTAACGAACTTAAATAGTTTTGTAATCACAAAAGAAAGTCACACCGGTTTAGGATTGGTGTGACTTTTTTATTTCAGCGTATCACAATTTATTGTTTTGACTTTAAAATTTTAATCTTAAATTAAAATCAGAAACCTTACTCTAATTACTTCTTTAACAGCCTGCCGGGGATAAATAATCAGCTAACAAAAAATTTTTTGAGGTGATCATGAAAAAGTTATTGTTACTGTTAGTCATTGCTCTTATCTCCGAATCATTCTCTCAGACCAGTATTGACTTCACAAATTTTAATAGTTCATCAGCAAACGGCTGGATGACGGCTAATGGTTCTCAGCCAAATAAATGGGCAATTGGAGGCGCTGCAAGCTACTATGATTTTTTTTCACGATCCGGCGCTTATATAAGTAATGATATGGGAACAACGTATGGTTACGATGACGATACCACTTCGGTTGTTCATCTTTACAAAGACATTGCAATAAATTCCGTGACAAAAGATATGATGCTTACATTTAAACTTATGTGCCTGGGTGAAGAAAATCATGATTACCTGACAGTTCATGTTGTTTCATCATCGATAACACCGCAGGCGGGCATTGAATTGACTGATGGTTTGGTAGGAAGATCGGAATACAGCGGTGATGATTACTGGAGAGGTTATTCAATAAATCTTAAAAGAGATCTGTACCCGGAAAATTTTATGAGGATTGTTTTTACCTGGAAGAATGATAACAACGGAACAGGAACTAATCCTGCGGCATTGGATGAAATAAGGATTTCTGAGTTAAGTATGAACTACAATACTTTTCATTCAAAAATAAATCTGCCAAGCGGTCGATATTACGGCGGCTCGTTGATGAGCGGTTACTCAGCATATTTTGTGGGCGGAGATGTAGGCGGACCCCCAACACAGCAGGCAGTGGAAATAGATTACGGCGGACAGGCAGGAAAAGATCTTCCGCAAATCCCTGAAGCAGTAAGATTAAATGAACTGACAAAAATCAACGGAAAGATTTTCAGCATTGGAGGATTTAATACCGGCGCTACTGATCCTACAAATGAAATATATTCATTAGACTTAAAAAGTTTCCAATGGGCTGCGGAAGATTCTTTCCCTAAAAAAATATTCTATCATCGGCTTGCGACTCACGATTGGAAAGCGATCTATTCAATCGGCGGATCTGACGAAACAAATCAGCTTCTGAATAGTGTGTACTACAAATTAGCAGCAAGTACAAACTGGCAAGAAGCAACCCCGCTTCCCGGTGATGGTCGTGCGGATGGCGGTTTGGCAATTCTTGACCGCGAAAATAAAATTTTCTACGTCGGCGGATTTACAAACTCATTTGATTTTCAAAGGCAGGTTGACAGCGTTTTTATCGGGACAATTGATACATCAAATCCCGGTGTAATAACATGGAAAACGGGAACAAGTTTTCCGGGCGGACCCCGGGCAAGGTTACGCGCATTTCCGTGGGGCAGAGATAAAGTTATAGTTGTTGGAGGAACGGACGGAGGTAATTTCAACACTTCAACAATTTTTAATGATGTGTGGGAATACGATCTTTCCGAGGATCAATGGACGCTGCTTGGTAATATGCCGCTTGCATTGTGTGCTTATATGGGCGGGACAGAAAGATTATCCGGAGGATTGTGGGCAATGTATTTAGGCGGAGGAATTAAACCCGGTCCCGCGATTTCAAATACTACTTATGCTTACTTTGATACAGTACAAACTCCGACATCAGTTGAAGACAATGAAATAATTGTTAATGATTATTTTCTTTCACAGAACTATCCCAACCCTTTCAACCCAACTACAAAAATAAAGTTTAGTATTCCTCAAACAACGCGTCCCCTCCCGGGAGGGGAAAGGGGTGGGTTAGTTACACTAAAAGTTTACGACATACTCGGCAATGAAGTTGCAACATTAGTAAACGAAACAAAACCCGCAGGTACTTACGAAGTTGAGTTTAATGCAGAAGGATTATCAAGCGGAGTTTACTTTTATCAATTAAAAGCAGGTAGCTTTATTTCAACAAAAAAACTTTTACTGCTGAAATAAATCCTTTGTGTTCTTTGTGAAAAGTATAGTTGATTGAGTTTCACTTTGTGCGCTTTGTGGTTTATGTTCACTTTCTTTAACCGCAAAGAGCGCAGAGAAAACGCAAAGATCATAAAGAAAAACTCTTTGCAAGTTGTCAGGTGAAAATATAATTTGATTCACAGATAATAATTAAAAATGTTTTCATCAAAACTTTCAGGGCAAAATGAAAATAATACTGTTAATAATTTGTCAAAGTCTTATTGCGGTTTCACTCGCACAGCAGGTTAATACCGAAGAGATCCCGACTCATTACCGCAGGGGAATTGAATCACCAACCGGTTACCAGTCCTACAACCAAAAATATTTTGGGAAAAACTTTGAAGAAGAAAAAAGAAAACTATTTCCTCTTAACAGAATTAATTCAGGAACCGGTGTTTGGACAGAATTAAATCCCAACGTACCGAGAGTAGATTACATAGGAGTTGATTTTATAAATCCTGATACAGGCTGGGCAGTTGGTGAATTAGGCGCCTTGATTAAAACCACCGATGGAGGAAATAACTGGACAGTAATTGCAACAAACACAACTACGCTTCTTCTCAAAGTCCATTCTTACAATGGACAAATAGTAATAGTAACAGGATATGATGGGATGATACTCCGCTCAAGTGATGGAGGAGAAACATTTGAACAAATTGTTAGCGGAACAACAAATGATCTTTGGGGAATAATAATGTTGAACAACACCACAGGCTTTATCTGTGGACTTAACCAGACTTTACTCAAAACTACAGATGCAGGAATAAGCTGGCATTCTGTAAACACAACATTGAACCAACACTATTGGGCGATTGATTTTTTCAACGAACAATTCGGAATGATAGCCTGTGGCGGAGGGAAAGTATTAAGAACAACTGATGGTGGAAACAGTTGGACGGAACATCAGGCAGGTGATGCAAGCGCTTTATATGCAATTGACATAATTGATTCAACACACACAGCAGCAGCAGGTGCTAATGGGAAAAATATTTATAGTACAGACGGTGGATTTACATGGTTACAAAATAACCGACTGCAGCACGATGAACTTAACAGCATTAGATTTATAAATGCTGATACAGGTTATACAATAGGTACTTATGGTGGAGAAAGCTGGGGAATTAGAAAAACAACAAACAGAGGAGTGACCTGGTTTAGTCCTCCATTGCCGAATCTAAGTGAATGGGAACTTGAACTGCTATCCGGCGGAACGGGATATTCTGTTGGCAGTGATCTCTGGATAAATAAAACAACTGGAGGTTATGATAACTGGGACGGGCTATTTATGAATAGAAATTTTGTTGATGTTTACTTCACAGATGAACAGAATGGTTACGCACCGGATGGAACATGGATAGGAGGACCCCTGTACAAAACAACAGACGGAGGAGAACACTGGTTTGGATTGCCAAACTTTCCAACAGGTGTATTCACATCTACATTAAGATGTGTTGTGTTCACTGACAGCCTTACAGGATTTGTTGGCAGTGCACCTTGCAGGATAGTAAAGACAACAGACGCAGGTAACAGTTGGCGTATAGTTAACAGAACAGGGCTAACAGATACGATAGGATTGATAAACAAGATTTTCTTTATAAACCCAACAACCGGATGGGCAGTTACTACAAGAGGCGGAATACTTAAAACAACGGATGCAGGTGAAAACTGGTTTGCTCAACTGGAGGCTGGGTCTTTTGTAACATTTAATAGTATTTTTTTTATCAATCCTTTGTATGGCTGGACTGCAAACGAAGCACAATGGCCATTTAAGACTACAAACGGTGGTGATACTTGGATTCAGCAAACAGGGGCAAATATATTTGCAACAAGAGACATTTATTTCCTCGATTCATTAAATGCTTATACAATTAAAATTCTTGAGCTCTATAAAACAACGAACTCTGGTAATAATTGGTTTGCTCAACTTAACTCACAATATGTACTCAGAACATTTGGATGGTTAACATCAAGCCGAGGCTTCATTATTGGAGATGGGATTTATGAAACGACTGACAGTGGAAATACTTGGAATGAAATTTTAGAATTAAGAAATATTGGTTTAAGAAAACTTCATTCACCAATAAATCATATTGGTTACTCAGTTGGATATACTGGCTTAGTATATAGATGTATTGATACTACAATAGTTCCAGTGGATCTATCTTCATTTTTTGCAGAGATAAATAACAATACTATTACCCTAGAATGGTCCACAGCAACGGAAACAAATAATCAAGGATTTGAAATATTAAAATCAAATGATAAACAAAGCTGGAAAACTATTGTATTTGTTGAAGGCCACGGAACAACAACAGAGACTCATTCATATTATTTCACTGATAAAGATATTCTATCAGAAAAAGTTAAGTACAGATTAAAACAAATTGATTATGATGGAACATTTACATATTCAAAAATAATTGAAGTGAATGCTGATCTAACATCAACAGAATTTGTGCTTCACCAGAACTATCCCAATCCCTTCAACCCAACAACAAAAATAAAGTTTACAATACCTGCCGTAGAGACGAGGCACGCCTCGTCTCCGAACGCTGTGCATTTAAAAGTCTTCGACATACTCGGCAATGAAATTGCTACATTAGTAAACGAAACAAAGCCCGCAGGTACTTACGAAGTTGAGTTTAATGCAGAAGGATTGTCAAGCGGAGTATATTTCTATCGGTTAAGAGCAGGTAGCTTTATTTCAACAAAAAAACTTTTACTGCTGAAATAAATTAATTGGAACTACTTTTCTTAAAATAAAAAAATGTCAGTCTTCAATCCCCAAACAACCGGGAGCGCAGACTGACATCATCATTAAACAGAAATGTTTTTATCTGGGCGAATGGAATGCCATGTTGTTTCCTTCACAGTCAATGAAGAAAGCCATATAACCTATATCATCATTAATTTTAGTTTTAGGCATTGTAATTTTTCCTCCCGCTTTTTCCACTTTGCCAAGAGGAACGCTAAGATCCTCACCGCCATTTAAATAAAGTTTCGGTCCGTCCATAGTCGGTTTGTAACCTTCACCCTGGCACAGTGAACCACTGACTTCCTTTTGATCTTCCATAGGAAAGAAAGCCATTTTAATACCGTACATTTCAACACGCTGAAATTCGCCGCCGAGTACATCGGTATAAAACTTTACCGCGCGATCCATATCTGTTACCGGGATCTCTACCCAATTAATTAAGTTAGCCATCTGTGTCTCCTGAAAATTAGTTAATAAAAATTTTGGGCAGGCAGAATAGCAAATAATTTTTATTCCCGGCTAATACTTTTTGCAATGGTCAATAAAATTGATAGAAGGTTGAATCAATAAAAGAATTTTTTTGTCTGCGTTCATCAATTCAACCTTAAAAATGAAAGTCTATTTCATCAGTATCATTTTTCTTATTTCTCTGAATGAACCCGCCGTCAGCGAATAAAAATAAACTCCGCTGGCGAGTGATCCTGCGTTCCATTCATAACTGTAAATACCCTGGTTTAATTCTTCTGAAACAAGTGTTGCCGCTTTTTCTCCGTTTATGTTGTAAACTTCAAGCAAAACAATTGATGATTGCGGAATTGAAAATTGTATTTTCGTTGAAGGGTTGAACGGGTTTGGATAGTTCTGCATTAGTTCAAAGTTTTCTGCGATTGCTCCGTTTGATATTTCTTCTACAGACAACACTCCCACACTGTCAACAATAACTTTAACATTGTTATTGTTCACTTCAACGGAAACGAATAGTCCATCAGGAACAATTATATCGGGGAAACTATCCGTTATGCTGAATGTCGAAGTGATTATAGTGAACATATCTCCGGCATCTGGAATAAATCCATTTACCAAATCTATTTTAAGATCACCATTTAGAACCGCACTGCCATTTATGTTTAGCTGATCGTGTTCAGATCCCGGATTCAATCCGCCAAGTTCAATTTCAAGAACTGAATTTACAGTTGGGAGATAGTTGCCTACATAGTTCATTGTGCCGACTGAGTTTCCCGGTCTGGTAATTCCTCTGTTGCTGAAATTTGCAGGAACTAATATTGAAGCATCACCTGTTATTACCGAGGATATAAAAGTTTCCAATCTTAAAAACCTGATCTCACCCGATGCTGCATCAATAGTTCCGCCGTTATGATTTTTAAAATCCCACATTGTTCCCCATGTACTGAAAGTGTTTCCGCCGCTTTTCTTTACCGTACCGTAGTTATTAAATATTCCGTAATCAGGTATTGTTGTTGTAAACTGTGCGTCTGTTACAATGTCCACCAAACCATAGTTGTTCACCACCGAGGAATCCATAACAACAAAACCACTTTCAGCCTTTATTGTTCCAAGGTTATGAATGGTTGTTCTGCCGATTAATCTTTTGTTTGAAATTCCCGGAACTAAGACAAGAAGACATGTATCGGGAA
This sequence comes from Ignavibacteriales bacterium, assembly GCA_016700155.1. Taxonomy (NCBI): domain Bacteria; kingdom Pseudomonadati; phylum Ignavibacteriota; class Ignavibacteria; order Ignavibacteriales; species Ignavibacteriales bacterium. Next base: position 4,085,746 of record CP065001.1, read on the forward strand.
TTGATAAAGTGTTGCCTCCGGATATAGTTGAAGCGCTCCAGGTGAATCCGGTCCCGGTAAAATCAAGCACAACTATCTGGCTGCCAAGAATAAGCTGCCCGCCTAAATATTCAACACGTCCCGCCGGTGATCCTTTTAAGATACCCTCAAAAATGTGGGTGCCGTTTGAATAAAACACAAGCTTTGCATCAAACTCCGCATTATATATTCCGTCTGTATACGTACCATCACATAAAAAATTTAATGCGCCATGCTGCACATTGATAGTCCCGTTCATGTTTGTGAAATAAATTCCGTAACTGAATTGTGAATTTGCATTTCCCCCGCTTTTAAGTACAGTGCCCCTGTTGATGAACTGTCCGTTTTGTGTAATGCTCGTTCCGATCCAAAGGTCAGAGATAATTTCGAACAGACCCCTGTTATCAATTATGGATGCGTCGAACACAGCCATTTGATCTTCTATTCTTATGTGACCTTCATTCAACAATGTTATTCCTCCCATCAGCCATTTATTCTGTGCGGTTCCCTCGTTGATTGTAAACAAACCGCCGATTGGAACAACGAAAGTTCCGTTGTGTGTTGATGTGCTGTCATAAATCTGACCGTTAACCCAACTGCCGACATCGTGAACATATAATGACCCGTTTTCTCCATTTACTATTAGTGTCCCGAATATCTGATTATAGCCTGCAACTTCTCTATAGCCATTAGTCTTTACAATGTATCCGCTGTCAATTGTAACAACATCTAATTCTCCGGGAATTCCAGGGGGCATCCATGTTGAGGGATTATCCCAGTTGCCGTTATTTACAGCAACATAATTTGTCTGAGCATGAACAGAAAAAGCAATCAGCATAAGAAACACAGGTAAAAGTACCCATTTCATACTAACCTCCGTTTAGATAATTTATTTTTTTGATTGACCTTTATAAGTACATGCGACAGTTTTTGGAAAAGTGGTTCATGGCAGGTTGAAATATTTTCAGGCGTGGGGCTGAAGAAAATAATTTTGATAGCCTGAGTATTGAATAAACTCAGACCGGTTCATTAAAGAGCATCCAAATTTTAAGGAAGCGTTTTAAAATTAGCTTATTTGATAATCACCATTTTTTTACATGAAAGAAATCCTTCAGTAGTTAATTGATAGAAATACATTCCGCTCGATAATCCTTCTGCGTTAAATTCAACTTCATAAGTGCCTGCAGGTTTGGATTCATTTACTAATGTCGCAACTTTATTGCCGAGTATATCGTAAACTATTAAACTTACCCTTTGTAGAGACGAGGCATGCCTCGTCTCTACGGCAGGTATTGAATATTTTATTTTTGTGGCCGGGTTAAATGGATTGGGATAATTCTGATACAGGAAAAATGTTTCTGGAACAGAATTAACCCCGGGATCAATGCCGGTTATTTTTTGTGAATATTTTATAGTAGTGTAGTCTTCATTGGAACCTGTTGCTCTGCTTGTGCCTGTGACGATTACATTCCCAACATTATCCAGCGCAATTGCATTTATCTGATCAGAGTTATTTGCAGATCCGTTATACCTGATAACCCACTGCTCCAATCCATCAGCATTATATTTTACTGTAGCATAATCATTATTTGTTTCACTCTGGCTGAATCCTCCAACGTACACATTTCCTTCATTATCAATTGTGATGCAAGTTGCTTCATCAATACCCGCTACCGGATAACTATACCTTGAAGCCCATTGCTGTTCGCCGTTTGAGTTGTATTTTACCGTTGCAAAGTCACTGAACCCGCCTGCCGTACTTCCGAAACTTCCGCCCGTTACATAAACATTTCCATTAGCATCAACGGCTATCGCATTACCGCGCTCGGATTGCGTTGTGTTAAGTCCTGTATAACGGGCTGCCCATTCTTCCAAACCACCCGGATTATATTTTATAGTTAAATAATCAGCTCCCGTTGCAGCAATGGTACTTGTCCCGACTACATAAATATTTCCCTGATTGTCAATTGTAATATCATTCGGTTCATCGTTTGAATTACCGGGAGAGTTATATCTTGCCAGCCACTGCTGCTCTCCGTTTGTGTTATACTTAATTGTTATATAGTCATACCCGGCGCTACCGGAAACACTCATCGCGGTCACAAAAACATTTCCGGTATCATCAACAACTAATGCTTTTGTTTCTTCTTCACCGGGACCTTCATACCTTGCGACCCATTGCTGCACACCATTTGAATTATATTTTATTACAGCAAGATCCACAAAAGTTGAGTCGCCGGTACTTCGTCCGGCAATATATACGTTGCCCATAATATCAACCGCAATGTCGTCAGCAAAATCAGATTGTTCTGCCGGTCCATCATACCTGGCAATCCATTGTTCAACACCATTCTGATCATACTTTATTGTAAGAAAGTCTGAATGAGCAAGACCGGTATAAACCATACTTTGCCCGGTAACATAAACATTGCCTGACTTATCTACCGTTATGGCATTTCCAAAATCGCTGAGACTATCGGGATGATTATAATCGGCAAGCCATTGTTCAACTCCTTCGGAATTATATTTTATCGTTACAATATCGAAACTTGCACCAGGTCTGGTGCTTCCGCCAGTAACATAGATATTACCATTATTATCCGTTGTCAGATCTCTTGCCTGGTCGCTGCCGTTAGTGCCCGGATGAGAATAGCGAGCGACCCACTCCTCCGTTACAGGCTGAGCATTTACAATAAGGGCATTGAAAGAAAAAATAATTATTACAATTGTGAAAATGTTCAGCTTTTGGAATGATGCGTTCATAAACCAACTCCTTATTAATTATTAGTTCAGCAGCCATCTATAAGCGGGGAATTATTGAACTGCTATTTCTTCATTTAATTTTTGCAGCTCGGTTTGAAAATATTTTGCTTTGGTTTCATTGCCGAGCTCTTTATAGAGTAAAGAAGAGTATTCAGTATAGCGGGTAACTTTTTTCTGATCTTTATTTTTGCCGTTTAAAAAATAATCAAGTGACGGAAGAAGATTTTTTTCGGCTTCGGTATATCTTTTTTGTTTTAAGTAACACACACCAAGTTCACCTTTGGTTGACCATGTTCTGAAATTATTTTCAGGAAATATTTCCTCGCGTATTCTCAGTGATTTAAGCAATTCAGCTTCTGCTTTATTCAACTGATTAGATTCAAGATATGAAAATCCGAGCCAGTAATATGCGAGTGAAAGTATGGGATCTTTAGGTGCATTAATTCTTTTGAAAAGATCAACTGCCTGAATAAGCGGCGCTTCGGATTTGGGATAATCTTTCATACTTATATAAAGCATACCAAGATTTACATAAGCCAATCCAACCGAAGGATGATTTTCTCCAAGTGTAGCTACCTTAACATTGTAGGCATCAATGAAAGATTTTTCGGATGACAGATAATCTTTTTTATCAAGATATATGAATGCAAGATTGTTGGATATACTCGCAATCTCAGGTTTGTTCGGTCCATAAAGATCAATAAGTATTTCCCTCGCTTGCCTGTAAAACTTTTCTGCTTCTTCAATTTTCTTTTGATGATGCAGATTAACAGCCATGTTGTTAATTGTTATTGCGGCTTTCTTGCCTTCACCAATACCGTGCAGTTTGTAAATATCCAGTGCCCTTTTATAAACAACACCGGCGCTGTCATAGTCTCCGAGGTTTGATAAAAATGTTCCGTAGTCATTAAGATTGTCAGCAAGTTCTTTCATCGGAACATCCGATACTTTTTCATATATGTTGATGCCCGCATTGTAAAATGAATCGGAAGCCTTATAGTCACCTATCCAGTCATAACAAAGTCCAAGTTGATGTGATGATTTAGCCGACTCCTTACTGATAACTCCGAATAATTTTTTATTTGATTCAAGTGATTCGTGCAAAAGTTTTTTTGCTTTTTCATAATCACCCAGACCTATAAATGTTGAACCGAGCGTCTGCTTGATGGCGGATTGTATTTCGGGATATTCTTTCAGGTTTACATCAACATCTTTTGTTGCTTTTTCTAACAGGTCATAAACTTTCACATCCTTGCTTTCAACCCCGGGATCAACTGAAGAGAGCATTTCAAGCAGGAAGTTATTCACTTCTTCAAACTTACTTAGTTCAATTTGCGCCCTGTCCCGTTCCCGTGCAGCAATGTTTCCCTGGTATATAATAGCGGCTATACTCGCGATGATAAATATGTTGCCGATAACAAAAACTGAAAATCCTACTTTATGTCTAGCAATAAATTTTGATGTACGGTAAGTGATGGAATCCTTTCTTGCCTGAACGGGAAGTCCTTTCAAATATCTTGAAATATCATCATTAAAATCTTTTACTGAAGCATATCGCTGTTCGGGATCTTTATGCATTGCCTTAAGCACAATATTATCAAGATCACCTTTTAACTGGTTAGAAATTTTTTCGAAGTTAATACGGCTTTTTTCATCTTTAAAACTTTGTGTTGTGCGTCTTACTTTTTCACTGGGCTTTAATACATTCTCTTCGGTGATCACTTTGCTTATTGCTGCGGGTGAACTGTTTGTAATTCTGTATGGTTGTTCTCCTGTCAGAATTTCATAAAGTAAAACACCAAGCGAATAGATATCACTTGCAGTTGTAATTTTTGTTCCCTTAATCTGTTCGGGACTTGCATACTCGGGGGTTAAATGCCACATACCTGTTCTTGTTAAACCTTCGTGGTCGTTCACATCTTCATCCAGCAGTTTTGCGATTCCGAAGTCAAGAAGTTTTGGAACGCCCGAATCAGTAACAAGAATATTTCCGGGCTTTATATCTCTGTGCACAATAAGATTCTGGTGAGCATATTGCACAGCTCCGCAGACTTTTTTAAAAAGTTCTAACCGCTCTGTAATATTAAGTTCTTTTGTTCTGCAGAATTCAGTGATCGGTAAACCGTGTATAAATTCCATAACTAGATATGGAAGCCCTTCTTCAGTTCTTCCGCCATCAAGAAGTCTTGCAATAAACTCATGCTGCAAATTTGCAAGGGCCTGCCGCTCTATCTGAAATCGTTTAAGAAGATAATCAGAAGTAATACCGTGCTTTAAAATTTTTATTGCAACCTGCTGGTCAAACTCTTTATCATTTCTTGCGCCTTTATAAACAACGCCCATTCCGCCTATACCGGCTTCTCCTTCGATCAAGTAACTGCCGATTTGTTTGCCTATATATGGGTCGGTAAATGATTCCGAGTTTTGTTTATCAATAGTCAGCGGTTGTTCAAGAAAATCTTTTGTATGCCTGGATGAGTCAATAAGTGAAAGGACTTCTTTCTTCAGTTCATTATCTCCGTAAGAATGTTTATCAACAAAAGATTCCTTTTCACTCTCAGGAACTTCACTTACTTTTTCAAAAAGTTCTTTTACTTTTATATAAAGTTCTTTATTCAAACGACCTCATAATTTTCAGCCTATTTCCCTGTACAGCCATGCTTTGGCAAAGTTCCAGTCCCGTTTAGCTGTTGATGTAGAAATGTTTAGTGCTTTTGCAGTTTCTTCAATAGATAATCCCGAGAAGAATCTCATCTCAACAATTTTACCTGATCTTGAATCTATCGCTTCGAGTTTTTTTAATGCATCATCAAGCGCAATTATTTGTTCATCGCTTTCAACCAGTAAAGTAGGAGAATCGTCCAAAGAAATTTTTTGTTCCCCATCCCCGCGTTTCTTCGAATTTCTTTTGCGTGCGTGATCCACAAGTATCTGTCTCATTGATTGAGCCGCAATTCCAAAAAAGTGTGCGCGACTTTCCCAGGAAATATTTTCATCGCCGATCAACTTAAGATATGCTTCGTGAACAAGTTCAGTTGTTTGAAGTGTATGATTGCGGTGTTCTTCTCTTAAATACTTCGATGAAATTCGTCTCAGTTCATTGTAAACAAGCGGCAGGATTTCAGCCAGCACAAGTTTATTGCCATTGCTGTAGTCATTCAACAGCTTTGTTATATGAATTTGAGAGTTCTGCATTTAGGTATCGGGATGTTTGTTTCAAGATAACAATCCGAAATGAAAAAAGAAAAGTTAAATAACCTGATTACCTCTTCGCTAAGAAGTAACCAGATTATTCGGAATAAATATTATTACATTTTTTAGAATTGAGTTAGAAACAAATCAGTAATCTATTTCAATAAAATCATCTTCTTTGATTCAATAAAGTTTCCTGATTGTAATTTGTAGAAGTAAACTCCGCTTGGTAATAAATCTGAACTGAAAACACTTTCATAATTGCCGGGAGATTTATATTCGTCAACGAGCGTCGCGATTTCATTCCCAAGTACATCGTACACGCGCAGCGTTACCCACGCCGGGGACGCATAATATGCGTCCCCTACGATAAACCGTATTGTAGTTGCTGGATTGAACGGGTTTGGATAGTTCTGCTCAAGTGAAAATCTTTTTATTAATAACTCATCATCATTCACGTCAGTTGCCATTACAAGTTTAACAGCCATTAAATCCTGGTTTCCGTTCGTCCCTTCACCATCGCCCGCAGAGTATACGTTTCCTACATCATCAATCCACATAGCAAAAGCTCTTGATGATTCGTTTATGTCATAAGCATATTCCCATTCAAAATTTCCTGACGAATTAAACTTTACAACAGTAAATACAAAGTTCGAACCGGTACGGTTGCTTTCGCCGCTGACGTAAACGTTGCCATTTGCATCAAGATTAATTGCAAGCGGATCATCATCAAGATTTTTTGGACCATCATGATATGAAACCCATTGCTGCACCCCGGCGTTATTATATTTTATAACTGCAAAATCATTGTACCCGCCTCCTGAGGCTCTTCTTGTTCTTCCGGTTACAAAAACATTTCCACTTTCATCCAACACCATATCCTCCGGAATATCCTGTGCGTTATTCTCATTAAACTCTGTACGCCATAAAATTTGTCCGTCAGAATTTATTTTTAGTGTTGCATAGTCTGTTCCGCTGTTTGTGTTTTGAATTCTGCATAGGGCATGAAGGTTCCCGGTATCATCCAGATCAAGGTCAATTGCAAATTCATTCAGACTATTGTCTGTACCATTAACATGTATGGTCCAAACTGTATCAAGTGATGAATTATATTTTAGTATTACTACTTCCTCTCCGTTTGTTAAGCCGCTGAAACTTTGTCCGGCAGAAAATATATTCCCGTTATTATCAGCAATTATATTTGTTCCGTCATCACTCGCAGTAGTCACCTGTCCGAAATAATGCGAGTCAATGATATTTCCATCAGCATCCATTTTTATTGTTGCCAAATCATAGTAACCGTTATTTAAGGGTGAAAGTCTTCCTGTCGCATAAACGTTTCCATTATCATCTGCGCAAATATCGACTGCTTCACCAACAGAAGTGCCGGCAGAATCAAACACACAAATCCATTGCAGCACTCCGGCTGCTGAATATTTGAGAGTTATGATTTTGCTTGCAACAGAACTCCAATCACTTGTTCCTGTTACATAAACATTCCCTGAATTATCAACACAAACTCCAAACGGACGATCTGTTCCGTTTTGCTGACCATTGTATATTGCAGTCCATTCTGCAACACCTGATGTATTGCATTTTACTGTGATAAAATCCTGACCCTGTCCGCCGGGAGTGAAGTATCCATAGCCGATGATGTATGCGTTACCTGAATTATCATAAATAACTTTCTCTGCAGATTCGGGAACATTACCGGGACCGGTTAAGAAACTCATCCACTCCGGTGCGATTTGTGCGAAACCGGATAAAGGATATAATACAGCAAATAGCAGTAAAACTGTTTTCATAAAAATGATCTCCTGAAAAAATGTTTATTGAATTCTTGACCCTGTCCGGTTGAGGAGAAAGGATTTTAGGAATACACCGGATTAAAAATATGAGAACCGATGAGAGAACATACCTTTTAGGATTATATCAGTCAATAGTCTATTTCATGAAAAGATTTGGCTTGAGATCGATTTCCTTTAAAAGACCAAAGCAAAAAAAACAAACCCGAACACGCAAAGGCTATAACGGGTACTTTGTAATAAGACACCACGTCATAACGAAAAACTGCGCCGGCAGCGCCTGCTGTTACAATTACGAATGCTATCTTAATCAATCTGAATGCTGCTGTTTCATTTACAAAGTTTGAGATTAATATGATAACCAAAGCCGAATGAAAAATTAAAAAACCGCCATAACCATTTCTAATTGAATAAGTAAAACTCCAGTTATAATGAATCATCCACACCATCAGAACATGCGAAAGTATAATCAATGTTGTAACCAACCAGAAACGTCGGGATAATTTTTTCTTAATTGAAATGATCATAACTAATGTCATCCCGGCATATCCTATCATAGCCAGAAGAAACGTAATAAATATTCCGGTTTGATTCGTTGACATAGTTTATATTATGAAAGAAGCGAATAACTCACTAAAAGTTTTCCATCCTCATGCCATTGGATCCAGCCTTCGCCTTTTTTATTAAGGTCATCATCATAAAGAATTACTTTGATCCAATTATCCTTTACTAACACAGGTGACATTATCGAATATTCTTTTATCTGAACAAGACCGGCATTCAGCAGTGGTTTAACCCGAAGAGGATTCTTCTTGGGATCGGGATTTTCAACAGAAAAAACTTTTAATAAAAATTCCTGCCACAAAATTATTTCTACATCAGATGAAGATATCCACACTGACTGTCCCGTCTCTCTATTCACTTCAACTTCAACCCACTCATTAGCAAGTGTGATAATTTTAAGGAACAAAATTTCGTAATCCATTTTTTGATGCGCGGGATAAAACCATGGCGGCGCATAACTTATATCATATTGATGATGATCGGAATGGGAAAAAACTATACTGTCCGATGGAAAATGTTCTGATGCTGATTTTTCAAACTCCGGATGTGAATAAAAAAATAATATCCTTTTGTTGTAGAAATCCGGTTTTGCCATGCCAAGTCCCATATCACCATTTGATTTTATTTTGCTCACAAAACTTAACGCTGGTTTTATTGAAGCATAATTTATCTCTGAATTTTCACGATGCTCAAAGGCTGATGAAACAGACATAACGCGGACAATCATCCATCCAAAAAACATTAGATTAATTACGGCAAGAATAATTAATATCTTTTTTAATACTTCCGGTTTGATTTTTTGAATCAACATAACTGATATAATAATTCCAATAACAAAACCTGCTATGCTGTAAAGAAATACGGCTGCGCCGCCTGCTAATCCTGCTTCGCGGGATTGCGTTAGACCACCAATAACAGCTGCGATAAAAAATCCTGTTATGGCGCTGAGAAATACAAAAAGAATTTTCATTTTACTTTGCGATTAATTGTGAATAATAATCTGCTTCCTTCTTTTTTCCCCATGAATTGTAAAGATCAACAAGAGTGCTTAATGTTTTATTGGTGTTTTCATTTCCGGTTCCTGAAATTTCTTTGAATCCCGAATAACATTGCAAGAGTTGTTTCTCTGCTTCATTATATTTTTTAGCAGTCCCCAGGCATTTACCAAGATGTAATTGTGTTGTAAGCGTAAGATTATTTTTATCTCCGAATTCATTTCTTCTTATCTCATATGCTTTATTCAGATAAAATATACCTTCTTCATATTTGCCGTTACCTTCCAAAGCTCTTCCGTACCACATATACGAACGGCTGAGGTTTACGTTATTTTCATCAAAGTTTTTTAATCCTGCATCAACGGAGGCTTTCATATATTTTTCAGCTTTATCATAAACACCAATATTGTGATAAGTGCTTCCAACATTTGAATACGCGAGTATAAGGTCGGGATGATCTTCACCCAAAACTTTTATTTTGATATTGAGCGCCTCTTCGAGAAGAGGAATTGCTTTATCATGTTCTTTTTTAAAAATACTTATGAAAGCAAGATTATTTATAACTCTCGAAACCTGTATATGATAATTTCCATAATGTTTTCTGAAAACTCTCAGAGCTTCCCTGTATAGCGAATCAGCCTCATCAAGTTTATCAAGATAGTTTAATGATGTGGCAAGATTATTTTTTATTTGCGCTACGTCGGGATCTTCGGGACCTTTAATGCTTTCGCTGATAGTAAGAGCTTGTTTCGTGATTACTTCGGCTTTTTCATAATCGCCTTTGTCAGTCATAAGCGAACCGATAGCATCAAGTACCAGCGCTCTTTCGAATGACGGAGTTTCTTCAATCTCTTTTAACATTTCAAGTGAGGCATTGTAAAATTGTTCAGTCTTTTCGTAGTCGCCTTCATAATGATAAACCAATCCGAGATTTTTCAAACTCATTGCAGTCTCTTTGCTTTTTCCGCCGAAAAGTTTTTTGTTTATCTCAAGCGCTTTATTCATTTCACTTTCAGCGGAATTATAAATTCCAAGATTCTGATAAGTGTTACCAAGCATCGTCCTTATTTCAGCTTCAATCTGCGGGTGCCGGCTTAACTCAAACTGAAGTTTGCCGGATGCTTTATTTATCACATCAATTACTTTGACTTCTTTTCCTTCCTTTCTCGGATCGGGAGCTGAGATCATATCAAGTAAAAACGATTTTATGCGGTTTGATTTTTCCGCTTCAAGTTTTGCAGTGTCACGTTCTTTAGCGGCAAGATGTCCCTGCCATAAAATTCCTGCAAGTCCAAGATTGATTATGATGAAGATAATTGCTGCGGGTATAACCGCAGCTTTATTTCTTTTAATAAATTTTTTAGTTCGATAAGCCCAGGAATCTTCGTGGGCTTTTACCGGTTTATCATTTAGAAATCTTTCAACATCTTCAGCAAAATGTTCTATTGATGAGTAGCGTCTCTCAACTTCTTTCCTGATAGCCATTGAAACTATGTTATCAAGATCACCTTTAAGTTTTTTGTGAAGTTTATCGACGCTGCCTTCTCTTGTTACGCTTATTGTATCGGGTGTTATCCGCGTGGTCTCTTCATCTGAAATTTTTTCAATTGTCTGATAGATGACTTCACTCGGTTTTACAGGTTCAGTTTGTGTAATTATCCGGCTTATGTCCTGGTGGAATACACTTTTTATTCTGTATGGATTGTGCCCCGTTAAAAGTTTATACAAAATTATTCCAAGTGAATAAACATCACTTGAAGTTGTAATTGATTCACCTTTTATCTGTTCCGGACTTGCATACTCCGGTGTAAGATTCCACATACCTTTATGAGTAAGGGTATCGCTTTCTTCCCCGGGTGATAAAATTTTTGCAATGCCGAAATCAAGAAGTTTCGGTTCCCCGTTTTCTGTAATTAATATGTTGTTGGGTTTTAAGTCCCTGTGGACTACAAGATTCTGATGCGCATACCTGACTGCTGCCGCAACTTTAAGAAAAAGTACGAGCCGTTCTTTTGTGTTCAGTTTTTTCTTATCGCAATATTCATCAATCGGTATTCCCTCGATGTATTCCATTACCAGGAATTGAATTCCATCATCAGTAATTCCGCCGTCAAGAAGTCTTGAAATATTGGGGTGATTTAAATTTGCTAAAGTCTGCCGTTCATTCTGAAATCTTTTAATAACTGTTCCGGAAGCAACGCCGGGATTAATAATTTTTACTGCTGCATTTTGTTTTACCTCATCATCGCGAACTCCAAGAAACACCAGCCCCATTCCGCCTTTAGCAATAAGTTTTTCAACTTTGTACCTGCCGAAATACTTTCCTATAAAAAATGCACTGTTCTCTTTTTCAGATTGATTTAATAGATGGGTTGATTCCATAAATTTTTCTGATTTGTCATGTGCACTAAGTAAAGAGAGAACTTCTTTTTTTATTTCCGGGTCACTGCAGTTTTTATCAATGAAAGCTTCTCTTTCGCTTTCGTTAAGTTCGTATGCTTTATAAAATATTGTTTTCAGGTCTGACCAGGTGTTTTTGTCCATCTGCTTCTGTCCTTATGAGAACTCTGTTTAATAAAATATTTTATGTCAATTACGTATAATCTAACATGCGTAAAGTTTCAAGTGAGCAGCTCATTTATAACGAAAAATTTTATTCACTTAACAAAGGAAGGTTATGCTTTACCAATTTCCCTGAACAACCATGACTTTGCCAGGCTCCATTCTCTTTTTACAGTAGCGGCTGAACATTCAAGCACATTAGCTGTTTCTTCAACATTAAGTCCTGCAAAAAATCTTAGTTCAACAACCTTGCTTAATCTCGGGTCAAATGATTCAAGTTTTTGAAGTGCATCTTCCAGGGCAATAATATCCTCGTCCGATTCAATTGCCATCTCCATTGCCTGTTCAAGCGCTAGTATTGTTTTGCCCTCGCCTCTTTTCAGAGAATTACGTTTACGAGCATGGTCAACTAATATCTGCCTCATTGAATTTGCAGCAATACCGAAAAAGTGTGAGCGGTTTTGCCAAGAAAGGTTTTGATCCCCCACAAGTTTTAAATATGCTTCGTGTACAAGTTCAGTTGTTTGCAGAGTATGATTTCTGTATTCATCTTTCAGATACTTTGATGAAATTTTTCTTAGCTCATTAAAAATATATGGAAGAAGTTCATCCACTGCTTCTTTTTTTCCATTGCTGTATGCTTCAAGAAGTAGCGTAATGTTCTGTTGAGAATTGTCCGGCATTATTAATTCAGAATGTTTTGGGATATTGAATTCGGGACTTAAAATAGAAGTTTATATGAGGTATGTCAAATGAAAGCTGTGATCAAAACGTTCCGATATTTTAGATGAAAATATAACGGGATAAGAATTACTTATCCCGTTATTAATCTTTAAAAGACTAAAAAATTACTTAACTAAAATCATTTTCTTTGTTTCAGAATATTTACCTGCGTTAAGTTTGTAAAAATATATCCCGCTTGAAAGACCGGATGCATTAAAATCAACCTCATAACTTCCTGTTGGTTTTTCTTCGTTTACCAAGGTGGCAATCTCTTTTCCAAGAACATCGTAAACTTTTAATGTTGTTAATACAGACGCACCGCGAAGCGTCTCTGATAATGGAATTGTAAAATTAATTTTTGTCATTGGATTAAACGGGTTTGGATAATTCTGTTCCAAGGTGAATGATGATAACTCTGCATCGTCTTCATCAACTGATGTGGGGTTTTGTACATACTTAATGATTGCAATATCATATCCCGAGGTTGTATCAAGGCTGTTACCTGTAGAAAAAACATTTCCATCATTATCAACACCAATTGCCACAGGGTTATCCTGACTGTTACTTGGTCCATCATAAGTTTCTGCCCATTGAAAAATACCTGATGAATTATACTTAACTGTAATTATGTTAGAGTTACTGTAAGTCTGCCCGACAATATACGTGTTTGAATTATTATCGATTGCCATGTCATAACCACGGTAACCGTCATTGCCAACACCTGTGCCGTCATAAGCATTTACCCAAAGTTCATCACCGGCCGGGCTGTATTTAATTGTCGTCATTTTATAACTGGATGGCAATCCCGATGTTCCTGTTTCACCTGTTATATAAATATTTCCCAGATCATCTTTCACCACCGCCCTGGATATATCCCATCCTGTCATAGAATTATACTGCTTACTCCAAAGTACTGAACCTGCCGGATCTATTTTTATAGTTGAATAATCAACCGTTGTACTGTTTGTGCCGGTGATTATTATGTTGCTGTTATTGTCTACTACCATATCAATGATATTCTGATTTCCTACTCCCTGACCGTATCTTGCTGCCCATACAAAATCAAGATTCTGTTCGTACTTCAAAGCAATAAATGAAAGCGAATCATTGTCGTTTATGTATCCGCCGATAATAATTTTCCCGGCTCCATCAAGCGCTATCCTTCTTCCGCCTTCGCTGTTAGAGTGATAAAAGGTTTGATTGAGAAGTGCGCCATCGGGACTGAATTTTACAAGGGAAATATTGTTGTATGTGATAACATTTGTGGCATATTCACCAACGACATAAACATTCCCCGTCAGGTCAGTGACAATGTCATAGCCACCGTTGTATGCACTGCTATAAGCGAAAACATACGACCAAAGTTGTGTTCCGTCAGGACTGTATTTAATGACAAGCATATCATTACCGCCGCCGGAGTAAATTGCTGTTTCGCCAGTTACATAAACATTACCTGCTGCATCAACATGTATTGCCCGTGTGAAGGCACCATTGCTATCCGCAGCTACATAGTTTTGTATCCACTGTTGAACGCCCTGGGAATTGTACTTAACAGTCACTGCCTGTATATCGAGATTCAAATTAGTTTGCCTTTGTGAACCGGTTACATAGACGTTACCCTGAGCATCAACAAACATATCATTAACATATTCGTTTCTTGTGCTGTCGGAAGTAAACCGTTGTACCCAGCTTTGTGAAACCTGTCCATGTATAGTTAAAATTAGGCATAGTACTGCCAGGAATGTAAATGTAGTTTTCATAAGATTATCCTTTAATTAATTGCTAAAAGGAAGAGATACCTGATTTCACAGTTTACATGCGTAAATCAGAATTACTTTGGCTCATTATTAATAAACTATTTTGAAAGATTGTCGGAAATGATCTTGTATTGGTGTGCTTTATCTTTTTGATTTGTTACGTCGAATAACTTTATAAGATAGTCAAGAAATCTTACAGCGCTGATATTTTTTTCGCCTCTTTGTTTTACCACCTGCTGATAACCATAGAACAATAATTTTTCTGCCTCCGGATATCTTTTAAGATAATACAATGAAATTCCCAGTTCTCCTGATGCGGTAATAATATTGGGATGATCTTCGGGATAATTTTTTGTCTGAATTTTAAGTGCATTCCGCAAGTATTTTTCAGCGGATACATATTCTTTTTTTTCAAGCAGAACTTTTCCGTACCAGTAGTTTGTCATTCCGACCCAGATATGATCTGAGTTAAGTGATGTGTTGAAATTTTCCAATGCTCGTGATATATAACGAAATGATTCATCAATCTTTCCGGCACGAAATAGAAATCCCCCAAAATTCATAAGCCCCAACCCGACAAGGGAATGCTTATCACCATAATATTTTATTTTCAGGTCGAGTGATTTTTTATAATACCATTCCGCTTTTGTATAATCGTTTTTATCAACATATATGTATCCAAGGTTATTGTAGTTGGAAGAAGCTTCGGGACTATCTTCACCAAAAAGTTCAATATTTAATTTTAGTGATTTCAGAAAATATTTTTCTGCTTCGTCAATTTCTTTTAACTCATGTAATGTAATTGCAAGATTGTTAACTACGCTTGCGACATCCCGCTCTTTCTCCCCAAAATTTTTTATAAAGATATCAAGTGCTTCTTCGTGATATCTTTTTGCATTTTCATATTCCGCAAAATCATTTTTCAGAATGCCATAATCATTTAGTGCATTTGCCAGATCTCTTGGAGGAGCATCTTTATTTCTTCTTAACATTGATATACTAATCTGATAAAGTGAATCCGCGGTTTTCAGATCAGCAATCCAGTGATAATAAAAAGCAATATCATAAATACTTGCCGCCGCCTGGTTGCTTTCATTGCCATAAACTTTTCTGTTTAACTCAAGTGCTCTGTCCAGATGCGGTTTTGCCTGGTCAAATTCGCCAAGGTTTGTAAGCGTCTTGCCTATTGTTTTTCTAATTGCCGCCTCAATTTCCGGCTGACCTTCAAATCTTTTTCCTACATCATCGGCAGCTTTTTTGAGTACATCATACACTTTAACATCTTTACCTATTTCATTCGGGTCAACTGATGAAAGCATGTCCTGCAAAAATTTATTTACAGTCTCCACCTTAACAGCTTCAGTGCGCGCTTTGTCTCTTTCCCCTGCGGCAACGTTTGCCTGCCAGGCTATAAGTATGATGCTAATAATCATGAATAAGACAAAGATTGAAGAAACAACAAATCCCGTTTTATGTCTTTGAATAAATTTTGATAACCTGTAACCGGCGGTATCTTTCTGCGCAATTACCGGCAGCCCTACAAGATATCTTCTTATATCTTCTGAAAATTGTTCTACAGAAACATATCTGCGCAACGGATCTTTTTGCATTGCTTTAAGAACTATGTTATCCAGATCTCCCTTTAAATGATGATGGAGTTTATCCCTTATATCATATTTTTTCTTTGTTCCTGAATCTTCAATTTTATTATTGAACTCAAGCGTTGATACCTGTTTTACTTTTTCACTTGGCTTTAAAATATTTTCTTCTGTGATTATTCTGCTGATTGCAGAGGGAGAATTATTAGTGATCTTATAAGGCTGCAGATTAGTAAGTATCTGGTATAACATTACACCAAGAGAATAAATATCACTGGCGGTTGTAATGTTGTCCCCTTTTATTTGTTCGGGGCTTGCATAGTCCGGTGTAAGATGCCACATACCCGTTCTTGTTAAGCCCTCTCCTTCTTCCAGCATATTCTCATCAAGCAGTTTAGCAATTCCAAAATCAAGAAGTTTCGGGTGACCGTCTTCTGTAACAAGTACGTTCCCGGGTTTTATATCACGATGTACAACAAGGTTCTGGTGAGCATATTGAACGGCGCTGCAAACATCTCTGAATAATTTTAATTTATCATTAAGGTTTAAATTATTTTTTAAGCAATATTCGGTTATGGGTATACCTTCGATAAATTCCATTACCAGATAAGGAAGACCTTCGGTTGTTTTTCCGCCATCAAGCAGCCGGGCAATAAAAGGGTACTGAAGGTTAGCGAGAGTCTGTCGTTCTATTAAAAATCTTTTTAGCAGGTATTCAGAGTTCAGTCCTTGCTTCAGAATTTTGATCGCGACTTTTTGTTTAAATGATTCATCGTTGCGTCTGCCCGAGTAAACAATTCCCATTCCTCCCACCCCTGCTTTTCCATCGATAATAAAACTTCCTATGTTCTTACCGATAAAAGGATCATCAAGGCTCATTCTTTTAGTTACTGCTTCATTTACATGGTTTTCTATAAAATCATCTGTGTGTTCAATCGTACGAAGCAGGGACAGAATCTCATTCTTTAAACTTTCATCATCACATTTATCGTTAAGGAATTTTTCACGATCGGACTGCGGAAGATTTGAAGCACTATCGAACAACTGCCTGATTTTTATTAATCTCTCTTTATCCATGATGTTTTTGAAAGAATATCAGCGGGATTGTATTTCCCTGTATAACCAGGCTTTTGCAAATGTCCAGTCGCGTTTTGCCGTTGCGGGTGATATATCCAGAACTTCAGCAGCTTCTTCAATTGTTAAACCGGAAAAATATCTTAGTTCAACAATTTTACAGGAACGCTCTTCAACCTGTTCTAATTTTTTTAGTGCTTCATCAAGCGCTATTAGCTGTTCATCACTTTTATCGGATAAATGAAACACATCCTCAAGAGAAAGATTTTCTTTTCCTTCTCCTCTCTTTTGCGAATTTCTTTTTCTTGCATGATCAACCAGAATATGTCTCATCGAATTTGCGGCAATGCCGAAAAAGTGAGCGCGGCTTTGCCAGGCAATATTCTGATCACCAACCAGTTTTATGTATGCTTCGTGAACTAATTCGGTCGTCTGCAAGGTATGATTCCTGTATTCATCTCTCAGATATTTTGAAGATAATTTTCTAAGCTCGTTATAAACATGCGGAAGGAGTTCATCGACGGCACCTTTTTTTCCTTCGACACATTCCTGTAAAAGAAGCGTAATATTTTGCTTCGACAGATTATCCAACTGCGTTCCCATTCCCTTGTGATCAGTTAAATAAAAGTATCTTACTTCTTCTTCACAATATTCCCGTCACATATTACCCGCCCGGTATATTGATTCAAGAACTAGTGAAAAAGCAGATTCGTTAATTGTGGTTATATATTATTTAAAAGTAAGTTAGCCTTTTGATGTGTGTTTGTCAATTTATAAATCATTTGTGTTGAATGTATTTCCCTGGTTAATATCCCCGGAGGTAAATCCTTTATAGAACCATTTTTTTCTTTGTTCAGAAGTTCCGTGTGTGAATGATTCCGGAACAATATATCCCTGCGTACTTTTCTGAATTCGATCATCGCCAACAGCACTTGCGGCATTTAAGGCTTCATCAAGATCTCCCTGTTCAAGCAAGTTAAGTCTTTCGGCATAATGAGCCCATACGCCGGCATAAAAATCAGCCTGCAGTTCAAGCCTGACTGAATACTTATTATACTCTTCTTCACTTAACCTGGAGCGAAGCTGATTCATTTTGTCCATTGTTCCGGTTAAGTTCTGAATGTGATGCCCCACCTCATGTGCAATTACATAAGCCATAGCAAAATCACCGGGGGCTTTAAATCTTTGCTGAAGCTCATTATAGAAGCTCAGGTCAATGTAAAGTTTTTCATCCGCAGGACAATAAAAAGGACCGGTAGATGCGCCGGCTACTCCACATGCTGATTCTACTTTTCCACTGAATAAAACGAGTCTTGGTTCAGTATAAGAATCGCCTGCATCTCTAAATATTTTCTGCCATACGTCTTCTGTTTCTGCAAGCACAACAGAAACAAACTGAGCAAGCTCCTTATCCTCTGCAGATTCAGTATAGTTTGAACTTCCCGTCTCGGTTGAAACATTCTGAAGAATCGAAGTTGGATCACCGCCAAGCAGAAGCACAACAATAACAATTGCAATTGTTCCTATTCCTCCGCCAACCATTCCTTTGGGAGACATTCCTCTTCTGTCTTCTATGTTAGAGCTTTGTCTTCTTCCCTGCCACCGCATATTAATCCCTTTCGGTATTGAAAAGAAATTGTAACGTATTAAAATATTGATTGACTTTAATTTACTTATTAGAGATTAAAACAAAAATCTTTATTGCAGTTTTATAAAAATAATAAGCGGACTGCCTGCCAATCCGCTTTGATGATTCTCAAATGTAATTTTGATTAAGTTATACAAAGATCTGTCATTTAATCAAAAGCATTTTTCTTGTCTGTGTGAATTCTCCTGCTTGCAACTTATAAACGTAAGTCCCCGATGAAAGATTTGAGGCTTCGAATTCAACTTCATAAATACCTTCCGGTTTTTGATCATCAACTAATGTAGTTACAATATTTCCCAGAATATCATAAACCGTAAGTTTGACATTCGATATTTCGCCGCTGATGTTTGAAGGAATCATAAATATTATTTTGGTTGATGGGTTAAATGGATTCGGGTAGTTTTGTCCCAAATCAAAATTAAATAATAAATTAATTTCAACCTCCACAACGTTGGAGAAATGGAAAGTGCCGTCGAAATCAATTTGTTTCAATCGATAATATTGTTTTCCTGTTGATAGCTTATTATCAATGAAAGAATAATATTTTGTTTCCGTAGTATTACCGGCTCCCTTTACTGTTCCGATAGTTTTATAGCCGGTTCCATCATCACTTCTCTGAATTTCAAAATGTGAATTATTTCTCTCGGAAGCTGTTGCCCAATTTAAAAGTACAGTATTATCATTTACCGAAGCATTGAATGAAATTAATTCAACCGGAATAAATCCGCCGTCTCCCGTCCAGCAAGTTGCCTGGTAATTCGTTGATGACCCGCCCATATTTCCACCGCCAAAAAATATTTTGCCTTGTGATGGCATATAAAAAGATAGCGCCAATCCTCTTTCAGAAGCAACATCGCCGTCATAAGTCCATGTGTTATTTGAAGGATCATAATAAAAAACTTTCGGGTTCGATGGATAGGTTGTATAACCACCGCCGGAACCAACCAGCACTATATAATTATTAACTGTTGTTGTTGTCCACTTGCAGAAACTTACAGGTTCGGGAAGGGAAGCTATCGGGCTCCATGTATTTGTAGCAATTTCATATTTCATACAAGCAGTTTGATCCTGTCCGTCGGGGACGAGTCCGCCAACGAGATATAAAAAACCGTTATGATATGTTAACCCACCGTATCTTTTAATTATTGGTGATGGTGCCAGGACACTCCACGTATCAGTTGATATACTGTATCGCTCAAGGTATGATGCCGGCGCGGTAGTACTGTAATTGGAACAGTGCGCATAGATGTAATCACCTCCGCCCCAGGCAATTGCGTTTTGTGCTTCCATTATATTTGCAGATGGATTGACAAGCACTCTCCAGATACCTGTTCCGTTTCCATCAGGTGAAAATTTTTCGAAAGTAGTTGCTGCCGCGGTTCCGGAAATTTTATAAAGTTCTCCATCAGCAACGCAAAATCCACTGTTATATCCGGGGTCAAGACAAACAGTTGAACTGTCCCATGAATTTGTATTAAGATCATAAGCCATTGCCAGCAGCCCGGCATTCTGTCCCGTAAAAACATAAACATAATTCCCGATTTGTCCGCCGATTGAACGACCAAATGGCTGCATCGCATTTGTAATGCTGTTCCAATTAAGACTCAGTATCGAATAATTGTTTTCTGTAGAAATTGGTCCGGCTATGTTTCCGTTTTCATCAAGATTTTTTTGTAAAGATTCTTCCGGTGTTAGCTGGGTTTGCGCACAAATTAAAGTGGTAAAGAAAAGAATAAAGAAAAAAAACTGTGAAGATGTTCTCATTATGTCTCCATTTTTTCGATGAGGTAGGATTAACTTACTGAATACTTATTTTACTGACAACGAAATAATATTTTTTATAGATTGTAAAGTAAACCAACGGAGTATCATGAAAACTATCGGACTTATCGGTGGAACAGGCTGGTTATCAACAATTGAATATTACCGTGAGTTGAATCTCGGCATAAATAAAAAATTAGGTGGACTAAGTTCGGCGAGGATAATTCTTGATTCATATAACTATGGTGATATTGATAAGCTAAATAAGGCAGAAAACCACGAAGGCATTTTAAGATTATTAATAGAGTCTGCCAATAAACTGCAGCAAGTCGGGGCTGAATGTATTTTGCTTTGCGCAAATACACTTCATATGCATGCTGAAAAACTTATTGAAAATATTTCTGTCCCATTAATTCATATTGGTGATGCTACGGCGACAGAAATAAAACGACATAACATTTCAACAATTGCTTTGCTGGGAACTAAATGGACAATGGAAATGGATTTTTATAAAACCCGGTTAAGTAATTCGGCAATAAAATCTCTTGTTCCATCTTCTGAAGAGATTAATTTTATTCATTCAGCTATTATGAATGAATTGCTGAAAGAGGATTTCCGTGTTGAAACTAAAAACAGATTTTTAGAAATCATTAATAATTTATTATCTCAAGGTGCAGAAGGAGTTGTTCTTGGCTGTACAGAAATCCCGTTGATCATCAGCCAAAAAGATTTTGAAGTGCCTGTGTTTAATACTCTTCAGTTACACGCAAACGCGGCTGTTGATTTTGCTTTACTATAAAGAGAAAGCAGTTCAATAAAAACTGCTTTCTCTTAATCTTACTCTTTATCTCTCTTACATAAACAACTCTTTAAAAAACTTTTTCATATCGTCCCAGCTTTTCTCATCAGCAGCTTTATTGTACGCAATTGGGATATTGAATTTTTTACCAACACTATCAGCTGCGGGATTTGTAAAAGCATGAAGACCATCAGGATAATTAATAAACTCGTACTTTAATCCTGCATCATTCATTGCTTTTTCAAAAGCGGTGATCTGTTCTTTAGGGATAAAACCATCCGCTTCACCATTGCACACTAACATTTTTGCTTTAACAACAGAAGGATCGGGAATTGAATCCGTCGGCAGACTTCCATGAAAACTTACAACACCATTCAGATCAGCACCGCCGACAGCCATGTGAAGCACAACTCCACCGCCAAAACAATAACCTATTGCCGCAACTTTATCTGGATTAGTTTGCTGTTGTTCTTTAAGTAGTTTTATTGCTGCATTAAATCTTGCTGTTGCCTCTTCGGGATTTTGCATAACGCCCCCTGCAAGCGCACCCGCGTCAGTCGGGTTATCAACCGTTTTTCCGTCACCATACATATCAATTGCTAAAGCGGTGTATCCAAGTTCTGCTAATTTCCTTGCCCTCATTTTTGCGTAATCATTGTTACCCCACCACTCGTGCACAACAATTACTCCGGGTCTTTTTCCTTTTACATTTTCATCATAGGCAACGTACCCTTTTAATGTTGTTCCGTTTGATGAGTAAGTGACGTCTTTTGTTGTTATTGACGGACCGTCTTCCTTTTGAGCGCAGCCGGCTAAAAACATAAATGATAAAATGATTGTCGATAAGTACTTCATACTTCGTCCTTTCTTTTAAAATATTATTGCAGAAGAAGTGATAGGGAATCAGTTAAGTACAAAACTAAAAAAAGAATCCGCATTCACAAATGGATAAAATCGGGAATTACAGATGGTGTGATTCTAAAATTATTTTAGCCAACCTGAAGATAAGTGCTGACTTTTCTCTAATTCACTGCTTCAAATACTTTAGCGCCATCGTTGTAACGTCATCAGACTGTTCAACGCCATCAGCAAATGACTGAACACTCTGAAAAACATGATTAATAAGTTCGTTGGCGTTGTAATTATTTTTATTTTGAATCATCTGTGACAACCTGATTTCCCCAAATTCTTCATTCTTTTTATTGAACGCTTCTGTTACACCGTCGGTATAGAAGAATAAACTCTCACCCGGTTTCATCATAATAACATTTGATTGATACTCAACATCTTTCATAGCGCCCAATAGCAATCCGCCCACATCAGGAATTTGTTTTATTGATCCATCGTTTAAAAGATGATAAGGAGAATTATGTCCGCCATTACAATATTCAAAAGCACCGCTGCGGGTGTCAAGTACTCCATAAAAAACAGTAACAAACATATTGCTTGGACTTTCCTCAACAAGAATATTATTTACTTCAGACAAAACACTGTCCGCAGGTATTCCTTTGCAGGCCGTTGATTTCAGCAATGTTTTACAAACTGCCATTAAGAGAGCCGCCGCAATTCCTTTTCCGGATACATCTCCTATTACAACTCCAAGTCTGTATTTATCAATCATTAAGAAGTCATACAGATCACCGCCTACTTCTTTAGCGGGTATCATTTTTGCATAAATATCAAATTCTTTCCGTTCAGGAAACGGAGGAAATGTTTTAGGAAGTATTGACGTTTGAATCACATTAGCAATATCAAGTTCCTGCTGAAGCGCAACCAGTTTATTATGACTTGCAAGAGCCTGTTTATATAATTCAATTTCCTTCAATGATTTTTCTATGGTAATCTCAAGGTCTTTTAGATCTATTGGCTTAGTAATAAAATCATATGCCCCGCGGTTCATCGCAGTTCTGATGTTTTCCATATCACCATAAGCAGAAACAATTACTGAACGCAGCATTTTATTATTCAGTTCATTAATCTTTGAAAGCAGTGTAAGTCCATCCATAACCGGCATATTAATATCTGTCAGTATAAGATTTACAGAATCATTTTTGCGAATTGTGTCTAAAGCTTCGGCTCCGTCTTTCGCAAAAAGAAATTCATACTCACCGGTTTTTATCTTTGTCCTGAACTTTTGGAGGATTAGAAATTCAAGATCCGGCTCGTCATCAACGACTAAAATTTTTGCTAATTGCATTTTCTTATTTCCTTAAATTGCCCCGGGATTATTTAGTCTTTCCCTTAAAAGATCAAATTGAAGAGGTTTTGTAAAATAATCATCTGCACCAAGGTTCTTGGCAGCATTATAATTTTGTTCATCACCGTAAGCAGTTATCATAAAAACTCTTAATTCCGGATACCTGGCTTTAATTTTTTCAAGCAGCTCAATTCCGTTCATCTCCGGCATATTAATATCAGTTAAAACTAAATAGTCGGTCTTGTTTTCGATTGAATCAATTAATTCAAGAGCAGATGAACCATTGAGCGCATATTTGATTTGAATCTCACCGGATTTTATTTCTTTCCTGAATTTTTGTTGAAACAAAAACTGAACGTCACTTTCATCATCCACTACTAACAACTTCATTTTTAAAACTCCTTAACACAAAATTATAAGCACAATTAAAAATGCAAATGACTTATCACGCTTTATTAGAAACAGTAATCCGGATTACCTGCTTATCCCTATAAATTATTTGGAAGGGTAATGATAAACTCAGTGTATTTATTCTCCTCGGTCTCAAATCTTATATCACCTGAATGTTGTTTTACTACTATGTCATAACTCAGGGATAAACCCAGCCCGGTTCCTTCACCTGTTGGTTTTGTTGTAAAAAACGGATTAAATAATTTATCTTTTATTTTATCAGGTATTCCCATTCCGTTGTCTTTAATCCGGACCTCAACTTTTCTATGCAAATTTTTTGTTGAGACCTTTAATATTGGAGAGAAATCATTTCCGGCTTTTTTCTGTTTATCATAAGCCGCATAGCAGGCATTGTTAATTATATTTAAAAATACTCTGCTGATATCCTGGGGTATGACATTTATCTTTTCGATAGATTCATCGTAATTTTTTTCAATAGTAATATTAAAATCTTTATTCGCTGCTCTCATTCCGTGATAAGCGAGATTTACATACTGATCGAGCAAGTCATTTATATCAGTTAAAGTTTTTTCCCCGGATGATCCTCGTGAATGAAGAAGCATTCCTTTTACTATTGAATCTGCACGTTTACCATGCTGATTAATTTTTTCGAGATTCTGTTTTAAATTTTCTATTAACTCAATAACTTCTTCTTCATTTTTATTCCTCAATCCTGTTCTTATTTCATCAAGCAGTTCGCGGCTGATTTCTGAAAAATTATTAACAAAGTTAAGCGGGTTTTTAATTTCGTGTGCAATGCCGGCAGTTAGTTCTCCAAGTGATGCCATTTTTTCTGAATGAATGAGTTGTGCCTGTGTGTCTTTAAGCTCTTTGTATGCTTTTTCGATTTCTTTAGCGTGCTTTAGCTGTTCTTCTTTTCGTTCATACTCGGCACGCAGGCGTTCTTTCCTGATTAATCGGTTTCTCTGCGTGCGGTCTGTTATGTATACACCAAAACCAAAAATCAATATATAAAAAGAATAAGCCAACCATGTTCTGTACCACGGTGGAAGTATCTCGAATGAATAGGTTCCCGTACTACTTTCATTATCGAGAATATTTAATGCCGCTACTTTAAATGTATATTTACCGGGGGGAAGGTTTGTATATTCTTTCTTTGTTTCTGTTGAGTATTGAGACCAGTCATCATCAAAGCCTTCTAAGAATGTTTTAAAATTATTTATGTTCCTTCCTTCGTAGCTTGCTGCAGAATACCAGAACTTAACTGAATTGTTCTCAAATGTTATCTCCGGCATAACCGGGTTTACTACCTTTCCACCGAAGTATATGGTTGAATCTTCACCTATTTCAACTTTGCGTACAAGTGATGCATAATCTATGCTGCCTAATTGTTTCTTCCCGAAATCATATTTAATAATACCCGTACTTGTGCAGAACCATACTTTTCCATCTTTCTCAGCATATAAACCATATATTTCTTCATCAGCAAAACTATTAAAAGGAGCTGTTACCCATTTATAAGAGCTATCCTTTTGAAATGTGCCCATTGCAACTCTCCCTTTTGTAATCAACCAAAGTCTTTCTAAACTATCTTGCCCGAAAAAGAGGACACTTTGATTATTAGAAAGATTATAGAAATCAGAGATGATTTTATCTGAAGTATCAGAAAAAAATATTTTCTTACTTGCATCAAATTTGAAGATGCTGTCTAATGAAAAGAAATAATTTACCCCATTAATTTTATCAACCGATATTTGCCCGCTTTGCAGCCCGTTACTTTCATTAAAATGTTCAACAAGCGGTGTATCTAAAAGAGTATTACCTTCCCTATCCTTTAAAAAAACAATTCTGAAAATGCCTGAAGCAACTGTCCCAATCCATAGGCTACCGTCAGCTTCTTCCATGATTGAATTTTTTTGATCGTCTAGTTTTAGAATCTGAGCCTCATCTATCCACTGGTTACCACTTTTTAATTTTGTATATAATCCATCAACTGTGCCAAGAAAAATTCTGTCTGAATTGATTTTAGATTGTTTAATTACTGTGATCTGGTATCCATTTGATCTTCTGTCCCGGACAGGAAGTGCTTTATTGTCCTCAACTTTAAACAGTCCATCATCTGTTCCTACAAGCAGATCTTTTCCTTGTTCAAGAAACCCCCATGATTGTTTATTAATCTCTTTTATTTTATGCAGATCAGATGTTTTAGGGTGCAGATAATAAACACCGCTAGTTGAGGCAACATAGAGAATTTCATTATGACGAATTATACCAATAGGTATAGTTTCAAAATTGTTCCTGGAATCGAAATAAGTAATCGGTGATGCATAGTCTATTCTGGATATACCATTATCTGTTGCCAGCCAAATTGCACCTGCCCGGTCTTGAAAAGCATAATAAACGGTATTATTAATTATGCCGCTTTCAAGATTGTATCTGCGGATTTCTTTACCGCTGCTATCGATTATTATGGCACCCCCATGTAATGTTCCTAATAATATATTTCCATCAGAAAGTATTGCCCTCGCGGAGTAAGTTAAATTTTCTTTGATAAAATCATCAGCTTCTGTTTTAAAAGGAGTAAAATTATTGCCGTCGTATTTATAGAGACCCATGGTTCGGGTAACAATTAGAATTGCATCGGTTTCACCGAAAAAAGGAAGCATTACAAATACACTTTCATTAGCAAATATTTCGCTTCCATTTAAAAGAGTTAATGAATCTTCAGTTAATCGCAAAAGTCCTTTCCCTCTTTCACGAACATATAAAGACCCGTTAACAGAAAACATTATGTGAAAACCTGCATCACTCTGAAGAATCTTAAATTTTCCTTTCTGATTATTCCATATAAAAATATAATTGTTTGCTAAAAAATAAATGTGATCGTTGCTGATATAGATATTCCATACATTGGAAAATTCTTTTTTGTCTTCAGGCAAATATTTTAACAGAGAATGAAATGTTAACCGACCTAAAGAATCCGGTGTAAAATATCCTAATTCACCAATTCCGCCGACATAATATTTTCCGTCTTTTATTGCTATAGAATTGACAGCCGATTTATTATCTAATTGATATAATCTCCATTTTGTACCGTCAAACTCCAGTAAACCGGACCAATTCCCAAAATACATTATCCCGGTTTCACTCTGCGCAATTGCCCGGTTTTGTGAAATGGCGTTATATTCCTTTGGGGAATAATTTGTGACATTTTGAGAACCGCTTTCCAAATAATTTTGTGCTGTTATGACCTTTGCAAAAAAACAGAGGTGTATGATCAGAATAATTTGTTTTCTTAAATAAATTTTAATCATCATAATTTAGATTTGTGAAGAATTCATTGTACTTATTTTTCTATCATTTTACTTTTGGGAAATTCATACAATTGGTAAGTGAATAATAAACCTTGTTCCTTCGCCTTCTTTAGTCTCTACCTTCAACTCACCGTTATGCACTTTAGTAACAATATCATAACTCAAGGATAAACCCAATCCTGTTCCTTCTCCTGTTGGCTTTGTTGTAAAGAACGGCTGGAATATTTTATCTAAGATATTTGCAGGAATTCCATTACCGTTATCAACAATTCTTATCTCAACTTTTCCATTAAGATTTATTGTTGAAACTTTAAGTGTTGGTGAAAAATTGTTGAAACCTTTTTTCTTTTTATCGAATGCCGCATAACAGGCGTTATTAATAATGTTCAGAAAAACTCTGCTGATATCCTGTGGCACAACATTTATTTTTTCTAATGATTTATCATATGTTTTTTCTATGGTTATGTTGAATTCTTTATTCTGTGCTCTCATTCCGTGGTAGGCTAGATCAACGTACTGTTCCAGCAAATCATTTATATCAGTTAAAGTTTTTTCACCAGAACTTCCTCTTGAATGAAGAAGCATTCCCTTCACAATTGAGTCTGCTCGTTTACCATGTTGATTTATTTTTTCAAGATTTTGTTTTAAGTCTTCAATTAACTCGGCGACTTCTTTTTCATTTTTATTTTGCAATTCTGTTTTAATTTCATCCAGCAGCTCGCGGCTTACCTCTGAGAAATTATTTACAAAGTTGAGCGGGTTTTTTATTTCGTGGGCAATACCTGCGGTAAGCTCACCAAGAGATGCC
Organism: Ignavibacteriales bacterium; assembly: GCA_016700155.1. Taxonomy (NCBI): domain Bacteria; kingdom Pseudomonadati; phylum Ignavibacteriota; class Ignavibacteria; order Ignavibacteriales; species Ignavibacteriales bacterium. The sequence goes on from CP065001.1 coordinate 4,113,735, forward strand.
ATTTTTTCTGAATGCACAAGCTGTGCCTGTGCAGCTTTCAATTCATGTAAAGTCAATTCAATTTTATTTTTTGCCTCTTCAAGGTTTTTAAAATCTTCATAGCGAGCATAAGCAATTGAGAAAGCCTCTGCTAACGTTTTAACCAATCCAAGTTTTTCATCTGCAAGCGGATTAACATCGCCAACATATAGCATACCTTGTGTGAAAGGTACAAAGTGCAGATCAAGAGATTCCGGAGGTGTTGATGAACCCTGGTATGTTTCTGCATTCTGTATCTGCCCTATTTTCATCAATGACTTTGTCCAATTTATAAACTCTTCTTTATTCCAATGTTCTTTATAAACTTTTTTCTTCTTCCAGTAATCAACCGTATTAGTTGTAAGTTCATTTGCATCAAATGATAAGTTCAATACACCCAATGATTTACCATCGGGTGTTGTTAAATAAACCCGCACTTTTTCTTTTTCTTCATCAACAATAAAAACACCGCAGCGGATAAACGGCACTTCAAGATTTTTTAACTCTCGCCAAATAACAGGGGTAATACGATTTAAATCTTCTGATGTTCTCATCGAGGCAATTTCTGCACGAACTCTATCCAGAGAAGCTTGTTTTGTTGCTGCAATTGCTTGTTTTTCAGCTTCTTTTAGTTCTATGTATCGTCTGTACGTTAAACTTAGAACAGAAGTATATCTCCTGAATATCTGTAAATCTTCTTCTTTAAGTTCTTTATCTGTCCAGGCAAAGACGCCGCCTTCCTTGAAGTAAAAATAATAGCCATATTGAACTTCATCTTCTGCGAAATCAGGAAATTCAACTTGCGGGTTCATGACATTATAATATTCTAAAATTTCTTTACCACGTAAAACAGGATGATATTCCTTTTGTCGTTTCCAGGTTTCAAATATTTCATCTAACACAGGATGCCCCGCAAGTTTTAGACTGCCGATAATTTTTTTTGAAATATTTTCTTTTGTATATGCTGTAGCACGTATATCAACCGTCCGGGTTTCACCATCCACTATACCCACACCACACCGATGAGGTAAAATATTTAACTTATTCAATTCTGAAAAGAAAGTATCAACAGTTTCTGCGAGATCCTCAGAACTATTCATAGCCATAGCTTTTGAACGAACTCTCTCCAGCGCTGCTTCAATTTGTGATTCTCTTGCTTGCGTTTCTGCCTGAACCATATCACTATAGCGCTTATAGGCAAATGCAAATACATTTCTAAATCTTTTCAGGACCATCTTCTGATCTTCACTTAGCAAACCAAAGTTGGAAATTCCTATTGCGCCGTTTCCGAAAGAGTATAGATTGTAAGTTAGTTGCTCAACTTTGCGAAGACGAGGATCTTCTTCCTCACCATTTTTTAAACGGATATCAATAAGATTCTGCAATTCCTGTCCTTCAAGAATAAGTTCAAAAAAGGCATCATTACTTGACTGGATTTGACGAACTTGTTTTTCAATTATTGGATCATCGTAATACGACATAAGTGTAACTGTTCTTCCCATATCATGTGAGTAATCGTAATCCAGGAAGGTCTCATTATTATCATTATGTAAATCGATTATTGCATTTCTAATATTAGTAAACCCAAGCTCTAGCAGTTGTTCATATAAAGCCTGAGCTATGTCTAACATTTCATCAGACCTTTTCATAGTAAGAGCAACTGTTCTTACTTTTTCAAGAGATGCCTCAATTTTTGCTTCTCTTGCCTGTGCTTCAGCTTTTCGCAGATCAAGGTATCGCCGATAAGTTTGTCCGAATACAGATGCAAAGCGTGTAAAAATTTGTGATGAAGCTGGTGATAATTCTTCTAGTGATTCAACAAATAATGCACCTTCTTGAAAGAAGAAAAACTTGTTGAAAATTTTAGATGGCAAATCTGCAACATCAAAGTTACCGGAATAGTTTATGGCATCATTAATACCTTTAAAGAAAGCTTTCATGCTTTCTCCCTCCAGATTATAAGAAAAATCTGGTTGATTATTTTTTGATGCATCAACAACAGCTGTCAGAAAAGGATGCATTGAGATATCGAGAAACCCCATGTCCAATTGCCTTTTTTTACCTGGAACTTTAATTGCCATCCTGCCCGTTACGGTCCATGTTTCCAGTTGTCCATTGTCATGAATAATGGCAATACCGCATGTAGTAGCTTCTGTGTTTAGGTTTTTAACTTCATCATAGAGTGTAATAACGGCATCTCCAACATCCTGGCTGCTATGCATAGCCATGGTTCTTGCGCGAACCCTTTCCAAAGCTAGTTCAATTTCTGTTTCTCGTGCTTGTGCTTCAGTTTTTTTAAGATCAAGGAAACGAGTGTATGTTTGCTGGAATACTTTTCCAAATCGCATTAGTACGGCATTCTCTTCATCAGTGTAAGAAGTATTGACAAAGTTTTCTATATAAAGAGCCACATTCTCCAACAGTACAGTTGAGATTGTAAAAGCGGGTGCATCAAAAATGGTTTTCTTTGATTCCTCAGGGAATCCTGGTATATGTTGAAAGAGATCCTGATAAAATTTGTTTTTTTCTTCAAGGGTAAGTGTGGTGGCAAAAAAGTCTATTCCATTTTTCTTTGCTTCATTAAAACGATTATAATAGATGCAATCAAAATAAGGAATCGTTACCTGTGCAGGGGTTCCGAACTTATCGGCGATCCAGCCATAATAATCATCCCTTGTCTTGTAATCCATAATAAACCCTGTATGTTCAGTATGGATTTTCAGTTGAATAAATTGATCATAAACAATCTGGATGACTTCCTTTAGCTCAACACTCTTCTGCATCGCCATTGTTCTTGCGCGGACTCTTTCCAGCGCCAGTTCAATTTCTGCTTCTCTTGCCTGTGCCTCTGCTTTTTCAAGATCTATGTATCTCCGAAAAGTTAGGCTTAAAACAGACGAAAATCTGACAAAGATTGATTTTTCTTCCTCGGATAGTGGATCTTTTGTCCAGGCGAAGATATTGCCTTCCCTAAAATTAAAATAGTGACCATGATGAATTTCCCCATCAGGAAATTCAGGAATATTGATTTGAGGTCTGAGTGCCTTATAGTATTTCTCAATCTCCTCTCCCTGCAAAACAGGAAAATAGTTCTCCTGTTTGATCCAATGATCATAAATTCCTTTAAGTACAGGGTGATTCAGGTATTCTACTTTACCCAATAACTGTACTGAATCTCCCTGGATTGTTGCATTGGTTGCAGCAGCAGTCCATGATGGAGGATTATCAAACATCTGAGCAACTCCACAACGTACCGGGATTATGTTTAAGATTTTAAGTTGAACAAAAAACTCACTAATGGTATCGAGAAGATTTTCGGAATTATGCATGGCCATCGCTTTTGAGCGAACGCGCTCAAGAGCCGCTTCAATTTCAAGTTCATGGTTTTGTTCTTCAACAGCTTTTCTTTTCTGCTCAAGTTCTTCGATTGTTTCTTCAAGAAGGATTGCTGTTGTCTTTTTTACCTTCTCAGTTCTTTCAAGTTTAAATGCTGTTATCTCTAATTCTTTGTCTGCTTCTTTTACAGCTTTTAAAAGATTTTCCTTCTGTTCATTATCCAGTTTTTCAGATTGCTGAATAAGGTCGAAAATGTTTTGAAGTTTTTGATTCATTTATTTTTCTTTTAATGCAACCCAGCTTACTGTGGTTCCGTGGAATTCCGGTCGGGTATCATCCAACTTGCCAAATTCACCAAGAGAAAAAAAGCCAGCCATCGGTTTATTCCAGGTAGCAGCCAAACCCCCTATTTCTGAAGCTACCATAGGCCCTAATGAGGACAGCCTGCCTACACAGGAAAAAACCAGCAAAGCATCGGCATCTGGTAATTCATTTTCTTTTATGCTTCTTGTGCTTTCTATTACGGTATCAATTACCTCCAGATCAGGCGGAAGTGAAAATCGAAATATGGAACCTTCTTCTACAGGAGCGCCTAACATCACGGATTGGTCTTCCTTATTCCATAGTACAATAGGCCGCATAATTGGTTTTCTTGCTTCTCTTTGAAACTGTAACGGATAACTGTCAAGTCCGTCTGATTTATTACTTGTCAGCATTTCTGTTCCAAGAAATTTCTTTATCACATCCATGGCCGGTTCATTGTCTATCGTAAAAACCCAGTTGCCTTCGCTTTTCGTGATCTTCTTTTCTGTACCAACAGGTTTCCATCCCGATACAGCGGCTCCCTTAATATCAATTTTATCTTCATCCAAGATCAATGCTATTAATCCGGAATTAGTTTTTGATTGATTGGTAAAGAGGGTACCAGTAAAGTTTATATGTTCTCCCGCCACACCACCTATAACCGTAACATCCATTCCTGCTTTACTTAATAAACCTTTTATCACTTCTTCACCTGGAATTCTTATATCAACAGAGGAAATAATAAATGCAGGATAATCAAAAGAATTTTTGCCTTCTTCTCCCGCTTTGCTGGCGCATTTATATGCAGAAGCTGAATTGTAGTCTTTTAAAACCAACTTAAAACCAGCAGGATTCATATCCAGTAGTAATACAACGATAGCCTCAGAGTCAATTCCATCTTCACTAAATTTTTCAGAAGTACTTGCACCGAAGATAGTTATGCTCTCCACGTCGAACATGGCGATAATGGTATCGATCTCTTTCACTTCTGTTAAGAATACAAAAGCCAGTGTTGGCTTAAATCCATCTTCCATACTTTCTGCAAGTGCAGATTTAATTTCTTCCGGTGATTTACCTTTTATTGATTTTGCTTTCATACTAAATACTATTTTTATTAATTATTTTTCTTTTAATGCAACCACGCAACAGGCATTATTGTGATATTCATTTTTCCCGGTTTTAGCCTTTCCATATTCACCATAAGTAAAGAAACCAGCCATGGGTGCATTCCAGATTTTTTGTACCTGCTCTATCTCATCCTTTACTACCATCCCAAACGCTAAATGCCTGCTCACACATGAAAACATGATAAGTGCGTCAGCTTCTTGTTGTGCGTCATCTTTAATGGTTTTACAGTCTGCAACCACTTTTCCAATGGAATCAAAATCAGGCGGCATTGAAAATTTAATTTTTGAACCCTGAGGCACTCTTCCGGAACAAATCAGTGAACGATCTTCCTTGTTGGCGAACATGGCTGTACGTATGACGGGATCTGCATTTTCCCTTTCCAGTTCCAGTGGATAATACCAGGAGCTCAGGAATGTCGTGATGTCCGTTTCCACATCCTCTTTGATATCCACACCCAGGTAATTCATCAATATATCCAGCGCTGGTTTATCGTCAATGGTATATACGGTATTCCCTTCACTTTTTGTAACTGTTTTTGTGGTGCCAATAGCCTTCCACCCGCAGGTAGCTATACCTTTCACATCTATTTTATCTTCATCAATAATCAGCGCTACGAGTGCAGAGTCTTTACTCTTTCCATTGGTAAAAACAAATGTTGATTTGAGTTCCAGATCATCTCCGGCTTTCCCGCCAAATATGGTTACTTCCCTTCCTTCAGGTGTTGAAGATTTTTCAAACTCTTGTATAATGCCTTCAACAAATGGTTCCCCATCCATTGAAACTCCACTGTTTGCTATTATAAACGCAGGATTAGTAAAAATCTTTTTCCCAGTAGCAGCGAACTTTCTGGCGTCGTCGAAGGCAGTCTTCTGGCTTGTTTCTATTAATTCAATTTTGAACCAGGCGGGGTTCATGTCGAGCAACAGAATTGCAGTGCTGCCCCCTTCTACCTCGCCATCTATAAATTCACCTGCAGTAGTAGCGCCAAATATTTTTATATCTTTTTTTTCTAAGATTTCACAAATCAAATCACGGTCTTGTTTTACTGATAAAAAAACGATTGCTAGAGTTGGTTTAAATCCATCAGCCATACCCTCTAATAGTGAAGATTGAATTTCTTCAGGTGATTTTCCTTTAATTGATTTTGCTTTCATTTATAGAAACCTTTTAACGTAAATGATATGATTAAAGAATTTCATTATTTATTTTTTTTAATAGTTCATCAATTTCTGCAATGGTATTTGCTAACACATTTTGATACCACTGCAACTGTATAAGGTGAAAATAAATATCATCCAATACTTTAGATAATTGAGCGTTGTCCATTTTGTTAAAGTGTTTGGTTCGTCTTTCATGAATATACTTTTCACTTAAGAGGGTCCATCTATCATCGAGCATATTAGCATTATCAATTAATCTTGGATACGTTGAATTGTATAATTTGATTAAAGTGCGAATGAGCTCTTTATTTTTATAGGTATTAATTTCATTTCCAGCTATGGCAGACTGAAAAGAACCGGATATGGGATAAAAGGTGCGTTGCCCAACAAAAAAATACTCTTGAAGTAATGAGTCGGTATAATTTTTATCGGGTTTAGTAATGTTGGCAATATAATTATTCAACAGGTTGTAAGCTTCTATTTTGGGTTCAATAAGATTCAATATCAATTCCATATATTTTCTATCCTGTGCCAGATCATTTTTAACACCTTCAATAAATTCTGTTTCGGTAATATCTTGCTTTCTTGTCTCATTCCAATTATTAATCTGTAGAGCAATGAGTATTCCTATTACTACGAGAATAATTTCCCCAATAGCGTACCGCAAATAAGCCATTACTTTATTTTCAGATACCAGTTTTTTTCTGATATTTCTGAAGAATCTTATCATTATTTATTCTCTTCAATATGATTTCATTTAGCTATTATTGTGTTCAATAAAACTAATTGTTTTTTATTTCGATTCTGCTTCGGCGGTGTTTTTGATGTGATCAGAAACCGTAATTGAACCCTCCGTGGATTCATTATACCTGAGTTCCAATTCATCTACTCGTTTCTGATGTTGTTCAAAGTTAATGAATCTCATTAGTATAAGCATTGTAGCCGCAAAGAAAATATATGCAAGTATCACAAACTCCCAATCAAGAAATCCTTTTAATTGTCCCATAATTGCTGCACCTGCAGCTAAACCCAGATTTGATATCGCCATATAAAGTGTAAACTGAGTTACTGAAATCCGCTTCCAGCATAATTGCATCGCTGAGGCAAAAATTGCAATGGTAGTAAATGTGACAAGTGTATAAAAGCAGATTATAAATGCTGTTATAAAAACTTCACTCTGCCAATAAACTCTGAGAAATGACATTGAGCCGACCAATAAAATTAAGATAACCAGATAGATAGAGATCATTTTTACTTTACCGAAATAGTCTATCAGAAAACCGCCAATGATCATTCCAAGAATTCCGGAAATCAAATTTGCTGTCGCAAAAATTTGAGAATAATGAGTGTCCGCCCATCCAAGATGCTGAACTGTAAATACCGGCAATACAGTATCGATCAATCCGCGTCCTGTTGAAAAACTGAATGCAGCAACACCCATCATAAAACTTACCGGCAGGAAAAATACTTTAATAAGACTTTTGAAAATAGACTTCCAGCTATGAAGCTGAATTTTCGCCGCAACTTTCGAAGCTTCCCCATTTGTCCACGGCAATAATTTTTCGCCCGGTCTTTCCCTCAGTAAAAGAGGAATGATAATTATTAAGGATACAATTATAGAGAACGATATTATTGCGTAGAAGTATCCATGCTCGCTCATTATCCAGCTGCCTGTAGCAACGGCACCGCTAATTCCAAGTGTTTTTGAACCCCACATTAATCCATTTGCCCTGGCCTGCTGATTTACAGGTAATATATCAATTGCCATTCCGTCCACGGCAATGTCCTGAGTAACTTCAAAAAAACTAACGATGAAGCCAAGTATCATTAATAAATATAAATTATCAAGCGGGTGAGCAATAAGAGACATCGAGAAAAAACTTAAAATTAAGCCAACCTGGCCAAATAATACCCATGGTCTTCTTCTTCCCATAGCAAGAAAAGTAAACCTATCCATTATCGGAGCATTTATGATTTTCAAACTCCAGGGAATACCAATCACGGCTACGTATGAACCTATTTCCGTAGGGCTCTTTCCATTCATAGCCAACCACGCCGGTATGGCATACCACAACAATCCTTCAGGAATTCCCTGTGCAATGTAAAGTGCAGAAAAAGTAAAGTACCTGAAAAAGCTACTTTCAGATAATGATGGAAGCGATTTTAAATTAATCTGACCGGATTTCATTGAAAGCATTTCAGTCCTTATAAAAGTGTAGGAGATTTCTAAATAATAAAGATGTCATCTCTTTTACAGATGACATCTTTGTAAACCATGCTTTTATACTTTTATTTTTTAGGGGGAACGGGATACTGACCGCGGATTGTATAAATATTATCCTTGTGCGCGTGAAAATGTTTTACTACTTCCGCAAACGCGCCGGGGTGACGTTTATTTCCCCGGGCTACATACTCATCCCAGAATTTGTCGAATGAAGCCATGTCTTTTGCAGTATACCAGAAGTTAAGATTCCATTCATCTCCCCAGTTATGCACAAACTGTCCGAAACTATAAATGTAACCTTCGTCAACAAGTTCTTTCAGGATAGGAACAAATATTGAATCAACCAGTTTGTTTACTTTGCCTGTTTCGCTCATTGGAACCATGTTAAAACTTGTAATAAGCAAAGGGCGATCATCATTCTGAGCAAAGTTTTTTTCACCAAAGGTCAGGACAATCAAAAATAAGACTGCTGAGATTTTAATTAATTGTTTCATCGCACTCACTCCTTTAATTTTTTTGTTGATGTTATTTTAAATTTAATTCATCGGCTTAAGTTTGATTTCGCGAAAACTTTTTGTGCCTACATAAGTTCGCATAGCAAATCGCTTATCAGTCATTGAACGCATTTTATCTTCATCTGTAGTTTTAAAAAACTTTTCTCTTATAGCTTTCATTTTATCTTCATCGCCCTGGTTGTAGTCATACGCATCGCCAAAACTTTTATAAATGTTAACAACAGCAATATCCCAATCGTCCTCGTTTGCGGGTTGATTCAAAAGGATTGTATAACCAACTATTAATCCCTGTTTAACGGCTTCTTCCTGTTGAGGGAAAAAATTTGTGCGCAGATATTCCATATAAGCATCGAACTGTCCCGGACTTGTTCTATAAAAACTTACCACTCGAACATTTCCTTCTGTAAAATGTTCCTGCGCAAATGATGTTGAAGAATAAATGCATATCAGCATTATAAAAGCGAACACGATCTTTAATTTCGAAAACATAACGCATCTCCTTTTTTGAAAATTATTTTGTTTACTGATAAATGTTTTCACTAATCATTTTTTATTTCGCCGCCGTGATCCCCGACCAGCATCCACTTACCGTTTTTCTTCATGAGTATATCCGTCCAGCGTCCTCTTTCGGTATTTGGTTTTCCATCAGGGCTTTCAGTTACCTGCACATAGTAGTAATGTGCGTAGGCGAAATCTCCATTAACCCAAATTTTGGATGGTGTGATTATGTAATACTGCATTTTACCTTTAGTGAACCAGTATGCTAATGATTTTTTTGCTTCTGGTTTTCCGCCAGGTGTTTCGTTTTCATAAGACCAGCCGAGATATGAATCATCAAAATAATCCAGGAACGACATTGGATTACTTGAACCGCTTGCAGCCCAGTACTCTTCTATGCCCGCCCAAACTGATTTTTGTTCGGGTGACCATTGCTGCGCATTACTGATCTGTGAAAAGAGAATTATTGAAAAGAACAAAACGAACATTGAAAGTGACCGCTTCATAACTACTCCTTTATGATTTGTGAAATTATTTTTTGAACGGGGAATTACTATTTAGAATATCATTTGGACTTGTGTGCTTCCAGCTCTATTTCGATCATGAACTCCGGCAGGGCTAATCCTTTTACTTCTAGCCATGTTCCTGTGGGAAAATTCTTTTTATAAATATCATTCCTGTAACCGGATTGATTTAAAAACTCCGCCATGTTGGTTGTGAAAATATTTTCAACGACCACATCATCGAATGTATAGCCGTAGTGAGTTAAAACTTTTTCAAGATCGGAATAACAATTTTTCATCTGCTGTTTAAGATCACCGACTGCGGTTGGGACCCCTGCATCATCCATACTTACAGCACCCGATATAATCAGGTAATTTCCAATTCGCACAGCATGTGAGTAGCCAAAAGTCTTTTCTGCTTCTGGACGCAACAGAAAATAGTCATGTGTTTTTGATACTTCTGTTGTCTGTTTTGTTTTTTCATCATTGGTACACGAACTGAATATTATAGCGAATGAGAACAGCAAAATTGTTATACGAATTTTCATTCTGTTACTCCTGTGTGGTTTTAAATAGATAGACTATTTGTTTTCTTCATCTTCCGTTAAGCCATAACTCAAAACTTTTATTTGATTCTCCGGGCGGATAATTCCAGTCGGGTTTTAATCTTAAACCGCTGCTGCTTCTCCAGATAAATTCCGTTACTGTATTAATATCTTTTGCGTTTATAATTTTGACTGCTATGAGTTTTTCATTTCCAGCTTCAATCTTTATCAGTTCTGATTCAATGTTTTGTACAAGAATTGTGTTGTGAATTATTTCTGCCTGTCTTGGATCGTAAGTTGCCCAGACGATGCCATTAATACCCGACAGAAAAATATTTTCATCGAGAGTAATTGAAAGCTCTAAATTAGAACCCGCCGGTAGTTTTGGGAAGTTGCTATCACTTATGTCTTTCCACTGGATAGTTTTTAGTGAGTTAAGCAATATTTTTCCTTCCGTCTGATAAATGCCTTTGGTTCGCAGAATATCCACTTTGTTGATTTTGATGGTTTAGTTTTTAAAAAATGACGGGACAAAAGTAGGCGAAAGAGAGTGTGTTATCTTGTACTATTCACGCAATTGTTTGGACTTTTATGTCAATTACAACATTTCTAAGTGTTTCTTAGTGCTCTAAGTGTCTTAGTGGTTAAAAAGAATTAAACTCACCACTAAGTCACTAAGGACACTTAGTTACACTAAGAGTTAAAAACTATGACAAATCATGATGTCCTATATTCAGACGGTGATACACCAAACTGCTTTTTAAACGCCCTTGAAAAATACGCCTGATCGTTAAAGCCAACCTTGTAACAAATTTCTGCAACTGTTCCGGCGTTTTGTTTAAGCAAGTCTGCCGCACGCTGAAGACGGAATGATCTTATTAATTGCCCCGGTGGCTGATCAATAAGCGCATTTAATTTTCTTGTAAGCTGGGAGACACTCATATTAATTTCTTCAGCAAGAATTTCAACACCAAATTCTTCTTCTTCAAATTTAGTTTCAATTGTCTTTGTTACTTTTTCAAGAAATATTTTGTCGACAGAATTTGTCGATACTTCCGATGGTTTGATTACTCTAATTGTGCTGAATTTTTTTCTAAGCCTGGCTCTTTGATAGATTAAATTCTTTACTCTTACTCTTAGTTCTTTCGCACTGAATGGCTTTGTAAGATAATCGTCTATGCCTGTTTCAAGTCCTTCAATCTTGTCGTCAAGCCCTGCCTTTGCCGTAAGCATAATAATAGGTATGTGGCTGGTCTTTTCATCATGCCTGATTTCTTTACTTAGTTGATATCCATCTTTCTTCGGCATCATTACATCTGTTATAATTAAATCCGGAATTTCTTTTTGAGCAATAAGTAATGCTTCCTCACCATTCATTGCTTCACAAATTTTATATTGATCCCCTAACTGTTCGCGAATATATGTACGTACATCAGTGTTATCTTCGGCTATCAGAATAATCTCCTGCTGGCTTTGTGTTGTCGGAGATTGGATATCATCTGTTTGAGACAGAACCGAATCAGGGAGACTAACATCTTCTAAAGTAATTTCAGCAGAAGTTTTGTGTAAAGATAATTCAACTGATTTTTCTTCTTTACTTTTTGTATCACAAACAGGAAGCGTAATTATGAACTCTGTTCCTTTTCCAACTTCACTGTTAACTGTGATTGTGCCTTTATGTAATTCTACTAATTCTTTGGTGAGCGCCAGTCCTATTCCCGTTCCTTCGTGCTCACGTGTGGCAGAGTTATCAACCTGGTAAAATCGGTCGAAGATATGCGGAAGCCTGTCGGCAGGTATTCCAATGCCATTATCTTTGATACTTATTTCAACATAATCTTTTGTATTGTCATCCCGAACCTGCCCGACCGGCAGGCGAGCTTGTTTCGGGATCTCCCATTTTATGGAAGATGCTGAAATAAATTCAGCATGACGTACGATTAATGAAACTTTAATTTCACCTTTTGCATGTGTGAACTTGAATGCATTTGAAATAAGATTAAAAAATATTTTTTCCATCTTATCCGGGTCAAAAGTGAGCTGTATATTTTCACATTCCGATTCAAAACGGATTAATATATTTTTTTCTTCAGCCATGGATTCAAATGAGTAGAAAAGACTTTTAAGGAACGATACTATATTGTGCTGTTCTGAGTTTAACTCCATACTACCGGCTTCGAGTTTAGATAAATCCAATAGCTGGTTAATCAATGTAAGCAGCCGTCTTGCGTTCCTGTTTGCAACCTGGAGTTTTCCTTTTTCTTTTGTGTCAACATCAGATGACATAACGCTTTCAATCTGTCCGAGAATAAGTGTAAGCGGTGTGCGGAACTCGTGTGATATGTTTGCAAAGAAATGCGATTTTACCTGGTCAAGATTTCTGAGTGAATCAGTTTCAACTTTTTCAATCTTTAACTGGTTCTTAAGATTTATCCTGTTCAGTTCATACTGTCTTATCCCGTAAAGACCGGAAAGAAATATTAACCCATATAAAATATAAGCCCACCAGGTGCTCCACCACGGCGGCGTAACAATAATAGTAATCGAGATTCCCTGTTCATTCCACACCCCATCATTGTTTGAACCTTTAACACGAAAAACATATTCGCCGGGAGATAGATTTGTGTATGTGGCTGTTCTTACTGTTCCGGACCTGATCCATTCATTGTTAAAGTTTTCCAGTATGTAAGCATATTGATTTTTTTCAGGTGCCGAATAGTCAAGGGCTGCAAACTCAAGTTGAATAAAATTATCGTCATGCGATAAATTTATTTGTTTTATTTCAGATATGTTTTTCTGAATGGAATTTTCTTTTTCATTTGATGAAGAAGTGTTTAGGATTTTAAATCCGGTTAAAACTATTTCAGGCTTGAACGGATTTTCTTTTATTGAATCAGGATAAAAATAATTTAGTCCGTTTATCCCGCCGAAGAAGAATTCCTCCTTTTTACTTTTATAAAACGCGCCCGTATTAAATTCATTACTTTGCAGCCCGTCACTTACATTAAAATTTCTGAATGATTTTGTTTTAATATTGAAACGCGAGAGCCCTTTGTTGGTGCTTAACCATAGATTTCCTTTTGAGTCACTTAGAATTCCATACACAACATTATTGGGCAATCCATTTTCTTCCGTAAAATGAGTGAATTTTTTTGTTTCGATATCAAGTTTGTTTAGCCCTCCTCCGCCCGTTCCTATCCACAAATATTTTTCTGGTTCATACGGGTCAGCGCAGATTGATTTAATATTATTTTCATTAAGACTTTGAGAATCGGATGCGTCGGTAGAGTATAAAGTCATTGATTCGTTTTTTGAATTGAAATGTATTAGCCCGCGCTTAGTACCGATCCAGATGTTGTTCTGAAAATCTTCATGAATTACGGATCTTATGTTTTCATTACTCTCACGATGTTCTTTTTGCAGTTTATATTTTTTGAATATTCCTTTTTCCTGATCTGTTAAACGGCATAAATAACTTTCTGTTGTGACCCATATTCTTTTTTTTGAGTCTTCTATAACGGCACTTACATTTTTTTGAGGTAAGCCGGATTCGTCATTAATAGTGTGTTTATATAAACGAATTTTTCCTTGCTGCGGGTCATGCCGGAATAATCCCTCCGTTGAACAAATCCATAATTTTCCATCAGATGAATTGATCATAGAAAACCCGCCCGTGTTACCGAATGCCTCAATATCATAAGAACTTTTTTCAAAACTTTTAAACTCACCAGTAGCCCGGTTCCATTTGTACAATACTTCGGTGCTTATCCAGATGTTTTCTTCATCGTCTTCAATAATTGAACGAATGCTGAAACCCGTCACTCTTGAGTCAGGTTCTTTTTTTCTTACATAAGTTGAAAACCTGTTCGCCTTAGGATCATAAATATTTATTCCGCCGCCAGCTGTTCCTACCCAAACAATTCCGGTCTTATCCATACACAAACCTGAAACCAGATTGTAACTAAGACTTTTTGCATCGAAGGGGTCGTTCCTTATGTAGTTGTATGATTTTGTTTTTGTGTCGAAGATCATAAGTTCTGCGGCAGTACCAAGCCATAATTTTCCATGACTGTCTTCAATAATATTTCCGATAACTCCCCATCCATACCTGTACACATCAAAGTGATGAGGAAAAGTTTTGTAGGACTCTTTTTCTCTGTCAAACAAAACCAAACCACTCAAGGTGCCCAGCCAAAAATTTCCTTTGCTGTCTTCATAAATTGACGGAATGCTATTATCACTCGGATCATTCGGCGCTGAGGGATTCTTGCTATTTATAAAATATCTGATGAATGCGTTTTTTGTTCTATCATATTTGCAGAGATTGCTTTCCGTTCCAGCCCATAAAATTCCCTTTGAATCAACGAGAAGAGAATAAATTTTATTACTGCCTATTCCGGACTCTATCTTACTTACTTTAAAAAACCATTGTGGATTTTCAACACGACTTTCTTTTACTGGCGATACTTTATATAAACCGTTGTTGTTTGTGCTGATCCAGATATTTGAATCTGCGTCTTCAACAATCGAAGTGATCTCTGAATTGAAATTTTTATTCTTTACTGAATTCAATTTAATCCGATTGTACGAACCATCACGTTGATTATAAATACTTACATCAGCTTCCCGTGTGCCGATCCAGATTAGTCCGCGGCTGTCTTCAAATAAAAATGAAATATTGTTTGATGAAACAGTTGTTGTGTCGAACGGGTTATGATTGAATACTTTGAAGGAATATCCGTCATAACGGTTTAAACCGTCGGTGGTTCCAAACCACATAAAACCTTTGCTGTCCTGTAAAATTGCAAACACCGCATTCTGTGACAGACCATCATTGATTGTGAGATGCCGGAAATTAATTGGCTGGGAAAAAAGAATGCTGCCGTAGATGTACAGCAGCATAAAAAAAGTTAATGTTACTTTATTAAATGCGGAATAATACAGTGTAAAAGAAAAATTACCGGATCGCATCTCTGTAAATTTTTTCTGAATAATTGTGGCTGAGTATAATTTACAGATTATTTGTTCACATAAACAGGGTCATTTAGAATTTTATTAAAGAACGATATACTTAATTCAAAAATTCTACATCACTTAATCATTAGCATCTTCCTGGTTTCAATTACTCCTGCTGCTTCAAACTTATATATGTAAACTCCGCTTGGTAAATTATTCCCATCAAATGTTATTTCATATTCACCCGCCGGTTTGCTTTCGTTTACTAACGTTGCTATTTCATTTCCGATTGCATCATACACTCGCAGCGACACATGCACTTGGGACGCATAATATGCCTCCCCTACTGTGAATTTTATTTTTGTTGATGGATTAAATGGATTCGGGTAATTCTGTTCGAGTGAAAATTTATTTACTAATTCAGATTCATCATGATTAACTGAAGTTGGATTAAGCACACCAGTTATCATCCGCAAACGTCTTGGGTTATATTCTGATATATATAAAGTGTCGCCTGTTGATGTTGCCGTAATTCCATTCGGCTGGTTAAAACTTGCTGATAGAACATCTCCATCTGTACCGCCGGCAGTGCCATTACCGGCAAATACTGATTGACCACTTCCATCAATTGGTATTTTATAAATACGATTATTCTGATATGCTGTTGCATAAATATTTTCTCCTATCAAAACCATAAATCCAAGCCAGCCCGGAAGATCACCTATCTCGACAAAAGTATTCCCGTTCTCTATTCTGAAAACTTTTCCATCAGTAAAATTACCGATGTACAAAGTTCCGGCTGCATCTTTTAAAACTCCGATTGGTCCGTTTAACGGCGCGCCGGAATAAAGCAATGTTATGTTATTTGAGGTATCAATAACAGAAATACTTGAGTTTGTATAGTTTGCAACGTAAAGCAAACCCTCTGAATCAAAATACAATTCACCCGGATTACTTATTGTTATAAAATCCGAAACAACTCCTTCAGGTGATACTTTACTTATTTTATTCGATGTTGCATTCGGTACATATAAATATCCATCCCTGCCGAATTTTATTCCGTTTGGACTTGAAAAACCTGAAGCAAAAATACTTGTTGTTCCCGATGGAGTAATTTTGGTAACCGTGGTTCCATAGTAAAGCGCGGCATAAATATTACCGTCTTTATCTATCGCCAATCCATCGTTAAATGTGGAAGGACCGGGAACAAGAGTTGAAACAATCTGTGCTGAAACCGGAACAAGCATAGAAAGGAACAGGAAAAATGAAAAAGATACTTTTTTCATGACAACCTCCGATTGATTAATTTTTTTTATGCAAAGTGTGCAATCAGAAGTTTAGAGTCGTTCGGGTTGATAAAACCGAACATATAATTGAGAGATTTTCAGTTATTCTTCATTACCCGCGAGTTTAAAATATTCACTCGGGGTTTGATTTGTCAGTTTTTTAAATGCAGTATTAAAAGTGGTTTTGGAATTGAACCCGGCTTCGAAAGCAATAGCCAGCAAGGTAAGATTTTTGCTTTCCTCCTTTTCAAGTATCTGTTTGAATTCTTCTATCCTGAAACTATTTACATAAGCAAAGAAATTTTTATTGTGCTTTTCATTAATTATTCTTGATAATAAATGAGTGTTAATCCCGCTAATTTCTGAAAGTTCAGTTAAAGTCAGTTTCGGATTTAGATATGGTTTTGTTTCCCTCATAATATTATCAAGTTTGACACTCACTTCATCAATGTTCTCAATGCCTGTCGGTTTTGATTCATATTTTTTAGATGCCGAAACAAAAGTTAGTATTTCGGGATTTGATAATGTGTAATAACCCAAAGTAATTATTGAGCAGGAAAGTGAAATCCAAACAAGCTGATAACCTAAATAATCACCCGATCCTGACGGATCAAAAATTCTGAATCCAATACTAACTGACCAGAAAATTAACCCGGTAACTGTTATCAAAAGTAACAGCCGGTAAAACCTGATCTGTGGCGCGATAGAATTATATCCGTTGCTTTCACTCACATGTTTGTTTAATACCCTGTTGCAGAGCATAACGTAGAACAGATTCTGAAGGATTGCGAATATTTCTATACCTGTAAACACGTTGGCATAATCGCCGGATAAATTTATATACGTTTGCCTATCAGCAATAAGAAACGGGAATATTATTACCAGGTAAAGAAAAGCCGGCACAACATGAACGGAGGTATGAATTCTAAATTCAGATTGGACATTAAATAGTTTTAACAGGTAAAAATATAACAACGGACCAAGCAGGAAGATTATAAAATCACCTAGAAATAAAATTTTGGCATTAAGCAGTGTGAGCGGTTGAAGAGTATAAAAATATCTTCCGAACAATGTTAGTGTGATTATCAAAATAAAATATGAAAGAAGTCTGTTGGCACTGACATTCCCTTTTTTTGATCTTCCAACTGCAATGAAAAGAATAATACCCTGAAGTACACCAAACAAAACTATTATTGATAACCAGTTCAGAAGAAACTCCGCTAATTTTTTTGCGGCTAATTATACTATCGAATAGAAACAAAACAAAGAGCAAAGTTTTGTATGCGGAAATGTTTTTTGAAATAAAAAAATCTGTCCAGTTTAATGAGACAGATTTTATTAGAAATAATTTTCTTTTGTGAAGATAACAGCTTTTTCTATTTAACCATCAGTCCGCCTGGGACTGCTGATAAAACAATGTTTTATTTTATCATCAGCCCCGTAAAGCGGGATTTCTGATTAAACGATTTCCTCATTTAATCATCAACATCTTTTTTGTTTCAACGATATTCCCGGATTCAAGTTTATACAGGTAAACTCCGCTTGATAGATTTCCTGCATCGAATGTTACCTCATATTCTCCGGCAGTTTTGTTTTCGTTAACAAGTGTTGCGACTTCATTACCAAGAACATTATAGACTTTCAATACAACATTTGATGTTTGACCATTCACATTTGCCGGGATCGAATACTTTATTTTAGTTGATGGGTTGAATGGATTCGGATAGTTCTGCTCAAGTGAAAATGATTGAGGAGCTTCAACACTTACTTCTGATTTTAATTCAAAGTATTCGAAGGTACCATCAAAGTCTGTCTGTTTTATTCTGTAAGAATATTTTCCTGCTGAAAGATTTTTATCAACGAAACTATAATTAGTCTGTTCCGTCGTATTTCCTCTTCCATCAACAAATCCGACTTTGACAAAACCTGAATTGTTAACTTTTCTCTCTACCTCAAATCCCCGGTTATTTATTTCACTTGCCGTACTCCATTTTAATGTTACTGAACTTCCGTTTACAGAAGCAGTGAATGAATTAAGTTCAACGGGAAGATTTGGATTATCATATTTAACTATTGTCCCGTTATCACCAACAGTCCATCCTTTACCGCGATGAAGGAAGTAAGCTTCATTCAATGTTGAAGATGAACCGCATGGCTGGCTTGTCCAGATCTGTCCGCCATTTGTTGTAAAGAAAATTGTTCCGGCAATACTTACTCCCCATCCGTTATCGGCATCTTTAAAATAAATTCCGTTAACGTCAAAGAAAATTCCTGAGTTACGTGTGACCCAGTTTTGTCCGCCGTCACTTGTGTAAATAAATGTTGAATTGTTGCCGCCTGAAAATCCAACGTTGTCATTAATAAATTGAATATCGTGAAGATCATTACTGGATACAGATGCTGTTTGTGTTGTCCAGTTTGCGCCGGAGTTGGAAGAGTATCTTATCAGTCCGTCATCACCAACCGCCCAAATCTTGTTTGACCCGGAAGCAGCCGCGCCCCTGAATCTTGTTGTTGTTCCTGAATTAACTAATGACCATGATGCACCATTATCATTTGATACGGCGGCAAGTCCGTTATCACCTGCGGCAAAAACCATGTTGCCGGCACCGGATGAAACTTTTCTGAATTGTTCTGTTGTGCCGCTTGAAACAGGGCTCCATGTTGTTCCTCCATTTACGGTCCTTACTATTGTTCCATTATCTCCAACTGCTATACCAATGTTCGCATCTTTAAATAGAATAGAATTAAGATCGTTTCCTGTTGCCGCGACCTGGGTCCAGTTTTGTCCGGCATTTGTAGTTCTCAATAAAGTTCCTGCATCCCCGCAAATCCAGCCGGTTAGTTCATTTATCATATAAACGTCATTTAATATTTGTGTTGTACCGGAGGTTTGGTACTGCCAGAATTGTGAATATCCAGTGGAATAGATTAAAACAAAAAACAGAATTGTATAAATGAACTTTTTCATAAATCCCTCAAAAGATTAGTTACTGATTGAATTGTTTGAAGATTTAGTATTTACAAAACATAAAATAGTGACAGATTTTTCTTAATAGATTTAATTCCTATACCATTAGGTTAGGTTTGAGTGAAAGAAATTCTTCAAGTGTAAATCACAAAGTATTGAGCATTGATCCAATTGATGTGTTAAAGAATAGTTAACCCACACAAATAACTTTTTATTAATATTATTTGCCACTTGGCAAATAATGGACTATTATCATTCCGTCACTAATCTCAACACAAACAAATTCCGGAGGTGTTATGCGTCGGGTTTCTATATCTGTTCTTTTTTTAACTGTACTTTTTCTTTTCACCACAAGTTCTTTTGCGCAGACAGAAGAGAACTTTCACGTTATGCATATACAAACGTGGAAGATGAAATCTCTTCCGACTGGTGATGATGCAACCGCGTTTGCCGATATGATGAAACGCCAGGCAACTGTTGTTAACAGTGATTCACGCGTTCTGCGCTCTTATGTCCTTAGACATTTCTGGGGAGGTGACAGCAGGGATCTTGTTATGGTTGCGGAGTTCAACAGCCGTGATGAAATGTTTGCTTTTTATCAGGACCTTGGATCGCTTTTGGAAAAAGCTTATTCCAAAGAACAGCTTGATAAAGACGATATGCTTTTTAGTAAATACGTGGGTGAACACGGCGATGAGATATACAGAGTCGTGAACGATACAAGGAAATAAAACTTTGTAATCCTTTAAATGCTGCGGAACAAAACCGCGGCATTTAATTTATTATCCGCTGTGTAATCCATTCAGCCTATCTCATTTCCTTTTACATATTCTCAATTGAAAATCCCTGTGTGATTCTTTAATATTTAATCGACTGAAAAAATAATTTGCAGATTGATAGTTATAATCCCGGGGAGTTAAGCGTAGAAAGCGAAAGCTCAAAGTCTTTAAAACAAGACAGCCTTCTTTGTGGTATACGCTGCATCAAGGAACATCTCCAGATTTTCGGGAAACTTCCACTGCCCGACTCGCCGGATTACCTATCTTAAGTTTAATGTGTCGATCAGTATTAATAAAAAGGATTTCAAAAATTGAAAGGAAAAATTATGAGTAGAAAAGTAGAAGTCGCAGGAATAATGGGTCCGGTTTGGTTTATCGGATGGCTTTTTACAATCGGGTTCTTAAAACTTACATTCTTTAAAGGATTATTAGCGCTGGTAGTATGGCCTTATTACATCGGCGATTTCCTTGCCGGTAAAATGATGTAGTTAATCACTGTAAATAAAAAACCCCGACATTTACTGCCGGGGTTTATTTACACATCAACTAATTTTATTTGATCAGCAGCATCTTTCTTGTTTGAACAAAATCTTTTGCCTGTATCCTGTAGAAATAAACTCCGCTTGATAAATCATATGCATTGAACACTATTTCATAACTGCCTGATTTTTTATTTTCATTTAACAACGTAATTACTTCCTGACCGAGTGCGTTATAAATTTTTAAAGTTACTTCCTGGTCAGACGGTATTGAAAACTTTATCACTGTTGACGGGTTGAATGGGTTAGGATAATTCTGATCCAGCGAATAATCAACCGGCGCATCAGTTTCATCAAGCCCGGTAGGCATACCAACACTAAACTCACCGAACGCAGATGTACTGCTTATATAAGCCGCATCAACTGCACGAAGCATCCACTTATAATTTCCGGGTTCAAGATCTTTTAATTTCCACTGTGTGCCATTGCTTACGTTCCCGGGTTCAGGAAGACTATTGGGAATTGTAACCGGAATATTATCACGATAAAGTTCCAGGTAGTAAGTAAGCGCATTGGAAGGTGTGTGATCATCCATTGAAGCTGTCCATGTGAATACTATCGAACTGTCCTGCTGAACTGCGGCATTAAGACCTTCGGGTTGGGTTGGTGCACTGTTCTGACCTTCAACATCATTGCGGTAAACATGCATTTGAGCTTCCACCAAACCGTTACCTCCCGGAACAAAATATTGCCCGGCAATGAAGTAATCAAGATCACCATCATTATCTATATCAAGCCATGAAAATGTTCCGCCTCTGTCTCCGCTTGAACGCGGTGCAGGAAGTTCATTTCCTGAATCAGTAAACACACCATTGTTATTCGTATATATTCTAGCTCTGCCTTCTATCTGTGAACCCGAGTTATATGTACCGGCAAGAAGTATATCAATATCACCGTCGGAATCATAATCAGCCCATGTTGCAGCAGTTAAATCAAACCATCCTTCGCATGGAATACAACTTATCACATCAAAGGGAACATACGTTTCATTTTCATTCTTATAAATTCTCAATGCCATATGAGTGTAGGTGCTGTCCAATTCGCGGACATTACCCGCAACAAGTATGTCAAGATCGCCATCGCCGTCATAATCTCCCCACTGCGCTTCGCCGTGTTCAACGGAAAGAGTTCCGAGAATATCTTCGGCTGTAAAGTTTCCGTTGCCGTCATTTCTATATCTTCTGATGAATCCTTCGTCGGTTAAAGGTGCAATGTTTACGAGAAGCAGGTCGAGATCCTGATCATTATCAAAATCAGCCCACGAACTTTGTGCATGAATTGTCGGTGAAAAAACTGAATCGGTTTCAGTAAATATCCAGCCGCCGTTTCCATCGGAACCATCGTTACGCATTAGCGCGGTGTAGTATTCAAACGTGCTGTCATTAAATACGGACGGTAATAATAAATCTGCATCACCATCATTGTCATAATCAGCCCAGGTTACCGAGCGAAGATCAAAGTCAGCCTGATCATTATCTTCCCAGTAAGCTGGAAGATTTGTTTGTATTGGATTTAGTGATCCCTGATCATTTATATACAGAACTGTTTGTCCGTCTGATGCAACCAAAAGATCCTGGTCGCCGTCTCCATCCGCATCGCCCCAGGAAAGGTCCGATGAGCCTGCCGACATACCATTCAGATCAACATTATTATATGTAAATCCCCATTGTCCGGGATTAACCTGTCCGTCATTACGAACGAGTATTAGCCTGTCCTCAACACTTTGATTATATACTACATAGTAGCCGAGAACTGCAACATCAAGATCACCGTCGTTATCATAATCGGCGGGTGCTGTAGTTATAACCCAGAAGTCTTCATCCTGAGATGTGATGAAGATTGAATCAAGAGGAGTTACTTCTGTAAAATCACCGAATGTTCCTCCCGGTCCCGGCTGAACGACAACTAATCTTCCTGCTGTACTTGTTCCGCTGTCATCATCGGTAACAGTAAGACGAACTATGTAAGTGTTTGCTGTTGTATATGTATGTGAAGGATTTTGTTCATTAGAAAAATTTCCGTCGCCAAAATCCCATGACCAGTTTACAATAATTCCATCGGGATCAGTGCTTGTGTCTGTGAACTGAGCCGTAAGACCTGATGTTATAAAGTTGAACGAAGCATGCGGAGGATTATTAGCCGGAGGCGGTGGTGGTCCTGCAAAGTATTCTATATATCCCTGGTAACCTAAGACCCATGCTGATCCGGTTTGATTAGCAATGACTGAACTGAAATATCCAAAGCCATCTGAATTGATATTAATTACAGCCCAGTTCTGTCCGCCATTTGCCGAGTAATATGCAACGTCAGCATTTGTGCTTATCCAGAATTCATTTTCACCTAAAAGAAAAATATCTGTAAAGCTATGATTGGTAGATGGTGTTTCTAACATATCCCATGTTGCCCCGCCATCATTACTTTTAAAAATTTGTCCGAACGCTCCAACGGCATAGCCCGTGCTTGCATCCCAGAAATCCATGTCCGCAATTTGTACGGGTGAATAAGGAAGATCACTCTCAATCCAGTTGATGCCACCGTCTGTGCTTCTGTAATATCTTCCGCCTACATTGGCAGCCCAGATACTGCTGTCAACAACATCAACAGAAACATAACTTCCGAGAAAATCTGTTACAGGAACCCATGAACTTCCGCCGTCTGTTGTGTGATACAAAGCCCCGGTATTAAAACTTTGACCAATAACCCATCCTTCGGTTAATGATGAGAAACTAATATCCCGTGCTTCTGTCATAACTGCAGGGGCTGATGAAGATGGAACCCAGCTCTCTCCGCCGTCAGAGGATTTATAAATCTTTCCAGAGACATCAACCATTATTACATCACTGGCGCTTAACACTTGCACTGCATTCAAGTGTGCGGTTGTAAATCTTTCTTTAACTATCCATGCAGACGCAGTGTTCTTTACTAATAATGTTCCGTTATCTCCCACGGCTATCATTTTGCCATCCGGAAAAATATCTGCATCATTAATTGAATCACCGGTACCACTTGATACCTGGAACCAGGAAGCTCCGCCGTCTGTTGTTTTGATAACAAACCCGCTTCCATATCCAAAATATCCTACCTGCTGATCTGCAAAAACCGGAACAACACTGCTCAGATACGATGGCATCTGTCCTCTTGATGTAAATGTCTGTGACCATGAAGCTCCTCCATTGACTGAAAGAAACATGTTTCCGGCTCTGTCTGCCGCAATAACATTTTGAGATGAGGATTTTGTAACACTAAAAATTCCTTCTGGAATTATTTCACCAAGGTCATTCCAGGTTAGTCCTGCGTCTGAAGAATGTAAAATGCGATCATCATAGTTTGGAAAAATACCTGAACGACCCCATGCAATTATATTGTTGGGATCAACTGCATATAACGATGTCCTTTGAATTGATGAAGTCCCTGGATTCCATGTAGCGCCGCCATCTGTTGAACGAACAAATACGCCGTTAACTATTGCAACTGCGACCTGATCACTCAGATATTTTACTGCGTCAGCATCACCAGCATAAACAGGTGAGAAATTCAAACCGCCATCTATTGTGCGGTAAATTCCTGTTGCTGAAACACCGAGACCATTTTGTGAATTAGTAAAACTGAATTCATAAATACCATTTGGTGATTCAATCCATGTTGAACCGCTGTCACGGCTTATAAACTTATCAAAGTTCCCGGTTGTTAATCCGAATGATGGTGTGTAAAACTCCATAAAGTAAGTTGAACCGAGAAAAGGTAATTGGTCCCAGGTAGTGCCGCCATTCGTTGTTCTGTAGTTTTCATTACCGAATACCCAGCCAAGCTGTGAGTTATAAAAAAACATTCCGTTAAGCGGATTACCAAGGGTTACAGGAATATCGCGTTGTACCCATGTATTTCCTCCGTCATTCGATTCAAACAAAGAGCCGCCATCATCAAACATATTATCATCGGTTGCTATAAATACACGATTACTATTTGGCGCTCCAATTCCTCTCACATCAAGATGAGTAGGTGAAGGGCTTTGTGTAACCCACTGCGCATTAGAATAGCCGTTGAATACCACAATTGCGAAGATCAACAAAAATATACGTGAGACATTAAGAAAGTCTGTGATTTTTCCAGGCTGGTTCTTTTTGATGTTAATGTTATGTTGTAAAAATTTTTCTTTAAGCATGATTTACCCCGAAATTATATTTAGGATTTATTGTTTGAATAAGTAGTAATGATCACTTTGAAATAAGTGACAATCAAATTGTGGTTATGTGATGAACGGATAATAAATTTTATTCAGTTTAAATATTATGTGCTACAAAATAAAAAGGCGGTTCCTTTGAACCGCCTTCCCCTTTGATTTATTTTTTATTGTGCTAAAATTATTTCAGCAGCAGCCCCACTAATCGGGGCTTCTGCTTAATTGATTGTATCACTTAAGCAACAGCATCTTTTTTACCTGAACATTATCATTGTATTCAAGCTTATAAAAATATAAACCCGAACTTAATCCTGATGCATCAAACTTTACATCATAGCTTCCGGCTGGTTGTTCTTCATTGACAAGTGTAGCAATTGAGTTTCCCAGCACATCAAAAACTTTTAGTATAATAAATGCATTTTGAGGAATGTTGTACGTTATTGTTGTTGAGGGATTAAATGGATTGGGATAGTTCTGCAGCAATTCAAAATTCACGGGAACGTCAATACTAAATTCTATTTCATTTGAATATTCAAAAGATCCATCAAGATCTATTTGTTTAAGTCTATATGTATATTTTCCTGTGTTCAAATTCTTGTCTGAATAAGAATAAGTATGGGTTTCAGTAGTTGTGCCATTCCCTTTAACAAATGCAATTACCTCCCAGTTTCCTGAACTTTCATTTTTTGAATCTTTTAACCGATGGATTTCAAACCCGGCATTATTCGTTTCAGAAGAAGTTCCCCAGTTTAATGTTACTGAGTTGCTGTTAACTTCGGCAGTGAATTCTGTTAGTTCAACAGGAACAACTGTTCCCGTTACAGTAAGAACTGCAACTCCTCTGCTTGCACAACTTATCCAAAGCTCATACCCTTCCTGCAAATATTTTACTTCAATATCGTATATCTGCGCATGCGGTAAACCACCGGTTTGTTGTTGAGGAATAATCCCAAAATTTGTTCCATCGAACCAGCATAATCCATATGTTGATGTAGATGTACTACCAAAGTTCGCAAACCATAATCTTCCATCGGCTGTAACTAATAAGGGAGAAATATTGTCCCCTGGGATTTGAGAATTTTGAGGAGAATAAAATTGATAAGTTCCATTGTTTGCATTCAACTTAAATAACCCCTGGTTGCTGCCAACCCACCCAATGCCATTTGGGGCAACGGCAACTGTTGTAAGCAGATCACTTTGTGGATTAAGCTCAGAAAAATCTGTGTTAAATCTAGTAAAATGGTTGGTGCCGTCTGTACGCAGAACCTGATTTCCGGAACAAGCCCAGATAGTTCCGGGTCTTGAGGGATCTTTTTTTATGTTTGCACCCCAACCACTAAATGGAACAGAAGTCCAGGAATTATTTATATCATTAAAGTATTTCAGATTATAATATTCTCCAAGACTCCAAAGTCTGTTTTGTGAATCTTCAACAACTCCTTCCGATCGATCGTTAGGATAATTTAATGAGTTATAAGTGGAGCCATTCCAGGAATACAGATATCCAAACATTGGATTAATGATAATGTCACCCGTGGATTGTCTGTAGTATATAACTTCTGAGTTATCGGTTGGGAATGGAAAAGGATAACCCAAGCCATAGTTTTCGTTATTGTATCCAATCCATCTTGTACCATCAAATTTCTGAAATCCACCAACACCCGGTCCGGCATTTCCGGTCATCCAAACATTGCCCGAATCATCAAATGAAATATCTTCTACCCAATAATCTATCTGTGAAGAATTGGTAATTCTGTATCTCTGCCAGCTACCGGTTTGTGCGTTTCTTTTTGCAGCACCTCCAATACCAGTTACCCAGATGTTTCCATTATCATCAAGATCAATTCCATAAGAAAATCCACCCTGTCGCCAGATACCAAAGCTTTGCCAGGATGTTCCATTAAATTGCCAGAGCTCGCTATTCCCATCCATCAACAGGGCGCTGCCATTTCCATAAGCTTTGAATGCCCAAATGTCGTTAAGAACTGATGGCACAGGGGGCTGCGGTGGAGTAATCCATTGTCCGCTTGTTGTCTTATACTCGAGAAAGTAAAACGGTGCGATGGAGTTGAATCGGACAATCCACAAATTGTTTTGTTCATCAACACAGTTATGACCCGGTGTTTTGACAAGTTCGCCCGGATTATAATTAAAAGTATGCGTTGTAAACAGTTGGGTATTACTATTAAAGGCGATTACGTTACCTGCGGCAGAAATCCATACAGTATATCCTCCGCCTTGCATTTGCTGGATTGCAACATTATCGCAGGATGCTACTGTACCCGGCCAGTTGTTGGCGGTGCTGCCGAAACCCCAATAGCGCCATACATTGGTAAGAGGATTATAATTTACAAGTCCGCCATTTCCCCAGCTTACTGATATAACTGCCATCCATAACGATCCGTCCGGAGCTATTGTAATTTCACGTGTGCGACCACCAGGATGGATTGAGTTGTTTGCACCCCAAAATTCCAATGAGTTTCCACCGATTGCAGGATTAAATTTTAATAAACCCCGCCAGGTTGCCATCCACAGAATTCCATTTGCATCTTCTTCTATATCACTTATGCGTGATGATCCAACATCATTAATATTTCCAATAACCGGATAGTCAACGTTTGAATAGTTAATCCATCTGTTTTCTGACTGAATATATTTTGCAAACCCGCCTTCTTCCCAGTTTGGATTATATGCCGCGATATATGGATCACCATCATGATCAATCCATATACCCTCAACATAGTCTCCCTGAATACCTGTATTCCCCGTTGTATAATATCGCCAGGAATAGGTCTGCGGAAGAATATTGGAGAATGAAATTATTGATAGGATTAAAAGTGCAGATAAAAATTTCATTGTTCTCTCCTCTAATATATTATAGTGATTTCTGTCTATTAAGTTGTCTTAATAAAACAAAGGGGACAAATTTTAGATGCTGCTAATAAAAAGGCGGTTCCTTTGAACCGCCTTCCCCTTTGATTTATTTTTTATTGTGCTAAAATTATTTCAGCAGCAGCCCCACTAATCGGGGCTTCTGCTTAATTGATTGTATCACTTAAGCAGCAGCATCTTTTTTACCTGAAGCTGACTGCCGCTTTCAAGTCTGTACAGATATAATCCTGAACTTAATCCTGAAGCATCAAAGTTAATGTTATATGTTCCGGCAGTAAGCTGAGAACTGACCAGAGTTTTAACTTCTTCTCCAATTGCATTGTACACTTTTAAAGATACAAGCTGATCTTTATTGATTGTAAATGAAATCGTTGTTGAGGGATTGAACGGGTTAGGATAATTCTGCTCGAGCGTGAATTCATCTATCACAACAGGAACTTCTTCAACCCCTGTTGGTGAATTTACCATTGACTGAAGCTGCAGCACCGTGTTGTTTGACGATGCATCAATGAATGACCAAACTCTTACCAGTTGACCATCAGTTAACTCTGTTATATTTATGTGGTTGAAATTATTATCAACAATAACTGTATTGTTTGTAATTGTGTAGGTTCCGGACGGAAGCTGAACCGACGAGCCGGAAATTGTCCCTGCAGTACCGGTCAGTTTTGAAAAGTTTGTATGGTCTTCGATTTTTATTCTTAGTGCACGCAATGTGTTATCCGGATTTTTCATCATCTTAACTTCAACAAAATGATTTACACTCAAATCAGCAAAAGTGATGGGCTGGTTTGCATGATTAAGATACACTGTTTTTTCATTCACAAATATTGTGAAGCCATTTACTGCAATACTATTCGCGTTAATCGCCTTGATCTGTCCGAATATTTCTATGTCTTCATTACCTTCGAGTTTTATTCTTAACGCTCTGGCAGTAGTTGTTCCGGTTTTAATTCCTTTAACTTCAACTAACTGTCCGTTTGCTAAAGACGAGTACAATATCGGATTGTTAAGATGATCAAATACTTGTGTTGTGCTGTCAACGCTGAATGTTGTACCACCAACGATGAATGATGCCGGGTTTATCTCTGATATTGTTCCTTTAAGTTCTATCTCATTCCTTACAAAATCCTCGATCTTTATTCTGCTTGCATAATAAGTCTGATCAGGTTTTCTGAATCCCTTTACTTCTGCAAACATTCCAACGGTAAGAGCCGCAATAGTTACAGGCATTCTGTTGTGATCCAGGAAAACTGTATTTGAATCAGTCGAGAATGTAATTCCGCCGATAGTGACATCAGATCCGGAGATTGTTTCAATGCGTGCGGTGAATTCAATTTCATTCTGATTATGATCTTCCAGTTTTATTCTTGAAGCAAGGTAAGTGCTGTCCGGCTGTCTGAATGCTTTTACTTCAACTCTGTCACCAACATTAAGCTCTGAGAAAGTGATGGGCTGACGGTTATTATTTAGTATAACAGTTTGGCTGTTCACAAAAAATTCCCTCGCACCAAGCAGAATGCTGTTCGCAGTTTTGTTATCTATAATTCCGGTTATTTCTATTTCGTTACCATGCTGATGCTCGTCTTCGGTTTTAACACGAACCGCAAGCAGGTCACCGTTTGTTTGAGCAAATGCTTTCACTTCCAGCAGTGAGCCGACTTCAATTTGTTCAAAAGAAAATGGTGCGCCATGTCTTCCCCTGTATTCTGTATTCTGATCAACAAGAAATGTTTTGCCGCCAATTATAAATGAGTTCGTTCCCTTTGAGGTAACATAACCTGTTATCTCAATTTCATTTTCGCCGCCCGGATTGTCTTCGGATTTAACACGCGTTGCCGTATATGTTCCGTTACTTCTGTTATCCCCCTGTACCTGCACAAGATCATTTAGCTGAAAATACGAGAATGTAACCGTTGAGCCATTTCGACCCCTGAATTCAGTGTTCTGGTCGAAGAAGAAGGTCTTTCCCTGAACGATAAGATAGTCAGAACCGAGTTCCGATATATTACCTGTGACTTCGATATCACTTACCGCAAAAATATTTAAAGACGTGAAAAGAATTAATAAAGTAACATAGAGCAGTTTGCTGAACCTGTTATCAGCGATGTGACGAATGGAATAAAACGCTTTCATGATGTTCTCCACTATTGTTATATATTTTTATTGATGTTTATTACTGCACAATAAATTTGTCTTCTGAATAATAAGTGTGTGTTATAACAAATAAGGTGACATGTTTTAATTGTCCGTCGGTTCGCGGTGGGAAAGAAATTGAAAGTCCCGGTATTTAACAGTTTAAATATTTGGCAGGCGGTAGTTCGATGTTACTGTAAAACAATATTTATTAATAACTATTCTTCTTTCTGCTTATTGAGAAATGAACGAAAATATTCTTCAGCCTTTACCGGATCAAATAAATCCTCTGGAGTGTTTTCAACTTCCGGAACTCCACCACTAATTAACACGTCGATTACATCTTCATTTAATTTGTTTGGATGTATCCTCCCGGCAATTTTACCTTTTGAATTTATCATTATTATATTTGGTATAGCCCACGCTTTATATTTTCTGAACATATCAAAGTCTTCATCAAGACCGACATCGCTTTTCATCCGATGATCATCAAGAAATTTCATTGCAAGACTTGCAGGTTCATAAGTGATTGAAATAAACTTGACATTTTTATTTTTGTACTTATCCACAAGCGCATTCATATGGGGGATAGATTCTATGCAAGGCGCACACCACGTTGCCCAGAAATCAATAATGAATACAGTATCCACAAAATCTTTTTCTTTGTAAGAGGTTTTTTCATTCTTTGATAAAGAGAAATAAGTTAACTCCGGCGGAGCTTGTCCTTTTTGCAGTTTGTCGTTTTGAGCTCCGGCACACATTATAAATGCAGTGAAGAATAAAATTATCTTTTTCATAATAATCCTTTTAATTCATGAATATTTGACCTTCAACCTGCCGATTTGGTTGTTGCCTTAAATCTATATTGACCGGGAATAATAACATTAGGAGAATTTTATTTTGATGATATTCATTCTGACAACAAAATAGTATTTTGACAGGCGATTAAATGAAAGCACCATTCCAATGAAGAAATTTTTGTTCTATACATTAATATTTGTCTATATCCCAATGTTGGCACAATCCCCTGTTCCTGAAGGCGCAAAACCGGAACTAATCGCTGATGGTTTTTTATTTGTTGAAGGTCCTGTGTGGAAAGATAACTTCGGTTTACTTTTTTCCGACCTTACGGGTAACATCGCTTACAGGTGGACGAAGGAAGACAGCATCACAATTTTCTTAAATCCCTCTTATAACTCTAACGGACTTACTTATGACAGAACCGGGAAATTGATTTTAGCACAAACGGGTCTGCGAAGAGTTGTGCGGCTTGAATCAAACAATACACAGACCGTGCTTGCCGATAACTATAAAGGAAAAAAACTTAACAGTCCGAATGATCTTGCGGTGAAATCAGATGGATCTGTTTTCTTTACTGATCCGCCGTTTAACATTCCCGATGGTGAAAAGAAAGAACTTTCGTTTGCGGGTATATACAGAATAAGTCTGACAGGAGAACTGAAGCTGCTTGATTCAACTCTGGAATTACCGAACGGAATTTGTTTTTCAAAAGATGAGACGAAACTTTACGTGAACAATTCACAAGCTAGAATTATTTATGTGTGGGATGTGCTCAATGATTCAACGATTGCAAACAAAAGAGAGTTCGCAAGAATAGTTCCCGAGGGTTACGCGGACGGAATGAAAATAGATGAAAGCGGAAATTTGTTTTGCACAGGTCCCGGTGGAGTATGGATATTTTCGCCCGAAGGGAAATTACTTGATAAGATTTCTCTTCCGCAAAATCCCACAAATTGTAATTGGGGTGATGCAGACAGAAAAACATTATACATAACAGCGGGCAACAGCGTTTACAGGATAAAACTGTAGAGACGGGGCATGCCCCGTCTCCGCGTGTAGTTTGTAGCTGTATTATTGGGATGGTATTGCATGAATTAACTATTCCTTACTATAATATTTATCAAGCTCCCATTTCAACGGATTGTTTTTTATATAAGTCCGTATTCTTAACAAATCATTTTCATTCCGGATTATATGATCATAGAACCGCGGCTGCCAATTAAATTCCAGGTTCATTTTTCCCCTTAAATATTTTGACACTGCCGATTTAAAACTTCCGACAACATTGCCAAGTAGAGACGGGGCGTGCCCCGTCTCTACGGAGCCAAGGATTATGATACCGTGAATATGATTCGGCATTATCACAAACTCATCAAGCTCAACATTTTTATAATGATCGGGAATTGTGTTCCAAAGTGTCTCAACAATTTTCCCTGCATCGTTTAAAACCATTTCATCATTTTTTATTTCACCGAACCAATGCTTCATAAATTTTGTGCAGATCGTTACGTAATACCATGATGGCGTGGAATAATCCCACTCCTTTAAACGTGTGGATGCTATCCGGAATTTGTTTTTGTATAAATCCATTGGAATGATAAAAATTATTGCCGGGATCTGGATTTTTCTGACTTTGTAAAATATAACGCTTAAAGTTGATTGCCAGCAAATTATTAATACCAATATGTGGCGTACCTTCCCATCAAAATTCTTCCACGTTGTAGAGACGGGGCATGCCCCGTCTCTACAGAGCCGCTTGGATTATTGTGGACACGTGTAGAGACGCTTCGCGAAGCGTCTCTACGAAGCCGGTTGTTGGATCAATTATTTGAGAGACCTGACGCGATGAATATGGAATTCCCATTCAATCTATCGTCCACTCAACCAATCAATCCCCTTTTCTGCGTTAATTCGTTCAATCCCATCAACCTGAACCTCTTTATATGTGATATTGCGTTCCATCCAATCAATGCGGGCGAACCCGCCATTTAATTATCCGAAATTTGACCCGTCAATTTTTTTTAACAAAAACAAAAGGATAAATAAAATGTTGAACAACACAAAAACCCGCCAGTCTGCCGCCAAGGCAGGGTTCCTGGGGAAAAGCATTCTGATCACAGTTCTGGTAACATTTCTTACCATTCAGTTATCTGCACAGGATAACTCAATCAGCTATTCTACAAAAAGTAATCAAAAGCATTTTTATGCTGACCTTGTCGCCAAAACAGCAACGCTTAACGGCGGATGGGGATTGTTCGGCGGAATGAGAGCCGGTTATAATTTGAATGAGAATATAAGTCTTGGTTTAATCGGACATGGACTTATTCCCGACAAACTCGGCGGTACATACATAAATCAAAAAGACCGGGATGAACTTCACTTTGGTTACGGCGGACTTGAAGCTTCGTTCAATCATTCACTGACCGAAAAATTTTACATCAGCAGTACAATGATGATAGGTGCGGGTCGTACTGATTATGAAAACCGGGAAGGACATGATTATTTCTTTATTATTGAACCGGGCGCATCTGCAAATTATATGATAACAAACTGGTTTGGTTTGGGTTACTCGGTTAACTACCGCTTAGCATCGGGAGTTAAGTATGCCGATCTATCCAACGCAAGTTTCAGCGGATGGTCAATGGCACTTGATTTTAAGTTTGGGTTTTAGATTTCCGGAATAGTTCTTTACCAGACCCTGAATCAAGTTCAGGGTGACAGAAGGCAGGGATTCTAATATTTATTGTACTGGTGGAGTTGTTTAAACTCACTCCACCAGTATCTTAAAAAGTAACAAATTTATTGGTGCAATGATGGAGAGAGAAAAAATAGCAATGATGATCAGCGTGGTTTGTGTGATGATGTCTCTTCTGTTTTTATTCTTACTGCTGATCGGTTAGAAAAATTATGAAAGCTGCTTCCTGTACTGTGACGGTGTTACGCCCGTCTGTTTTTTGAATATTGTATTGAAAGCTGTCTTTGAATTAAATCCCGAATCAAACGCAATTGAGATAAGATTATACTTTTCCGATTCACCTTCCGCTAATTTCTTTTTTACTTCTTCAACACGGTAATGATTAATGAAATCATAAAAACTCTGGTTCAATCTTGTGTTCAACAATTCAGAAAGGTTGTGTGTGGATACCGATAACTTATCCGCAAGCTCTCTTAATGTAAGCTCGCTATTGAGATATGGTTTATCGGTTTGCATCAACTCAAGCAAATTTTTTAGATGGTCCTTTGCATCTGTTTCCGACAATCCTGATTTCTGATAACTTTTTACTTCACCGGATGGCTGTTTTAATTCAGGCGAAACTTGTGTTTCATCTTTTTGAGCAGCGGGCTGAAATATCTGCGGCTGCTGAAGGCTGAGATAACCGATTGAATAAATAACAACGGTAGCTGCAAGGTATATCAATGAATCCATATTAATATTTTTTTCGGAGAAGATATCTACAATGTAACTGATGAGTACAATGCTCCACACGAGTGACAACCCGATGGTAAGATGTTTAAGCCAGTCGAGATTTATCTTTTCAATATTAGAATAAGAGTTCCTGATCTTGTTGTTGTAAAACCTCACGACTCTTATTGTTAATACCGTATAAATAATCCCGTGAACAGGTTTAAGATAATCGAGTATGCGCAGACCGGGCACTTCACTTACATTCTCTCCTTTTATTAACGCGATCTTAAATTCAGCACCTTGCAGATAAACAAAGATAAACCCGTAAATAACTACGAGTGTGAAAGGGATAAAGTGCAGGTAATTTTTTTTATCGAATAAATCACCGCCCGAGCTTATCAGCTTTGCGTAGAGATAGAAGATCGGTCCGTATAAAAACGGAAACGCATAAGGGACTCCCATAAAGTGAGGAAAGCCGTAATAGTACTCAAATAGTATATACGCGGAATGGAACACATCAACCGAAAGAGCGAGTATTGCAATTGCAAGCACAACGTTGGCGGTGTGATTAGTTTTTTTTGTGAACAACAGAATAGATAACAGAACACCCTGCACGGCTCCGAGTATTAATATGTATTCAACTATTCTGATGTTAGTGTTCCGGGAATTGTTAAGAAAAGTTAGAACAAATTTGAGTTAGCTGCAATTGGAGAAGAGGGGAAGCTGGATGCAGGATACTAGATACAGGATACCTGATTCCGGATAAAAAGAATCAAGATCCTGAATGGTACTGCCATCAGGATGACAATATTACAATGTCCAGCGCTGTCGAAATTATTAATCTATGCCTGCCCGCCTCTGGCAGATTCGTTATTCAAATCAAGACATTCACCCATTCATTCCTTTTGCTTATTGCCTATTCCCTTTTGCCTATTTATCCGCCTCAGGCAAACTGCCTATTGCCTACCGCCTACTTCCAATCCCCCACTTCCTACTATATCCTTTTCCGCCCTTTATTTTGTATATTTAGGCTGTTAAAAGACTATTAGAAGGCTATTTATAGGCTGTTAGATATACCAGAAAGTGAGGTTTTAGTATTTGGCGACAATGAGCAAGCAAGTCCTGGGGGAATTTCGTGGAAAGATCGGGGATGTGGTTGGCAAAGTACGCAATGGAAAACATTATATATCTTCAGCTCCCGGTAAATACAATATCAGTAAAAAGCCGCACGAGGTTGACAAAAGAAACCGGTTTAGAGTGAACGGACTGTTTGCAAAAACCATCAGGCATAATGAACTTTTATTTATGGTGTGGAATGACGCGAACATTCCGGCGAACAATGCTTTCAACAAAATATGTAAAGTGAACTTTAAACTTTGTGAACCCGACAGACCCTCAGCAAAAAATGTAATTACACCTCCGGGATTTTGGCTGCCGGTAACTCAAATAAACTCTGATGATGAATGCATTGAAATAACACTCAACCCTTTTGAAATATTGCCCGGTGAAGATATAGTCACTTTAATAATGTATATCAGTTTTTATGATCCTGTAAACAAGAATAAAAATTTTTTTGAGATGTGCCCGGCAATGGATTATGAACCCGATGATCTTAAATTTTTATTCAGATACGGCTTCCGCGAAAAGCAACTCGCACAAATTTATAATCACAAAACTATTTTCCTTGCCGCTGTCACACAAAGCAGTAACGGAAATGTATTAAGATGGTCTGAGACGGTGGGAAGAGAGTTGTAAATAGTTTTGAGTGATGAGTTAAGAGTTTTGAATTCGGAAAGCGATGCCGGACCTTGCCTGCCGGCAGGCGGGTACTTGATGCTGGATGCCGGAAAGAACAAACCACAAACTACACACCACAAACAAAATCACATTTTATTTTTAACTGTGGATGTTGTTGGGGATTATCTTTAAGTTGAAACAGCGAATAAATTATTTACGGGGCAATTATGAAAACCGGGTTCATTTTTCTGATAGCTTTATCCTTTCTCTTTGTTATCTCGTGCGAGTACTCACCAACAGAAACATACTTTAAAGAAATTGTTATTCCCGAGCCTGACATTGATCTTCAGATCTTGAATGAAGATGAACTTAACTTTTTAAGAGGAAGAGTTTTTGTACAATTTTCATCTGTGTTGAATGGCAGAAATATTATAAGAATAAAAACCTATCTGAATAATTCTCTTATAAATAATTTTTATGATACAACCGGCACAGTTGAAATAAATACTACCAGTCATCCCGATGGTCCTTATGAATTAACTTTTCAGCTATTTACTACAACGGGAACAGGAAGCCTTGCCGACTTAGCGGGGGCTGAAGTTTTCATACTAACAAAAAAATATAATGTTCAGTTCTACAACGCCCCTGTAATAACACCACAAATAACTGAAATGATTTTATCAGGAAGCGATCTTCACGTTAAATGGAACAGGTACAACGGTTCGGGTTTTCAAAAATATGTTTTGCTTTACAATGATGTAGTACTTAAAGAAATATCTGATCAGGACTCTGTTGAGATTATCGATCCCGCTTATGTCGGCGGAACAACAACCAGAACAATAAAAACCTATGTTGCAAACCGCCCGTTTGAAAGTTCGATCAAAAGCTTCAGTTCGCCGCAGATAAATTTTATTTCTGCAACAATTCAGAATCAGAACTCTGTTCTGCTTACATGGGAACGAAATAACTTTGATAACGCATTTGGTGAATACCGCATTAACCGCAATATCAACGATGGACAATTCATTGCTCAGATCTCAGACATTAACACAACAACCTTTACTGATAATAACCCTGTATTCGGGGGTGACGCTACTTATGGTATTGAAGCGGTTCCATATCACCTGGTTAATACATATCCTCACCCGGCGACTGTTACGGTTCCTTCAATTGGTCAGGAGTTTATTTTTCCAACCGGTATGTATATAGATCACATTCCTGCGACTGATCTGTATTATACATTCTATGACAGAAGACTGCGCGTATATGATAATTCATTTAACATGGTAAACTCGGCTGAATACAACTTAACCAATCCTGTCAATAATTATAAACTCAGTATAACCAACAGTTCAAACGGTGAATTGTTTTATATAATTCATAATTCTCCATCAACAGAAATTATTAAGATCAACAGTTCGACTTTACAGGTTGAGCAGACTTACAATCTTAATACTATTGCGGGGTTAAATATCGGAACATTGAGAAGGATCAGCATCTCTGATAATAACCGGCTTGCCGTTGTGGCTGTGACAAGTTCTTCAAACCCGACATTGTACATATTCGATATGAATAATTTAACATTACTCGCTTCACGTGTACTCGCATTCAATTCATATTCTGATTACGCAATTATAAGCCCTGACGGAAATTACATTCGTGTGGAAAGTAATTTATTAAGCTTAAACGGATCTTCGCTGACATTAATCGGTAACGTTGAAAAATATTCCGTATTCACTCAAGGTTCTGAATCGCTGGTGCAGTTGACAGCGGCACACCAGACAAACACACTTCAGTTACTTAATTGTGCTAACCTTTCTGTGCTTAAGGAAGTACCAATAACGCAATATTTATTCGGTGCAGATTTAAGTTATGATAAAGCAACAGGATTGGTAGGATGTCATTCGCCTTCTGTTTATGCTTATTACATTATTGACATCAATAACCAGGTAATAAAAAAGAAAGTGCCTGTTTTAAATTATCATGTCAGTTTCAAAAATATGACGCTGTTCTCTAACGACTTAAGACTCAATATCACATTTTAATTAAAATAAAAATTATGAAACCTCTTCTTGTTCTACTTACAACATTAACTTTATGCGGCAGTGTTTACAGCCAGGCGCG
Source organism: Ignavibacteriales bacterium (assembly GCA_016700155.1). Classification (NCBI taxonomy): domain Bacteria; kingdom Pseudomonadati; phylum Ignavibacteriota; class Ignavibacteria; order Ignavibacteriales; species Ignavibacteriales bacterium. The sequence continues at coordinate 4,151,772 of CP065001.1, forward strand.
TCTTCAGTTTTTTGTTAAAGCGGGTTACAATTTTTTTACAATGAAAGATATGAAAGACCTGCAGAATGAATTTTTAAACGACATGAAACTCACGGGCATTAACGGCGCAGTAACTGAATCATACCCGGCCCAGCCCGGCTTTCAGTTTGGATTTCTGTTACCTATAAAAAGAGATCCTGAAGATGACATATTGCTCGGGGCATTTATGGATTTTGCTTCAACGGGTGGAAGAGTTCATTACTCGGATTATTCCGGTGAAATTAAGTATGACCAGATTGCAACTTCATTTTCACTCGGCGCGTTACTACAAATTAATATGACAAGAAGCGATCCGTTTATTATGGATCTTTGTATAAGTCCGCGGGTAATCTTTTCAACACTCAACAATGAATTTTTAACCCGCATCGGGGATACATCACAAAAAGAAACATTCCGGTTCACGGCTACGTCAATTGCAATTGAGCCGGGGTTAACTCCCGCGGTGAAGTTCGGGGCTTTGTATGTCGGGCTGCCGGTTACATACCTGCTTTCATTCAGAAGTTTTCTTCTGTATGAAAAATATTCCGAAGCTTACCTTGTTAACAAAAACAATGACCGGCTTACCATTGACTGGAGCGGATTCAGGGCTGCGCTTATGCTGAAGTATTCACTTTAAGATTGGTGAGTGTCGGTAAATGTTGATCTGTGAAGTATGCCAGATTTATCTGTTTTTTTGTCAATCGATTTTTGCGCAGAGAGTTTTGCTATTCAATACAATTTAATTAACATAATTTGATTTCATAAATGACAATCAAACGATCTTCGCCCCAGAAAAAGCAGCCACTCCATACGTTACCTAAAAACTACTGACTTATAGTCGACATATTTCTAAGTTCCCTCCGTGAATATAAAAGAAACAATTGGTAAGCGAATAAAAGAGCTTCGTGATAAGAAGAAAATTTCACAAGAAAAACTTGCTGAATTAGCCGACTTGGATAGAACATATATCAACACCGTTGAAAGAGGCAAAAGAAATATTTCTATAGAAAATATCGAGAAGATTGCTACAGCGTTAGACTGTACTTTACAAGAATTTTTTAAGTCAGAGCTATTTAATAAAAAAACATGACCAAGGAAGAAAACGCACTAACTTATATTGACTTATTTGCTGGCTGCGGAGGTTTATCTTTAGGTCTATTCAATTCTGGATGGAAAGGACTCTTTGCAATAGAGAAAAGTCCCGATGCATTCCAGACATTAAAATATAACCTAATAGAGAAGAAGAAGCATTTTGATTGGCCAACTTGGTTGGAGCAAACCAACCACGATATTAATGCAGTATTGAAAAAGCATAAAGATGAATTAGAAAAATTACAAGGGCATGTTGATTTAGTTGTTGGTGGCCCTCCTTGCCAAGGATTCTCCACTGCAGGAAGAAGGAAAGAAGACGATGTTAGGAATGGATTGATAAAGTCATATCTAAATTTCGTAAAGATTGTAAAGCCTAATATTATATTTTTTGAAAATGTTAAAGGATTTACTCTCAAGTTTCATAAGAACAAATCAAAAGGTAGAGTTTATTCAAATTATGTCGTGAACGAATTAAATAAACTTGGATATGATGTTGATGGTAAACTTGTCGATTTTTCTATGTATGGTATCCCTCAGAAGAGAACAAGATTTATTTTAGTTGGTATTAAGAAAGATTTAATAACAAATGATAATATTTCTTCGAAAAGTTTTTTTAAGCTACTCATTTCAAACCGCAGGCAATTTTTAATTGATAAAAACCTTCCTTTTAATCCATATTTGAAAAACGCACTGTCAGATCTATTGAAAAAAAACGGTCTTGTTAAAACTCCTGATCGCAAAGGATTTAAAAGTGGTAAATATTCTAAAGTAGAATCAAGGTACCAAGAATTTTTAAGAGCCGGTTCCGATTCGAAGACACCGAATAGTCATAGCTTCCCGAAACATAAGAAAGAAATAAAAAAACGTTTTAAGGAACTTCTTAAGAGTGAGGTTGAAAACAAAAACATTTCTGACGAAGCAAGAAAAAAGCACAAGATTAAAAAACATACACTCATACCATTAGGCGCTAATAAAAAATCACCAACCATTACAACACTACCTGACGATTATATACATTATTGTGAGCCGAGAATATTAACAGTGCGCGAATGTGCTCGGATACAAAGTTTTCCCGATTGGTATGAATTCAAATCTAAATATACTACTGGGGGTGAAAGACGTAAAATAGATGTCCCACGTTATACACAAGTAGGGAATGCAATACCACCCCTGTTCGGGGAACAAGTAGGTTTAGTTATTAAAGGTATAGTGGCATTAGATGGATAAGTTGCAATTTAAAATAAGCGCAGCACTCAAAAATCTTATAGGTAAAGAATTAATTACTGATGAGTATGTTGCAATTTTTGAATTAGTTAAAAATTCATTCGATGCCTACGCTACCAAAGTCGAGATTATTTTTGAAAATCTTTATGTTGAACATGGTGAGCCTAGAATAATAGTGAAAGATAATGGAAAGGGAATGAGTTTTTATGATTTAGAGAATAAATGGTTGTTTGTGGCTTATTCAGCTAAAGCTGATGGAACGGAGGATATTAATGCGCAGAATAACAGCGACTATAGAAACAAAATTACTGTAAATAGAACATTTGCCGGAGCTAAAGGTATAGGGCGTTTTTCTTGTGATCGGTTAGGTAAAAATTTGAACTTGATAACTATTAAGGATGAACCTGAAGCCAAGATTGAAAATTTATTTGTTAATTGGGAGGAATTTGAAGAAGATCAAGAAGAGTTATTTGTTAATATTGATGTTACTCATAAAGTATTAGAAACAATTAATTATAAGAATTTTGAACATGGGACAATTCTTGAAATAACCAACCTTAGGGATGAATGGAATAGAGATAAATTATTAAAACTTAAGTACTCGCTTGAGAAATTAATAAATCCAAATCAGGAAAATGATGCGAGAAATTTTGAAATAGAATTAATTGCTAGGGAAGAATCACAAGCGGATAGGGACAATAAAAACGAAAGGGATCGAGTAAATGGTTTAATAAAAAATTTTTTGTTTGAGACGCTGGAACTTAAAACGACCCAAATCAAAACTGAAATTGTTGATGAGGGATCTTTTATTATTAGTGAACTGATTGATAGAGGCAAAAGGATTTACAAAGTCAAGGAAAAAAACCAATACAATCTTAAATCAAATATCAAGATTCACCTTTTTCAATTAAATCAAGCTGCAAAGATTAATTTTAGAAAAATAATGGGATTTCATTCAGTAGAGTATGGATCAATTTATTTATATAAGAATGGATTTCGTATCTATCCTTTTGGTGAAGAAGGAATTGACCTGCTTGGTATTGATAGAAGAAAACAACAAGGGTACGCAAGATATTTAGGGACAAGAGAAATACTTGGACGAATTGAAATAAATGATCGGGCAAATATAGATGATCTTAAAGAAACAACAAGTAGAGATGGGGGTTTAATAAAAAATGATAAGTATGAAAATTTAGTTGATTTCTTTTTTGAAAAAGCACTTAGAAGACTTGAGAAATATGTTGTTGACTTAATCAAATGGGGTGAGCCGCTTAAAGAATTTGATGGAAAAGAAATTAAGCCCAATGACATTCGAAATGAAATATTATCATTGATTTCAAATATGGCAAAAAATGAAGATGTCATTGATTTAGATTATGATAAAAATTTTCTAAATGTAATAAAAGAAAGAGCAGAAGAAAACCTCCCACAAAATCTAAAAAGTTTAAAAGTACTTGCAGAAAAAACAGATAATCCTGAATTACAGAAGAAAACCCAAAGAATATTATCTCAAACCAAAGCGCTTCAAGAAGCTTATCAGGAAACCCAAAAGGAAAAAGTAGTTGCTACTATCTTAAAAAAAGATGTCGAGGAAGAATTAAAACAAGTACAATCTCAAAATTTATTTTTAAAATCAATTTCTACCCGGGATTTTGACCAAGTAGTTAGTTTTCTCCATCAAATTGGAATATATTCTAATACTATTGATATATACTTAAACAGGATAAGAAAGAAAATAAAGAATAGTGAGAAGATTAGTAACGATGAATTGTCAGAATTCATTGATAAGATAAATTTTGAAAACAGAAAAATAATTTCTTTCTCAAAATTTGCAACAAAAGCTGGTTATAAGTATGAAGAACAAGTTGTGGAAGAAGATTTAATTTCTTTTGTTTCACAATATATCACTCAGGTAAAAGACAAATATGACTTTAAGATTGATTTAACCAACAAAGGAGAGATTACTTTCATAAAACAGTTTCGTCCAATAGAAATTATTTTGGTAGTTGATACTTTCTTAAGTAATTCACAAAAACAGAAACCATCCTTTGTAAAATTTAATTTTGGCCATGAAGATGAAGATCTTGTAATAACAATAAAAGACGATGGAAATGGTTTACACAAATCCATTAAAAATCCAAGCAATATTTTTGAGAAAGGTTATACCACGACTTCAGGCTCTGGTGTGGGTTTATTTTTTGCCCAGCAAATAGTAAAAAAATTAAAAGGAACTATATCTGTTAATGCAGATGTTGAAAAGGGAATTGAATTCAAAATAAGGATAAAATAATGACCTTAGATTATAAAATTCTTTGGTTCGAAGATGAAGAAACATGGTATGAGGCTATTCTACCCGATGTTTCAGAATATCTTACTGAAAAAGGATTTACTTTAGTCCCTAAAAGGAAAGATAACGGTTCCGAATTAGATAAAATTTTTGATGACGATGATTACGATCTTATATTGATGGATTATAATTTATTGGGGGATAAGGGGGATGTTATTATCGAAAGAATTAGAAATTTAGAGATTTATACAAATATTGTTTTTTATTCACAAGATGGTGAAAAAACATTAAGAAGTGGTATAGCAGCAAAAGGTTTAGATGGGGTATATTGTGCGCACCGAGAACAGGGTGAATTTTTAGGGAAAGTAAATGATGTAATTGCTATTACAATTAAAAAGGTCGTTGATTTAAATAATACTCGTGGCTTAGTAATGGCATATACAAGTGAATTAGATTTATTAATAGAAGAACTAATTAATACTATAATACCTAAGATAAATGGAGAGGAATCTCAAAAACAAAAAGAAATTATTAAGTCTAAGCTAGTGGAATCATTAGAAGCGAAATTAAAAAAAATAAATGCAATTGATCCAATAAATAATTTTAATGAACTTTTTGACATTATTGATTCATCTCATAAAGTGAGGGGACTTGTTAGATTATGTAAAAAAGTTGACGATTTGAAAGAATTTGTTCCACTTTTAGAAAATTATCAAAAAGAAATTCTTGATATTCGAAATGTCTTGGCACACGTTTGTGAAGAGGTTGATGATAAAGGGAGAAAAAAACTTAAATCAAACCTTAAAGGGTATGAAGAATTTGTTTTTAACGAAGCTCAAGCTATTGAAATCCGTACAAATATTAAGAAATATTCTGAAACATTAACAACGATTGGTCAAAGATTATAGGTGCTTGAATAAAATTTACATTTGTTATTTAGATTACAGAAAGAACATTTAGGTTTACTTGCAGCACAAATTTTAGCAGCAAAATCTAAAATTCCCCAATTAATCTTTTTTGATTTCTTGTGATCCACGGTACTCCATGCCAATTCTTGTAAGTAAGGATCATACCTAATATCGGCCAACTTACGTGGGCCAAAAAACCGTTCTAACACTCTTGCCATATTAACATCTAAAAGTGGGGCCGGTTTATGGTAAACATATTGTATTATTGCATTTGTAATATACTGCCCTGCGAAGGGAAGTTTTTCTATTTCTTCTTTATCTTTTGGTAATCTTCCTTTTAACTTAACCATCTCTTTGGCGAGTTTCTTAAGAAGTAAAGAACGCTGCTTATAAAGTCCTATAGGAGTCAAAACCCTTTCTAAGGTTTTTGTCGTTGTCTTATTTAAGCTTTCCCAGTTAGGATACTTGGTTAAGAAAGTCTTATAGAATTTAGCAACAGTTTCTGCTCTCGTTCTTTGTAAAAGAACCTCAGCAATTACTTTTTGATAACTGCTTAGGCTTTTCCTTCGCCAAGGAAAGTCTCTACCCTCTTTCTCAAACCACTCGAGAATGTTCCCTTGAAAGAGTTCGATTTTAGATTTTGATATTCTTCTCATAGTCTTTAGACTTTGTTTTGTAACTTAAATATTCATTTTTTACAACTCAAGATTAATTCCTACTTCTGTTAAGTTAGAAGTATGGAAGAGAGATAAGGGCGAGTGCGTGTTGTGTCACTCCAAACAAAATCTTCACTTCGATCACGACTTACCTTTTTCAAAAGGCGGGACTTCTTTAACTGCAGAAAATGTACGCATACTTTGTATGAAACATAACCTCAAAAAGTCCGACAAAATACTATTTGTTTTTCCTGTTGTGTTTAGTTGAGAGGTGCTTTATAAATTATATTTTGTTTTTTGCGGTGGGGGGTGTTCAGGTAGATGCTGAAACAAGTTCAGCATGACAAGGTGAGTGTGATGTTGGTGATAGCGTGGCAGGGCTTGTCGCCCTTCGATCCCAGAGGGACAGGCAGGTTCAGGGTGACAGTGTGAGCGTAGTGTTAATACAGATCCCGAAACAAATGCAGATGCTGAAACGAGTTCAGCATGACACTATTCGGGATGACAAGCGTGAGTGCAATGTTATACTTCGATGAACTCAGTATGACAGGGTGGTGAGGAATATTTTTTTTCATAAAAAACCTTCCGTTGTGTGGAAGGTTTTTTAGTTTAATTTTTTTTTTGGTTACATACCTGCGGCAAGATTCATATCAGCTTTTTTATTCATTTCAGTCTGCACAATAAACCACACAGCGGGTGAGAATACGATGTATAAAACAAACAGCAGCCATTTGTTAAAGTGATCGGATGAAACTTTTTCATAAAGTTCGGCAAACTTATAGTAGGAATAGATACCCGCAAACGGAATAAAAAGTAAAACGGTCCATAACGCCGGTGATGCCTGGTGATCTTTTGCGAGGAATTTCATTTCTTCGGCAATTTTGTAAAACCAGTAGATAACATATATGCCGAGGGTTATGATCACTAACCCAACCTGCGCTACCATGTTCCTTTTTTTGATCATCTTAATTTCCTTTCTGTGTGGTGATGTAATTGTTTAAAGCACCGCTCCCCTAGTTGAGCAAACTGCTGTGCCGGAAAAATAATAAAGGAGATGCGGTAATCAAAGATAAAGATCAGGATTAAGATAAAGATTATTTGAGCGCGTTCTTTCATCGTGATCTTTGTCCGCCTCTGCTGCCCTTCAATTACTGAAAGGCACGAACACAATTTCCGCTTGTAATAAAATTCAAAATTCTGTATGCTTGACTTAAGAATGAATATTATTAAACCGCTGTTTGGTGAGATTCATTTCATACCCGGGAGAGTAAACAAGAATTTTTTATAATCATATAGGTTCGGACATGAAAAACTATAATTACTTTATTCTTTACTTATGCTTGTTTTTGCTTACGGCGGCTATGCCTCCGGTTGTTAATGAATCAGACGCAGATTCCGGCACGTTAACTTTAGCGGCGGATTCATTGCACAATATCGGTCACGCAAGTATGAAAATAAAAACGGCTGACGGTAAGGTTATTTATATCGATCCGTTCCAGCCCGGGAATTATTCTGATTCCGCGGATATAGTGCTTGTAACTCACGGGCATTCCGACCACAATCAACAAAATCTTGTTAAGAAAAAAACAACGGCGACTACTATTACTCATGTACAGTCAAACATAGGCGGGGTGTACCAGGTTTTTAATATTGACGGTATAAAAATTTATTCGGTGCCCGCGTACAACGCAAATCATAATATCAATAGCTGCGTAGGTTATGTAATTGAGTTTAACGGCATAAGGCTTTATCACGCTGGTGATACGGGAAATATTCCCGAGATGGCAAATCTTGCGGACAGTAATATTACTTATGCGTTATTCCCTATCGATAGTATTTATACAATGTCGCCAGCGGCTGCAACTCTTGCCGCAGAAATGGTTCAGGCAGATTACAGTATACCCATGCATACAAAGCCTCCGCCGGATAATTATGATGAGGATAAGGTGTCGCGGTTTGTTCCGGCAAACAGGCTGCTGGTAAGGAATGGTGAAACGATCGCTTTGTATTCTCCTTCAACAGGGACGGATGATCTGAACGAACTTCCTTCTGATTTTAAATTGTTTCAAAGTTATCCCAACCCGTTTAATCCGAGTACTACTATAAGTTATTCAATACCGTCGGCGTCTTATGTAAGTCTTAAAGTTTATGATGTAAACGGGCGTGAGGTAGAAACTTTGTTTGAGGGAAACTCTCCTGCCGGAAATTATGTGAAGGAGTGGACAGCAAAAAATTTTTCCAGCGGTGTTTATTTTTACCGCCTGCAATCGGGGGGATTTTCGGATACAAAGAAATTTGTTTTGGTAAAGTAGGGTGTGGGGGTTTCCTTTGGTGATGGCAAAGACATCGAGGTGTGGCGATTGGTTTGGAGAGATTCTGAAACGAGTTCCCAGAGGGGCAGGCAGCATGACGGGGGTTGGCGACATTTCTAATTCATTGTGATGGACAGTATCGGTGTTGTGATCTTTAAGTAAGGCGCCTTCCTTTTCCCTTTTTTATTTTTTTTCTCCCTGGTGGTTTTCTATATAAAGATGAAATTATACTTTTAAGTATCAATTTATTTTTAATGTTACCCGGAATGAAAAACAAAACAAATGTTAACCGAAACAAAAAGAATTTAAAAGCTGCGCTTTATGAAATAATATTTGAAGCAGATACTCCCGCCGGCAAGTGGTTCGATATTGTTCTGCTGTGGGCAATTCTTTTGAGTGTGCTTGTTGTATTCCTTGAAAGCATTGCAGAAATAAGATTAGCTTACGGCAACACATTTTATTACCTCGAGTGGTTTTTTACTATTCTCTTTACAGTTGAGTACACATTAAGGATCATCAGTACAAATAAACCGCTGCGTTACGTCCTGAGCTTTTACGGAGTAATTGATTTGCTGGCGATACTTCCCACTTATTTAAGTCTTGTTTTTACCGGCAGTCAGTATCTTCTTGTAATCAGGGTTCTTCGACTTCTGCGTGTATTCAGGATATTAAAGCTTACACATTTTCTGCGGCAGGCGGCTATTTTAAAAAAAGCTTTAATGGCAAGTCGCGGAAAAATAGCTGTTTTTCTTTTTACCGTTTTAATACTTGTTGTAGTAATCGGCGCTGTTATGTATGTAATAGAAGGTCCGGAAAACGGATTTACCAGCATTCCTTTCAGTATGTATTGGGCAATTGTAACCATGACTACTGTTGGATATGGTGATGTGTCGCCACAAACACCGCTCGGTCAGGTATTTGCTTCCATCGTAATGATAATGGGCTATGCAATTATTGCTGTCCCGACAGGCATTGTATCTGTGGAGATAGCCGATGTATCAAGAAAATCAGTGGACACACAGACGTGCCCTAATTGCCTTAAAGAAGGTCATGATCATGACGCTAAATATTGTAAATACTGTGGATCGCAAATTAATAACTAAACGATTTTTGAAAATCCGTTTCCTCTGCATAACTCTATTTTTATTTCGCAGCAAATCCTGTTTGTTATATAATTTACCGGAACAAATAATATGAAATCAATATCTGCCATTTTATTCTTCATTAGTTTAATTCTTTTTAGTTCGTGCGGTAACAGCGATGATCTGGGCGCGAAGATCGCGGGTAAGTGGAACATGAAAAAAGTTGAGGAACTATCGAAAGATGTTACTGCGATTCATAATCCGGACAACAACAGGTGGATACGTTTTATTAATGATGCCGGTGACAAAAACAGGGGTACGTTTGAAAGCGGAAGCGGAGACGTAAAGGAAAATTCAGGTAAATGGTATTATTATGAAAAGGACAACGAATTATTTATCGACAGCGACGCCGGCGAGGATGATGACAGTTACTGGGAGGTATTGATAAAAGATAATACTATGTACTGGAAAGGAAGACGATTTGAGTTTAATAAGAGATTCGAGATTTTTTATCACAGGGATAACTGAAGTACATTGTGATTAAAAAAATTGTGCCTCCTTAGCGGAGGCACTTTTTTATCAACGAGATTATGATTCATCATTCATATTTGGACATCTGCATAAATGACTGCGTTATTTAACCAACATCATCTTTTTAACTTCGCTGAAATTTTGTTTGCCGTCTGATGACTTTGCATTGATTATGTAAAAGTAAACTCCGCTTGAAAGATCTCTCGCACTGAATGTTATATTTTTTAATCCAGCGCTTTGTAGGCCGCTTACAAGTTCCGTTACTTCGCTGCCGGTAACGTCATAAACTTTTATTGAGACAAAGCTTTCTGAGGGAAGATTATACTGAATAACCGTCGACGGGTTAAAGGGATTCGGGTGATTGTTGTACAATGCATAACCGTCCGCTAAAACAGGATCATCGCCAACGCCCGTGGTGTTATCGGGAATGTATGTTCTTAAAATCCTTCCTGCGTTTTCCCACTGTCCGTTAAAGTATGATCTTTCCACATATTCAATATCGTTGCCGTGTTCATCATAAAAAGTTTCACTCATTGCCTGCGGCGCCCAGTCGCCGTTGACCCAGTCCGAGTAAAGAACATTAATTAATTTTCCCGCTGTATTAAACTGACTGCGTGTTTTAAAAAGATTTTCCCAGTTGTTGTTTTCAAGTCCCTGCTGAATAACCGACATCGCAGAATCAGAGCCCCAGTAGGTTGTGTTTCCTTTGAAAAGATTCTGCCAGGAATTTGAGGATGAATCAAAACTTGAAGAAGTGAATTCGATCATTCTTCCGGATCCATCATAAATGTAAGAATGTTTTGAAAGAGAATCCCATTGCGCTGCGCCCCACACAAAACCGGTTGTTTGTTTAAGAAGATCATTTTCATAAGTGAACGTAGTCTTTGATCCCGGAACGTATGAGCCTGCATCCCAGCCGTAAATAATTTGCTCAAGCACGCGTTCCTCATCAAGAAATACAGAAATAACTTTGCTTATGTTCAGCCAGCTGCCGTTATCCATATTCTGAATTTCTGTTGTTTCTGTATAAGGATTATCCGAGTATGATAAAAGGTCCCTGCTGTAAGGTGTGTATACGCCGTTCTGAACAACAGAAAAATAAGTAACCATGCTTACTCTATCCTGCGCGTTGTATTCGTAGCTTAGTTTTACATCATCGTCCCAATCTGTTCCGTTCCACAGTTGTAATAATTTATCTTCAAGTTTTCCAGATGCAGTATAAGTTTGAAGTGCGCGGGTATCATTTATCCAGTTTATGCCATCCCATACCTGTGAAAGGGCTTCAATGAGATTAAAGTCCTGGTCGTATAAAAATTTCTCTGATTCATAGTTTGTCCAAGTGCCTCCGCCGCCAAGTTGTGTTACGGTTGTTGCAAGTACAAACCCGTTCTCAAGTACTTTGTATGTTGTTGATGATCTTTTATTGTTGTCTTCAGATGAAGAGGTTTTATTTCCATTAAATTTTATTCCTGTTCTTTCAAGAAGTGATGAATATTTTTTTGACGGAAACATTTGTGATGATACATTCTGCGCAAAAAGATTTACGGCAAAAGTCATCAAAAGAATTAATACAGTAACGCCTGTCTTTTTCATATAAGTATCCTTTAGATTAATTATCAATTGATTTGACTGATACAAAATTAAATGATAAAGAAGGGCAGGAACATAGAACGGATGTTCTATTTTGAAGGAATCAACGCGAGGCTTAAGATAATAAATGGAAAAGCCGTGCCTGTTAAAGAAAAAATCTCCCTTCTTCTACCGGGTTTGTCATTCAAAATAGATTTAGATAATCAGCAGGATAAAAAGGATAATAATTTTTATATTAACCCGCAGCTCTTCATTTGACTGTTAACCCAACAACGATTTTAAAGGAAAGAAAAATGGCATTCATAGGAATCGGCAGAAAAAAACTTTCAACTGAAGCAATCGGCAGTAAGTGTCCCTCTTGCGGTTCAGATGAAATGATGATGGTTGATATTTATGCGCGGTATTTTGCGCTGCTATGGATCCCGTTTTTTCCTGCTGGAAAAGATGTTAAGGCAACATGCCCTAAATGCGGACATAAACCTGAGCTTCATACTTTGCCGACAAGTTTTTTTCTTGAAACCGAGCAGATGAAAAACATGACAAGCTCGCCCGGTTACTTATTCTCCGGTCTGTTTATTTTTCTTTTAGCCGCTGTGTTTTTTGTATTCAGATTTATTGATTCAGGTTCAAAGCCCGGGCAGGATGATTTTGCGGATTATCTCAACTCACCTGAATCGGGTGATGTTTACGAAATAAAAACCGACAACGGAAATTATTCACTTCTTAAAATTGTTGATGTAAAAGATGACTCGGTTTATGTAAAATTTCATGTTGAAGAGAAGGAAAGTCAGTCGGAAATAAAAATGCTTTCAACTGATAAGAATTTTGCGCGTGATGTTTTTGCCTTCTCAATGGAGCAGATAAAACAAAATTATGATGACGGTTTAATTCTAAATATTCAGCGATCGAAAACAGAAGAAGAGAAACCCGAAACAAGTGTCGGTGAAGAAAAAGCATCAAACAGAAAAGAAGGAGTACAACCCTCCGAAGCGCCGAAACGTAACCGGACAAACACCAGCCGCACGGCTAATTCGGCAAAATAGTTTTTTTTCATAGAACAATATTATTTTCTTCCAGCGCTTTTACTAGCTGGTCATAGTTCTGAAATTGAATTGCATTCCAACCAAACCTTCTTGCGGCTTCCGCGTATTCGGGAATATCATCTATAAAAATATGTTCTGAGGAAGGCTTCTTTGTGAACTCTTCAACTGCCCGGTAAATTTTCTCTTCGGGCTTAACTGCGCCAACCTGGTATGAAAGAAAAAGTTTATCAAAGTATTTCAGAAAGTCATATTTATACCAGCCGTATTTGTGATGAAGCGAATCAGTATTTGATAAAAGACAAAGGGTGTAATTCTTTTTTAAAAGCGGAAGCAGTGAGGCGACATTTTCATTAAGAGTAAAAATATCCGAGTAGTATTGAATGAAAATTTCTTTGCTGACTTTATGTTCAAGCGCATTCAGCATGATGGAAATAAATTCTTCTTCTGGAAGATCGCCCCGTTCAAATTTTCTATGAGTCTGGTAATTATTCTGATAGAACTCATAAAATTTTTTGCCGAGATCTTTTTCTATCAGCTCGAGTTTATCAATCGATTTTTTATAATCGAATGGAATTAAAACTTTACCGAGATCAAAAACGACGACTGAAATATTGTTCTTTACCATGCAGTTTTGTTTATTCGATCACAAACTCGCGATCAGATAACCCGGAATTAATCTTTACAGAGCTGATGTTGAAATCAAGACTTTGTCCGCCGATCTTTTGTGTCAGCTTAAATGCGTATTTCAATCCGTCAATTGTCTTGTAGTCCGAGTAAAGCACTTCGTGAGTAAACGTTCCCTGCGGAGTGTTAATGTCTTTCAGCTCGCGCACCTTAAGAAATGATTGAGCGTCATAATACTGAAGCCACTTGGTTCCTGACGGCAAAATCATTTCAACTTTATACGCTGGTTTTCCGTTTATCAGTTCCATACCTGTTAAGTTTGCTTTAACTCCATAGTGATCAAGTTCAAGCAAAAGGATTATCGTAGATTCTATTTTTAATTTTTCAAGTTCACTTCCTTCTATCGTGGTTTTGTCGTTACCAATAAGTTGAATCCCTTTTTCGCCGTCAAAAAATACTTTCTGATCTACTTCGCCTGCGCGAATTTCCTGTTTCAGTTTGTTTGGCGCTTTTTGGTAAGACACGATAAGAATATTAACCCCCTGTACGACCCCGCGCATAACAGTTGTCCGATCTACAATCCTGGAAAGATTCTCCGCTCCGCCGATGGCTTTTACATAATTCGAAATTACAGTATCGCCCGTCATCCCTTCGGGTATTAGAAGGCTGTCGGCTTTTTGATTCAGCGCCGGCAATTCTATCGCGGTTATTACTAAAAATATTGTACAGATAATTATTTTTTTAAGGAACATTTCTTCTCCGGGTAATTTGTGGTTCAAAGATAGTAATTATAAACAGGTAAAAACCATCCATTGTTCATTACATTTAACCGTTTGAATTTCTGTGTTTACGAAATAGGTTTGTATTGCATAATATTACTTAGCTAATTTTATCCGGTTTATTATTCACAAAAATATTTAAACTTTATGAAATCAATCCTTTTGTACTGCTTTCTTGTATTTTCAGTTTCAACAATATATACACAACAGTTAACTGTTTCGGGAATTATAAAAGAACAGGTATCCGGTTCTCCGTTAAGTTTTGCCAACATAAGAGTTGCGGGAACAACGCTCGGCACAGCAGCAAATAAAGACGGTCAATATGAACTGAAGCTGAAGCCGGGAAAGTATTTTCTTATAGCTTCGTTCATTGGATATATTTCCGATACCGTTGCGGTGAATTTAAACACTGCTGATATGGAAGCTGATTTTAATCTTGCTCAGTCAAATGTTGAGCTGGAAGAAATTGTTATTCTGCCGGGAGAAAATCCCGCGCTTGAAATAATAAGAAAAGCAATCGCCCGGAAAAAAGAACGAAATGAAAAAATAATTAGCTATGAGTTTGAGGCTTATACAAAAGGAATAATCCGCACCGAAGAGGATATTAAAGCCGGGGGCAATTCTGTCAGTCTTGGAATCGGAACAACGGATACTTCGGAATTGAAAATAACCGGCATACTTGAAAATCAGAGTAAAGGGTTTTATAAAAAACCCGACCAGTACAAGGAAACAATAATTGCACGCAAACAATCTTCTAACTTTCCTTCATCAATAAATGTTCTTACAGGAGGAAGACTAATTCAGAATTTTTATTCTGATGATATAAACTTTTTCGGTAAAGACCTGCCGGGTCCTTTAGCAGACAATGCATTAGGCTACTACTATTTTTACATAGTAAGAACTTTGCCCATCGATGATAAAAAAGTGTTTCAGATAAAATTTACTCCTGACGATGAAAATGATCCCGGTTTTACTGGTGATGTTTTTATAACCGACAGCACATTTGATATGATAAAAGTAGACCTGAACCTGAATCGCGCCGCAAACACTGGAGGGGTATTTGATACAATAAATATTTTCCAGCAGTTTGCTGAATACCAGAAAAATATTTATATGCCGGTAGATTACAGGTTGTTTGTCACTGCCAATATAATCGGATTAATAAGATTTGGGTTTGAGCTTAACACGATATTGTATGACTATAAGATCAATCCGCTTATTGAAGATGATTTTTTTGATATGGCTTTACTTACTGTTCTGCCTGAAGCCGACAGGAAAGATTCAGTTTACTGGACAGCAAGCCAAACGATACCCAGCACATCAGAGGAACAAACAGCATATCAACGTATCGACAGTATTAGCAATGTACCAAGAACGTTCTGGGATGATTTTTCCTGGCTGAGCTCAAGGATGTCTTTTACAGAAAATTTTTCAACGACTGCACCACTTGGTTTATATCACTTCAACCGTGTTGAGGGTCACGCTCTTGATTTCGGATTTTATTTAGATGACTATTTTGATAAAAGATTTAGTTCTTCGCTCGATCTTACTTATGGTTTTTCCGATAAAAAATTCAAACAGGATTTTAGCGCGAGTTATCTTTTGGGCGATTACAGAACTTACAGCGCTTCATTGAATGTTTTTAATGATATAAAAATACTTTTCGGCGGTTCAGAAGATTATAATGAACTTACGTCAACAATTCTTTCGCTCGCGTCAAAGTATGAATTCCGCGATTACTATTATTCAAAAGGCTTCAAACTTAATCTTTCAGGCGAAGTGTTTCCTGTGCTGAAACTAAATGCCGGATTCTTGAACAGAACAGATAATAATGCTGTTAACAATAGCGATTTTTCTTTCTTCGCAAAAGATCGCAGTTACAGACAAAATCCCGTAATAAATGAAACAAAGATTAATGCTTTGACTGCAGGATTCTTTTTAGATTTCAGAAAATATATTGAAGACGGACTTTACAGAAGACGGGCATCATTTAACAAGTCATATATGACATTTGACGGCGGCATTACTTATTCCGACAAGAGTCTTTTGAAAAGCAGTCTTAATTTTAAAACTTATTCGCTCGGTACGTTTGTTAACCTGAATGTTTTTAATTCTTCTGTTTTAAATATTCGTGCAAACGGAATTTATAATGACGGAACTCTTCCTTACCAGATGCTTTATTCCCTTCCGGGCAATATTGATATTACTTCACGAAATTATTCGTTCCGTACGCTCGAAGTAAATGAAATTTTAGGCGAACGCGTTTTTACAGCATTTATTGAACATAATTTAAGAGATGAACTTTTCAGGTGGATGGGCATTCCTGGATTAAAAAGCTGGGAGATTCAGCTAAATACATTTCTTAATATTGCTTATTCTGATATTAAAACGCCTACGGAATCGATTCAGCCACACAAAGCAAATACATTTACACATCCTTTTTATGAAGCCGGATTCGGGCTTGGACATGTTTTGCTTCCAATTCGTGTTGAGTTCGCCTGGAAACTAAATCACCGCGGTGAGAATAACTTTAGGGTCGGATTAAGTTCTTTCGTTTTTTAAATATTTTAAAAAGAAAAAGCGCTCGTAAAGAGCGCTTAAGAGTGTGCAAGTATACCAAATATATTTTTAATTCTTCGGTTTTGCTTCGCTGACAATAATGTTTCGGCCATTCATTTCCGAACCGTTAAGAGCTTTGATCGCTTCACTTGCTTCAGATTCGTTTTCCATTTCTACGAATCCAAATCCTCTTGATCTACCGGTCTGGCGATCGGTAATGACTTTAGCAGAAACAACTTTACCATGAGTTTCGAAAGCTGCCTGCAAAGTCTCGTCGTTCACTGCCCAGGGCAATGAACCCACAAAAAGTTTAGTACTCACTAACTTACCTCTAAAAATAATTAATAAAACACTACGGTTTCCGAAAACCGCATTTCAAATTAGTACAAAATTGATAAAAATCAAAATATTTGAGCTTTTCGGTGAGGCGGCACAAAGTTAGATTTATAAATACCCAATCTTAAAAAATATTCTTAACTTCTCCCGCAAATAATTTTACCTCCCCCGAACATTAAGAAAGTCGTTATGAAAAAATTTTTATTCCCGGTTATACTGTTTTATGTCATTTCTTTCCAGTTCGTTTTAGCCCAGGAACAAAATATTGTTAGGGGGGAAATAATTGTTCAGCTTAATGCTGCAAACCAGTTAAATAATTTTAAAGATGCATTTCAGAATTTAGATTTGAAAATAAAACAACTGCTTTCTAAAAGAATGAATATCTGGCTTTGTACTTATAATGAAACAAAGATAGATGTTTCGGATGTTCTTTACGAAATAAGAACTCATCGTTCCGTTAAATCCGTTCAGTTTAATCATGTTCTCTCTGAACGATCCGCGCAAATTTTTGATCTGAATAATTATAACCCTTACACTGTTTTATCGACTTTTCCCAACGACACAAGATTCAATGAACAGTGGGCTTTACACAATACCGGACAATCAGGTGGAACTGTTGATGCCGACATCGATGCGCCTGAAGCATGGGATATTTCAACAGGAGGCTTAACTGCGGATGGAGATACAATTGTTATTGCAATTATCGATGGCGGATGCGATTTGAATCATAACGACCTGCCATACTGGTACAACTATGGCGAAATACCATCAAACGGAATTGATGATGACAGCAATGGTTATATTGATGATTACCGCGGTTGGAATGCTTACGGAAACAACGGAACCGTTCCCGGCAGTTCACACGGTACACACGTAGCGGGAATATCTGGCGCAAAAGGAAATAACAATCTTGGAGTTTCCGGTGTTAACTGGAACAGCAGGATTATGCCGATAGCAGGATCTTCATCCAGCGAAGCAACTGTGATTGCTGCTTATGGATATGTATTGGAAATGCGTTCTTTGTATAACGAGACTAACGGAGTTCTGGGTGCTTTTATTGTTTCAACAAATGCGTCATTTGGAGTTGATCAGGGACAGCCGGCAAATTATCCTTTGTGGTGCGCGATATATGACTCATTAGGCGTACAGGGAGTTTTAAATTGCGGGGCAACAGCAAATGCAAACTGGAATATCGATGTTGTTGGAGACATACCAACGGGATGCCCAAGCCCATATATGATAAGCGTAACAAACACAACGCGAACCGATGCTAAAAATTCAGGCGCTGCTTACGGCTTAAATACAATTGATCTTGGTGCGCCGGGAACATCCGTCTTGTCCACATATCCGAATAATAATTATCAAAATCTTACCGGCACATCAATGGCAACGCCGCAAGTTACCGGGGCAATTGCACTAATGTTTGCCGCCGCGGATTCACAAATATTAGCATCTTACAAATCTAATTTATCTGATGGCGCGATTATGTTCAGAGATATTTTATTTGAAGCTACCGATTCAATATCTGCCTTACAGGGAATAACTGTAACCGGCGGAAGATTAAATGTGTATAATGCTTTGCTTCCTGTTTCTGCGCCTCAAATACCTGTTGAGCTTGTATCTTTTTCTGCCGAAGCTAATGAAACAAGTGTTAGTCTTAGCTGGATAACCTCGACAGAAGTTAATAACCGCGGGTTTGAAGTGGAAAGAAAAAATGTCGGAAGGCAATCGGAAATAGGAAATCAGGGTTGGGGTGTGCTTGGGTTTGTTGAAGGAAAGGGAACAACTACTGAGCAGAATTTTTATTCTTTCTCTGACAAAAATGTTTTGACGGGAAAGTATCAATACCGGTTAAAACAGATTGATTACGATGGTTCTTATGAATATTCAAAAGTTGTTGACGTGGATTTGTCCCGACCAAATACTTACTCTCTTGAACAGAATTATCCAAATCCATTTAATCCGACAACAAAAATAAAATTTACTGTCGGGGATGCTTTTTATGCATCCCTTTTATTGGTAAAGTTAACTGTGTTTGATGTGCTTGGAAATGAAATTGTAACACTTGTCAACGAAGAAAAATCCGCCGGCGTTTATGAAATTGAGTTTGATGCATCAAATTTACCAAGCGGTATTTACTTTTATAAACTTCAAAGTGCGGCTTTTTCGCAGACAAATAAAATGTTACTACTCAAATAACAATTTGATTCGGGGCAATCCAGGTTCGGGGGGTTTTTAATGGCCATATCGATTCACAGTAAAAAAACACTTGAATAATTAAACTTAAATTCAAAGAAGGACAATGCATGAAATATTTTAACAAAAAAAATGAATTTATATTTTTTGATATGTTATTCATCGTTTTACTATTCCTTTTAACATACGCTCCACTGTCAGCTCAAAAGTTAGGCAAAATGCCGCTAGCCGATCATTCTGCTGCTATTCACTCAAACGGTATTGTATATGCCTGGGGGAATAATTCGTCTGGTCAGATTGGCGATAGCACACAAACTGTTCGATGGCTTCCGGTTCGGGTGTTGAAGGGAAACTATGAGGGAACTCAATATCTCGGCGATAGCCCTTCAAATCCGATAACTGAAATTTCTCTGGGTGGCAACTTTACAATTGCCCTTGCTGCTGATGGAACGATTTTCAGTTGGGGTGGAAACGCAACAGGGCAATTGGGCGATACAACAATTACCTATAGGCTAACTCCTGGCAGAGTTTTAAAGGGAGAATATGAAGGAACTACTTATCTCGGAGATAATCCAGCCAATCCAATTATTAAAATTGTTTCCGGATTTTACTTTTCATTGGCGCTTGCGCTAGACGGTACCGTTTATTCATGGGGCAACAATGAGCATGGACAGTTGGGCAACAATGAAACGGAAATCAAAAGAACGCCGATAAAGGTTTTATGTGGGGAATATATTGGAACAACATTTCTTGGTGACAATCCCAATAATAAAATATTAGATATCGCAGCCGGAGAATATTTTTCAATTGCACTTGCAGAGGATGGCATCGTTTATTCGTGGGGTGAAAACAACAGGGGGCAATTAGGAGATAGTACCGACACAGATCGACATACTCCAATAAAAGTTTTGAAAGGAGCATATTCCGGAACAGTTTATTTAGGCGATGATTCAAATAACAAAATTATAAAAATTGTTGCGGGAGATTCTCACTCCCTTGGACTTGCGGAAGATGGAACCGCATACAACTGGGGAAGAAACACAGACGGACAACTTGGAATTAATTCTGTCGCCAATAGCTATGTTCCGGTTAGAGTTTTAAAGGGAAACTATGCCGGAACAACCTTTCTCGGCGATAATCCCAACAACAAAATTATTGGTATCGCCGCTGGTTCTTTTTTCTCGTCGGCTTTAATGGAAGATGGAACTCTCTTTAATTGGGGACAAAATCTAAATGGTCAAATCGGAAACGACTCGACTGTTAACAAAAGAATCCCGACACATGTTCTTAAAGGGTTATATGATGGATCAATGTTTTTGGGTGACAATTCAAATAATAAAATTATTTCAATTGGGCTAGGCGATCAGCACGCAATCGCTTTGGCGGAAGATCTTACCTTATATAGTTGGGGTGATGTGACAAGCGGCAAGCTGGGAGATAGTTTGATTGTGTTTCACAGAACACCCGGAAGAGTTCATGGATTGAACAATGTGGGTTTTTTAATCCTTCCTGTTGAAGAAACCTCTAACCCGATTCGCGATTTTGAATTAAGTCATAATTATCCAAATCCATTTAATCCGACAACAAAAATAAAATATACTGTCGGGGAAACATTTTATGCGCCCCTCTCGTTAGTAACGCTGCGAGTGTATGATATACTTGGAAATGAAATTGTAACACTTGTTAACGAAGAAAAATCCGCCGGCGTTTATGAAATTGAATTTAACGCTAACAACTTTCCAAGCGGGGTTTATTTTTATAAAGTTAATATTGGTAGTTTTACAGAAACAAAAAAAATGGTTCTTCTTAAATGATCTTTTATTAAAACAAATAATTATGGATCCTAAATTCTTTAAAACTTCTGCTGAACTAAGGAACTGGTTTGAAAAAAATCATCATAAAGAAAAAGAACTGTGGGTGGGATATTATAAAAAGGATTCGGGGCTTAAAAGCATAACCTGGTCTGAATCGGTTGATCAGGCTTTATGCTTTGGCTGGATTGACGGTATAAGAAAATCAATCGACGAGAAAAGTTATACTAACCGTTTCACCCCCAGAAAACCGGGCAGCAACTGGAGCGCAATCAACATCAATAAAGTTAATGAACTTACAAAGCTTGGCTTGATGAAACCAGCCGGAACAGAAGCATTCAAAAAGTTGGATAAGAAAAAAGCGAAAGTTTATTCATTTGAACAGCGCAGTATTGTTCTCAATCCTGCATTTGAAAAAATTTTTAAATCAAACAAAACCGCATGGAAGAGTTTTACCTCAATGGCACCTTCATACCAAAGGGTTTCAATTCACTGGGTGATGAGCGCAAAACAGGAGGAAACAAGATTGAGGAGGCTTAACATATTGATTGAAGACAGTGCCAATAATATTAAAATAAAACCTCTTCGTATTGGTAAAGAATCCGGTTAAATCTTTTGCGGGACAAATTTTGACTTTTGCTTCAAGAGCCATTAAATATTTTAACAACTTAGTTCCATCTGTTCAAGCCTCCGGAGCCGCATCTATAATTAATCCGTATTCAACGAGAGATGTTAAGAGCTGTGTATCTTTGTTTTATAAAAAATTTTACCGGGATAATAACAAGAGAGTTTTTGTTTTGGGCATCAACCCGGGAAGATTCGGCGGCGGACTAACCGGTATTTCGTTCACCGATCCGGTTGAACTAAAAGAACATTGCGGAATAGATAATAGCCTGGGTAATCAGAAAGAACTTTCAAGCAGGTTTATTTATTCTGTTGTAAATGAATACGGCGGAACTAAAAAATTTTTCTCTAAAGTTTTTCTTTCAGCGCTTTACCCTTTTGCTTTGGTTAAGGACGGAAAAAATTATAATTACTATGACGATAAACGAACCAGCGGGCTTTTAAGAAAGAGTATTGTTGAAAATCTAAGGTCTCAAATTAATTTCGGCGCAAACCGGGATTATGTTATTCTGCTTGGAAAGAAAAACGCGGAGTATTTTAATTCGCTTAATGATGAATTTAATTTCTTTAAAAAGATATTTGTGCTTGAACATCCCAGATATATTATGCAATATAGACTCAAACACATGCATAATTATATTCGTAAGTATATAGAAACAATTGAACAATGAATTTAGATCCAGGCATAAAACCCTTGTTCCTAATACCCGCTCTAACGGGTTTCGTTTTTATATTAGCGTCGTACATTCAGCTTAAATTCCCGCCGAAAAAAATTAATTGGTATTATGGTTACAGAACGAAGAGTTCCATGAGTTCACAGGAGGTCTGGGATTTTGCACAAAAATATTCTTCAAGAGTTATGTTATTTTCAGGTGTGATACTGATTGTTATAGGCGTAATCGCTTTACCATTTCCTGTAATCAATCCTTTGCCTGAAGTTATAATTTCTGTTTTTATTGTGATTGCTTCAGTTATAGCTCTTTACTTCTTAACCGAACAGGAAATTAAAAACCGGTTTCCGAAATAATTTTTTACCGGTTAAATAAAATATAATCCGTCCTTGCCGGTTCACCACCAGATTGCCTTACCAACAACGCTATTTGTCCGCGATGGTGTGATGAATGACTGATTACCTGGTTTATTATCTGACCAATTTTATTTGAAAAATTTTCTCCCTTAGAGTTTTGATAACTAATACTTTTTTCGATATCAGATTCTGCGGAGTTCTTCAAAAATTCCATCCAGTCTTTTGTGCTTTGAGATGAAAAAATTATAGATTCATCCAGCGACCTTTCATCCCACGGTTTTAATCCGGACCTGCCCAAAATCCTGTTAAGCCATAATTGCTGTGCATTAACAATATGCGCAAAAATTGAAACTGCTTTCGGGTTTATGTTTTTTGTTTCGCTTATTGATGCGGCCGAGAGTTTATTTGCCCAATCGTTGTGTTCAAATAAATGAATGTAATGTTGTTTCATAGCATCTCCTTAGCTAAAAAATAATTGACAGCGCAGTTTTAAATACAAATCACAGAATTAAATCATAAGCGGATATTTCAAAAGCATAATAACGATTGATCTTGAGAAAATAAATTCACTTAAAAGGAGAGTCGTATTTCCTTAAAATAAAAATGCCCGTATTGAACGGGCATTTTTTTACACAAGGTTTAAGTGTTTATCTAACTGCCGTTTCCATTCGTACCGGCTTCTTCGTCTTCTTCAGGAACTACTTTTGCTATATCGGCTATTTTATCGCTTTCGTTCAGACGTATTACTCTGACACCCTGAGTATTACGTCCCATCACGCGGATATCTTTAACGCTCTGTCGGATTACCATTCCCTGGGTTGTAATGATGACCAGTTCATCCCCATCAACAACTTCCATCATTGCCATCATCTTTCCGACTTTATCGCTGGTTTTTACTGTGATAACTCCTTTGCCGCCGCGTTTTGTGATCCTGTAATCGTTGATGTCTGACCTTTTGCCATAGCCATTTTCAGTAACAACAAGTATGTTATCCTGTCGTTTCATTACAAGAAGTCCGACGACAATATCTCCTTTAGTTAAGCGAACTCCTCTTACTCCGGTTGCTGTCCGCCCCATATCACGAACATCCTTTTCGTTAAAGCGTATTGCAAAACCAAGTTTTGTTCCGATGACAATATCGTTGTTCCCGTCTGTCATTTTAACTTCGATTAATTTATCTCCGTCAACCAGATTGATTGCATTGATGCCGCCTTTACGAACATTACCATAGGCAGATAGAACTGTTTTCTTTATTGTTCCCTGTTGAGTTGCCATAATCAGGTAATTCGTTTCGGTGAATTCTTTTACTGAAACAAATGCTGTTATGTTATCTTCTTTTTCTTTTTGAAGTAGATTTAAAATAGATCTTCCCTTTGATGCTCTACCGCCTTCAGGAATTTCAAAAACTTTTAGCCAATAACATTTTCCTTTTTCAGTGAAGAAAAGAATGTAATGGTGAGTCGATGCAATGAACATGTGTTCAATGAAGTCATCTTCCTTTGTGCCTGACCCGATTACGCCTTTGCCGCCGCGACCCTGTTTACGGTAACCGCTTACCGGGAATCTTTTAATAAATCCCTGGTGCGATATTGTTACGACAACGTCTTCTTCGGCAATAATATCTTCTAAAGAAAACTCTTCATAATCATGAATTATTTCCGTTCTTCTTTCATCGCCGTATTTTTCTTTTAATGCAAGAAGTTCATCTTTGATTATAAGATAGCGCTTCTCTTCGCTGCCGAGAATGCCTTTGAGTTTTTCGATCAGCTTGATAACTTCTTTGTATTCATCTTCTATTTTCTTTCTTTCAAGCCCGGTAAGTCTTTGCAGCCTCATGTCAAGAATTGCTTTCGCCTGAATATCACTAAGCTTAAACTTCTTCATGAGGTTTGCTTTTGCCGTCTCAACATCGCGGGATTTTTTAATCGTCTCGATAACCGCGTCAATATTATCAAGAGCAATTATATAGCCTTCAAGTATGTGCGCTCTTTTTTCTGCGGCATCAAGCTCAAACTTTGTTCTTCTTACCAGCACGTCCATCCTGTGATCAATAAAGTGCTGCATCATTTCTTTTAGTGTAAGAACTTTTGGTGTGCCGTTTACAAGCGCCAGCATAATAACACCGAACGTGGTTTGCATTTGCGTGTGCTTGAATAACTGGTTGAGAACGACGGCTGGTTGGGCATCGCGTTTTAATTCAACAACCATTCTCATTCCATCGCGATCTGACTCGTCCCTGATGTTGGAAATTTCAGTGATTTTTCCTTCCCTAACGAGTTCAGCTATTTTTTCAATCAAATTTGCTTTATTAACCTGGTATGGAAGTTCGGTGACAACAATATTTTCCCGGCTGTTTTTAAGCGTTTCGATATTTGCTTTTGCCCGGACAACAATCCTTCCCCTTCCGGTTGTATATGCTTCTTTTACGCCAGCATATCCGTATATAATTCCGCCCGTTGGAAAATCCGGAGCGGTTACAAACTTCATTAATTTTTCTGATGTTAGTTCCGGATTTTTTATTAGCGCAACTAATCCATCAACAACTTCTGTTAAATTATGCGGCGGAATATTTGTTGCCATACCAACCGCTATACCGCTTGATCCGTTTACCAAAAGATTAGGAAGATATGAAGGCATTACCGTCGGCTCTTCAAGCGAGTCATCAAAATTCGGCGCAAAGTTTACTGTATTCTTATCAAGATCGCGAAGCATTTCATCCGCTATTCTTGCAAGACGAGCTTCGGTATATCTCATTGCCGCCGGTGAATCGCCGTCAACAGAACCAAAATTTCCCTGACCATCAACAAGCGGATAACGAAGAGAGAAATCCTGAACCATTCTTACCATCGTATCATATACCGCGGTGTCTCCGTGCGGGTGATACTTACCAAGAACCTCTCCAACAATTCTTGCGGATTTTTTATACGGCTTGTTGTATGCAACACCAAGTTCATGCATTCCGTATAATACTCTTCTGTGGACGGGCTTAAGTCCGTCCCTTACATCCGGCAAAGCTCTTGCAACGATTACCGACATTGAGTAATCGATGTATGATGATTTCATTTCCTCTTCAAGAGAGACCGGGATTATTTTTTCAAATATCGTTGCCATTAAGTTTTTCTTTTTATGTTAAAAATATTTTTGATGAATATATCAGATATCAAGGTTCCTGACATACTTCGCGTTCTTTTCAATAAACTCTCTTCTTGGTTCGACTTCATCGCCCATAAGAGTTTCAAAAATTTTATCCGCTGCCGCGGCGCTTTCAACGGAAACCTGAAGAACTGTTCTTGTTTCCGGGTTCATTGTCGTGTCCCATAACTGTTCCGGATTCATTTCTCCCAATCCTTTATAACGCGATATTGTTACGCCTTTAACCGAACCGTCGTCAAGAAGCTCTTCGTCGCCGGTAATTTCTTTGCCGTTTACTTTTAGCCGTTTTAGGATTTCTGTTCTCTCATTGTCATCATAAGCATAAAATTCTTCTTTGCCTTTTTTGATTTTGTATAAGGGCGGTTGAGCAATATAAACTTTTCCAGACGTTATAAGTTCTTTCATATGCCTGTAAAGAAATGTCAGCAGCAGTGTTCTGATGTGGCTTCCATCAACGTCCGCATCTGTCATGAGAATTAATTTTCCATAGCGCGATTTTGATTCATCGAAGTCAACTCCAAAGCCGGCACCAACCGCAGATATGATCGCTTTGATTTCGTTGTTCTCGAGTATCTTATTCAGCTTTGCTTTTTCAACATTCAATATTTTTCCTTTTAAAGGAAGTATCGCCTGGAATCTCCTGTCCCTTCCCTGCTTTGCAGAACCCCCCGCAGAATCGCCTTCGACAATGTATATCTCGCAATGCTCTGGGTCCGTAATTGAACAGTCGGCAAGTTTTCCCGGGAGGTTCATATTATCAAGAGCATTTTTTCTTCTTGCAAGATCGCGTGCTTTTCGTGCGGCTTCTCTTGCTTCAGCAGCGCGCATACATTTTTCAATTATCTTTTTTCCAACCGAAGGATTTTCTTCGAGATACTCTGCAAGTTTTTCTCCAACCAGCGTTTCAACCGCCGATTTTGTTTCGCTGTTGCCGAGTTTGGTTTTTGTTTGTCCCTCAAACTGCGGCTCTGCAACTTTAACTGATATTACTGCTGTCAATCCTTCTCTAAAGTCATCGCCGGTTAGATTTATTTTTCCCTCTTTTATGAGTCCGTTTTTATACGCGTAATTATTAAGCGTTCTTGTGAGCGCGGTTTTAAAACCAACGAGGTGAGTTCCGCCTTCATGCGTGTTAATGTTATTCACATAAGAAAAAATATTTTCTGTATATCCGCCATTATACTGGAAAGAAATTTCAATTGGGGTTCCGTCTTTTTCACCTTCAATGTATACGGGTTTGTGAAGCGCTTCTCTTGCTTCATCAAGATATTTTACAAATTCTACTAACCCGCCTTTAAAATGAAAGACCGCCTCTTCGCCGCCGTTCCTTACATCTTTCATTTTAATTATGACTGTTTTATTTAGATAAGCCAGTTCCCTCATTCTTTCTGCTAGCGTATCGAACTTAAATTTAACCACTTTAAAAATTTCATCGTCGGGCAGAAAGGTTACTGTAGTACCGGTTTCGTTCTTTTTTGTTTTTCCGGTTTCCTTTACGGGCTTTAGCGCAACGCCTCTTTTATATTCCTGGAAAAATATTTTTCCATCTCTCTTAACTTCAACCTTTAACCATTCTGATAATGCGTTAACAACCGAAACACCTACTCCGTGCAAACCGCCTGAAACCTTATAAGAATCTTTGTCAAATTTTCCTCCGGCATGCAGCACTGTCATTACAACTTCGAGTGCGGATCTTTTCTCCTCCGGGTGCATATCAACAGGAATGCCTCTTCCATTATCTTCAACGGCTATACTTTCATCTTTGTTTATAGTAATGCTTATGCTGTCGGCATATCCCGCAAGAGCTTCGTCAATGCTGTTATCAACAACTTCATTAACGAGGTGATGAAGACCTCGCGAACTTACGTCGCCGATATACATCGCCGGTCGCTTTCTAACCGCCTCAAGCCCTTTAAGCACGTTTATGCTTTTGGCACTATAATCATTTTTATTTTTGTCTGCTGCCATTTTATTCTCTCTTTAATTAAACTCTTAAATAAATCTTATTTGATTTATTCTGTTCTCTCTGAAATAGGAATTTATTTTATCTACAAATGAGTGTTCGTTAAACTTTATCTCACTTCGCCAGGTTGAGTTTTCAACCTTTAATTTCAAAACTTTCTTCTCAACTTTTACAGGGATAACAATCTTTTCAAGCTCTGGAAAAATTTTTCCGAACTCAACGATGACATCACTCTCTGCTATTACCGTTTTTATTTTATCAAGTTCCGGTGATGAATTAATTATTTCTCTAAGGCTTCTGAATCCATCAGGCATAAGCAACGCTTCCTTCATTAAGCCTTATAAGCAGGTCTGTTTCTTTTTTCTTTAGAAATGAAAAGTCGGAAAAATCAGTTAATGTAATGAATGTCTGTCCAACCTCACTAAGATATTCGCTGATTTTTTTTGCTCTGTTGGAATCCAACTCTCCAAAAACATCGTCGAGTAAAAACAATGGGGTTTTTCCTGAGATCTCTTTCAAATAAAAAAACTGAGCAAACCTTATGGCTGTTTGAAAAGTTTTATGCTGACCCTGCGATCCGAAGGTCTTTAGATTTATTCCGTTAATTTCAAAAACAAAGTCGTCTTTATGCGGACCCACAAGGTTGGACGCTCTTCGTAATTCCTCTTCTCTTTTTTCGCTAAGTGCCTGAATAAAAATTTTTTTTATATCCCTTTCCGTGCTGTCGTTCAGGTAAGAATATTTTATTGACGGAGTTTCTTCCCTGTTCATTATCCTGAAATATGATTCGCTTATATATTCATTAAACGCTGATATAAATTTTATTCTTGCTTCGATTATCAGAGTTCCGTAGTCGGCAAGTTTTTCTGTCCAAGAATCAAACTCATTTTTATTAAAATATCTTTTGTTCTCTCGGAATTGTGATAACAAGCTGGATCTGTTCTTCAACACTTTATTGTATTCAATGAGAGTCTTGAGATATGTTTCGCTCGCCTGAGAGATTATCGAATCTGCCAGTCTTCGTCTTTCTGATGGTGATCCCTGGGTAATTGAATGATCTTCCGGAGTAAGCAGTACAACAGGATATTTTCCTATTATTTCCGATGCTCTGCCGATAATTTTATTATCCTGCAAATAGTTTTTCTTATTGTCTGTCAAAGAATAGGTTATCTTAATTTTATTCTCTGTTCTGTCCTTAAAAATTCCGCTTATTTCAAATCCGTTTTCGCTAAAACTAACCGCTTCACTATCTGATCTTGAACTGCTGCTTTTTGTTGTACACAGGAAGTATATAGATTCAAGAATGGTTGTTTTTCCTTTTCCGTTACCGCCGACTATATAATTAATTCCATCTGAAAAATTTATACTTACCTCTTTATGTAGTCTGAAATTTTTAAGCCGGATGGAAGAGAGGATCATTTTCTCAGTTATTTAACCTAACAGGCATAAGCAGCAGCATTAATTCTTCGTTCTCATGAACCTCGGTTGGTTCCAGTATACATGCTTTGGTTGGTGAGTGAAGTTTAAATATTATTTCTTTACTGCTTATGTGTGTTATCATATCGTGAACATAGGCGGTATTAAATCCTATGTCCATCGACTCTCCTTTGTATTCGCACAAAATATTTTCTACTGCATTTGAGCCGTGATCAATATCCTCTGCAGATACTTCAACATTATTTTTTCCTATAGAAAATTTTACCTGCTTGGAGTTACCAGAAGAGAATAACATCATTCTCTTTATGGTGGACTGCAGCTCATCTCTTTTCACTTTTAGAATATTCTCATTTTCAAGCGGTATTACACTGTTATAAGCAGGATATTTTTCCCCGATTAATCTGGAAACAAATTCCAATCCATCAAGAATAAATGAGATGTGTGTTTTGCTTAAATAAATTTTTATTTCGCTCTCCGGAAGTTGTTTGGATAACACACCTATTGCTCTTTCAGGAACAATATATTGTTCATCTTTAGAAAACTTCACCGCTTTATTAATGAACTTAACAAGCCTGTGACCGTCTGTTGTTACAAACCTTAACCCATCACCGCTAAACTCAAACAACGTTCCTGTCATTGCCGGACGCATATCCTCTTTGCTCATTGCAAATGCTGTCTGATCAATGGCTTTCTTTAAATCATTTCCCTTTAAAATTATTTCCTTCTCTTGCGCTACTTCCGGGATTTCAGGAAAATCTGCCGGATCAGAATAACCGATATGATAAACACCGTTCTCTGTTTTCAGTTTTAGCTTAGAATTGCTTTCTGTTTCAAAAGTAATCATCGTTTCATTTAATGAGCGAATTATATCGAAAAGAAGTCTGGCGGGGATAACCATTTTTTTATTTTCTTTTGCATCAATATTGATTGATGAGCGGAGGGAAACTTCAAGATCAGTTGCTGAAACAATCATAGATCCATCTTTAATGTCAAACAGAAAGTTTTCCAGAATAGGCATTGGTGTTCTTGAAGGAACAGCCGGAATAATCCTGGATAAAAGCTTTTCTAAAACTTTACTGTTTACTTTAAATTCCATAATTGTTTCTCCTTTTCGATTATGCAAAAGTACTAAAATTACTCCCGAATCTCAATAACTTAAGCGCGTTATAAACTCATAATTTACGTTCAGTTACTAACTGACTTATATTAATTATTTAATATGTTTTTAAAAATTAATTAATAGTAATAAGGCTGTTAATATGTGGATAAATAATATTTTTATTGTTTAGTAAAACAATAATACACATTACAGCTAAAGCCGATGTTGAAAACTAATTAACAAGTTGGATGTTATTAGAAAGATGTTGGCGAGAGGCAAGATATTAACATGATAAAAGAATTAATTAACAGGTTTTCAACAAAGAACTATGAACAACTTAATTCAATCTGATTTTTTAATGTAATGATGAGATCCTTAATTGATGTGTCGTTTTCTTTTCCTTCTTCTATAGCATTGCATGCATGGATAACAGTTGAATGATCTCTTCCACCGAAATGAAGTCCTATCGTCTTTAGAGAATTTTTTGTCAGTTCTTTAGATAAATACATGGCAAGCTGCCTGGCAAGAACGATTTCCTTCTTCCTGGTTTTTTCACGCAATTTATTTTCAGCAACATTAAGGTGAGCGCAGACAATTTTTGTAATACTCTCGATGGTCACATAAACTTTTCTATCGGTTGATATTTCCTTAACCGTTTTTTTTGCAAGCTCAAGATTAATCTCCGCAGATTTAAGAGACGCAGTTGCGAGCAGTTTTATTAAACACCCCTCAAGCTCTCTTATGTTTGAAGTGATATTCCCCGCGATATATTCCATTATTTCGTTTGGCAGAGCCATACCATAATCTTCACACTTCCGTTTTAAAATAGCCAAACGCATTTCAAGTTCAGGCGGTTGAATATCAGCAGTTAGTCCCCACTGAAACCTGGATATTAATCTTTCATCAAGTCCTTTTAAATCCTTTGGCGCTTTATCGCTTGAAAGTATTATTTGTTTTCTTGATTGATGTAATGTGTTGAAAATATGGAAAAAGTGATCCTGAGTTTTTTCTTTTCCGATTAGGAATTGGATATCATCTATAATAAGGACATCCATCCCGCGGTAGAAAGCAGAGAACTCATTTACACTATTTGTCTTTATTGCCTCAACAAATTCCACAGTAAAAATATCAGAAGAGAGATATATAACTTTTTTGTCTGGCAGATTTTTTAAGATTTGATTACCAATAGCTTGAATAAGATGAGTCTTGCCAAGACCAACACCGCCATAAATAAAAAAAGGATTAAATGAAGTCCCGCCCGGATTTTCACTTATTGCAGTCGCAGCAGCGCGGGCGAGCTGGTTGCCTTCACCTTTTATAAAATTATCAAACACATATCTTGGGTTTAGGTAGTTTTCAAATAGATTCTCTTTTTGGGGGGGCTCTGGCTTTGTTGATACATTAGTGACGGAGCTGTTATTAGTTTCTGCTGGCTCATTCTCTTCAACGATCAGATAAGAAAGTTTAGCTTCCGGCCCAAGGACCTGAAAAATAGTCTTGTTGATCAGAGTATTAAAGTGCTCATCAATCCATTCCCAGAAAAACTGGCTGGGTATCTGTACCCGTAGATTCTTATTAACAAGCTCAACGGGCTTAATGGGTAAAAACCATGTATTATAAGTCATCTGGGTTACATTCTCCCGTATGATTTTTAGACATTCTTTCCATGCGGAAAGGTGGTCGTATGTTATTGTGTTGGTAATGTTATCTAGTGTAATGGTATGTAAATTATCCACAAATAAAAAACCTTAAATTTCAAGAAATCTGTAAAAACAACAAGCAGTTCAAACAAACCACCAACAACTTATCCACATCAGGCGGCGGACGGGAACCCGCTATTTTACAACAAGTTAAGGGGTTTGTTTTGAAAAGACCTCACAAAGACAACACCGAAAACACTAAAAACACCAAAAAAAAAGACGTGAAACTATTTCACAATTTGTGGTTGTCCACATGTTGTTCACCGCCAAAGAGGGCTTTCAATTATATGAAAAAATATATCCTCAAATGACCAAGAGCAAATTAATTCTTGGTTTAAAAAAGAAAATCTTTTAATAGCACCAAAAGTCACTATTGGGTGAGCTTAATCTTGGATATTTAAGGGTTTATATTTATTTTTGTCCTCTTTTTAGATATCAAGGAGTAATAAATGAAGAGAACGTATCAGCCAAGTAACCGGAAAAGAAAAAACAAACACGGATTCAGAGAAAGAATGAAAACAAAAAACGGTAGAAAAGTACTTGCCAGCCGCAGAGCTAAAGGCAGAAAAAAACTAACCGTAAGTGATGAGAAATAAATTTAACGGAAATTGAAACGCTTCGGTCTTTCAAAGAAGGAAAGAATAAGAAGCCGGAAGGACATCCAAAAAATATATTCCTTTGGAAAAACGATCTCATCTTCAACAAAAAAAATTAAAGCAACATATTTATCAGAACCCGCACAGAATGAAGGCAGCATAAGTATTATGACTGCTATAGCAAAAAAAAGCGGAAACGCTGTCTGGAGAAACCGGGTTAAAAGATTAATCAGAGAATCGTACCGCCAGAAAAAGCAAACGCTGGTTGAAGCATGCCTGAAGAAAAACAAAAGGCTTAATGTTGTATTTTCGTCAAATACAATTAATGAAGAAGAAAATAAAAAGATTAGTCTAAAAGAAATAATGCCGGAGGTGGAAGAACTGATTGCCACCATTGGCAGGAGTATTTAGATGAGGTATATTTTTATTTACCTTATCAAAGGATATCAAAAATTTATAGGTCCTCTTTTGCCACCTTCCTGCAGATTTACCCCAAGTTGTTCAGAATATGGAATACAAGCATATAAAAAATACGGGGTTATTAAAGGCACAATCAAAACAGCCTGGCGGATTATCAGATGTAATCCTTTTAATAAGGGTGGTTACGACCCAGTAGAATAAACGGAAGAATAATGGATAGACAAACAACCATAGCTTTTATATTGATCGGCGCAATTCTAATGGTGTGGCTTTATGTCAGCGCCCCAACGCCCCCGCCGAATCAAACACCGCAAACAAAAAGTGACTCAACCGGCACAACGGAAGTAATTAAGGATAGCGTAAAAGACATTCCTCCCGTCGTTGAAAAAGAAATAATCAAGTCAGATGAAAAAAACATTTTCAGTTCTTCTAAAAACGAAAAAGTAATTATTGTTGAGAACGAACTGCTGCGCCTTGAGATAACAACAAGGGGCGCAAACATCAGGAGATGTTTCGTTAAGAAGTTTAATAACTGGTATTCGATTGACCAGGAAGAAGGAAAAAATATTGAGCGAGACGCTGTTCAGTTAATAAACTACTCACGCAGCAACGGTTTCGATCTTGCCTTTGTTACTTCAGAAGGAAAAGCGATTAATACAGCCAATCTTGATTTTGAAACATACTCTCAAAAAACAAAATATCTCCTTGCTAAAGAGGATTCTCAAAAGATAGTTTTTACTTTTAAAGCGGAAGACGGAAGCAGGATTATAAAAACGTTTGTCTTCTACGGAAACAAATACAGCTTTACTGCAGATGTTGAAATGGCAGGAATGCAAAGCCACATCAGTAATAACGCGTATGATCTTGTGTGGGATGGCGGAATCCGTTTTGCTGAGGAAAACTCTGTTGATGAAGCAAACTATTCGAACGCCAGCGCATTTTACGGGGATGAACAGGTAATAGTTGATGCATCGGATGCGGGAACAAAAGTTGAAAAAGATTTTTCAGGCAAAGTCAACTGGGTTGCAGTAAGGAACAAATATTTCTCCGTGATCATAGCCCCACAAAAACCTGAACAGGTAGAGGGCGCCTTTATTAATGGATCAAGAGAATTGCTAAGCGACCATGGAGTAAAAGAGTTTTACAGCACAAGATTAATTCTTCCCTATAAAAATACTGCAAGCGAAAAACATTCTTTTACTATTTATATGGGTCCGGTTGATTATGATATACTAAAAACATATTCAACAAACTTTGAAGCAATTGTAGACTTTGGAAGTTTTTTCGGGTTAAAATTTATAGTAAGACCAATTGCTGAATTTGTAATGCTTCCGTTGTTTAATTTTCTTCATACGTTCATTCCAAATTTTGGTTTTGTGATTATTGTTTTTTCGTTGATCATAAAAGTCTTTTTGTATCCGCTCACTAAAAGCAGCATGCAGTCAATGAAAAAAATGCAGCTTCTTCAGCCAAAGATGGCGGAAATAAAAGAGAAGTATAAAGACGACCCGTCTAAAGCAAATACCGAAACAATGAAACTATATTCAACCTACGGAATTAATCCAGCCGGTGGTTGTTTCCCATTGCTGTTACAGATGCCGATATTTATCGCGCTTTGGGGTTTGTTCCAGGTGGCGATTGAACTAAGACAGCAGCCTTTCATATTCTGGATTTCCGATCTTTCCAGACCGGATATTATAACAGTATTACCATTCAAATTACCTTTGTTCGGTATAGATCAGATAAGTGGTTTGGCATTGCTTATGGGTATAACAACGTTCATACAACAAAAGATGACGATGAAAGATCCAAAGCAGCAAATGCTTGTGTACATAATGCCCGTAATGTTAACCCTGATGTTCATGAGTTTTCCTTCCGGATTGAATCTTTATTATTTTATGTTCAACCTTTTATCAATCGGACAGCAATATTATATAAACCACAAACATGACGGAATGGTTCTTGAACCAGTTAAGAACCCGAAGAAGAAACAGGGATTTATGGCGCGTATGATGGAAGCAGCCGAACAAAACGCAAAGGCTCAGCAGAAGAAGAGAAAATAGAAATTAACTTTTGGGAATTTAATTCCTGAAAGTATATATGCGGACAACCGGAACGATGAGAATAATAATATTAATTTTTATATATGCGTTCGTTAGTCTTGCATTTAAGACCACAGCACAGACTCACCATACTATTCAATTTGAAAAGAGAGAAATAAAACTTCCTTTCGGACTTACCGCATTCGAATCAAAAACAAAACCCACAATAGCTATTGCGCTAAGCGGCGGCGGCGCCCGAGGCTTGTCACAGATTGGCGTTCTTAAAGCATTGGAAGAAGCAGGCATCTATCCGGACATTATAGTCGGCACCAGCATGGGAAGTATTGTCGGGGGACTTTATTCTGCCGGATACAGTGTTGAGCAGCTTGATTCTATTGCGTCCTATACAGACTGGAATAGTCTGTTAGCATCGGACAGAGAAAGAAGCAGAAGAGATTTATTCATTGAACAAAAAATTACAGAAGACCGCGCGATCTTCGCGCTTCGTTTAAGCGGGCTCAATCCTATATTACCAACATCACTGAATGACGGGATAAGACTATCAAATTTTTTAAATCTTCTTTCACTAAAAGCTCCTATACAAATTGAAAACGGATTCAGAGATTTAAAGTATACGTACAGAGCTGTCTGTACTGATCTTGTCTCCGGCAAACCCGTGATACTTGATAGCGGATCTTTAGGCACTTCGATGCGGGCGAGTTCAAGCGTATCGTTTTTATTATCGCCGATAACCATTGACACACTAACTTTGGTGGATGGCGGTTTGGTTGCAAACATCCCCGCAAAAATAGCCGCTGAATTCAAACCGGATTTAGTAGTTGCCGTAAACACCACAAGCGAGCTTCATCCCGAAGACGATCTTTATTTACCGTGGATTGTTGCAGACCAGGTTGTAAGTATCCCCATGCGCCTTTTAAACCAGGAACAATTGGGTTATGCGGACTTTGTTTTCAACCCGGCACCGGGAGATCTTGATGCGGCGGACTTTTCTAATCCGGGACAATTAATTAAAAGCGGATATGAAATCTCCAAATCGAACATGGGTTCTTTTCTAAATAAACTTAACGTGGCATATGATAAAAAAATTACCCCGCAGGAATTTTATCTAAAAAATATCCGTTATATAAACAGGGGTAGTAAAACCGAAACATCGCTTGTTAGTCATTATGCTGAGATGGACTCTGTTTCCAGCCATATGATTGTTAAAGATATTGACTCAATCTTTACTGAAGGCAACATTGCAGATGTGTCAATTGAAATTGAAGAGCATGAAAACTTTACCAACCTGAAAATTAATTTTATTGAAAATCCCGTTGTTGATCATTTAAAGATTACAGCAAACGACTCATCATTAATTGACTATGCGTTAGACGAATTGAATGGATTAATTTCCAAACCATATAACGCAAAGGCATTTTCAAAAAAGATTGAAACGATATTGCTTGCGTACCGTCAGGCGGGATATCTTCTTGCCGGCATAAAAGAATGCGGGTTCGACTCATTAAACGCCGAACTATATCTGAATATTGAAGCGGGTACCATTGATCAAATTCAAATTGATGGAAACGAAAAAACAAATCCGACAATAATACTAAGAGAACTGCCTTTCTCGGTTTCCGATTCATTTTCTATTGAACAGGCAGAAGAAGGGTTAACTAACCTTAGAAGCACAAACCTGTTCAGCGACGTGAATATTTTTGTAAAAAAAGAAAATGGCGAAAACATCATCATTGTAAGTGTAGCGGAAAAAACCTCGGGACTGCTTCGGGTTGGTTTCCGGACAGATAATGAAAACCGCGCTCAATTAAGTCTTGACCTTCGTGATGAAAATGTACTCGGCAGCGGTACTGAGCTGGGTCTTCTTCTTTACGGCGGAACAAGAAACCGTGGCTATATTCTTGAACACAAATCAAACAGAATATTTGATACATACTTCACTTACAAGATTGATGCTTTCTACAAATTTAATGACGTTAAAGTTTATGGCGATGATGCGCCAACATCAGAAAAATTTTTTTCAAGATCGGAACTCGGGGAATACAGGCAGATATTTTACGGCGCATCAATTTCATTAGGCACGCAGGTGGAAAGATTCGGAAACCTTATAGCGACCGGCACCTATCAGTTTGATGAAGTAAAAAATAATTCCGGCAACCAGGCTGAACCATACATGACCAAAATTGTTAGCCTGATGTTCAGCTCAACAATTGATACGCAGGATAAATACCCTTACCCGGAAAACGGTTTTTATTTTCATGGATTTTATGAAACCGCACAAACGATACTCGGCGGCGATGTCGGCTACACAAATTTTGGTTTTGAGTATAAGAACCATATTACTTTTGCGGGCATACACACGTTAACAAGCGGATTAAAAATGGGTTTTGGTGATAAGACGCTTCCGTTGAGTGAACATCATTCTCTCGGCGGACAAAATTCTTTTTTTGGAATGAGAGAATATGAATTCCGCGGAAGACAATTATTCTTAGCCTCTCTTCAATACAGGTATAAACTGCCTGTAAAATTATTTTTTGATACTTACGTGCTTGCAAGATATGATCTTGGTTCAACATGGAGAGTTCAGGAACAGATACGCTTTAAAGATTTAAGACATGGTGTGGGCACATCAATATCGTTTGACACCCCAATAGGTCCCGCAGATTTTTCTGTCGGCAGAAGTTTTTTATTTAAGAAAAATGTTCCCGGCAACCCGATAGTTCTTGGCGAGACCTTCTTTTATTTTTCAATCGGTTATACGTATTAAATTATTTACTTGTGCGAAGGATCCTGTCCGATAATATCAGAGCTAATTTTCCACTCACCGGGTTCTTTACTAAACAATCTAGGACACTATCTCATAACGCCGTGAACTCGCTTTTATATTTTTAAGTTGAAGATTTATGAGTTACTGTTTAAATAACTATCAGTTGATGAGTATAATAATCCAAATAAATTTCTGCATTACTAACTGAACTTTTTTATTACTCTTTCAATTCGTTTTCTTTTACTCTCTTTATCAATATCGACAAGTCTTGATGACAATGTTTTAATAAAAAGACTCTTATTGTTATCATCAATGATCGGCATTGCCCTTTCCGCATACATTGGCAATTGATTGACGGGGCTGGCGAGAATCTGTTCATTCAAAAGAGAAAAAGCATTTTTTGAATATTGTTTTATAGAACAAAGTTTTATTAAAATATTTACTGCATAGTCTCTTGCAATTACAGAGCCTCTTTCGGCAGTTGAAATAATTTTTGTAAGTGCGCCGTTTATCAGCTTTGGATTTTCAAGCGTGATTGTATTAATTGCCGTCATTGCGCCCCATTGCAGACGGTTATTTTTGTGATCGAGCAGTGCAATAAATTCTTTAGCATAGCCAGCAATAAGAGCTGGTTTAATTTCCCCGATTTCATACAGCACCTTGATGCAATCATTTTGAATATCTCTACTTTTACTGTTAAGGTTATCAATAAGTTCTTTAACAGCTTTCTTGTCTCCCTTGCTTGCTACCTGTTTTGCTAATTCCTGGTTCGGCACTTCATCTCTGCGATTTAGTGATGAAGCAAGTTTATTAATAACACTCATACTTTATTCCACCTTTCAAGCTTAGGAATGTTTTTAGTGAAAAATCCTGATAAGAATCCGGGGAAACCCATTTCTTTCATCTTCCCTTTAACAAACTCCTGCATCTGGCTTACAGTCCAGTGAGAATTAATGAATTGCCCGTCTTTAAAACAATAACCACAAAACTTTTTGCTGATTGTTCCATCAGCATCAGTTCCGCCTCCGCCCGGTGATTTTTTCATAGGCATACCACAGCTCTGGCAATTTTTGTAGCTCTGTTCCATACAACTCTTTCATTTTATGTTTTTGTAAAGATAAATACCCTCACTGACAACCCTATGTCAGTGGCTTTTTATTTTTTAGGAAAGTGATTTTATATACTCGTTGATATCATAATGCTTTGATTTTCTAAACTTCTCTTTCAGATTTTTTAAATCAACTATTCGCGCTACTTTAAAATCCCTGTAGGAATTTCGCATCCAGCACCATGCTATCAAATGCCATTGGTTGGAATAAAATGTTAAGCCAATTGGCTCTATCTCTCTGCGGCTAGTTTCTTCATTGTTGTTTATATATTCAATATGCAAGACTTCTTTATTAATAATTGAGTTTTGAATCTCGTTTAGATAATCTGGTTTCTCTGGTTCGTCGGGAGCTTTATAAATTTTTATCTGTGAATGCAGCAGATCAATATTGTCTTTATCCGTCGATCTTAATACTGCTTTTATTTTACTAATAGCGCTCTCAATATTATTCTTCGTTGTTTTGTCACCAAACTTTTCGGAAAGAGTAGAAACAAGAATAAGGGAATTAGCCTCTTCAGTTGTTAAGGAAATTGGAGGAAGGAAAAAACTTTTCAGGATTGAATATCCCTTCTGGTTCTCAAAGTAAATGGGAACACCAATTTCTCCAAGAGCTTTTAAGTCTCTATAAACTGTGCGAAGGCTGATCTCATATTTCTCTGCAACAAATTCTGCAGTTACATATTTTTTTGATTGTAACGTAGTCAGGATTGCTATGAGTCGATCAATTCTATTCATATATATTCGATTAATAAAAATAATTCTCTAAGCACGGGCCTATTTAGCGAACCCCCGGAGAACTAATCTCAAAAAGCCGGGACCCTCCCTTTATTTCTTTCAGGGTTGTTCATAACTATTCATCCCACTTAAGCATAACATCAGCTACACTCTGGTGAGTTTGTTCTGACAACAATTCAGCAAACTTCGAATCATCTAATTTTTCTTTTTGTAATAAGAGCGCATTCCATAGTTTTACAAAAGTTTCGGTACCGCCAGCGTCATAAATATTCCCGGCAGCATAATGCCATCGGCATTGATACCACCCATAATTTCTTGGATGTCTTTGTCCGATTTCTTCATAACGTTCTTCAATATCGGACAGAGAGGTATAAACAAAACCTTCGGTTCCACCGGCAATTACCATTTGCGGGAATACTGTAAGAGCGGGCAATTGTTCAGGCTCATTTTCAGCAATGTATGTATGAAGAAGAATGTTGCAGAACAGTTCTCCCATCCACATACGTTGTACATTTAATCCAGCTTGAAATTGATACGCGTGACCAAGTTCATGAATAGCAAGCAAATCAAAAAATGCCTGCATTGATAGTCCGCCGTTTTCATCAATATATGTTGAAGAGATTTTGTCCGCCAGTTCTTTGGGAAACTGATCTACCGGCGGGATAAAACTTTTCCAGAATTCGTTATTCTCTGAAGCAATAATTAATAAATTTCTTTTTTCGTCATAGTGCGGCATTCCATAAACAGGAAACGTTGTGTGCCTGGGCCAATCGACAGGATTCATTATCAGCAATGTAACTTCCGGTTCGAATGCAATAAGCTTATTATAAAACTCAAGAACATGATCCATTCTTTCTGCAACTATTTTTGCCCGGACATCATTACCCGCGCTAAAATATATTTTTGTTTTATAACCATCGAGAGGAACAAGATCGTCGTAAGTTTGTGCAGACGAAACTGAGCCGGCAACGATAAAAAACAAACTCGCCATCCCAATTACCAGCTTGAAAAAAGTGATTCTGTTCATAGAAATGTTCCTTTATTGATTAATTATTTTTCAAAAAAATCTTTTTTGATGTTTGTATCAACAACAAACTTCCGGAAGTATGCGGTGTACGAAGTATTGCTTTTCTCCATCTCTAGCCACTCATTCATTTCATCTTCTGTCCACTGACTTTTGTGACATCTTATAGATTCAAAATGTTTTTCTCTGTGAGCTTCATTGTATTTAATTCTTACGTTAAGGTATTTTTCATCAACGGAGTTTAATTCAGCACTTGTGAAGGATGTATCAGTTTCATCATTTGGAAAGCCTACAAAGTGAAGCGGATACTTTTCATACCACCCTTCACGCAAAATTATTTCTGTGGTAATATCACTTATTGCACGGTGGTCGGGATGACCAGTATCTCCGTCGGGACCAAAAGTAATTATCACATCAGGATTTATTTCTTCCATTAATAATTTTAACTTTTCTTTAAGTTTTGCTGTTTGCCGGAAGTATTCGCCAAGTCCAGTTCTTGAACCCAACCCATCATGAAAACCCAGGAATATCGGCGGCTCAATCCCTAATGCATTGCAAGAACAAATTGTTTCTACTTTTCGTATTTGCGCAAGGGAATCTCCTGCGGGAATTCCGGCGTGTTCACGGGTTCCATATCTTCCATCCGCTGCGAGGACAAGATATACTTTGTTATCAGCAGCATATTTGGCAAGGACGGGACCCATCGCGGTTTCGTCATCTGGGTGCGCAAGTACAACCATGATAATTTTTTCATTTGAAGCAACAGTTTCTCGTTGTCCAAATGTCATTAATGAGCAAAACAAAATCAGAATTAAGAATAGCAACCTTAATTTCAATCTAACTCTCCTTTTTTCTTTTCGGCTGCTGCTGTGTTACGCAATGAATACCTCCTCCGCCTCTGTTGATAGCAATTGGATTGATTTGAATTATTTCTTTATCAGGAAAAAGTTTTTCGAAAAGATTTTTTACTTCCTCGTCTTTCTGCTTTTCAGATTCGGGCATTCCAACTTTCAAGTATTTAGGAATTAAGACAACTTCGTTTGAGATGAAGAAGTTAAGGTAGTTGACGGCTTTTGTTATACGTACTGTATCTCCATTATTAAATGAATTTAAATTGAGTCCGCTTCCTCTTCTCCATTCATCATCAACCACCAACTCAGTATAAAATTCAGGAACATTTAAATTTGGAGAAGGAACTCTTATTATCTCGAATGGTTTTCCATCAAGATCACTTGCTTGTTTAAGTATCTGGTAATTCTCTTCTAAAATATCGTAATCAATTTTGCTGATTGGATTTTGTAATCTTTCTTCATCATCAATCTTTGTGAGCAGAATTGTATTTGGAGCAACGAATCTTGCGACTTCGTCAATGTGCCCGTTTGCACCCCCTGTAAACCAGTTATCGACTGTTGGTCCATCAAAAACCCTCTCGTTCACAGGCGAACGATTAAGCCATATTATTTTTTTGCTTCCGGTCAAACGAAGATATTCTTTTTCAATTTCATCGATCGACTTTCCCGGATTGCGTTGAAGTGCAGTTTCTTTTATAGCCATCATTACACCATTGCCGTTTACTTCCAATGCCCCGCCTTCATTCACTATTTCAGAACTGATGACTCCCAGATTAAGTCGTTCAGCTTCTCGCTTTTCGATCTTGCCATAAAGTGAATCAGTTCTTTCTAAACGAAAATCTTTATAGACATATTCATATCCATAAGCATTCCAGTTGAAATCTGCAATTTTCATTTCACCGTCATCATTAATTAG
The DNA here is from genome assembly GCA_016700155.1 of Ignavibacteriales bacterium. Classification (NCBI taxonomy): domain Bacteria; kingdom Pseudomonadati; phylum Ignavibacteriota; class Ignavibacteria; order Ignavibacteriales; species Ignavibacteriales bacterium. The sequence goes on from CP065001.1 coordinate 4,194,300, forward strand.
AAAGAGGGGCCCCGGATCTCTTATCCAGTCATACCGTAATGAATCCTGTGTCCAGAAAATTTTATTTGTGTCAATATTAAACCCGAAAAGAAATTTATTTGCATTAATCCTGATTGATACATCATCGTAAATCATTTTTATATTAACTGATTTTTGAAGAGCAGAAACAATTTGAGCAATCACACTATCTTTTTTAGGATTGTCGAACCACCCGGCATAAACAGCATCCTGTGGATGAAACTCGGCGGGCATATAAAAATCGGAGTCAGGTTTTTGAGTATTACATGATAAGAACAGAAGTACCGATAGCATAAAAAAAAATAATTTCATTTTATCTCTGATAAATTCATTAGTGATGGTGCTGTTTCCAATTTTAATTTTGCCGAGACTTTTTCAATATCTAGAAAAACACGGAGAAAATTTTCAGAACAGATTTTCCTGACCTCATCTTCTGTCCATCCGCGGTTAACCAACTCAATTAATAAATTAGGATATGTTGAAACATCTTCCATTCCTTTTATTGTATAGTATATTCCATCATAGTCTCCGGCGATACCTATATGATCAACACCGATAAGATTTTTTACATAGTCAAAATGATCGGCAAAATCTTTTACGGTAACAACAGGCATAACATCTTCGCGCTCCCATTTTTCCATTATTGAATCGACTTTAGTTTTATCATCAGGAAATTCTTTTATGATTTTATAATAAAGAGTATCGCCCCTGTCCATCCATTCATAATGTTCTTTTCTTGTAAAGTATGGAACTGCGGTAAGCATTATCAATCCATTGTTAGCTTTTAATCGTAACAGAACATCGTCGGGCACATTCCTGTTTACATTGCATAAAGCTCTTACGTTAGAGTGGCTGAATATTACAGGTGCTTTTGTGATATCAAGAATATCATTCATTGCTTCTGCGGAGATGTGGGACATGTCAATAATAATTCCGAGACGATTCATTTCTTTTACCATCTCCTCACCGAGTTTGGAGATGCCGTTATACTTAACCGTGTCGTCGCTTCCGTCAGCGAGCTGGTTGGTGGAATACGCGAATGTAACACTGCGCAATCCAAGTTTATAAAATGATCTTACAAGGAACATATTATCACCTAATCTTACTGCGCCTTCAAGTGAAGGAAGAATAGCAATTTTTCCTTCGTTCATTGCTTGTTTCATTTCAGATGATGAGCCGACAACAGTCAAATCGTTTTTATATTTTTCTTCAAGCCGGTATAATAAATCCCATGCTTTCAAATAGGCGTCCAACGATCTTGTTCCTCCGAAAACGTTAAGTAACTGACCGCCCACTCCGCCCTTTCTCCAGCGGATGATGTCCGTGTGACCTTTAGTAATAGTATCAAGCTGGTAATCGTCAATATCTTTCGGACAATCTTTACAGTCGAAATAGTGAATGAACAGATCATTATGCCCATCAATTACCGGAGATGTTTTTAGAATTTTTTCAACTATTGTCTTTGTGTTTTGGTTCTGTCCGGTTGTTGTTGATTGAAGAAAAAACAAAATGCCTGCGAAAAGCAAATAACCCTTAATCAGATTTGATACAGAAATGCCTGACATAAAAATACTTTCGAAAATTATAAGAGTGGAGACTATTTAATTTTAGTTAATACGACCAGGACTGAAGTTCTATTACATTATCTTCAGGATCGGCAACATAACACCACGTAACTTTTCTGTCGTCTGAAGTTGAGAGAGTGACTATTTCCCCGATTTTTTTACCGCCCGAATTTAAAACTTTTTGTTGTGCATCCAAAACATTTTCTACTTCAAAGGCAATATGCCCGAAACCCGAACGGTTAATCGGTTTATCTTTTCTTTCCGCCGAAGGGCTGTAACTGAATATTTCTAAAGTCGGTCCGTTATCCCATCCCGGCAAACGGAGATGAACTCCCCTTACAGAAACATTTTTAATTGAAGTTCCTTTTTCAATTCCCTCTCCCGAGTAATTTCTTTCCGGAGGAACAAGCACACAGCCAAAAACATTGATATAAAATTCTGAAAGTGATTTCCAGTCTTCAGCGATAAGGTTAGTGTGAACGTATTTTACTTTAATCATTTTATCATCTGCTTTAAAACCCATGGGACTATTGTTGAATTTGCATCAAGTAAGAAGTCAAACGTTTTATAAGTCCGTCTTTCATTTCAAACACATCACAAAAAACAAGATTGATATATTCGGCATCTTTTTTCTTTGCTCGGACAGTCCCCTCGGTGATGACAACATTATTTTCTTCAGTTGCCCTTTTAACAATTATAACGGGTTTTCCTTCAAAAGCAGGGTTTTCAATTTCTTTATCAAAAGCATCTTTACCTTTTAGATGAAATACTCCGGGCAATATCCACTCAACATCATCAGAAAGACACGAAAGTATTTTTTCGTGATCTGACTTATTGAAGCCATCAATATAATTTTCTACAACTTTTTTATTCGCCGACATAATTCATCCCTTGTATTTAACATTGTAGTACAGGTGCGTAACAGTTGGTGAATTAATAACATTACTTATTTCAAGCTCAAAGTTTGTTGATTTAATTTTTTCAAAAAGGCGTACACCCTTTCCCATTATCATAGGGGCTGCGTGAAGCGTGAATTCATCTATCAATCCGGCATTAAGATACTGCATTATAACATCTGCGCCGCCTGATATTCTAACATCTTTATTTCCCGCGGCTTCTTTTGCTTTTTGTAAAATGGAGTGAATGTTTTCGCTTGTAAAATAAAAAGTTGTTCCGCCGGGTCTTATCCATGGTTCTCTTTTTTCTTTTGTAAGCACATATACAGGACAGTGGAACGGGGCTTCTTCTGGCCAGTTAGCCTCACCTTCTATAAACATTTTCTTTCCCATTATGTTTGCGCCGATCCTGTTGAAAATGTTTTCGATTATATCGTTATCAACATTGTCCGTCTCACCGCCTTCAAGTTTAATATGGTTACGAAATGATTTTTGTTTAAACATCCAGTTATGGATTTGAATTCCTCCGTCACCAAGCGGATTACTTGCGCCGCCGTTTAGTCCGGCAATAAACCCGTCGATTGTGATTCCGACATCAAAGAAGACTTTGCTCATATTCAAATTCCTGTGCTCATTAATTCACACCTGAACATTCTTCCATTTGCCTCTTGTAAATAACCAGAGAGTAAAAAGCCCTACGGAAGTTTCCGAAATAAATATCGCCCAGAAAATTCCGATGTATCCGAGATCAAGGATTTTCGACATTGTATATGCAAGAGGAATCTGAATCAACCAGAAAAAAACAAAATTAATTTTCGTTGGAGTTATTGTATCGCCCGCACCGTTAAATGCCTGGCTTGATACCATCCACCAGCCGTAAACAAAATATGAGTATGATACAATGTGAAGCCATTCACTGCCGATAGTGATTACACCCGCATCATCAGTAAATATTCCGATGAGTTTACCGCTGAAAAGAAAAAACACAACAGCGACACAAATAAGGAATGCCATGTTCCAGTAACCTGTTATCCAGACGGAACGTTCCGCACGGTCCGGCTGCTTTGCGCCAAGGTTTTGACCAACTAAAGTTGCCGCGGCATTAGACATTCCCCACGCAGGCATCATCGAGAACATCATTATCCTGATTGCAATTGTTGCACCCGCAATTGCCTGGCTTCCGAATTCTGAAATTATCCTCATTATAAAAATCCACGATGTCATTGCAATGATCATCTGTCCTATTCCGCCAAGCGAAGTTTTGATTATCTGCGAGATTATTTCCCAATTTATTTTTAAGTAGGATGATAAAATTATTATGTGTTTACCACCTTTGAAGAGGAACCATATTTGCAACAGTACACCAATACCTCTGCCGATGTTTGTTGCTATTGCCGCGCCTTCAATTCCGTATGCTGGAATCGGTCCCCATCCGAAAATAAGTATCGGGTCAAGAATAATATTAAAACCATTTGCTATCCATAATACGCGCATTGCAATTGCCGCATCGCCCGCTCCACGGAATATCGCGTTGATCATGAATAACAGCATAATTACAATGTTGCCGCCGAGCATCCATTGCATATAACCATAACCGTGCTGCAGTACCCATTGATCTCCGCCCATCAAAGCAAGAAGATCTTTTGCGAAAAATATTCCTGCTATAGAAAAAGGAACGGAAGCAACAACAGCAATAATTATAGCCTGTACCGCACTTATGCCGGCTTTTTCTTTTTCCTTTTCGCCAACTCGTCGAGCGACAATAGCTGTGACCGCCATGGACAATCCCATGGCAATAGAATAAAGAAGAAAGAGATAAGTTTCGGTCAGTCCAACTGTCGCAACCGCAGAAGCGCCGAGCGAACCGACGAAGTATATATCAACTACTGCAAAAACAGATTCCATTATCAATTCAAGTATCATTGGAACCGCAAGCAGAAAAATTGCCTTCCCGATTTTTATTTGTGTATAATCTGCTTCGCTTCCGCGTATTGCATCTTTTAGTTCCTGCCAGACACCGGATGAATTTTCAGATGGAGTAGCTTCTTTAATTTCTAAATCAGATTCTTCAGACATTATGCTCCGTTAATAGTACGACACTCTTTTATTTAGAAAAGTTTATGGTGTGTATTAAATAGAAATAATTTGATTTGAAAAAGATAAAACTTTTACTGCACCAGATTAGCAAAAATTTTCAGCCCATCAAAAGAATATTATTTGAGTCATTACTTTTTCTTCAAGGGCTTATTCAGATTTTCTATAACTCGTGACTTTGTGATCTTTGTTATTAACGCGTAAGGAATTTTTTTATCAAGCGGGAACTGGATTGCCCCTTTAGAAGTTTTGTATTCTTTCAGTTCCTTTGAAAACACCTCTATCGCTTTTGACCCGGGATAAAATCCAATATGATTGTTGAATGCAGCAAAGTGAACCAAGTTTCCTTTCAACTTGAAAGTTGGTATCTGGTAACTTATAGCCTCTTCAGCTAATGGGGCGGCTTTGTGTATTGTCTTTCTGACTTCTTCAAGAAGTTGTTTTACTTCTTTCGGAAAAGTATTTATGTATTCGTCAATAGTTTCAAATGTGATTTTCGAGGAGATCATAATTTCTTTCGATAATTATTAAACGATCAATAAAGCCGGATAAACTTATTTTTCAGCAAGCTCTTTTAATTTTTGTAAAGCATTGGGCCACATACCTTCGAACATTTCCTTGTAGTCATCATTGATGTCCATATCAACACGCAGTTCTGTTTTTCCATTAATGTCTTTGAAAGTGTAATTTTCAAGTGAACCAGCCCATTGTTTAACCTCATCGCTCGTTGTGTCTTCTTTACCATCTTGAACCACCCCAAGATGTTCGATTGAAATATATTCATGCTTTCTGTTTTCTTTTATCCGGCTTACCATTCCTCCCATAATACCATTTTCGTTCGGTCCAAGAAAAAGAATTTTACTTCCCTTCTCCCAGCCGCCAACATAATGTGAGCCTGGTGAAAAAACATCCGTCCATTCACGATAAGTTTTATCCTCAAGCATTGTATTCCAGACTTTTTCTTTAGGTGCATCAATCTCAATCTTGAAATTTAGTTTTTGCATTACGCGCTCCTTATTATTTTTTTGTGATTTTTTTTGACGAATTTTCTTTTACTCTGTATTTGACAATCTTACTTATCAGTGATAACGGCATTGGTTCATCAATAGGAAACTGTACTGATCCTTT